>NZ_CP106759.1:337500-957500 GCF_025642255.1 Stenotrophomonas maltophilia
GTCTCCACCCGAGACTCAGTGAAATTGAAATCGCTGTGAAGATGCAGCGTTCCCGTGGCAAGACGGAAAGACCCCGTGAACCTTTACTATAGCTTTACACTGAACGTTGAGTTCGTCTGTGTAGGATAGGTGGGAGGCTATGAAACCATGGCGCTAGCTGTGGTGGAGCCATCCTTGAAATACCACCCTGTCGTGCTTGACGTTCTAACCTGGGCCCATTATCTGGGTCGGGGACCGTGTATGGTGGGTAGTTTGACTGGGGCGGTCTCCTCCTAAAGAGTAACGGAGGAGCTCGAAGGTACGCTCAGCGCGGTCGGACATCGCGCACTGTGTGCAAAGGCATAAGCGTGCTTGACTGCAAGATCGACGGATCAAGCAGGTAGGAAACTAGGACTTAGTGATCCGGTGGTTCTGTATGGAAGGGCCATCGCTCAACGGATAAAAGGTACTCCGGGGATAACAGGCTGATACCGCCCAAGAGTTCATATCGACGGCGGTGTTTGGCACCTCGATGTCGGCTCATCACATCCTGGGGCTGTAGTCGGTCCCAAGGGTATGGCTGTTCGCCATTTAAAGTGGTACGCGAGCTGGGTTCAGAACGTCGTGAGACAGTTCGGTCCCTATCTGCCATGGGCGTTGGAGATTTGAGAGGGGCTGCTCCTAGTACGAGAGGACCGGAGTGGACGAACCTCTGGTGTTCCGGTTGTCACGCCAGTGGCATTGCCGGGTAGCTATGTTCGGAAGCGATAACCGCTGAAAGCATCTAAGCGGGAAGCGCGCCTCAAGATGAGATCTCCCGGGGCACAAGCCCCCTGAAGGAACCATGTAGACTACGTGGTTGATAGGTCAGGTGTGTAAGTACAGCAATGTATTGAGCTAACTGATACTAATGATCCGTGCGGCTTGACCATATAACCTCAAGTTGCCTTGGCTTTACGACAGCGTCGTAAGAGCATCCAAGTGCACGCTACGTCACAAGAACTATGCGAGGCTGGCGCCTTGTCCCATCGGGACGAGTGCGACTCTCCAAAAGCCTCCCTGGTGAAATTAGCGCTGTGGAACCACCCGATCCCATCCCGAACTCGGAAGTGAAACGCAGCTGCGCCGATGGTAGTGTGGCTCAAGCCATGCGAGAGTAGGTCATCGCCAGGGTTTATACCCAAAAACCCCGCTGCTCACGCAGCGGGGTTTTTCCTTTTAATGAAGGCACTGCATTTTCCGGGTGGCTTCCGCCCAAGGGCAAGATCGCGAAGCTGGCGCCGCAGGCGCTGCTGCAACCGTCTCCCTGGTGAAATTAGCGCTGTGGAACCACCCGATCCCATCCCGAACTCGGAAGTGAAACGCAGCCGCGCCGATGGTAGTGTGGCTCAAGCCATGCGAGAGTAGGTCATCGCCAGGGTTTACACCCAAAACCCCGCTGCTCGCGCAGCGGGGTTTTTCTTTATGCACGGAAAGCGGCCACCGAGCTGCGATCGCACAAAAAAAGCGGCGCCCCGTAGGGCGCCGCTCTGACCTCGATAGCGTTCAGTCGAGCATGGCGCGACGTTAGCGGGCCGGGGTCTTGGCCTTCATCATCGTGTCGCGGGCGGCTTTGAAGGGATTGCCTTCATACCAGTTCGGCCAGCGGTCGCCACCGGCAAGCTCCTTGCCGACGCCGTACATCAGCTGCAGGTCTTCGACAGTGCCGTCCAGCTTCCAGCTGGCCGCATCGAACTCATCTTTCGGGCCATGGTAGCGGTTGGCGCCGTAGTCAGCTGCTGCCTTGCGGCCGGCTTCCACCCCACCTTCGCGCAGATCTTCGCCGCCGTCGGCGTACAGCGCCGGGACGCCTGCCTTGGCGAAATTGAAGTGGTCGGAACGGAAGTAGAAGCCACTCTGTACCGAGCTTTCGCCGTGCAGGGTGCGTCCCTGGGCCGCCGCCAGCGGCTTGAGGATGTCTTCCAGCTCGGAGCTGCCGAAGCCGGTCACCGTCACGTCTTTGGCGCGGCCGGCCACGGACATGGCGTCGATGTTGATGACGCCGGCGATCCTGTCCAGCGGGAAAGTCGGATGCGCAACGTAGTACTTGGAGCCGAGCAGGCCGGATTCCTCCAGGGTCACGGCAAGGAACACCACCGAACGCTCCGGCTTCGGATCCTGGTGGGCCATCGCTTCGGCGACTTCCAGGATGCCTGCCACGCCGGTCGCATTGTCGATCGCACCGTTGTAGATGTTGTCGCCTTCCTCGCCCTCGTGCTTGCCCAGGTGATCCCAATGGGCCATGTACAGCACGGCCTCGTCGGCACGCTTGGTGCCCGGCAGGACGCCGACCACGTTGCGCGACTGCTTCTGTGCGATACGGCTCTTGAGGTCGACGGATGCGGTGGCTTTCAGCGGCACCGGCTTGAAGCCGCGCTTGCTGGCGTCCTTGTAGGCCTGGTCAAGGTCCAGGCCCGCAGCGGCGAACAGCGAGCGTGCGGCGTCGGCGCTCAGCCAGCCCTGCACCGGGATGCGTGCTTCCGGATCGTCCTTGGCCGGCAGGTCGTACTGCGGTCCGGCCCAGGAGTTCTTCACCACATCCCAGCCGTAGGAGGCGCCGGCCGTGTCGTGCACGATCAGGGCCGCGGCGGCGCCCTTGCGTGCGGCCTCCTCGAACTTGTAGGTCCAGCGGCCGTAATAGGTCATGCGCTTGCCGTCGAACAGGGTCTCGTCATCGACGTGGAACCCCGGGTCGTTGACGAACATGACGACCGTCTTGCCCTTCCAGTCCTGGCCGGCATAGTCGTTCCACTTCTGTTCCGGTGCATCGACACCGTAGCCGACGAACACCAGGTCGCTGGCATCGATGCTGATCTCGGCCTGGCCGGTACGCGTGCCGACCACCATGTCAGTGCCGAACTTCAGCTCGGTGGTCTTGCCGCCCTGGTTGATCTTCAGCACGGTGGACTCATCGGCCGTGGTTTCGGTCATCGGCACGTCCTGGAACCAGCTGTCGCCATTGCCTGGCTTCAGGCCGATGCGTTGCATCTGGTCGCGGATGTAGTTGACCGTCAGCTCTTCGCCCTTGCTGCCCGGTGCTCGCCCTTCGAACTCGTCGGAGGCCAGGGTCTTGACCATCTCGGCGAAATCGGCGGCATTGATCTCCGGCGAGAACGCATGGCCCGCGGTCGCGGTGGACGGGGCGGTACTGTCGGTGCCGGCGCTCGGCGCCGGGGAGTCATTGCCTTTGCAGGCACTGAGCGCGGCCGCGGCGGCCAGGCACAGGAGGAGTTTGCGGGGCATCATCGGTTCCTGGGAAACAAGGGAGGGCCGCACGGTGGTGCGGCCGGGAACGGGGAGTATCCCCGAATCGGTGGGCTCAGTCCGCCGGCGCGGTTTCGCTGTCGAACGGAATGGGATCGGCGCCGCTGACCGGGCCGATGCGCGCAGTGCGGTGCACGTACAGCACCACGTCCCGCTCGAAGTGCAGGGCGCCACTGACCACGGCGTTCGGGCCGATGATGACCCGCGGCTTGCGGACGGCCGTCAGCGAGACGCTGAAGCTGGGCTTGCGCACGCGCACGCCGCCGTCGACCTGGGAGCCGATGCCCACGGTGATATCGCCATTGACGGTTTCCACGTCCTTGCTGACGCGGCTCTCGACCAGGCCGATGCCACCGTTGACGGTCTCCACGCCGCCTTCGATCTGGCTGCCGCGATCACTGAAGATGCTGCCATTGACCGTGCTGACGTTGCCGCGCGCGATCACCTCACGGCCCAGGCGCACCCCGCCGTTGACCGTTTCGATGCTGCCGGTACGGGCGCGGTCGGCGACCTTCACCCCACCGTTGACGGTATCGATGCTGCCGGTTTCGCCGCCTTCGCCGACGCGGATGCCGCCGTTGACGGTATCCAGCTTGCCGTAGCGCTGCCCGGCTTCGGCGGTGATGCTGCCGTTGACCTTGCTGATGTTGTCCTGTGCCCAGGCGGGACTGCTGGCCAGCAGCACGCCCAACAGCAGCGGAATGGATCGAATGTTCATGGGTCCCTCGGTGGATGTGCGGCTGGCAGGCCGCGTGCGTTGATGTCACCATTCCCCAATCGCCCCTGCAACTGCCTGAAGTCACTGGAAAGCCCTTGCGCAACAACGCCTTCCCCTCACGCCGACATCACATCGCCGCTGCCCGCGGCGGGCGCTGCCTGCTGCTGGGGCTGGCCTTGGCATTGGCGCTGCCGCTTCCGTCAGGTGCACAGAACACGCGCGAAACGGAGCGCAAGCTGCAGAAGCTGCGCAGCGAGCTGAAGGGCGTCGCGCAGGAGCGCCGCCAGCTTGAGGGCCAGCGTGGCCAGGCATCTCAGCAGCTGCGCGCGGCCGATGAGAAGGTGGCCCGCAGCGGCCGTGTGCTGGCCCAGACCGAGGCGGCGCTGCGCGAGCAGAACCAGGCACTGGCCGAGGCCGAGCGACGTCGCACGACCCTGCAGTCCAACCTGGCGCAGCAGCATCGCGAACTGGCCGGGTTGCTGCGCGCGGCCTATCAGCTGGGCAACCACGCCCCGCTCAAGCTGCTGCTGTCACAGGACACGGTGGCCGATGCCAACCGTGCACTGGCCTACCACCGGTACCTGCAGCGCGAGCGCGCGCAGCGCATCACCGCATTGACTGCCGATCTCAAGGAACTGGAGGCGCTGCAGGCACAGATTGCCGAACGCCAGCAGCAGCTGCAGGGGACCCAGCGCGAGCAGAAGCAGCAGGCGGCTGCGCTGGCGGCCGATCGTCGCGAACGTGCGCAGACCGTGGCCTCGCTGGACGAACGCTTCAAGGACCGGCGCGAGAAGGAACAGGCATTGGGGCAGGATGCCAAGGCACTGGAAACCCTGCTGGCCAATCTGCGCGCGGCCGCAGCGCGGGCCGAAGCCGAGCGTCGCGCGGCAGCGCGCCGGGCTGCCGCGGAGAAGGCCGCCGCCGAACGCGCTGCACGCCAGGCCGCCGCCGAAGGCCGACCGCCGCCGGCGACCAAGGTGCCGCCGGCCGTGGCATCGGCGCCGGCACCGAAGGTGGGGGGACTGGGGTGGCCGCTGTCGGGCAATCTGCTGGCACGCTATGGCGGCAAGCTGCCAGATGGCCGCACCAGCAGCGGCGTGCTGATCGGTGCCCCGGCCGGCAGCACGGTGACCGCGGTAGCCGATGGCACGGTCGTCTTCTCCGATTGGATGACCGGTTACGGCATGATCCTGATCGTCGATCACGGCAACGGCTACATGAGCCTCTATGCGCATAACGACACGCTGCTGAAGGATGCAGGTGCGCGGGTCAGCCGTGGCGATGCGGTCGCCAAGGTCGGCAACTCCGGCGGCCAGGGCGTGACCGCACTGTATTTCGAGCTGCGTCGTGGCGGGCAGCCGGTCAATCCAGACAGCTGGCTGCAGCGCCGCTGAACCCGGGGCCTGCACGGACTGCGTGGGTTCAACGGGAATTTAGCTGTGCTTCGCGCATAATCGGTGCCTGTGCCTTGGGCACGATGCCACCGTCGACAGGAGTGCTCCATGCGCGCAGCCCGTACCGCCACCCTCTTGCTGGCCCTGTTGCCAGCGCTGTCCTGGGCGCAGCAGACCGCGCCGGCCCCGACCGCTGCGAACAGCGGGCAGGCGGCGAGCAGCGAGGAGGCGGTGACCTCGAAGGTGCCGCTGGAAGACATCCGCCGTTTCGTGGCGGTGTACAACGCGGTGCGCGCGGCCTATGTCGACCCGGTCGACGACAACAAGCTGATGCAGTCGGCGGTCAGTGGCCTGCTGCTCGACCTCGACCCTCACAGCACGTATTTCAACAAGGAAGATGCGCAGGCCTTCGACGAGCAGGCCTCCGGTGCCTACGAGGGCATCGGCGTCGAGCTGCAGCAGCAGCCGGACAACGCCAGCATGAAGGTGATCGCGCCGATCGATGACACGCCGGCGGCCAAGGCCGGCATCCTCGCGGGCGATCTGATCATCGCCATCGATGGCAAGCCGATCAGTGCGATCGATGCCAGTGAGCCGCTGCGGGGCCCGGCCGGCAGCAAGGTGGTGCTGACCATCGTGCGCGACGGCCGGCCGAAGCCTTTCGATGTCAGCCTGACCCGGCAGACGATCCGCGTCACCAGCGTGCGTAGCCGCCTGCTGGAACCGGGCTATGGCTACATCCGCCTGAGTACCTTCCAGGCCGACACCGGTTCGGATTTCCAGAAGCATGTGCAGCAGCTGCAGAAGCAGTCCGGTGGAACGCTGAAGGGGCTGGTGCTGGACCTGCGCAGCAATCCGGGTGGCCTGCTGACCGCCGCTGTGCAGGTGGCCGACGATCTGCTGGACAAGGGCAACATCGTCAGTACGCGGGGCCGCATCAGCATCAGCGATGCGCGTTTCGACGCCACGCCGGGCGACCTGTTGAAGGGCGCACCGGTGGTGGTGCTGGCCGATGCGGGTTCGGCCAGCGCCTCGGAAGTGCTGGCCGGTGCATTGCGCGACAATGGCCGCGCACGCGTGGTTGGCAGCCGCACGTTCGGAAAGGGCTCGGTGCAGACCGTGCTGCCGCTGGACAACGGCGATTCGGTGAAGCTGACCACGGCGCGCTATTACACGCCCAGCGGCAAGTCGATCCAGGCCACCGGCATCGTGCCGGATGTGGAGCTCAAGCCTGCGCCGCGCCCTGAGGATGACGCGCTGCCGGCCAGCCTGAGCGACTACAGCGAAGCCACCCTGCCGGGTCATCTGCGCGGCGACGATGAAGGAACCGAAGGTTATCGGGCAGGCGCGGTGTTGCCGGGCGATGGCCCGATCAACGATGCGCTCGCCGAACTGAAGCATCCCGGTTCGGTGGCCGCGCGACTGAAGGCCGAAGCCGCGAAGGCGGAAGCGGAAAAGGCCGCCGACGCGGCGACCGCCAAGCCGGAAGCAAAGCCGGAAGCAAAGCCGGAAGCAAAGCCGGAAGCAAAGCCGAGCCCGGCCCCGGCAAAGCCCTGAGGCAGCGCCGGGCCACGCCCGGCGGCGCCGGCCGGTTGCCTAGAACCCGTGCCGCTTGCGCAGGCGGCGCGCGATCGCTGCGCGCACGTACACGCCATACACCACGCCGAACACGAAGCCGCCGATGTGGGCCCACCAGGCCACCATGCCGAAGGTCGGGCCGATATAGGCGAACACCACCTGCAGTGCTGCCCATACGCCGATCAGCAGATAGGCCGGGGCGCGTACGAACTCCAGGAACAGGCCGAGGGGAATCACCACGCCCAGTCGCGCGCCCGGGAACAGGGCCAGGTAGGCGCCGATCAGGGCCGACACCGCGCCGCTGGCACCGATGATGATCTGGTCCGGGCTGCCCATGGTGTAGATCGCCACCAAGTTGGAGACCGCGCCGCCGACCAGGAACAGCAGCAACAGGCGCCATGGCCCCAGTACCCGCTCTGCCGGCAGGCCGAAGATCAGCAGGAAGACCAGATTGCCCAGCAGGTGCGACCAGTCCGCATGCAGGAACAGGGCTGTGAACAGGCGCAGCACGCTGCCGTCCTGCAGGGTGGCCCACCAGTCCAGCGGATGGGTCAGCCCGGTGGAGAGCGCGCCCCAGTCGAGCCACAGGCTGCCCCTGGCATCATCCGGCCGTGAGATCGACCACAGGAAAGCCAGCCACAGTGCCGCAAACAGCACGGGTGTGGCCCAGCGCAGGGCGGCCTTCTTGCGCGACGGAAGGGAAACGAACATGGCGACAAGCCTAGCGCGCCGGGCTCCATGGCGGGGGCGCTCCTGTTCAGGTTTTGCGACGAAAAAAGCGCCGCCGCTGTTATTGTTTCATTAACGGCTCTGGGTAATACTCGCATACGGCGTCGTATGTCGGGAGGGGAATCCGGCGCGCTCCGATGGGCCCCAGGGCCTGCCGGGCGCAGGCGCACTCAGAGCAACATCACCGCTTACCGGAGAGAGAACTACGATGCAAACCGCTTCCACCATTGCCCGTCTGACCCTGCTGGCCGTCGGCGTTGCCGGTGCGCTGGCCGCCGCCGACGCCAACGCTGCTGCCTTCCAGCTGAAGGAAAACAGCGCCAAGGGCCTGGGCCGCGCCTTCGCCGGCTCCACCTCGACCGAAGGTGACGCCTCGGTCATCGCCACCAACCCGGCCTCCATGCGCCTGCTCGACGGTACCCTGCTGCAGGGCGACGTCAGCGCCATCAGCTTCGGTGCCAAGTTCCGCGGCCGTGGCGAATACGGCAACGGCGCGCCGATCTCGGGTGGCAACGGCGGCGACGCCGGCATGATCGCCCCGGTCCCGGCGGCCTACTTCCACCTGCCGTTCGGCGAGAACGAGAACATGCACTTCGGTGCCTCGCTGACCGTTCCGTTCGGCTTCAAGACCGAATACGACCGTGACTGGGTCGGCCGCTACAACGGCGTCAAGACCGAACTGCAGGCGATCGACCTGGGCGTCGCGTTCTCGTACGACGTCAACCCGTACCTGTCGTTTGGTGCTTCGGTGTTCGCCGAGCGCCTGAACGTTGACCTGACCAGCGCCGTCGACACCGGCACCGCGATCAACGCCACGGCCCAGCGCCAGGCTGCCGCCCGCGTGCTGCAGGCCGGCGGTACTCCGGCCCAGGCCGCTGCCGCTTCGCAGGCTGCTGCCCGCCAGGCGGCCCAGCTGGGCTTCGCTCCGGGCACCGCTGATGGCTACCTGCGCATCAAGGGTGACGAAGTGTCGGTCGGCTATACCCTGGGCATGACCGTCAGCCCGGTGGAAGGCACCAACATCGCCTTCAGCTACCGCTCGGAGGTCGAACACAAGATCACCGACGGCACCGCCGACTTCACCATTCCGCAGAATGCCGCGGCCTTCCTGGCCAATACCGGTACCTTCATCGACAGCAACGGCCGCGCCACCATCACCCTGCCGGCCAGCGCGACCGTCGGCATCACCCATCGGGTGAACGACCAGTGGCAGGTCATGGCTGAAGTCACCCGTACTGCCTGGAGCAAGTTTGACCAGGTCACCGTCGACTATGACTCCAACCAGCCGGACAGCGTGCTGCCGTTCCACTACCGCGATACCACCTTCGCGGCAATCGGTACCGATTACAAGGTCAACGACAAGCTGACCCTGCGCGGCGGCCTGGCCTACGATCAGACCCCGACCACCTACGAGCACCGTGACGTCCGCGTGCCGGACACCACCCGCAAGTGGCTGTCGCTGGGTATGACCTACGCAGCGTCGGACAAGCTGGAGTACAGCGTGGGCTACACCCACCTGTTCACCAAGGATCCGGACATCTACTCGACCTCGGCGACGGCCAACACCGTCATCGGCAAGTACAAGGTCAGTGGCGACGTGCTGGCCGCATCGCTGCAGTACAAGTTCTGATCCAGGCTTCGGCCTCATCCAGTACACGAAGGGCCCCGCGCAAGCGGGGCCTTTTGTTTGTGCAGCGCGCATCCACGCGGGCTGTGGATCTACGACAATGGCCGCATGAACCTGTCCGATCCGAACTTCCAGCTGGAGCTGGCCGCCAACGTAGCGGTCGCAGGCTCGATCCTGCTGGCGGGACGCAACAACGTCCACACCTGGTGGCTGGGCATTGTCGGCTGCGCGTTGTTCGCCGTTGTCTTCGAGCGCTCACACCTGTTCGCCGACATGGTGCTGCAGTTCTTCTTCATCGCCATCAGCGTGCTGGGATGGTGGCAATGGCTGCGTGGCAACCACGGCGCACCGCTGCCGATCACCTCGCTGCGCCCGCGCACGGGAATGTGGCTGCTGCCGACGGCGGCCCTGGCCACGTTCGGCTACGGCTGGATGCTGACCCGCCTGACCCACGCCTATGCGCCCTACGTCGATTCGGCGGTACTGGTGCTGAGCGTGATCGCGCAGATCCTGATGATGCGCCGCAAGCTGGAATCGTGGTGGGTGTGGCTGCTTGTCAACACGATCGCCGTGCCCCTGTACTACAGCCGTGGCCTGCACCTGACGTCGATCCTGTACGTCGGTTTCTGGATCAATGCACTGGTGGCGTTGCGCCACTGGCGCAATCTGATGCGTGCCGAGGCCACGGCGGCACCTGGCTCCCTGTAGCGCCGAGCCCACGCTCGGCTGCGCCGGAAAAGCCAAGCGCGGGCTCGGTTCTACAGCAAGCGAGGCACGAAAAACCCCGCTTCCGCGGGGTTTTTCGTTGACCACATCAACCCGGTGATCAGTCGCCCAGCGTCAGCAGCGAGGCGTTACCACCAGCGGCCGTGGTGTTCACCGTGACGGTCTTCTCGGTGGCAAAGCGCAGCAGATAATGTGGGCCACCGGCCTTCGGTCCGGTGCCGGACAGGCCCTGGCCGCCGAATGGCTGCACACCGACCACTGCACCGATCTGGTTGCGGTTGACATACACATTGCCGACCTGGATGCCGTTGGTGATGCGATCGACGGTCTCGTCGATGCGCGAGTGCACGCCCAGGGTCAGGCCGTAGCCGGTGGCATTGATCTGCTCGATCACCGCGTCCAGCTGCTCACCCTTCCAGCGGATGACGTGCAGGACCGGCCCGAAGATCTCCTTCTGCAGCTGGCCCAGGTTCTTCAGTTCGTACGCGCGCGGTGCGAAGAAGGTGCCGTGGGCAGCCTCGGCGGACAGTTCAGCCGCAGCGATCAGGCGCGCTTCGCGGTCCATGCGTTCGGCATGGTCCTGCAGGATCTTCAGCGCATCGGCGTCGATCACCGGGCCGACGTCGGTGGACAGCAGGCCGGGGTCGCCGACCTTCAGTTCCTTCATGGCGCCGGCCAGCATGGTCATCACCTTGTCGGCGATGTCGTCCTGCACGAACAGCACGCGTGCGGCCGAGCAGCGCTGGCCGGCCGAGGTGAAGGCCGAGCCGATCGCATCCTTGACCAGCTGTTCCGGCAGCGCCGAGGAGTCGGCGATGAAGGCGTTCTGGCCACCCGTCTCGGCGATCAGCACGCCGATGGCGGCATCACGCGCGGCCATCGCGCGGTTGATCGCACGTGCGGTGTCGGTGGAGCCGGTGAAGGCCACGCCCGCCACGCGCGGATCGGCGGTCAGCGCCGCGCCGACGGTGGCACCATCGCCCGGCAGGAACTGCACCACCTCGGCCGGCACGCCGGCGTCATGCAGCAGCTTCACGGCGTAGTAGCCGACCAGGTTGGTCTGCTCTGCCGGCTTGGCGATGACGCTGTTGCCGGCAGCCAGTGCGGCGGCCACCTGGCCCAGGAAGATCGCCAGCGGGAAGTTCCACGGGCTGATGCAGACAAACACGCCACGGCCGTGCAGCTGCAGCTCGTTGGATTCGCCGGTGGGGCTCGGCAGCTTCTCGGCATGTCCGAACTGCTCGCGTGCCTGCTTGGCGTAGTAGCGCAGGAAGTCGACCGCTTCACGCACTTCGGCAATGCTGTCGGGCAGGCTCTTGCCGGCTTCCTTCACGCACAGCGCCATGAACTCGGGCATGCGTGCTTCGAGCTGGTCGGCGGCGTGCTCGAGAATGGCGGCGCGGCTTGCTGCCGGGGTGCGGTTCCAGGCCGGCTGCGCGGCCACGGCATTGGCCAGCGCCTTCTGCACGGTGGCGGTATCGGCGGGCAGCCACTGGCCGACCACTTCGCGGGTATCGGCGGGGTTGGTTACCGGTTGCGGCGCGCCTGCGGGGGTCGCACCCGGCACCAGCGGCGCGGCCTGCCACGGCTTCACTGCCGCGTTGAGCTGCCCGGCCAGGGCGCGCAGTTCGTTGTCGTTGGCGAGATTGGCGCCCATGGAGTTCTTCCTGTCGTGGTTCTGGCTGCGCAGCAGGTCAACCGGCAGCGGGATCTTGGGATGCGGAATCGATTCGAACGAGGACACCATCTCGACCGGATCGCGGATCAGATCGGAGATCGGCACGCGTTCGTCGGTGATGCGGTTGACGAAGCTGGAGTTGGCGCCGTTTTCCAGCAGGCGCCGCACCAGGTACGGCAGCAGATCCTCATGCGATCCGACCGGCGCATAGACGCGGCAGGGAAGGCCGAGACGATCGGCCGGCACCACTTCGGCGTAGAGATCGTCGCCCATGCCGTGCAGCTTCTGGTGCTCGTACACGCCGCCGTTGGCAATGCTGCGCACGGCCGCGATGGTGTGCGCGTTGTGGGTGGCGAACATCGGGTAGATCGCATCGGCATGTGTGAACAGACGCTTGGCACAGGCCAGGTAGGACACGTCGGTGTTCTGCTTGCGGGTGAACACCGGGTAGCCCGGGTAGCCCTCGATCTGCGCGCGCTTGATCTCGGCATCCCAGTAGGCGCCCTTGACCAGGCGCACCTGCAGGCGGCGACCGGCACGGCGGGCCATGTCGGCCAAGTGGTCGATCGTGTACGGGGTGCGCTTCTGGTAGGCCTGCACCACGACGCCGAAGCCGTCCCAGCCGGCCAGCGAGGCGTCGCAGAACACCTGCTCGATGATGTCCAGCGAAAGCTCGAGGCGGTCGGACTCCTCGGCGTCGACGGTGCAGCCGATGCCGTAGCTCTTGGCCAGCTGCGCCAGTTCCAGCACGCCCGGCACCAGGTCCTTCAGCACGCGCTCGCGCTTGGCATGTTCGTAGCGAGGGTACAGCGCCGACAGCTTGATCGAGATGCCCGGTGCGTTGTTGACGTCGCCGTCGGGACGGCCACCGCGTGCCTTGTGGTCACCGCCGATGGCGTGGATCGCACGACGGTAGTCTTCCAGATAGCGCAGCGCATCCTTCATGGTCAGGGCACCTTCGCCCAGCATGTCGAAGGAATAGCGATAGCTGGCGTTGTCGCCCTTGTGCGAACGCGCGAGCGCCTCGCTGATGGTGCGGCCCATGACGAACTGATGGCCCATGATCTTCATCGCCTGGCGCACGGCCAGGCGGATCACCGGCTCACCCACGCGTCCGACCAGGCGCTTGAACGCGCTGGGTGCGTCGGCACGGGTGGCATCGTTCATCTGCACCAGCTTGCCGGTCAGCATCAGGCCCCAGGTGGAGGCATTGACCAGTACCGAGTCACTGCCGCCCAGGTGCTTTTCCCAGTCGGCGTCGGCCAGCTTGTCGCGGATCAGTTTGTCGGCGGTGTCCTGGTCCGGAATGCGCAGCAGCGCTTCGGCCACGCACATCAGCAGTACGCCTTCCTCGCTGCCCAGATCGTACTGGCGCATGAAGGCTTCGATCGCGCCCTGGTCCTTGGCGCGCACGCGCACGCGGCCGACCAGATCGGCGGCCAGCGCCTGCACCCGGGCCTGTTCCTCGGCGGGCAGGCGGGCCTGCGCCAGCAGCTCACGGACGTGGCTGGCCTCGTCCTTCAGCCAGGCGTCGGTAATGGCCTGGCGGAACGGGTTGGGGGACGCCGGCAGTTCCGGCGACAGCAGCGCGCCATGACGCGGGGCGTCGTGGGCGGCAAGGGAGGAGGAGGGTGCGTTCATGCCGGTCCGGCCAATGGAAAACTTGGCGATTTTAATCATTTTTGCGCCCTCCGGAAGTGCCCCGCGGCCGCCTTCGTGAATGCTGATAGCCCCTAACGGTGGTGGATTCAGCGTGTTCAGCAAGCGCGACACTATTTGTGCTGAATTCGTCATTTGCGGCGCCGGGCGAATGCTGTATTGCAGCATGGCAAAAAGTGTGAATGCACCCTTGCTACCGGTGAGACGGCGGGGCTACCATCGAGACGTTTCCCGCGGCAGGAACGCGGTTGCGACATGATCGAGGTGCTTCCAGCTCCAGATGGGTCAGGTACGCAGCTGCGGCTGCGTCCCCCACGGGCGCTCGATGCCCGGCAGTTCGTCCTGTTGTTCACCGTGTTGTCGGGAGCGATGTGGCTGGTCTCCGCCCTGGGGTGGTTGGCCGGCAATGCATTCGCCCCCCTGTTCGCGCTGCTGTACAGCCTGTTGCTGGCAGCCGCGTTACGTGCCCTGTGGCGCAGCGGCGAACGGCAGGAGGAAATCCGGGTAGTGCCGGCGTATGTGGAGGTCATCCCCGTACCCGGTGGATTGCCGGTGTTCCGGGCTCACCCGCATTGGGTGCGCCTGCTCGCCGACGATGAGAGGGTCCGGCTTGCGTCCAGCGGCCGGCAGGTGGAGGTGGGGAGTTTCCTCGCGCCGGCCGAACGTCAGACGCTCGCAGAGACACTTGAAGGCTTGCTCGCCGCCAGCGATGGCGGCAACCGACGACGCTAAGGGTCTAGGCAATGAAGCAAAGCAGCAGGTGGGGCACGAAGTGCGTTGCAATGGCCGCCGCAGTGGTGGCCGGGGGATGGGTTCCGGCGATGGCATGGGCCCAGGCGGCCGATCCCAAGCCGTGGCAGCTGAACATGGGCAAGGGGGTAACCCAGACCTCGCGCCTGGCCTGGGAGTCGAACAATCTCTCGCTGATCGTCTGCACGGTGATCGGCGTGATCGTGTTCGGGGCGATGGCCTACGCCATCTTCAAGTTCCGCAAATCCAAGGGGGCGGTCGCAGCCACCTTCAGCCACAACACCAAGGCCGAGATCATCTGGACGGTGATCCCGGTGATCATCCTGGTGGTGATGGCATGGCCGGCCACGGCCAACCTGATCAAGATGTACGACACCCGCGATGCCGAGATGACGGTGAAGGTCACCGGCTACCAGTGGATGTGGAAGTACGAGTACCTGGGCGAGAACGTCACCTTCACCAGCCGCCTGGACCGCGAGTCGGACCGCATGCGGCAGAGTGGCAAGGTGCCGACGCGCGAGAGCCATCCCCACTACCTGCTGGATGTCGACAACCGGCTGGTGCTGCCGGTCGATACCAAGGTCCGTTTCGTCATCACCTCCGACGACGTGATCCACGCCTGGTGGGTGCCGGCGCTGGGCTGGAAGCAGGATGCCATTCCCGGCTTCATCAACGAGGCCTGGACCAGCATCGAGCAGCCGGGCGTCTATCGCGGGCAGTGCGCTGAACTGTGCGGCAAGGACCACGGATTCATGCCGATCGTGGTCGAGGCCGTATCCAAGGAGGAGTTCAGGCAGTGGCTGGCGCAGCGCAAGCCGGCACCGCCGGCCGCAGCCCCGGCCGAACCGGCTGCGCCTGCGGCGGAGACGCCTGCCGCGCCGGCCGAACCTGCCGCCGCCGAAGCGGGTGCCGCCCCTGCCACCGCGGCCAGCGGCGCGTGATGTAAATCCCGCGGCCGCCTGCGGCCGTGGCGACAACCGATTCTGAGAGGTGTTTTGCAATGGCGCACTCGGCAGTTGGGCACGACGATCACCACCACCACCCGGGTTTCTTCGAGCGTTGGTTCTTCTCGACCAACCACAAGGACATCGGCACCCTGTATCTGCTTTTCAGCTTCATCATGTTCATCATCGGCGCGGCGATGAGCGTGATCATCCGCGCCGAGCTGATGCAGCCGGGCCTGCAGTTCGTCAGGCCGGAAACCTTCAACCAGCTCACCACCGTGCACGCACTGGTGATGATCTTCGGCGGAGTGATGCCGGCCTTCGTCGGCCTGGCCAACTGGATGGTGCCGTTGCAGATCGGTGCGCCGGACATGGCCCTGCCACGCATGAACAACTGGTCGTTCTGGCTGCTGCCGGTGGCCTTCAGCCTGCTGCTGCTCACCTTCCTGCTGCCCGGAGGTGCGCCGGCCGGTGGCTGGACGTTGTATCCGCCGCTGTCGCTGCAGGGCGGCTACAACGTGGCCTTCACTGTGTTCGCCATCCACGTGGCCGGCATCAGTTCGATCATGGGCGCGATCAACATCATCGCCACCGTGCTCAACATGCGCGCGCCGGGCATCGACCTGCTGAAGATGCCGATCTTCTGCTGGGCCTGGCTGATCACCGCCTTCCTGCTGATCGCGGTGATGCCGGTGCTGGCCGGTGCGGTGACCATGCTGTTGACCGACAAGTTCTTCGGCACCAGCTTCTTCAACGCCGCCGGTGGCGGTGACCCGGTGATGTTCCAGCACATCTTCTGGTTCTTCGGCCACCCCGAGGTGTACATCATGATCCTGCCCGCCTTCGGCGTGGTCAGCGAGATCATTCCCACCTTCAGCCGCAAGCCCCTGTTCGGCTACCAGGCGATGGTGTACGCCACGGCTGCGATCGCCTTCCTGTCGTTCATCGTCTGGGCCCACCACATGTTCACCGTGGGCATGCCGCTGGGCGGCGAGATCTACTTCATGTTCGCCACCATGCTGATCTCGATCCCGACCGGCGTGAAGGTCTTCAACTGGGTCAGCACGATGTGGCGTGGCTCGCTGACGTTCGAGGCGCCGATGCTGTGGTCGGTGGCCTTCGTCATCCTGTTCACCATTGGCGGCTTCTCCGGTCTGATGCTGGCCATCGTCGCCGCCGACTTCCAGTACCACGACACCTACTTCGTCGTTGCCCACTTCCACTACGTGCTGGTGACCGGTGCGGTGTTCGCGCTGATTGCCGCGGTGTACTACTGGTGGCCGAAGTGGACCGGTCGCATGTACAGCGAGAAGTGGGCCAAGGTGCACTTCTGGTGGTCGATCGTGTTCGTCAACCTGCTGTTCTTCCCGCAGCACTTCCTCGGCCTGGCCGGGATGCCGCGCCGTATTCCCGATTACAGCGTGGCGTTCGCCGACTGGAACCTGATCAGCTCGATCGGCGCATTCGGTATGTTCGTCACGCCCTTCATGATGGCGGCGATCCTGCTGTCCTCGCTGCGCAATGGCGAGAAGGCGGCCGATCGGTCCTGGGAAGGTGCGCGTGGCCTGGAGTGGACGCTGCCGTCGCCGGCACCGGCCCATACCTTCACCACCCCGCCGATCCTGCGCCCGGGCGATCTGGCGCATGACGACATCACGCATTGAGGTGGGGCATGCATAACGAGAGCCCGCTCCAGACCTGTAGAGCCGAGCCCGGCTCGGCTGTCGAAGAGCAGCCGGGCAGGGCCCGGCTGTACGGCGGCGAGACTCAGGGCATCGAACAGCAGCGCCGGCGTGCCCGGCGCACGGCGGTCGTGGTGGGCGCCATCGCCGTACTGGTCTATGCCACCTTCATTCTCAGCGGGGTGATCGGACGATGAGCCCGACACCGGCCAGCACACCGTCGCCCAGCGCCGGCCTGCCGCGCCTGATCGGCGTTGCCGTGGCCGTGTTCCTGCTGACCTTCTCGCTGGTGCCGCTGTATCGCATCGCGTGCGAGAAGGTGTTCGGCGTGCGCCTGGAGCGCGGCCCGGGCAGCGAGGCCAGCGTGGGGGCTGCCACCGCAAAGCGCACCGTGCGGGTGGAGTTCGATGGCGGGGTCAATTCGCGGCTGCCATGGGCATTCCATCCCGAGCAGCTGACCATGGACGTGGTGCCCGGTGAGCTGAACGAGGCGCTGTACTACGCCCGCAATGACGGCCCACAGGCGATCGTCGGTAGTGCGGTGCCCTCGGTCGCGCCAGCACGTGCCTCCGGATTCTTCAGCAAGACCGAGTGCTTCTGCTTCACCGCGCAGACGCTGCAGGCCGGCGAGAAGCGCGACATGCCGGTGCGCTTCATCGTCGATCCGGATCTGCCGCCGGAAATCAAGACGATCACCCTGTCCTACACCTTCTACCGCAACGACGCGCTGTCCGATCGGCTGGCTCCGGCCGCCACTTCGGAAGGCGCGCACGCCGCTCCCTGACCCGGATAACGACATGGCCCAGACACCGACCGACGCCAACGTGTACTTCGTCCCGGCCCAGAGCAAATGGCCATTCGTGGGCTCCATCGCGATGATGGTGACCATGGTGGGCGTGGCCAGCTGGCTCAACGATGCCAGCTGGGGGCGCTGGACGTTCTACATCGGCATCGCGATGCTGGTGCTGACCCTGTTCTGGTGGTTCAGCGACGTGGTGCGCGAATCGCAGGCCGGCAACTACAACCGCCAGGTCGATGGTTCGTTCCGGATGGGGATGGTCTGGTTCATCTTCTCCGAGGTGATGTTCTTCGGCGCATTCTTCGGCGCACTGTTCTACACCCGCCACCTGGGCCTGTCCTGGCTCAGCGGCGAGGGCCGCGGGGTGATGACCAACGAGCTGCTGTGGCAGGGCTACTCCGCGGGATGGCCTACCAACGGCCCGGCGGCGATCGGCGGGGCCTTCCAGACCATTCCGGCCTGGGGCCTGCCGTTGATCAATACGCTGATCCTGCTGACTTCCGGCGTGACGCTCACCATCGCCCACCATGCGCTGAAGGCCGGGCACCGTCGCCAGTTGCTGGTCTGGCTGGGCCTGACCGTGGCGCTGGGCCTGGGCTTCCTTGCCCTGCAGGCGGAGGAGTACATCCACGCCTACAAGGAGCTGAACCTGACGCTCGGCTCGGGCATCTACGGGTCGACGTTCTTCATGCTGACCGGTTTCCACGGTGCGCATGTGCTGCTGGGCACGATCATGCTGATCGTGATGTGGCTGCGCTCGGCAAAGGGGCACTTCACCCGCGACAACCATTTCGCGTTCGAAGCCGCTGCGTGGTACTGGCACTTCGTCGACGTGGTGTGGCTGATGCTGTTCCTGTTCGTCTACGTGCTGTAAGCGCCGGTGCCGGTGGCGTACTCAGCCACCGATGCCGTGCGGTTTGATCCAGCCCATGTAGATGCTCACGATCACCAGTACGATCAACGCCACCGACACCGCGATGCGGCGCGTCAGTGCGTTGACCGTGCGCTTGGTCTGGCCCCGGTCGACCAGCAGGTAGTACAGCCCGGCGCCCAGGTTCCAGACGATGACGATCAGAAACGCGATCACCAGCAGGGTCTTCAGCGAATCACTCATGCGCGGCTCGAGGGCAGGGTGGATGTGCCTATCTGACCGCGTTTGCGCGGACTTGTCATGATGCGCCAGCACACGCGGGTGATCGGCTGGCTGCTGGCGCTGGTGGCGATCACGGGATTCACCGCGCTGGGGCTGTGGCAGTTGCAGCGCATGCATGCAAAGCAGGCCATGCTGGATGCGCAGGGCCCCGCTGCGGCGCAGGCACTTCCGCTGGCGCAGGCACTGGCGGCGCCGGGCGCGCTGCATGGCGTGGCCGACCATGGCCGCTTCCTGCCGGGTGTGGTGCTGCTGGACAACCAGACCCGGCACGGCCGGGCCGGGGTGAAGATCTATCGCCCCTTCCGCAGCGACGGCGGCAGCGTGCTGCTGGTCGACCTCGGCTGGCGCGCGCTGCCCGCCGACCGCACGCTCCCCGACCTGCCGCCGCCGCCTTCGCCGGTGGCCGTGCGCGGGCTGCTGGCGCCGCCGCCGTCGGCAGGGTTGGCGCTGGGCCCGGCGTTCTCTGCAACCGGTGAGGCGCAGCGCTGGCTGGCCAGCCGGCTGCCTGCCGAGGGCCTGGCGACGGCGCTGGGGCTGCCTGCACTGCCGGAGCGCGTGCTGCGGCTTGATCCGGCGCTGCCCTTCGGTGATGAACGCGACCTCGATCTGCTGCCGAACACGCTGCCCCCGCAGCGCCACCTGGGCTACGCCGTGCAATGGTTCGGCCTGGCGCTGACCGTGCTGGTGGTCGCGCTGGTGCTGGAATGGCGCAGCAGGCGCGTTCCACGCTAGCGCCGGCCCGACTTCGGGCGCCCGGCATCCCCTGTCCAACCATGAGAAAATGCCCGCATGAACACTGCTACATCCCCGCAGGCGCGCGGTTCCGGTCGCCGGACCCTGGTGCTGTTGTTCGCCGTGTTCTTCGGGGCAATGGCGCTGGCGGCCGTGCTTCGCTTCTCCGGATGGCAGCCCACCGGCCACCGCAACAGTGGACAGCTGCTCAAACCCCCGGTGGACCTGCGCCAGCAGCCACCGACCCTGGCCGACGGCACGGCCTATCCCTGGAATCCGGAGGCGCGCACCTGGCGCCTGCTGGTGGCACCGGCCGGTGCCTGCGACGCGCAGTGCGTCACTTTGTCGCAGGGACTGGGCAAGGTGTGGCAGCTGTTCGGCCATAACGCCGATAATGTCGAGATCCTGTGGCTGGGTCCGCCACCGGCGTCGATCGCCTCGCTGCCCGCGCTGCGGCCGCTGGCACCGTCGCCAGCGCTGCGCGCGGCCCTGCCCGGCGTCGACGATCCGGCTGGCCTGCCGGTCTACGTGATCGATCCGAACGGTTTCGTGATCATGCGCCATGCCCCGGGCAGCGACCTCGGGGGCCTGCGCAAGGACATGGCCACGTTGCTGAAACTGAAGTGAGTCCTGTTTGATGAGCCTTTCCGCGCGTCCGGCGCTGCACCGCAATTTCCACCGCCTGGCGTGGTTCGCCATGATCATGACCGCGAGCACGATCATGTTCGGTGCCTTCGTCCGTCTGTCCGATGCGGGGCTGAGCTGCCCGGACTGGCCGACCTGCTATGGCCGCGCGACCTGGCCGCAGCACATCGAGGAGACGGTTGGCCACCCGGCCGCCGACATCCGTCCGCTGGAAACGCACAAGGCCTGGCGCGAGCAGGTTCACCGCTTCCTGGCCGGCGCGCTGGGCATCGAGATCCTGACCCTGGCCCTGCTGGCCACGCGCAGGCGCCGGTTCGGAACCACGGCGGTCGTCACCGCCTGCGTGCTGGTGGCTGCCGGCATACCGTTGTACATGATGGGCTGGCATGCAACGGCCAGTGCCCTGGCCCTGAGTGGTGAGGCGATACTGCTGATTGCCGCCTTGCGCTGGAACAACATCGATCTGGCGCGCGCGGCGGTACTGACCCTGGCGGTGGTGATCTTCCAGGCCCTGCTGGGCATGTGGACGGTGACGCTGCTGCTGAAGCCGATCGTGGTGATGGGCCACCTGCTGGGCGGCATGCTGATGTTCGGCCTGCTGGTGTGGCTGGCGTGGCGGGCCACGCATCTGCCGATCACGCTGGCCGAGGCGCCCAGGCTGAAGTGGCTGCTGCGTGCCGCCGTGGTCGTGCTGGTCACCCAGATCGCACTGGGCGGCTGGGTCAGTGCCAACTATGCGGCGCTGGCCTGCGGCGGCGGCAGCGCCTCGCTGGACAACTTCCCACGCTGTGCCAACCAGTGGTGGCCGCAGCACAACTTCGTCGAAGGCTTCACCCTGTGGCGTGGCATCGGCGTGGACTACGAAGGGGGCGTGCTCGATGGCGCCTCGCGTATCGCCATCCAGCTGGCGCATCGCCTGTTTGCCATCGTGGTGGCTGCCTACCTGCTGTGGCTGGGCGTGCGCCTGTTCCGCCTGCCGAGCATGCGGGGCTGGGCGACTGCGCTGATCGTGCTGCTGGTGCTGCAGGTCACCCTCGGCATCCTCAACGTGAAGCTGGCGCTGCCGCTGGAAGTGGCGGTGGCGCACAACGGCGTGGCCGTTGCCCTGTTGTTCGTGCTGGTCAGCCTGCTGGCCCGCCTGCGTGCCCCGGACTGATCCGATGTTCTCCAATTACCGCCAGTACTGGGACCTGACCAAGCCCAAGGTCGTCGCCCTGATCGTGTTCACCGCCCTGGTGGGCATGGTCCTGGCCATTCCAGGCGTGCCCAGCTGGGAACAGGTACGCGCGGGCCTGCTCGGCTTCCTCGGCATCTGGCTGGCGGCCTCGGCTGCGGCTGCGATCAACCAGCTGCTGGATGCGCACATCGATGCGCAGATGGCGCGCACCTCGTGGCGGCCGCTGGTGGTCGGCAAGGTCAAGCCGTGGCAGGTGCTGGTGTTCGCCGGCGCGCTGATCGTGCTGTCGATGACGATCCTGGTGCTGTGGGTGAACGTGATCACCGCCGTGCTGACCTTCGCTTCGCTGATCGGTTATGCGGTGATCTATACGGTCTACCTCAAGCGTGCGACCTCGCAGAACATCGTCATCGGTGGTCTGGCCGGCGCGATGCCACCGATGCTGGGCTGGGCCGCCGTCACCGGAATGCAGGGCTCTTCGGACTGGGCGTACTCGTCGCTGCTGGTGCTGATCATCTTCATCTGGACGCCGCCGCATTTCTGGGCGCTGGCGATCTTCCGCCGCGAGGACTACGCCAAGGCGAAGATCCCGATGCTGCCGGTGACCCACGGCGTGGTGCATACCCGCAGGCAGATCATGGTGTATTCGGTGGTGCTGGCCCTGGTCTGCCTGCTGCCCTATCTGGTGGGCATGAGCGGACCGTTCTACCTGGGCGGTGCGATCGTGCTCAACGCGGTGTTCCTCTGGTATGCGTGGCGCATGCTGGATCCGCCGGATGAGCTGTTCTCGATGAAGATGTTCCAGTACTCCATCGTCTATCTGATGGCGCTGTTCGCCTTCCTGCTGATCGACCACTGGATCCTGCCCTGGTTGTAACGGGCGCCTGCCGCCGGGCATGGCCCGGCGCTACCGCATGCCGGAAAGAGGCGGGCGCATCAGCCGGATGCATGACGGCCGTCGCAGTGAGGACATGCTTGACCTGATCGAGGCGGCACGCGTGCTGCGCAGCCACGCCGTGCGTGGACGGTCTTCCACAGAACTCCGTGCGTTCAATGTCGGGTTCCGCTCGCCGGAGGCGGCACTTTGCCAACCCGCCGAGCCGCTACGGTGTAGGGATCTGCCGCGCTGCTGACTCACCGCCGGCAGTGGATCACAGATACGGATGGATTCGGCAGGCGGGATGGTCGAATGTGGATACACAGGATTTGCGAGATGAATCGCAATTCTGTGGAGCTATCAATGAGATGCCATGTTTCTCTGCCCATCGTTCTCTGTGCTGCGCTTGCGTGCTTGGCCGGCAATGCAACAGCAGAAGTAAAAGCACTGAGTTGGGCCAACTGCATTGGATTCGTCAATGAATCCGTTACCTACGAACGGCCCCAGTTCCGCAACTTCCAGGGCTCTACCGCATCCAGGCATATCCCGCTTGGAAACATCGAGCCGAAGCATGTCCTTGCTGCTCCCAACAATGGACTGTACTCCTGGCGCTTCCACGCAGGCGATGGCACCGATCCGGAACGGATGGTTGTTCATGGTTACCACACATGGGTGCTGGGCGGGCGTGTATTCACCCAGTCCACGAGCGCGGTCGACTGCCAACTTTCGGAGTGGTGAGCATCATGAAAAGCGTTTGCTTTCTTGCAACCTCACTGCTGATGTCGATGTCGGCCCAGGCATCGCAGACCGATGCAACTCCTGATCCGGTGGGACGTTGGCTACATCAACGTGCCATGCAAGCTGCAATGCAGGAGGCCTCGATGACGAGAGGGTCGTCCGTAGGCGCTGGCAGCTACCAGATCGTGCGACTGGCAGACCTGGATGCCCCCGAAGCGGTGAAGCATCAGCTTCGCACGGACATGGACCGGTCAGCGGGTGTGGTGCAGGTTGCAGAAGGGAACATCCCAACGCGGGCCGAACTGCTGGCCGCCTTGCCCCGCCGATATCGCTCGGCGTCGGAACTACGCCAGCGCCTGCCACAGCCACCCAGCAGCTTGGAAGCAAGCCTCCTGGGACCGGCGGAGCTGATCGGTATGGAGTCCAGTGGCGTGCTGGATGGAAGCAGGTCGTCGGGGCTGAGCCGTTTCTTCCAGCTGGAAGGCGTCGGCATCGTGGAGTTCAGCGAGAACAACTTCCTCGCTGCGGGCACGCATATCGAGGTCATCGCCGAGGCGCAGAACACAACAGTAAAGGGCGCGCTCGCGCACTTGAAGAAGAGCGTTGACAGCGCTGGCCGTACCCGCGTCGAGCTTGTCTGGACGGGAGACAGCAAGACCTTCAGCCTGATCGCAACCGGGGAGCGCGGCACCGACGTAGAGCGTAACGCCCGATTGCTGCACGACATCGCTGCCGCCATCGTGGATTAGCGACGGCGCGAGGGGCGTCCACACGTGGCGTGGCATCAGCCGAGCATGGGCTCTGCTCTGCAGTAGTTCCACGCCATGTGTGGATGAATTTCCGGGTCAGGAGCTGCGCCGTGCGTAGCGCTGCGCGATCACACCGCAGACGATCAGCTGGATCTGGTGATAGATCATCACCGGCAGCACGATGGCACCGAGGCTGCCGCCGGCGAACAGCACCTTGGCGATCGGCACGCCGGTGGCCAGGCTCTTCTTGGAGCCGCAGAACACGATGGCGATCTCGTCCTCGCGGTTGAAGTGCAGGCGACGGGCGATGAAGGTGATCAGCGGCATGGCGATACCGAGCAGGACGGCAGCTACCACGGCCACTGCCAGCAGCGACAGCAAGGGGGTCTTGCTCCAGAGCCCTTCGGTGACGGCTTCGCCGAACGCCGAATACACGACCAGCAGGATGGTGGCCTGGTCGGTGTAGCGCAGCAGCGCGCGCTGCTTCTCGACCCAGCCGGCGATCCACGGGCGCAGCAGGTGGCCGGCCACGAACGGCACCAGCAGCTGCAGCATGATGCCGCCGATCGCATGCAGCGGGTCGTGCACGCCGCCGGAGGTGCCGGCCAGCGCGGTCAACAGCAGCGGCGTGAGGAACACACCGAGGATGCTCGACAGCGATGCGCTGCAGACGGCCGCCGGCACATTGCCGCGCGCCATCGAGGTGAAGGCGATGGACGACTGCACGGTGGAGGGCAGGGTGCACAGGAACAGCACGCCCAGGTACAGCTCCGGGGTCAACAGCCAGCCCGACAGCGGCTTGAACATCAGGCCCAGCATCGGGAACAGCAGGAAGGTGCAGGCGAGAATGGTCAGATGCAGGCGCCAGTGCAGCATGCCGCCGATGATCGATTCGCGCGGCAGGCGCGCCCCGTGCAGGAAGAACAGCGCGGCGATGGCGACCGTGGTGACATCGTCCAGGACGATGGCGGCGGCGCCCTTCATCGGCAGCAGCGAGGCCAGGCCGACGGTGCACAGCAGGGCCAGGGTGAAGTTGTCCGGTCGCAGGCGCGACCACCAGCGGGTCATGGGGGGCAGACTCCTTGGTGTGGAGGGTTCAGGGCGAGGTGACCGGTGTGGCCAGACGCTGGCGGGTGGCCGCTTCCAGCGACTTCAGGCCGGCGCGCTGGCCCAGCTGGAGGGCCTGTTCCGGGCTGGCATGTTCGTAGCGTGCATTGACCAGGCCGAGCACGGCACCGGCGCGGTTGCCGGACGCGCAGTGCAGCAGCACCGGCCCCTGGCTTTGCTGCAGGGCCTGGTGCACGGCGCGCACATTGGCCGCATCCAGGCCCTCGGCGCCGGCCACCGGGATGCGCACATAGCGCAGGCCCAGCGATTCGGCCGCGCGCGTTTCATCGAAACCACGGTCCTCGTCGGGCTGGCGCAGGTCGATCACGGTGCGTACGCCTTGCGCAGCCAGTTCGCGCAGGTGTGCGGCACTGGGCTGGCCGCCGGCATACAGGCCGGGGCGGACTTCATTGAGCGGGGCACCTGCGGCCAAGGCCGCCAGCGGCAGGCAGAGGGACAGCAACAGCAGGCAGGTCAGGCGCAGCAGCATGGTCCTCTCCGTTGAAATGTTCCGCCGCTACCGGCCCAGGTTGGCGCGGGCCTTGAGCAGCTCGCGCAGTTCGTACTTGTCAGTATCGTCCAGTCCCTGCTGACGCTGCTTTGCCAACAGCTCTTCCAGACGTTGCTGCAACAGTTGTTTCTCCAGCTGGGCCACGGCGTCGTGCAGTTCCTGGGTCCAGATCGCTTCGCTGCCGGGCAGGGTCTGGGCGGCCAGCGTGTGCAGCGAGGCCTGCTCCTCACGCCCGTCGAAATGCTCCAGCAGCGCGCCGGTGCTGATATCGGGACGCTGTTCAACCAGTGCCAGCAGCTCCAGCAGCAGCTCCACACCGGGCAGGCGCAGGCCCTGGAAGTGATGCTTGCCGCCCAGGGTCAGCGCCAGCGACGGCTGCTGCAGCAGCACGGCGATCGCACCCCGCACCAGGCTGCGCTTGGCCACCGGCTGGATCGACCGTGCCGGAGGGCGCTGCGGCATCGCCGTGCGGGTATTCTGCGTGGCCGCACCGAGCCCGGTCAGCTGCGCCAGCTGCTGCTTCATCAGGTCACCGAACGCGCCATCGGGAATCTGCGCCAGCATCGGTCTGGCCCGCTCGGCCAGGCGTGCCCGGCCGTCCAGCGTGCCCATGTTGATCTCGCGGGTCAGCTCGTCGAAGAAGAACTGCGATAGCGGCGTGGCCTGCTTCAGGCGTTCGTTGAAGGCCTCAGCGCCTTCCTTGCGCACGATGGTGTCCGGGTCCTCGCCGTCGGGCAGGAACAGGAAGAAGGCCTGGCGGCCGTCCTTCATGCGCGGCAGCACCGACTCCAGTGCCTTCCAGCCGGCGCGGCGGCCGGCGGCATCGCCATCGAAGCAGAAGAACACGTCCGGTGCGTTTCGGAACAGCAGCTCGGCATGGTCGGGCGTGGTCGCGGTGCCCAGCGTCGCCACCGCCTGGGTGACGCCGAACTGGAACAGCGAGACCACGTCCATGTAACCCTCGACCACGATCAGCCGCTCGATCTTCTGGTTCGCCTGGCGCACCTGCCACAGGCCGTACAGTTCGCGGCCCTTGTGGAACAGCGCGGTTTCGGGCGAATTGAGGTACTTGGGACCGTCGTCCTTCTCGAACACCCGGCCACCGAAGGCGATCACCCGCCCACGGCGGTCGAAGATCGGGAACATCACCCGGTCGCGGAACTTGTCGTAGACGTGCCCCCGGTCGTTCTTGGAGAACAGGCCGGCACGGTCGAGCAGCTTCATCCGCCGCTCGTCCTTGCCCAGCGCATCGCGCAGGCCGCTGTAGCCGTCGGGCGCATAGCCGATCTGGAAGCGGGCGCGGTTCTGTTCGTCCACGCCACGGCCGTCAAGGTAGGCGCGGGCCTTGTCGCTGCCCTCCAGGTTCTTCTGGAAGAAGCGCGCCGCTGCATCCAGTGCCGAATAGAGTTCGCGGCTGTCGTCCTGCTGCTGGGCGCTGCGCGGGTTCTCGCTGCGTGGCACGTCCATGCCGGCGCGCTTGGCCAGCTCATCCACCGCGTCGAGGAACTCGAGGCGGTCGTAGTTCATCAGGAAGCTGATTGCGGTGCCGTGCGCACCGCAGCCGAAGCAGTGATAGAACTGCTTGGTCGGCGAGACGGTGAACGAGGCCGAGCGCTCGTCATGGAACGGGCAGCGTGCCGCGTACTCCTTGCCCTGTCGCTTCAACGGCACGCGGCTGCCCACCACCTCGACGATGTCGGTGCGGGCCAGCAGGTCGTCGATGAAAGCGTCGGGGATACGGGCCATGGGCAGCAGGGCAGGGCGCGGCCGCCGGGGCGCGCAGCAGGGGCGGCAGTTCCCCTAGTTTACTCGCTGGCGATGGTCGGGCCGGCCTGTTGTTCGCTGCTGCCGCCGGCGCTGGCGGCAGCCCGCTGTGCCCGGGCACTCAGGCGCTCGTCGATCACCGCGGTCATCAGGGCGCCGACGAAGAACACCGCGGTAGCGTAGTAGATCCAGACCAGCGCGATCACCAGGGCGCCCATCGAACCGTAGGCGCTGCCGGGCGCCACGGTGGCGATGTAGACGCCGATGCCGTAGCGCCCCAGGGCGAACAGGAGCGAGGTGATGGCCCCGCCGATGAAGGCCTGGCGCCAGGCCACGCGACGGTCGGGCAGATAGTGGTAGAGGAAGGCGAAGGCCAGCGTGTACAGCAGCAGCGTGGTCACGTAACCGATGGCCGGCAACACCGATGGCAGCTGCGCGAATACCACCTGCAGGGCGGTGGTGGCGGTCATCGACAGGATCAGCAGGAAGCCCAGCGCCAGCACCACGCCGAAGGAGAACACGCGCTTGCGCAGCCAGGCCTGGACGCCTTCCAGGCGCTGGCCGCTGGTATGGAAGATGCGGTTGAGTGCGTTCTGCAGCTGTGCGAACACGGCGGTGGCGCCGACGAACAGCAGCAGGGTGCTCCACAACCCAGCCAGCGAGCCCATGCTCGGCTGGCTGTTGGCGTTGTGCAGCACGGTATCGGCCACGCTGGCCACGCTGCTGCCGGCCACCGAGCCGATCTGGCTGATCAGCGCCTGCTGCGCGGGCGGGTACAGCGAGGCGGTCAACCACAGCAGCAGCACCAGCAACGGCGCCATCGACAGCAGGGAATAGAACGAAACCGATGCGGCCTGGGTCAGGACGTCGATTTCGACGAAGCGCTTGGCCACGGCCATCGGGAAGCTGTCCTGCAGCTTCTCCAGGCGCGATCGGACGATGGGCAGGAAGGTGCGGGGATGCGGCATCTACGGCGTCGGCTGGAGCGGTACGGGCTTCCTTTTCTAGCAGATGCCGGCGTTGCGGCAGGTGAAGTGGAAGCGCGGTCGCAGAATGCAGCGAAGTCCGCGTTATCCTTCTGCCCGGACCGAGGGCGCGCTGGGGCTGCCGCCGCGGTATCCGGGCCCACCGCCGGTGTGCGGGGCCACGACAATCCAACTTCTCTGCAAAAGGACGCGTTATGAAAGGGATGGTCTGCACCACGATGGTGTTGCTGCTGGCGACGAGCGGTTCGGCCGCTGCGGCGTCCACGGCCTGCGAAAAGGCCTTCAAGACGGTAGGGGATCCGCGCAATGGCGCGATGTACATGGCCGACCTGACGGTGCCCGGTCTGAAGGTGCAGAGTGCACTGGACCAGCTTCGCAAGATCGGTGCCGATGACCAGTTCGAGGTGGGCGGCCAGCTGGTGGAAGGCGATACCGGCAACCAGTACCTGATCCAGACCAAGGGCCTGCGCACGCCGCTGGTGCTGATCGGCACCGCCGACCGCAGCGGCCGGGTCACCCTGGCCACCAAGCTGGCCCGCGGCCAGACCATCGCCCAGGAGGATGCCCGCAAGTCGATGTGCGACATGCTCGACAAGCTCAAGGGGGGCAGCCAGGGGGACGCGCTGGCCGCCGCTGCGCGCGCGCAGTATCCGACTTCCGTGGCGGAGGACGTGACCGCGCCGGACCTGTCCAAGAAGATGGGCAAGGAGGTGCGCGATACGATGGCGGCCTACAACGCTGCGGGCAGCTTCAAGGACCTGCTGCTGGGCACCACCACCAACAAGGAAGACCTGGGCGACCGTTCGGCCACCTTCCTGCCGGTGTATGCCAAGTACATCGGTCGCCGCTACCGGATCGACGGCCAGATCTACACGGTCAACTCGAACAGCTACTCCAGCCGTCCGGGTGAGGTCGGATCGATCAACTACCTGGTGACGCCGACCCGTGGCCTGTTGCGGATCCGCCAGAATGACACCTTCAACAACAACAACTACACCATCCGTTGCGAATTCGCTCCGGACCAGGCGGCCAACTTCGCCATGCTGCGCGAGCGCGACTGGGCCAAGCTGGAAGGCGAGGTCAGCGCGGTGGAAGGCAGTTCCATGACCCTGCGCAACTGCCGCCAGGTGTAAGCGCTGGCCTGGCCGCTGCAGCAATGACAAGGCCCGCGTGAAGCGGGCCTTGTCGTGTCCGGCAGGGGCGGTGGCGGATCAGCCAGCCAGGGCCTGCTTGACCAGCCTGGACACCACGCCCATGTCGGCCTGACCGGCGAGCCTGGGCTTCAGCGCCCCCATCAGCTTGCCCATGTCGGCCGGGCCGGTGGCACCGGTTTCGGCAATGGCGGCCTGGATGGCGGCGGCGATCTCGGCCTCACCCATCTTGGCGGGCAGGTAGGCCTCGATGACCACGATCTCGGCACGCTCGATCGCGGCCAGGTCTTCACGGTTGGCCGCTTCGTACTGGCTGACCGAGTCCTTGCGCTGCTTGACCATCTTGTCCAGCACGGCGATCACGGCGGTGTCGTCGAGCTCGATACGCTCGTCCACTTCCTTCTGCTTGATCGCGGCGTTGATCAGGCGGATCACGCCCAGCTTGTCCTTCTCGCCCGCCTTCATGGCGGCCTTCATGTCATCGGTGAGCTGCTGCTTCATGCTCATGGGAGACCTCGTGGTGGTAGTGGGGCAGGGTGGTTGCCCGGGCCCGGAAACGCAAAAAGCCGGCGACGCTCGCGCGTGCCGGCTTCGGCTTCACCGCGGAAGGACGAACCCGCCGCAATGAAGATGCGTCCGATCAGTACAGGCGCTGACGCTTGGTGACGTCGCGCGACGAGCGGCGCAGCTGACGCTTCACAGCAGCGGCGGCCTTGCGCTTGCGCTCCTGGGTCGGCTTTTCGTAGAACTCGCGCTTGCGGGTTTCGGCCAGCACACCGGCCTTTTCGCAAGTGCGCTTGAAGCGGCGAAGAGCAAACTCGAAGGGCTCGTTCTCGCGGACTTTGACGCTGGGCATGGAATCTCCGGGACACAGTAGAACCGGGTCACGCCCGGCGAGCCGCACATTATAGCGGCGAATCAACAAACTGCAAGCACGCAAGCCTGAATGCGGGCCAGCAATACGGATGCAGTGGGATCTGCACGTCACCCCGAGGGGGCGGCAGGGGCGTCATAATAGCAGGCATGCGAGTCCTTGGCATCGAATCTTCCTGTGATGAGACCGGCGTGGCGGTGTACGACACCGACCTGACCGGCAGCGCGGCCCTGCGCGCCCATGCGGTCTACAGCCAGATCGCCCTGCACGCCGAGTACGGCGGTGTGGTGCCCGAGCTGGCCAGCCGTGACCACGTGCGCAAGCTGCTGCCGCTGGTCCGGCAGACCCTGGCCGAGGCGGGCCTGGGCGTGGACGACATCGATGGCGTGGCTTATACCGCTGGCCCCGGGCTGGTCGGTGCGCTGCTGGTCGGTGCCGGGGTGGCCCGTGCCCTGGCCTGGGCACTGGAGGTGCCGGCCGTGGGCGTGCACCACATGGAAGGGCACCTGCTGGCGCCCTTGATGGAGGACGATCCGCCGCAGGCCCCGTTCGTGGCCCTGCTGGTGTCCGGTGGCCACACCCAGCTGGTGGCGGTCGATGCCATCGGCCGCTACCGCCTGCTGGGCGAGACCCTGGACGATGCGGCCGGCGAAGCCTTCGACAAGACTGCCAAACTGATGGGGCTGCCCTATCCCGGCGGCCCGCAGCTGGCCAAGCTGGCCGAACAGGGCACCCCGGGGGCCTACCGTTTCGCGCGGCCGATGACCGATCGCCCGGGTCTGGATTTCAGCTTCTCCGGCCTGAAGACCCAGGTGCTGATGGCCTGGCGTGACAGCGACCAGAGCGACCAGACCCGCGCCGACATCGCGCGCGGTTTCGAGGATGCGGTGGTGGAGACCCTGTCGATCAAGTGCGAACGCGCGCTGGAAGCAGCCGGCACCAATGTGATCGTGGTGGCCGGCGGTGTCGGTGCCAATACGCGGCTGCGTGCACGCCTGCAGCAGATGGCCGAACGCCTCGGGGGGCGTGCCTGCTTCCCGCGGCCGGCGCTGTGCACCGACAACGGCGCGATGATCGCTTTCGCCGGCGCCCTGCGCCTGCAGGCCGGGCAGCACAACCCGCCGAACGTTGACGTGACCCCGCGCTGGGACATGGCGACGCTGCCCGCGGTGTGACCCGCGGCGCACCCATCCACACAGGCTGCGACCGTAGCGGCGGACGTGCCGGGATCCGGTCGTTTCAGGCAGTGGTGGTTCCGTGCCGTTACCATGACCGTCTGTTTTCCGGCTGGTAACCGCAATGGACAAGGTTTTCATCGAGGGGCTGACGATCGACGCCCTGATCGGCATCTACGATTGGGAACGGCGGATCCGGCAGGACCTGGTGTTCGACCTGGAGATGGGTTTCGACAACCGGCGCCCGGCAGCGACCGACGATATCGCCCATACCCTCAACTACAAGGCGGTCAGCAAGCGGCTGGAGCAGTTCGTGCGCGAATCGGAGTTCGGCCTGGTCGAGACCCTGGCCGAGCGTTGCGCGCAGATCGTGCTCGACGAGTTCGATGTGCGCTGGCTGCGGCTGAAGCTGAGCAAGCCGGGAGCGGTGCGCGGCGCGCGCGCGGTCGGCGTGATCATCGAGCGCGAACGCGGCTGAAACAGCAGCGTCGGCCGGCGGCCGGCAACTTCTTCATGCGAAATGACTGAAACAGGAGACGACTGATGGTGGATGCGGTGGTGGCGGTACAGTGGATGGAGCGGCTGCAGAACACACTGGAACCCTATCCCGGCGCCTACCTGGCGTTGATGATTTCGGCCCTGCTGCTCGCGGCGGGCCTGGCCAACTGGGTGACCAAGCGCATCCTGGTGCGCGGCCTGCGCCGTCTGCTGCAGCGCCTGCCCGGTGCCGAATCCGGGCGTGGCAGCCATCTGATGCGGGTCATCTCGCGGTTGTCCAACGTGGTGCCCAGCCAGGTGATCGCCTCTGGCATCACCCTCATTCCCGATCTGCCGCCCGGGCTGGTCAGCGTCATCGTCAAGCTGTGCATCGTGTGGGCGGTGCTGACCGTCTCGCTGGCCTTCTCGCATGCGCTGGATGCGGCCAACAGCCTGTACGAGCGCAAGCCGGATGCGCGCAACAAGCCGATCAAGGGCTACCTGCAGGTGGTCAAGATCGTGATCTTCGTGGCGGCCGGCCTGGCGATCATCTCCACCCTGCTGGGCGTGGCGCTGGGCCCGCTGGTGACCGGCCTGGGTGCGGCCACGGCCGTGCTGATGCTGATCTTCCAGGACACCATCCTCTCGCTGGTGGCCAGCGTGCAGATCAGTGGCGATGGCCGCGTGCGCATCGGCGACTGGATCGAGATGCCGAGCCAGAACGCCGATGGTGACGTCATCGACATCGCCCTGCACACCATCACCGTGCAGAACTTCGACAAGACCATCACCACCATCCCGACCAAGAAGCTGGTGACCGAGTCGTTCAAGAACTGGCGCGGCATGCAGGAGGCCGGTGGCCGCCGCATCAAGCGCGCGCTGTACCTGGACCAGCACAGCGTCGGCTTCCTGGACGAGGGCGACCTGGCCTTCCTCGGTGAGTTCGCCCTGCTGCGCGACTACCTGCGCGACAAGGAGCAGGAGCTGGGGCAGTGGAACGGGCGCCTGCGCGAACAGGGCGTGGCGGACGTGAACAGCCGCCGGGTGACCAATCTGGGCACGTTCCGGGCCTATGTGGAGCGCTACCTGCGCAGCCACCCGGGTATCCACACCGACATGACCCTGCTGGTGCGACAGCTGCAACCGACCACCGAGGGCCTGCCGCTGGAGCTGTACTGCTTCACCCGCACTACCGCCTGGGCGGAGTACGAGGCGGTGCAGTCGGACATTTTCGACCATCTGCTGGCGATCCTGCCGGCCTTCGGCCTGAGGGTGTTCCAGGCGTCCAGCGACGCCATGTTGATGGCCGGGCAGCGCCAGTCGGCCCGCTCGGAGTAAGCTGCCGTGCCGCCCGCGGGACCGTACGGACCCCGCTGGTGGATGAAACTGAATGCCGAAACCTCTCGCCAAATGGCCCGGGATCGCTAGAATGCCGGGCTTGTAAACGTTTTCATCAAGGACTGCCGGTGGCCTCCGAACGCATCGAATCCCTCATTGCCCAGATGACCGTCGAGGAAAAGGTCGGCCAGCTGGGTGTTTTCGCGGACATGGTCCGCCCGTTCGCCCCGGACGTGAACCCGGAAGCCAACGTGCGCAATGCCGACCAGGTGCTGCAGCAGGTGCGCGAGGGCAAGGTCGGCTCGCTGTTCAACGGGGTGGGCGCCGAACTGGGCCGCCGCATCCAGCAGGTCGCGACCGAGGAGAGCCGGCTGGGCATCCCGGTCATCCTCGCGGCCGACGTCATCCACGGCATGCGCACCGTGTTCCCGATCCCGCTGGGCGAGGCCGCCAGCTTCGAGCCGGACCTGGCCGAGCGCACCGCCCGCGCCACTGCGGTCGAGGCCACCGCCGCCGGCCTGCACTGGACCTATGCGCCTGCCGTGGACATCGCCCGCGACCAGCGCTGGGGCCGTGGCGCCGAAGGCGCAGGCGAGGACGTGGTGCTGGGCTGTGCCTTCGCCGCCGCCCGTGTGCGCGGCTTCCAGGGCAGCGACCTGCGTGCCGCCGATTCGCTGCTGGCCACGCCCAAGCATTTCGCCGCCTATGGCGCGGTGATGGCCGGCATGGAATACAACATGGTGGACATCTCGCCGCAGACCCTGCGCGACGTGCACCTGCCGCCGTTCAAGGCGGCCTTCGATGCCGGTGCGATCACGGTGATGTCCTCGTTCAACGACATCAACGGCGTGCCGGCCAGCGCCAATGCAGAACTGCTCACCGACATCCTGCGTGGCGAGTGGAAGTTCCCGGGTGTGGTGATCTCCGATTACACCGCCGACATGGAACTGGTGGCGCACGGCTACGCCGCCGATGACCGCGACGCCACCGCCAAGGCCTTCACCGCAGGCCTGGACCTGAGCATGCAGAGCGGCTTCTATGCCGAGCACCTGCCAGGCCTGGTGGAAAGCGGCGAGGTGCCGATGGCGGTGCTGGATGAGGGCGTGCGCCGCATCCTGTGGCTGAAGGAAACCATCGGCCTGTTCGACGACCCGTACCGGTCGCTGGACCCGGCCCGCGAAGCGGACGACTCGCACATCGCCGCACATGATGAGCTCTCGCGCGATGCCGCGCGCCGTTCGATCGTGCTGCTGAACAACCGTGACAACGTGCTGCCGCTGCAGAAGACCGGGCAGAAGATCGCGCTGATCGGCCCGTTCGTGCAGGACCGCGAAAACATCGAAGGCTGCTGGACCCTGTTCGGCGACAAGCAGCGTTATGTGGACCTGGAAACCGGTGTGCGTGCCGCCATCGGTGACGCGTCGCTGCTGGAGATCGTGCCCGGTTGCGATCTGGAAACCGCGATCCCGGGGGGCACCGAAGCCGCCGTGGCGGCTGCGCTGCGTGCCGACGTGGTGGTGTTGGCGCTGGGCGAGCCGCAGCGCTACAGCGGCGAAGCGCAGTCGCGCGTGGAGATCACCCTGCCGCCGGCGCAGCAGGCACTGGCCGAGGCGGTGGCAATGACCGGCAAGCCGCTTGTGGTGCTGCTGCGCAATGGCCGCGCGCTGGCCCTGCAAGGTGCGGTGCGCAATGCACAGGCCGTGGCGATCACCTGGTACCTGGGCACGCAGACCGGTCATGCGGTGGCCGATGTGCTGTTCGGCGACTACAGCCCGTCCGGCCGCCTGCCGGTCAGCTTCCCGCAGGTGTCCGGCCAGCAACCGTATTTCTACAACCATCCGCGTACCGGCCGCCCCGAACTGCCGACGATGTCGGAGTTCAAGGCACGCTGGCGCGAGATTCCCAACGAGCCGCTGTATCCGTTCGGTCATGGCATCGGCTACACCACCTTCGCCTATGGCGTGCCGCAGCTCAGCACGGCACAGCTGGGCTGGGACGACACCCTGACCATCACCACCACGCTGACCAACACCGGTACCGTGGCCGGCGAGGAAGTGGTGCAGCTGTACATCCATGACCGCGTGGCCAGCCGCGTGCGGCCGGTGCGCGAGCTGAAGGACTTCCGCAAGATCGCACTGCAGCCGGGCGAATCCACCGATGTGGTGTTCACCCTGCACCGCGAGCAGTTGGCGTTCACCGGCCGCGATGGCGTGCTGCGTGCCGAGCCGGGCCTGTTCGAGCTGTGGGTGTGCGCGTCGTCAGCGGCTGGCGAGCCGGTGCAGTTCGAACTGCTGAAGGGCTGAACGGGAACGGTAGCGCCGGGCCATGCCCGGCGTCGTCACCCATGGCAAACACGCCGGGCCTGACCCGGCGCTACCATCGGGGTTCGTGATCCGATGGAGCCCGACCATGCGCAAGAGTGCTTTCCTTGCCCCCGCGCTGCTGCTGGCAGCCTGTGCACAGCCGGTGCCGCCGACGGCCCCGGAGGCAACGCCCGCTGCCGCACCGGCAGCCGAGCCCGTGCAGGCAGCACCGGCAGCACCTGCGGCACCCGCGAGCGAACAGACCGAAGATGCGCGCGCGCGCATCGAGACACTGCTCGGTGATGCGGCGCAGTACGAGAAGGTCTTCACTGCCTTCAGAACGGCGGTGGTCGGCGGTGATCGCGCGGCGGTCGTCGAGGAAATACGTTTCCCGTTGAACATCAGCGGCGGAAAGACGATCGCCGGACCGGGCGAATTCCAGCGCAGCTACGAGAAGATCATCACGCCGGCCGTGGTCAAGGCGGTGTCCGCACAGGATTTCGGCAAGGTGTTCGTCAACCAGCAGGGCGTGATGATCGGCGATGGCCAGGTGTGGTTGAGCGGCCAGTGCCTTGATGCGGCCTGCACCCGGACCGAAGTGAAGGTCATCACCATCCAGTGAGCGTGCGGGGTGACGGGCTCTGGCCCGCCACCCTGCGTTACCTGATCAGGTCTTCGGCGTGAGCTTGAGCAGGCGCGCCTTGCTGCCATCTTCAAGCAGCCACAGCGCGCCATCGGGCCCCTGTTCCACTTCACGGATGCGCTCACCCATGTTGAAACGTTCCGCCTCGCGCGCGTTGTCGCCCTCGAAGGCTACGCGCACCAGTGATGTGGAGGACAGGCCGCCGATGAAGCCGCTGCCCTTCCACTGCGGGAACAGGGTGCCGCTGTAGATGACGAAGCCCGCAGGCGAGATGACCGGCGTCCAGGTCACCTTCGGCGCGGCGAACTCCGGGCGCGTGTCGTGGTCGGGAATCGGCCGGCCGTCGTAGTGGTCGCCGTTGGAGACCACCGGGTAGCCGTAGTTGGCGCCCCGCACGATCAGGTTCAGTTCGTCTCCGCCCGCCGGCCCCATCTCATGCGCCCACAGCTTGCCGTTGGCATCGAAGGCCATGCCCAGGATGTTGCGATGGCCGAGCGACCACACCTGTGCAGCCACGCCGCCCTGTGACGCGAACGGATTGTCCGCCGGCAGGCTGCCATCGTCGTTGAGGCGGATGATCTTGCCGAGGTTGCCGCCCATGTCCTGCGCGGGGTCGAACTTCTGCCGTTCGCTGGAGCTGATCCAGAGCTTGCCGTCCGGACCGAACACCAGGCGATGGCCGTAGTGGCCCTGCCCGCTGACCTTCGGTGTCTGTCGCCAGATCACCTTCAGATCCTTGAGCTGGCCACCGCCGTCGGCGTCCAGGGCGAGCGTGGCGCGGGCCACCGCGGCGCCGCGGGTATCCAGCGTGCCTTCCTCGGCATAGCTGAGGTAGATCACCTGGTTGCGGGCAAAGTCCGGGTGCAGGATGACGTCGCCGAAGCCGCCCTGGCCACCATAGGCGACCTTCGGTACGCCGGTGATCTCATGCTTCTGGCCGCTGGCCACGTCCAGGTGCTGCAGCTTGCCGCGCTTTTCGGTGACCAGCAGACTGCCATCGGGCAGGAAGGTCATTGCCCACGGTTGATCGAAACGGCTGACTTCCGTGGCGGTGAACGGTCGCTGGTCGGTTGCGGCCGCAGCGGGTGCAGCAGCGGTGGCGGCAGTACCGGCAGTAGCGGATGCAGGATCGGCGGCGTTGCAGGCAGTGGTGGCGAGAATCGGCGCCAGGCCGAGGGCAAGCAGCAGGGGCGTGCGGGTCATGGGAATCTCCAGGGCGGGGATGCGGATGGCCAAGCGTTCCCTTGTATACCACTGCGGGTGTGACCGTCGTGGCCCGAAGGTCCTGCTACCCCCTGTGCGACGTGGGGCGGATCGTCTAGGGTGGGCACGCCCGGGCAATGCATGCCCGTCTGTCTGCCAAGGATCTGCAATGCACACTGTTCCGACCCACAAGCCGTCTCCCGCCTTCGTCGCCGCTTCGTGGGTGGCGCTGCTGCTTGGCGCGGTGGCTTATCTGATCGGCCTGTTCAACGCCGAAATGGCCCTGAACGAGAAGGGCTACTACCTGGCGCTGCTGCTTTATGGCCTGTTCGCGGCGGTATCGCTGCAGAAGAGCGTGCGCGACCGCGTGGAGGGCATCCCGGTCAGCGGCCTGTACTACGCGCTGTGCTGGTTCGCCCTGCTGTCGGCGCTGCTGCTGTTGCTGGTGGGCCTGTGGAATGCCACGTTGCTGTTGAGCGAGAAGGGCTTCTACGCCATGGCCTTCGCACTTGCGCTGTTCGGCGCGGTCGCGGTGCAGAAGAACACCCGCGACCTGATCGCCGCCAACGGCGGCAATCCACGCGGTCAGGCCGTGCCGCCGCTGCCGGAACACGACTGACCCCCGGATTGCGCAGAGCCGGGACCAGCCCGGCTCTGCCGCAGTGCCGAAGGACAGCCGGGCATGGCCCGGCCGCAGCGCGGCGTGCCCTCAGGTGCCGCGCGGTACGCCCCGGTCCAGGCGCTGGTCGAGGTTGACCGCTTCTTCCCAGCCGCGGCGGACGGCGTTGCGGGCCTGCGCCCACTCCAGCCGGCTCTTGCCGCGCTCGTTCGCCCAGCGTGACTCGAGTTCGGCTTCCACCTCTTCGTACGCGCGGATCATGTCCTGCGCACGGGCAGCGTGGCCGATGCGATAGGCCGGCTCGTAGTCCTCGAAGAACAGCTGGTTGTCGTAATAGGGTTCAGCGGTGTAACGCTCGCGCCAGAAGTCGGAAACGGCCTGGCGCGGTGCGCTGTCATCCGGCACGCGGCCGGGGATCTGGTACTCGGGGCTCATCGATCGGGCTCCGTGGTGGATGAGCTTCGATCATGCCGCCATGGCGGTTAACGGTCCGGTCCGCTCGCGTGAAGGGAAGGTGTCCTCCATCCGCGCCGTCGCTGCCGATGATCAGGCGCCTACGTCCTTGCGCGGCAGTTTGTAGATCACTGCGCCGATGGCGAAGGCGACCAGTGCGGCGGCGATGTTCTGCCAGCTGGCACTGGCGAACAGGGCCAGGCAGAGCAGCAGGGCCAGGACCGGAATCAGCGGCCCGCCCGGCAGCTTCAGTGCGCCCGGCCGGTCGGCGTAGCGCTTGGCCAGCACCAGCACGGCCGCCGCGGTTCCGATATAGGCGAACAGTCGCGTGGTCATCGACAGCAGCGCCAACTGCACGAACGAACCGGACAGCGCCAGGCCGAGGGCGATCAGCCCCTGGCAGAAGATCGCGGCAGCCGGTGTGCGGAAGCGCGGATGGACCTGCGCGAGGATCTTCGGCCCGTAGCCATCGCGGGCAAGCGCGAACAGGAAGCGCGGGCCCATCATCATCGTATTGCTGTTGGTGCCGAGGATGGAGATGGTTGCACCGACGGTCAGGATCAACGCCAGTGCCTCACCGCCGAATCCGGCTGCGGCATCGGCCAGCGGTGTCGGCGACGACGCAAGCCCGGCCAGGGTGCCCTGCGCCACCACCTGCACCGCGCCGTAGATGACGGTGACGGTGATGATCATGGTGATCAACGCGAATGGAATGTCGCGACGGGGATTGCGGTACTCGCCGGCTGCCGCCGGGATGTTCTCGAAACCAGCGTAGGCATACAGCAGCAACAATGCGGCCTCACCCATGCGCTGCAGGTCGTGCGGGTCCGGGCGCTGGCCGGAGAACGCCAGCTGCGGATCGATGTAGAACGCGCCGATGGCCACGAACAGCAGCAGCGGCAGCATCTTGCCGATCACCAGCACGATGCCGGTGCGGGCCGCCGAGCGCACGCCGATGATGTTCACGCCGGTCAGGAAACCCAGCGACAGCACGATCACGGCAAGGCGACCCGTGCCGGCCCCGGCCCAGGGCCAGAAGCGCGCGACCGCATCGGCCAGCGCATTGCTGAGTGCGGCCGCCGAGCTGATACGGGTCAGCCAGATCATCCAGCCGATCTCGAAGCCGGCGAAGCGGCCAAAGGCTTCGCGGGCATACAGATAGCTGCCGCCGGGTTCATCGAAGTAACTGGCGGCCTGCGCGTAGCACAGCACCAGCAGGGCCACCACGATGCCGGCGGCGACCACGCCCCACAGGCTGAAGGGGCCCAGCAGGGCGACGGTGGCCGCCGGCAGCAGATAGATGCCGCTGCCGATCACGTCGTTGATCGACAGGCCGACGATCTGCCAGCGGCTGACCGCGCGCTGCAGCTGCGGTTCGTCCGGGGCGCTCAACGCAACGCTCCGGTCAGGGCCGGCAGCTGCCACGGCCCCTGCAGGTTGTCGTACTCCGTCTTGGGCAGCAGGACGAAGACCGCGCGCGTGTCCGGCTTCAGCCAGGCCAGCAGGGCCGTCATGTGGCGCGGCTCCATTGCCGTACAACCGGCCGTGGCCTCGCCCGGTTTGCGCCAGAGGTGGGCGAAGATGCAACTGCCCTTGCCCGGCCTGCGGCTGCTGTTGTGCTCGATCACGAAGCCCTCGCGGTAGCGAACATCGCCCTTGTTGTGCAGGTCCAGCCGCATCGGTTCGGTGGAGCCTTCCACTGCGGCGGTACCTACGTCCGCCGCATCGACGATGCGGTTGTAGTAGCGCGAGGCGGGTACATCCATGCAGTAGTGGCTGGCCGTCATCGGCAGATACGGCATCGCGCTGGCGATCGTCGGCGCGTAGCCGAACGCGGGGCCGATATCGAAGACGCCGGCCGGACTGCGCCCGTCGCCTTCCGTCTTCTGCGGCCCCTGGTTGTGCAGCGACGCACGGCCCACGCCCCACGCGCTGCCCTCACGCCCCACGGCCACGGTGAAGGCCGGGCCGTGCGGGCGCCACGTGTCGTCGCTGCTCCTGCGCTCATAGGCCTGCAGCCGGCCCTGGGTGGCATCCCAGCTGTCGGTGACCACCACGATGGCCTGCAGACTGCGCGCCATCGGCGGCAGCAGGGAGAGCGCGCCAGCGGGCAGCGCGGTGGCCAAAGCGGTGACAGCGAGGGCGGTACGCAGCAGCGGCAGCATCGTGGACTCCAGTGAACCAGGGGTCGATCAGGCGTCGATCAGGTGTTCGATCCGTTCCAGGTTCACCCCGAGCTGGCGGTGGCGGTCCGGGTTGGCATGGCACAAAAGCACGAAGACGAAGTCGAGCAGGGACTGCAGTGAAGCACGGTACAGCAGCTGCGCCACGTGCGGTGCGGGGTCATGGGCGCAGACCACCAGTGACTGGTCGGCATGTGCGCGCAGTGGGTTGGCGGTGTGGCGGGTGATCGACACCACCTTCCCGCCCACGTCCTGGAACTGCCGCGACAGCTGGAACAGCTGCGGCAGCTTGCCGAACTCGGAGAACACCAGCATGGCATCACCGGCCCGCGCCGCTGACAGGTTGGCCATCATCAGGATCGGATCGGCATGGTGCACGGTCAGCATGCCCAGCAGCGACAGTCGCATGGCGAACTCGCGCGCGTACAGGCCGTCATCGCCAAGGCCGTACACGAACACTTTGGGCGCCCTGTCGAGCAGTCGCACGATGGCCTCCACATCAGCCTGCGCATTGGCCAGGCTGGTCTCTTCCTCGGCGGCTGCCCGGCTCAGGCGCAGGCGCCCGGCGATGTCGGCGTAGTCATCGGCGCTCGGCGACGGTGGGCGTGCCTGCGGATCGTGGCCGGCGCGCGCCACGTCCTGGCCGATCGAGTACTTCAGGTCCGGATAACCCTTGAAGCCCAGCTTCTGGCTGAACTTCACCACGCTGGACTGGCTGATGCCCAGCGCGCTGGCCAGCTGCTGCGACGAGTAGTCGCGCAGCAGGTGCGCGTTGTCGAGGATGAAGTCGGCGATGCGGCGTTCGATGGCCGACATCTGCCCGCGCTCGGAGCGGATTTTCACCAGGGGTGGCATGGGGCTCAGCGTGGGTCCGGTTGCAGGAAGGGTAAGCGGGATCAACGGTCGGCGGTAGCGCCCGTGCAGCGGCCTACCAGCGCGGCGGCGTGATCATCTCCAGCCCGCGCACCTCGGTGATTCCCAGCCCCGGCGCATCGCTGATGGTGATCTCCGACTCGTTGAAGTTGACCCCGCCGCTGACCGGGTCGAACTGGCCCAGCGAAGGGCCGTCCAGGTCGACCTTGGTGATCACATCACTCCTGGCCACGGCCAGGTGCACGGCCGCGGCCACGCTGATGCTCGATTCGATCATGCAGCCGATCATGCACGGCACGCCGTAGATGCCGGCGATGTCGGCGATGCGGATGGCATTGGACAGGCCACCGGTCTTCATCAGCTTGATGTTGATGATGTCCGCCGCGCGCTGCTGGATCAGGTCCATCACCTGGCTGGGACTGAACACGCTCTCATCGGCCATGACGGGCGTGTTGACCCGGTCGGTCACGTACTTCAGGCCACTGATGTCGGCGGCCTTCACCGGCTGCTCCAGCAGCTCCAGCACCACCCCGGCATCCTCCAGCGTGCGCATCGCGTGCACCGCCTGCTTGGCGGTCCAGCCCTGGTTGGCGTCCAGGCGCAGCAGGGCGCGGCCTTCAACCGCCGCGTGGATCGCCTTGACCCGCTCGATGTCCAGGCCGATGTCCTTGCCGACCTTGATCTTCAGCGACTCGAAGCCACGCTCGATCGCCGACAGCGAATCGGCCACCATCTTGTCGATGTAGTCCACGCTGATGGTGATGTCGGTGGTGATGACCGGGTCGCCGCCGCCGAGCATCTGGTACAGCGGCGCACCATGCAGCTGCGCCCACAGGTCGTACAGGGCGATCTCCACTGCGGCCTTGGCGCTGGTATTGCGCTCCATCGACGTCTGCACCAGCCCGCACAGGCGGTTGAGGTTAGCAACGTCCTGCCCGATCAGGCGTGGAGCGATGAAGTGGCGGATCGCTTCGATGATCGAGCCATGCGTATCACCGGTGATCACCGCGGTGGCCGGCGCCTCGCCGTACCCGGTGTGGCCGCTGTCGGTGCGGATCAGCACCACCACGTCCTCCACGGTTTCCACGGTACGCAGGGCGGTCTTGAAGGGGGTCTTCAGCGGCACGCGCAGCATGCCCAGTTCAATGGCGGTGATCTTCATTCAGGGGTCTTGGCCCGCAGGCGCTGGATGTTGGTGATGCGGTCGATGTAGCGGACCGTGTCGCTGGCCATCATCGGCTCCAGCGGCGTGACCGAAACACCATTGAGATGGGCCTGCACACGCGTGCCGTCGGCGCCGAACCAGCTGCCGCCGGCCGTATCGTGGATGACCCAGGTGCGGCCGTCGACGTGGCCGATGGCCATCATCACATGGCCGGGGATGTAGACCAGATCACCGACCTGCAGGCCGGTGACGGCACGTTCGCGCGCGGCCTTGCCATCCCTGCTGGTGAACGGCAGGCGATCCAGTGCCGGGCTGATCGCCTGGGCGCTGGTATTGCGCGGCAGCAGCACGCCGAAGCTGCGGTAGATTTCCGAAACGAAGCCGCTGCAGTCGCGGGTATCGTAGTCATGGCCCCAGCCATAGCGCTCACCCAGGAACTTGAACGCCTGCTGCAACAGCCGGCGAGGGGTCAGCGGCAGGTAATCGGCGGCCGTGTCCTGCGAGCGCGGCAGCAGTGCCGGAACCAGCTTCAGTCGTCCATCGGCCTCGCGCACGGGCAGCTGCACCACCCATGAGGCGTGGGCCTGCTGGCCGTTGACCGGCGTGGCCGCAGGCCAGTCGGCCAGCACCGGCAGGCGCACGCCCATGTCCAGCTGCAGGCGCGAGACGCGCGGCTCTTCCGGCGTGTAGACGGTGTGCGCGGTGGCGCCGGTGACGATGCGGTACGGGCCGGCGCTGCCATAGCCGAGCACGCTGGTCTTGTCGCCGGTGGCCACGGCGTCCGTTTCGATCCATGCGCTGTAACGCTCGCTGTGCACGAACAACCAGCGGCCATCGCTGCTGCGATGGACCACGGCGACCTTGTCACCGGGGAACAGCGCCGATTCCTGGAAGCGATCGATATCGGTATCGCCCACCGTGCTGAAGACCCGCTCGCGGGTCGGGAAGGTGCGCAGTGCGGCACGCTTCACCACCAGCCCGTAGTCGGGCGCCACCTGTGCGGGAATCGCATCCAGGCCGAGGTTGGCTTCGATGGCCTTGCGCACTGCCGGCGCGATCGCCTGCCCCTTGGCGTTGTAGAGCGTACGCGTGGGCCAGCTCGACAGCGCCGTGATGCTGCTGCGTACCTGTGCCGCATCCAGCTGGGCGGGCAGGGCGGCGATGTCCTGGATATGGGCATCCTCTGCGCGCATCCGTGCGTTCTGCGCCTGGATCTGTGCGCGGTCGAGGATCGGCGCATCGGCATCGTCCAGCCGGGCGGCCCAGTAGTCCGGGGTCAGGTAAGCCTCGTGCAGACCGATCACATACGGCAGCGGCGCGCCCGGATCGGGCGCGGCAGCCTGCACGAAGGCCGGTGCGGCGAACAGGCACAGGGCCAGGGTCAACCGGCGCGGCCACTGCCGGCGCGGTTCGCGGGAAGCCAGGATCATGCGCAGCACACCCTCCTCGAATGCCTTAAGGAATATTTATTCCTTTCGCCTGCGAAAGCAAGGATAAATTATTGACCGGTCCTCCGGCCCGTGTTACACAGCCGTTACCACCCGCGCTTGGGAAGTGTCGCTGTGGATCCTGCCGTTCGCAAACCGCGTCTGCCTGCCGCCGCCGGCCTGTGTGCCGCGCTGCTGCTGTGGGCGTCGGCCACGCACGCGGCAGACGCGCGCGACAGCCGGCAGCTGCAGGTGATCGACCTGATCGACAGCGGGCGCTTCAGCGACGCCCAGGCGCTGCTGGCGACCGGGCGCGATGCTGCCGAAGACGCATTCCAGCGCGAGCGCATGCGCCGCATCCGCCTGGATTTTTCCCTCGACGAAGCGGCGGCCAAAGCGGCGGTGCGTCGCTGGATTCCGGATCTGACCGACGAGGAGTTCGCGCGCTGGGACCAGCTGGGGCTGATCGAGCACCTCGATATCGATGGCAGGCGCGCGTACTTCAAGCGCGCGCCCTCGAACCTGTTCCTGCTCAGCGATGAAGCGCGTGCACGCCGCCGCGCCGATGCACCGATGCCGTCTCCGGGCCCGAATGAAGTGCTCAACGCGCACCACGCACGTGTCGTTGCTGCTGCCGGTCAAAGCGGCCAGGGCTCGGTGCTGCCGCAGCGCATCGCGTTCACGCAGTCGCTCACGGTCAAGGCCGATGCGGTCCCGGCGGGCGAAACCGTTCGCGCCTGGATTCCCTATCCGCGCGAGATTCCAGGCCAGCAGGAGCGCGTGCAATGGCTTGGCAGTACACCGGACAAAGCACGCGTGGCACCCGCCGGTACCCTGCAGCGCACCGCCTATCTGGAAGCGAAGGCCGTCGCCGGGCAGCCCACGCGCTTCGAGATCCGTTATGCGGTCACCCTGTCCGCCCGCCACACGGCAATCGATCCGGCCCGGGTGCAGCCGACACCGGCCGACGCCGCGCTGCAGCCTTATCTGGGCGAACAGTTGCCGCATGTGCGTTTCACGCCGGCATTGAAACTGTTTTCCGACCAGGTGCTGCAGGGCGAAACACGCCCCTATGAGATCGTGCGCAGGCTGTTCGCGGCGGTCGATCGCATCCCATGGGCCGGCGCACGCGAGTATTCCACCCTCAGCAACATCAGCGACTACGCGCTGCGTGCCGGCCATGCCGACTGCGGCCAGCAGACGCTGCTGCTGATCGCGCTGCTGCGCATGAACGGCATTCCCGCGCGCTGGCAGTCGGGCATGGTGTTCTCCGACGATGGCAGCGGCTACAACAACCTGCATGACTGGGGACAGGTCTATCTGGCGCCGTATGGCTGGCTGCCGATGGATGTGACCACCGGTGCACTGGCCAGCGATGTACCTGCGCTGCGCGATTTCTACCTGGGTGGCCTCGACGGCTACCGCATCGCCTTCAACGACGATTTCGGCCAGCCGTTCGTGCCGGCCAAACAGCATTTCCGCTCGGAAACGGTCGACTCGCAGCGCGGCGAGGCCGAGTGGGCAGGCGGCAACCTGTACTTCGACCAATGGAGCTACGACTTCCAGTGGCAGGTACTGCCCGCCGGGCAACGCTAGCGCGACACACCACCATCGGCACCATTCAATTCTTGCAGGAGAGAGCAGGGGATGAAGGCATACAACATCAAGCGGGCGGCGCTGTGCGTCGCCCTGGGTACCTGTCTGGGCGTGATCGCGCCCGGCGCCTTCGCGCAGGATGGCTCCGTCGCCGGCCGGCTGGTCAGCGATGCCGGCCAGGTTCCCGCCGGCGCCACGGTCACGGTGCGCAATCCGGCCACCGGCTTCGTCCGCTCGGTACAGGCCGATGCCAACGGCAGCTATCGCATTCCGCTGCTGCCGGTGGGCACCTATGAGATGGAGGTGAGCCTGCCCGGCGGCGGTGCCAGCCGCGTCGGCCAGGTCACCGTCGGCCTGGGCAGCGCAACCACCGTCAATGTGCCGCTGGGTGCGGTCAGTACCCTGGGAACGGTGGAGGTGCGTGCGCCGCAGGTGGTATCGATGGTGGATGTGAAATCCACCGAATCGGCCACCAACATCACCCGTGAGGAGCTGTCGCGCCTGCCGGTGGACCGTGATATCACCGCCGTTGCGCTGCTGGCGCCGGGCGCAGTGAAGGGCAAGGGCTCGCTGGGCGGGCAGGGCATTTCGTTCGGCGGCTCATCAGTGGCCGAGAACACCGTGTACATCAATGGACTGAACGTCACCGACTTCTACAACCGGGTGGGCTTCTCGTCAGTACCGTTCTCCTTCTACCAGGAGTTCCAGGTCAAGACCGGAGGCTATTCGGTGGAGTTCGGGCGCAGCACCGGTGGCGTCATCAACGCCGTCACCCGCTCGGGCAGCAACGACTTCAAGGCCGGTGCCGAGCTGGTGTTCGAACCCCGCGCGTGGCAGTCGCAGGCCCGCGACCGCTATGACGGCCAAGGCAGCCGTTACATCACCGCCAGCCGCGACGACTACAGCCGCAGTGCGCTCAACGTGTTCGCCTCCGGTGCCCTGGTCCAGGACCGGCTGTTCTTCTTCGGCATGTACGAGGCCCGTGACTACCGGCCAACCTCGACCAACGATGCCGGTACGCGCCTGAGCCAGGGCAAGGCCGATGACCCGTTCTGGGGCGGCAAGATCGACTGGCAGATCACTGACAACCAGATGCTGTCGCTGTTCGGCTTCTCGGACAAGAGCAAGACGCTTACCGATGTCTACAACTACGACTATGCCAGTGGCCAGACGGTAGGCGAGCGCAGCAACCAGATCTACAACACCGTGGGCGGCACGAACTGGTCGGGCACCTACAGCTGGCAGGTCAACAACGACCTGACCATGAAGCTGATGTATGGCGAGAACAAGCGCAACCGCGCGCAGAGCTCGTTGATGGACGAAAACTGCAACCGCGTGTTCGACAACCGTACCGCCAGCCAGGGCGTGCCCTCGCAGCTGCAGGGCGACCGCAGCTGCACCAGCAGCTCGCTGCTGGAATCGGCACTGGATACGCGCAAGGCCGCACGCGCCGACTTCGAGTGGACCCTGGGCGACCATCTGCTGCGCTTCGGCCTGGACCGCGAAGAGAACACCTCCGACTACAGCCGCGCCTATCCCGGTCCGGGTGGTTTCCGCTACGACATCTACTACCGCACGCCGGGCAGCTCGCTCAATGGGGGCATCGTGCCGGCCAGTGGCCTGGTCGCGCGCACCCGCCGGTATGAAGTGGATGGCTCGTTTGAAACCATCAACTCGGCGTATTACCTGGAAGACAACTGGCAGGTCACCCCGAACCTGCTGCTGAACATGGGCCTGCGCCTGGAAGCCTTCGACAACAAGGGCGGCGACGGCAGCAGCTACATCAAGATCGACGACATGCTGGCCCCGCGCCTGGGCTTCGCGTGGGACGTGCGCGGTGATGGCACCACCAAGGTGTTCGGCAACCTTGGCCGTTACTTCCTGCCGGTGGCCAACGTCATCAACATCAAGCAGGCCGGTGGCTTCCTGGACGAACGCACCTGGTACGAATTCCTCGGCTATAGCGGTGCCGCCAACAACGTGCCGAACCTGGGGGCACAGATCGGGCCGGTCGACAATTCGCAGGGTGATGGCAGCGTGCCGGACCTGCGTGCCGAAGTGAACCGGGACATGGACCCGGTCTACCAGGACGAGGCGATCCTCGGCTTCCAGCAGATGATCAACGAAGCCTGGTCGGTCGGCGCCAGCGTGACCTATCGGCGCCTGCACAACGCCATCGATGACATGAACATCACCGCCACCGGCCAATGCGGTGCCATCGACAGCGTCTGGATCATGGGCAATCCCGGGCGCAGCAATACCGTCTGGGGCGATACCAACTGCGACGGCAGCAACGATGGCTGGATCAGCATCGATACGTCGAAGGAAGGCTGGGCGCTGTATGACGATGACGGCAACTATGTTGGCCAGCGCGGCTGGGTGAAGCCCAAGCGCGACTACAAGGCGCTGGAGCTGCAGGTCGATCGCGCCTGGGATGGCAAGTGGGGCTTCAATGCGTCCTATACGCTGGCCTACGGCCGTGGCAACGCGGAAGGTCCGGTCAACTCCGATACCGACTTTGCCGATGCCGGACGCACCGAGAATTTCGACAACCCCTGGGTGAACTACCGCGGCTATGGCTACCTGGCCAATGACCGGCGGCATCAGTTCAAGTTCCGTGGCAGCTATGCGTTGACCGAGAACCTGAGCGTGGCGGCGACGCTGGGCGTGCAGTCGGGCAGCCCGATCACCCGCTTCGGCGCCGGCAATCCGTTCGACGACACCGACTTCCACAGCTATTACGTGTGCGTCTCCAACTGCCAGGCGAGCGTGCCGTCCGAGCGCGTGTTCGTGCATTCCCCGCGCGGTGGCGATGGCCGCACGCCGTGGACCTACGACCTCGACGTCAGCGTGTCGTACAAGGTGCCGATCCCCACCGACCTGCGCCTGAAGCTGGCGGTGTACAACGTACTCAACCAGCAGCGTGTGGTGACGGTGGACCAGGACTACGAACCGCAGGACAGCATCGGTACGCCGAACCCGCTGTATCGTTATGGCACCGGCTTCCAGTCGCCGCGCTATGCGCAGCTGACGGTAACCTGGAGCTACTGACGCTGTGCCCGCGCCGCTCGAAGGGGCGGCGCGGGCAATGACCCAAGGGAGCGGGCCTGTGCTTCAGCTGATCGTCCTTGCTGCACTTGCCGGCTCGCCTGCTGCGCTGGCGGAGCCCGCGCGCTTCGATGCCGATATCGCCACCGTTGTCGCACGCGAGCACCTGCCTGGGATGGCGGTGGCGGTGGTGGACCAGGGACAGGTGGTGTACCGCCATGCCGAAGGCATGCGGGGTGATGGCGGTCGCATTGATGAGGACACGCTGTTCAAGATCGCCTCCAACAGCAAGGCGATGACCGCCGCGCTGCTGGCACGGCTGGTGCAGCAGGGCCGGCTGCGCTGGGATGACCCCGTGCAGCGGCATCTGCCCGGCTTCCGCATGCACGACGCCTGGGTAGGGCAACAGATGCAGGTGCGTGATCTGCTGATCCACAACAGTGGCCTGGGGCTGGGCGCCGGTGACCTGATGCTGTGGCCCGAGCCCAATGCCTTCACCCGCGCCGACATCATCGCCGGGCTTGCGCATCTGAAACCCGTTACCAGCTTCCGCAGCGGCTATGCCTACGACAACCTGATGTACGTGGTCGCCGGTGAAGTGGCTGCTGCCGCAGGGGGCAAGCCCTATGACCAGCTGATGCGCGAGCAGGTGTTTGAGCCGCTGGGCATGGCCCGTTGCCAGGTTGGCCGCTGGTCGGTGCGCGACGTCGGCAACGTCGCCCAGCCGCATGCGCGGCGCGACGGCCGCACGACGGTGGTCAACACCGATGGTGAGATCAGCGCCGATCTGCCATCGATGGCAGCCGGCGGCATCCGCTGCTCGCTGCGCGACATGACGCGCTGGATGCAGGTCCTGCTGGATCCCGACCTTGTGCCGGACTGGCTGGACACGCCACAGCGGCGGGCACTGTGGACGCTGCACATGCCGATGCCGCTGGGTGACTTGCAGCGGCGCTGGGACAACGCACACGTCCATGGCTATGGCTACGGCTGGCGCCTGTCGGACATCGATGGCCACTGGAAGGTGGCGCATACCGGCACCCTGTCCGGCATGTATTCGTCGCTGGCCCTGCTGCCCGACCGTGGCATCGGCGTGGTGATCCTGATCAATGGCGAGGGCGAGCAGGCACGTACGGCACTGATGCAGTCGATGCTGAAGGCGTACACCGCGCCGCAGGACCGCAGGCGTGCCGCCGACTACCTCGATGAACTGGAGCGCGCGCAGGCGTCCAAGCGTGCGCAGGGGCATGTGGCGCCTTCGACGGAAGGTGCGCGCGCCGTATCCGGCACGGCCTTGCCGCAGTGGCAGGGCCGCTATGCGGATCCGTGGCTGGGAACCGCCTGGCTGTGCCCAGGCCCCGACGGCCTGCGGTTCCGCGTGGAGAAATCGCCTCGCCTGCAGGCCCGGGTGATGCAGCTGCAGCAGCGTTGGCTGCTGCGTTGGGATACGCTGGGTGAGGACGCGCAGGTGTGGCTGCAGCCCGGCGATGGCCCGGTGCCGTCCCTGCAACTGCGCGCGATCGACCCGGACATCGACTTCAGCTATGACTTCCAGGATCTGCATTTCACTCGCACTGGCGACTGCACTGGCGAGCCCCGCGCACGCCAGTGAGGCGCCGCGCCTATCGTCGGCCACCGATGCGTCGCAGGCCGGGCTGGTGGAGATCCGCACGGTGTCGCCGGGAATCGAGCTGGACATCCGCTATGCCGGCGCCGGCAACTTCACGGGCGCACGCGTGCCTGGCTATGAAGCGCCGGCCTGTTATCTGCTGGCGCCGGTCGCGACCGCACTGGCACGGGTCGAAGCGGATCTGCGCGCGCAGGGCTTCGCTCTGCGCATCTACGACTGCTATCGCCCGGTGCGCGCGGTGCAGGCGTTCGTGGCCTGGGCACATGACCGCGCGGAGCAGTCACGCAAGTCACTGCAGTATCCGGATCTGGAAAAGCCGCAGCTGTTGAGCGAAGGCTACATCGCCGAGCGCTCGGGCCACAGTCGCGGCGCCACCGTGGACGTCGGCCTGCTGGCGTGCCGGCGCGACACGTGCACGCCGCTGGACATGGGCACCGATTTCGATTTCTTCGGTCCGCGGGCGCACACCGCGGCCGAGGGACTCAATGACGCACAGCGGGCCCACCGTGCCCGTCTGCTGCAGGCGATGGCCCGGCATGGCTTCAGCAACTATGCGCAGGAGTGGTGGCACTACACGCTGCAGCCCGAGCCGGACCCGATGACCGCCTACGACGTGCCCGTTCGATAGCAGCACCCGCGGGTCCGCGCCGCCGAGACCCTCCGTCGTACACTGGCCGCCTTTCCCCTCCTGCGCACCCGATGAATCTTCCCCTGCATTTCGGCCTGCTCGGTACCCTGGAAGCTGGCGCCATCGCATTGCTGGTTGGCCTGCTGGTGTACCTGCTCTGGCATCGGCTGTGCCGCCTGCTGCACTGGACGGTAGGCCATGCCATCGGCTGGTCGTGCGTCATCGCCGTGGTGATCTCGGCCGGCATCGATGCATGGAAGCTCTTCTACATGGGAATCGTGCGGCTGGAGTCGCCGCTGTATGCGCGGTTGTTCCTGGCCACCATCCACGATCCGAACGAACTCGGCAGCCGCGTGGTGCTGGAGATTGCCGGAGCGCTCGCCGGTGTGGCGCTGGGATGGGTGTTGTTCAGTTCGCGGTCATCGTCCCAGAACGTCGACTGACGCAGGTTTTTCGTTGCCTGTGGGTTAAATCCAAGGGCGTTGAATGTTCGCCTTATGGGCCGATCACTCCACCCTAACCACCGCGCTAATGCATGCACGCCGGGCAGTGGTTAACCGCGCGTGTGGATGCCGGTCGCGGCGCAAAATCGATTCAGAAACGGGGTGGCAGGGTAGGTGCCGTGCGGAAACAACAGGCCGCGCAACACCACCCCAAGGAGACATCCCTGATGACCATTCGCAACCGCAAGCCCCTGATCGCCCTGATTGTCGCCGCCGGCAGCGTACTGGCCATTCCGGCCATGGCACAGACCGCGCAGCAGCAGGCCGCACAGGCGCAGAATGATGCAGCGCAGGCCCAGCAGGCCGCCGCGCAGGCAGGCCAGGCCGCGAACCAGGCCACTGACGCAGCGGCTGCCGCATCGGCGCAGGCCAGCGGCGGCGGCCAGACCTGGGCCAGCATCGATACCGACGGCAACGGCACCATCAGCAAGTCCGAGGCACAGGTCAACGCCGGCCTTGCCCAGGTGTTCGACCAGGCCGATGCCAACAAGGACGGCGAGCTGAGCGCCGATGAGTACAAGGCCTATGTGGCCGCCCAGCAGGCCGGTGCCGGCGGCGCCGCACAGGGCCGCTGATCCACCGTTGATTCGGGACAACCGGTGCATGGGTACCCGGGCGGCGCCAGCCGCCCGGGTTTTTTTCGCCCTCGCCGCGCCTGTATCCTTGTCCGATGAACACCTCCACGCCTGCGCCCGCGCGCGCCATCGGCCTGGTCGGTTTTGACGGTGACGACACGCTGTGGAAGAGCGAGGACTACTACCGCAAGGCCGAGCAGGACTACCTTGACCTGCTGTCGCGCTACATCGACGTGCACGACACCCAGACCGCCCGTCACCTGCTGGAAGTGCAGCAGCGCAACCTGGGCGTGTTCGGTTACGGCGTGAAAGGCATGGCGCTGTCGATGATCGAGGCGGCCATCGACATCACCGGCCAGCGCATCGAGGCCAGGGACATCCAGCGCATCCTCGACATCGGCCACGACACCCTGCGCCATCCGGTCGAGCTGATCGACGGTGTGCGTGAATCGGTGGCGGCCATCGCCGAGCACTATCCGGTGGTGCTGATCACCAAGGGCGACCTGTTCCACCAGGAAGCGAAGATCAACGTTGCCCGGCTGCATGAACTGTTCCCGCGCATCGAGATCGTCTCGGAGAAGGACCCGGCAACCTATGCCCGCGTGCTGGCCGAGTTCGACCTGCCGATCGAGCGCTTCGTGATGGTCGGCAATTCGCTGCGCTCGGACATCGAGCCGGTGGTCACGCTCGGGGGCTGGGGCATCCATACGCCCTATGCGGTCACCTGGGCGCACGAGACCCAGCATGGCGTGGCCGACGACGAGCCGCGCATGGTCAGCGCCGATACCGCCTGGGACTGGCCGGCCGCACTGGCCGCGATCGAAGCCAAGGCCAGCGTCGCGGCCTGACAGGGCGCGACGGCTGCGGCAGAATCGGGGCATGAATGCTCGCCTGCTCACGCTGCTGATGCTCCTGCTGCTGGCGCCGGCCACTGTGCTGGCACAGCAGACGGCCGAACGCTCGGCAGCCTATGAGGTGGACACCGGCGACCGCTGGATCGACGCCCAGCTGCGCGACATCAACCACTACGCCGAGCGCTACCCCGATGCCTTCCTCGACGAGGTCTCGCGCTATGCCGATGTGCCGCGTGGCTATGTCAGCGCGCTGTTCAGCACCCACGGCTGGCAGGCGGGTGACCTGTACTTCGCCTGCTTCTGGGCCAAGGCCAGCGGCCAGACCTGCCGCGACAGCGTGCGTGCCTTCAGCCGTGACCCGGCCGGCGGCTGGCAGGCCGTGGTGAAGCGGATGCCCAAGGCACCGGACAACCTGCACTACCGCGCCGTGCGCCACGCCATCGTGGCCAGCTATGAGCATTGGGACCGGCCGATCACCCTGGATGCCACCCTGAAGCGCCAGCTCAACCGGTAGCGCCGGTCCGCTCCATGCTGCTCTGCATATCGCCGCCGGCCCCGCGCTCCGGCGACAATACGGGTTCGAGCTGTTCCCCGTTCCCGTAATCGAGTGACTGATGAGCGCCTCTTTCGTTTCGCCTGATGTGATCCGCCGCCTGTTCGCCCAGGCCATGTCCCGCATGTACCGCACCGAAGTGCCGCTGTACGGCACGCTGGTGGAACTGGTGGAGCGGATCAACGCGCAGGTACTGGCGCAGGACCCTGCATTGGCTGCGCAGCTGCAGCGCAACGATGAGCGCGGCCGGCTGGACGAGGAGCGGCACGGCGCGATCCGCGTCGGCACCGTGCAGGAGCTGGCCACCCTGCGCCGCCTGTTCGCGGTGATGGGCATGTTTCCGGTCGGCTACTACGACCTGTCGGTGGCCGGTGTGCCGGTGCATTCCACCGCGTTTCGCCCGCTCACCGGTGCGGCGCTGGCGCAGAATCCGTTCCGCGTGTTCACCTCGCTGCTGCGCCTGGAACTGATCGAGGACGAGGCCCTGCGTGCGCAGTCGGCACAGATCCTGGCCCGCCGCCGCATCTTCACCGATGCCGCCCTGGCTCTGATCGACCAGGCCGAGCGCGATGGCGGGCTGTCGCAGGACGACGCCGAGCACTTCGTGGCGGAGGCGCTGGAGACCTTCCGCTGGCACGGTGACGCCACCGTCGACCTGCCGACCTACCATGCGCTGCACCAGGCACACAGGCTGGTGGCCGACGTGGTCAGCTTCCGTGGCCCGCACATCAACCACCTGACCCCGCGCACGCTGGACATCGATGCCGCGCAGGCGGCGATGATCGAGCAGGGCATGGCCGCCAAGGCAGTCATCGAAGGTCCGCCGCGCCGCGCCTGTCCGATCCTGCTGCGGCAGACCAGTTTCAAAGCGCTGGAAGAAGCCGTGCATTTCCCCGATGACCAGGGCGGTGATGCCGGCACCCACACCGCGCGGTTCGGCGAGATCGAGCAGCGTGGCCTGGCCCTGACGCCGAAGGGGCGCGCGCTGTACGACCAGCTGCTGGCGCAGGCGCGCAACAGCGAAGGTGCCGGCAGTACCGGTGGCGACTATGGCCAGCGCCTGCAGGCAGCGTTCGCAGCGTTCCCGGACGACCATGACACCCTGCGCCGCGAGGGTCTGGGCTACTTCCGCTACCAGCTGACCGAGGCCGGCCGCGCCGCGCCTGGCGGGATCGGTGACCTGCCGGCGGAAGCCCTGATCGCGGCGGGGCTGGTGGTGGCCGACCCGATCGTCTACGAGGATTTCCTGCCGGTCAGCGCCGCAGGCATCTTCCAGTCGAACCTGGGTGGCGAAGAGCAGCGCGCCTATGCCGCACATGCCAACCGCGAAGCGTTCGAGCAGGCGTTGGGCGTGCCGGTGAACGATGAGTTCGACATCTACGAGCGCCTGCAGGCCGAATCACTGGCGAGCCTGCGCGGTTGATGCGTTGCGGTGGTCGCCGGGCATGGCCCGGCGCTACCAGGGACAATGCAACGGTAGCGCCGGGTCATGCCCGGCGAAGCGGCAAAGGATGCAGCGGTAGCGCCGGGCCATGCCCGGCGAACCCTATGCCTCAACCCTTCATCGTGCCCGTATCCAGCCACCGCTGGTGCCAGGACAACGCTTCCGGCAGCAGGTGCGGGGTGTGCTTGCCATAGCTCTCACGGCTGGCGCGGTCGAAGTAGTCCTGCAGCTGCGGGCGGAAATCCGGGTGCGCGCAGCGGTCGATCAGCACCTGCGCACGCTTGCGCGGGGTCAGGCCGCGCAGATCGGCCAGGCCCTGCTCGGTGACGATCACCGAGACATCGTGTTCGGTGTGGTCGACGTGGCTGGCCATCGGCACGATCGCCGAGATGGTGCCGTTCTTCGCCGTGGACGGGCTGAGGAACGCCGACAGGAACCCGTTGCGGGCAAAGTCACCAGAGCCGCCGATGCCGTTCATGATCCGCGTGCCCATCACGTGCGTCGAATTGACGTTGCCGTACAGGTCCACCTCGATCATGCCGTTCATGCCGATGCAGCCCAGCCGGCGCACGAGCTCGGGATGGTTGGAGATTTCCTGCGTGCGCATGATGATGCGCTCGCGGTAGAAGTCGATGTTCTCCTTGAACGTCTCGTTGGCCTGCGGGCTCAGCGCGAAGCCCGTGCACGAGGCATAGCTCAGCACGCCGTCGCGCAGCAGGTCGAGCATGCCGTCCTGGATCACCTCGGTGAACGCGGCCAGATCACGGAAACCACTCCTGGCCAGGCCTGCCAGCACCGCATTGGGAATGTTGCCCACGCCGGACTGCAGCGGCAGCAGGTTCGGCGGCAGCCGGCCGTGCTTCACTTCGTGCTTGAGGAAGTCGATCAGGTGCGCGGCGATCTGCTCGCTGGTCGCATCGATGGGGCTGAACGGGCTGTTGCGGTCCGGGCCGTTGGTGCGGACCACCGCCACGATCTTGTCGGGGTCGCAGCGCAGCGCGGTATCGCCGATGCGGTCGTTGGCGTTGACCAGCGGAATCGGCTTGCGATGCGGCGGCAGCGCGGTGCCGTAGTAGATGTCATGCATGCCATCGACGCCGGCCGGCTGCCACTCGTTGACCTCGACGATCACCTTCTTCGCCAGGTCCAGCCAGGTCTTGTTGTTGCCGACCGAGGTGGACGGCACCAGCGAGCCGTCCTCGCGGATGGCCGAGACTTCCACCACGGCGGTGTCGATCTCGCCGTAGAAGCCGAACCAGACGTGCTGGGCGACGTGGCTGAGGTGGATGTCGATGTAATCCAGCTTGCCTTCATTGATGCGGTTGCGCGCATCCGGGTCGCTCTGGAAGGGCATGCGCATGGCGATGCCATCGGCCTTGGCCAGCGCACCGTCCAGCTCCGGCGCGGTGGAGGCGCCGGTCATCAGCTTGATCTGGAAGGGCTGGTCCTGGGCATGCACCGCTTCGATGCGGCGCGCCAGTTCCACGGGGACGGCCTTGGGATAGCCCGAGCCGGTAAACCCGCTCATGGCCACGGTTTCACCCGGCTGGATCAGCGCGGCTGCGGCCTCGGCGGAGACCACGCGGTCGCGGAGACGCGCGTTGGCGATGCGATCAACAGACATGACGACAGTGTTTCTGGGGGGAGCCTCGATTATCGGCCATCCCCCGGCGTACGGGGGGGCTACCTTCGTGGAATGGCTTTTCGCGGGCGGGGCTATCCATACCCGCCGGTTCTGTTTTGCAGTGCAGCGTGCAAAGTCCTTTCGCAGCCCGCAGGATGGCCCTGCATCCCGACGTGGGGGAGGGAGCAGAGCCCGCTGGCAGTTCGCTGCAAGCGGGCTTTTTTATTGCCCGCTGCCCAGGATGAATGCGCGCGATGGACGGCGGCGCAGCGACTTCCCGCCGTTGGCAAAGGCGCCCGGCGCCGCGAGAATCAACGCATGACCCTCGCCCCCGCCGAACTGCCCGCCGCGCTGCAGCCCCTGGTTGATCGTGCCCTGTCGCGCTTGGCCCAGGTGGCTCCGGAACCGATTCCGGCCGATCTGCGGCCCCTGCTGACCCACCTGGCCATCGCCAGTGACTTCGCTCTGGACACGCTGGTGCGGCAGCCCGGCCTGTTGTCGCAATTGGCCCAGCCGGGGTGCCCGCCGTTGCCGACGCCGGTGCTCGACCCGGTGCAGCCCGGCGAATGGCCGGCGCAGCTGCGGCGTTGGCGTGCGGCGATGTCGACCCGCCTGGTCTGGCGCGATCTGGCCGGGTTGGATGACGTGGCGCAGACCCTGGCCGGCGCCACCGCCCTGGCCGAAGACTGCCTGCGGCTGGCGCTGGATGCCCTGCAGCAGGAATTCGCACAGCGCCACGGCGTGATCCGTGATGACGAGGGCCGCGTCGAGCAACTTGTCGTATTTGGCCTGGGCAAGCTCGGCGGTGGCGAACTCAACTTCAGCTCCGACATCGACCTGGTCTACGCCTACCCGCAGGGCGGTGAATCGGACGGACCGCGTCCGCTGGCCGCCGAAGAATACTTCGCGCGGCTCGGCCAGCGCCTGGCCAAGCTGCTGGATGAAACCACCGTCGATGGCTTCAGCCACCGCGTCGACCTGCGCCTGCGCCCGTTTGGCAGTGCCGGCCGCGTTGCGCTGTCGTTCGCTGCGATGGACCAGTACTTCCAGCGGGAGGGCCGCGACTGGGAGCGCTACGCCTGGTTGAAGGCACGTGCCGTGGCCGGTGATATCGCCGCCGGTGAGGCGTGGCTGCAGACGCTGCGCCCGTTCGTCTATCGACGCTATCTGGACTTCACCGCGCTGGACGGACTGCGCGAGATGAAAGCTGCGATCACGGCCGAAGTCGCCCGCCGCGAACTGCATGAAGACATCAAACGCGGTGCCGGTGGCATCCGCGAAATCGAATTCCTGTGCCAGGCACTGCAGCTGATCCGTGGCGGCCGCGAACCGGCCCTGCGTGAACGTCGCCTGCTGGTGGCGCTGCAGGCGCTGGTGGCGGCGGGCCAGATCGCGCCCGAAGACGGCGCATCGCTGGAGCAGGCCTACCTGTTCCTGCGCCGCCTGGAGAACCGGCTGCAGATGCTGCGCGATGCGCAGACGCATGTGCTGCCCAGCGATGCGATCGACCGCGAGCGCATCGCCCTCGGCCTGGGTTACCCCGACTGGGAAGCGCTGCGCGCCGCACTGGCCGTGCAGCAGCAGCGGGTCAGCACCGAGTTCGCTGCATTGCTGGCACCGCGCAAGGGCCAGGCGGCGCCGGATGCGCTGGCCAACTACTGGCGCAGCCTGCCGGGTGGCAGTGACGCGCCGTTGCTGGCCGAAGCCGGTTTCCTCGATGCGAACGGCGCCGATCAGTCGCTGCGCGATTTCGCGCAGAGCACCGGCGTGAAGTCGCTGTCCGACGCCGCGCGCGCGCGGCTGGACCGCGTGCTGCCGGCGCTGCTGCACGCCGCCACGCGCTCGCCGCAACCGGATGCCGCACTGAGGCGCGTACTCGGCCTGCTGCAGGCGGTGCTGCGCCGGACCAGTTATCTGGCCCTGCTGGACGAACAGCCCAGTGCGCTGGCGCGGCTGGTGGATGTGCTGGCGCGCAGCGCGTTGCTGGCCGAGCGCCTGGCGGCCTATCCGTTGCTGCTGGACGAACTGCTGGACGTGCGCGTGTCCGGCCCGATGCCGGATGCGGCCGGCATGCTGGCCGAATGCCAGCAGGCGCTGACGGTCGAAGACCCGGAAGCCGCGTTGCGCTGGCTCAACGAAACCCGGCTGGCCCTAAGTTTCCGCATGGCGATGGCCACGCTGGACGGCCGCCAGGGCGCGGTCGACAGCACCCGCCAACTGGCCGAGCTGGCGCAGGCGGTGGTGGTCACGGTGCTGGCCATGGCCGAGTCCGACATGCAGGCCGCCCACGGCGGCATTCCCGGCGGGCGCTTTGCGATCATCGGCTATGGCAGCCTGGGGGGCCTCGAACTCGGCTTCGGTTCCGATCTGGACCTGGTATTCCTGCACGATCATCCGGCGGGCGTGGAGGCCAGCGATGGCGCGCGCGCGCTGGAGCCGGGACGCTGGTACGCGCGGCTGGCACAGAAGGTGATGGCCCTGCTCGGCGCGGTCACCGCCGCCGGTCGGCTGTACGACATCGACGTGCGCCTGCGGCCGGACGGTGGCAAAGGCTCGCTGGTCTCGTCCCTGGCCAGTTACACCGAATACCAGCGCGAACGCGCGTGGACCTGGGAGCATCAGGCGCTGGTGCGTGCGCGCGGCGTGGCCGGTGATGCCAGCCTGCTGGCCGACTTCGAGCAGGTGCGTGCGCAGACCCTGGGCCGTGCACGCGACCCCGCCACCCTCTATGCCGATGTGCTGAAGATGCGAGGGCGCATGCGCACCGAACTGGACCGCAGCGATGCCGCGCGCATCGACCTGAAGCAGGGCGCCGGTGGCGTGGTGGACCTGGAGTTCCTGCTGCAGACCGGTGTGCTCGAGCGCAGTGCACAGGTACCGGCGCTGCTGTCACCCCGCGATACGCCGTCATTGATCGATGCACTGGCCGCAGCGGAATTCCTGCCGGTTGCCACCGCGCAGGCACTGCACGCTGCGCATGCCACTCTGCTGGATGTGGGCCTGGCCTGCACGCTGGACCGTCGCCCGCGGCTGGCACCGACCACACCGGCCATCGAAGCGGCCTGCGCAGCAATCAGTGCGGCCTGCCGGGCGGCCGGCCTGCCGTTCGGCTGATCGGCAGCGAGGCCGCCGGGCATGGCCCGGCGCTACCCGAACAGGCGCGCTGCGCCATGCCGGCGTCATCCAAACAAACGCAGCGGTAGCGCCGGGCCATGCCCGGCGGAATCACCGCGCGCTTTCCGCGCGCAGCGGCGCCATCTTCCACAGCAGCGCGCGGAACGGCGCCAGCAGGCACACGCCGATGGCCAGCTTCACGGCCAGATCGCCTGCCGCCCAGCTCACCCACGGCAGACTGGAACCGGCAAAGGCGATCGACCAGAAGATCGTGGTGTCCACCGTCGCGCTGCAGGTGGTGGCTACCATCGGCGCACGCCACCAGCTGCCCCGGCGCAGGCGGTCGAATACGGTGATGTCCAGCAGCTGCGCCACGATGAAGGCCGAGCACGATGCGATGGCGATGCGCGGCGTCGCCACCCAGACCGACAACAGCACCGCCACCGCGAAACCGATCCAGGCCACGCGCCGGGCGGGTCCCGGGCCGAAGCGGCGGTTGATCAGATTGCTCACCAGGAACGCGACGGGATAGCTGAACGCACCCCAGGTCAGCCAGTCGTTGATCGGGTACTGCACCAGCACGTTCGACAGCAGCACCACCGCGCCCATCGCCAGCACGGCCAGCACCAGGGCGCGCGGGGTCAGCGGGGCAAAAACGGGGGCAGGACGCACGGACATGGCGAGCCAGGAGGACAAGGGGAATCGCCCATTATCCGCCCGGCCAAAGGCAAATCCAAAACCACCCGTTCAGGAACACACCGGCCGTCAACGGTGGGGCGTTACCCCAATGCCAGCCGCGCCCTGACCTCGGCGGCGATGCGCGCGGTTTCGCGCAGTGGTTCGATGCGGTCGTACTGCCAGTCCAGCCAGCGTGTCTGCAATCGCCCGCGCTCGTGCAGCTGCTGCTGGAAGCGGGCGAGGCGTCCCTGCGCGGTCTCCGCCAGCGCCACCATCACCGGCATGCGCGTGGCGCAGGCTTCAGAGAGCAGGTTCACCGAATCGGGCGATACCACCACACGGTTGGCCCAGCCGAGCAGGCCGCCATACGGATTCACCCCGTCGCCGCCGTCGCCCCAGATCACGTGCGGCAGGTCGGCGAAGGTCGCGCGCAGGATCTCGGCCAGTGCCGGCGGGGTGCGTCGCGAGGTGGTGGCCAGCAGGCTGCCGCCTTCACTGCGAATCTGCGCGGCCAGGGCGCGGAACACACCGACCATCGCCGTTTCGTCCCACGGCGCCAGCGGCGTCGGGCCGCCCACCAGCAGTGCAGTGCGCGGACCGGGCAGGGTGCTGAAGCCGGCGAACGCCGCCCGTCCCCAGGCCAGCCAGTCGTCATCGACCGGGTTGAGGCTGCCGATCAAGGTCAGCACATTGCTGCCGCGCAGGCGATCATGCTCGGGTACCACCACCATGTCCCAGTGGCGGGCGCCGATGCGCGGGTCGAGGATCTGCACCACCTGCGTGCCGCGGGCGCGCAGCACGCGCAGCGCACCGGCGGCCTGGCGGCCACAGCCGATCGCCAGCGCAGGGGGCTCGGCAGCCAGTGCCGCGAACGCATCGCCGTAGCCGTTGGCATCCCCGGGCAGGCGCCGCGGGGTGACCCAGCGCCAGGGCGCCCGAGGCTGTAGTACCACGGGTCGATAGGTGCCCTGGCGCAGCGCCGAGGCCAGCGCGACCGCCTGGCGGACATTGCCTGCACGGCCATCGGTGACCGTCCACGGTGCGCTCGATCGTTTCACCATTGGCATTAATTCGTTTCAGCCCTGCTGGGTGTTGCAACAGTCGCGACACTCTACACTGCGGCTGGTCGTTTCGCCCCGCGTTGCCCGCGGGCACTGACTCCCCTTCGCCGCCCTGGAGATGCACCGATGTCCCACGCGCTTGACGCCGCCGCACTGGATCAGCTGTTCCGCACCGCCCGCACCCAGAATGCCTTCCTCGACACCCCGGTGGACGACAGCCTGCTGCAGGAACTGTACGAGCTGGTGAAGTGGGGCCCGACCGCGGCCAACGCCAGCCCGGCGCGCTTCGTGTTCGTGAAGTCGGCCGAAGCCAAGGCCAAGCTGGCCCCCGCGCTGTCCGAAGGCAACCATGACAAGACCATGGCCGCACCGGTCACCGTCATCATCGGTTTCGACCTGGATTTCCACGAGAAGCTGCCGTACCTGTTCCCGCACGCCGACGCCAAGTCCTGGTTCGACGGCCCGCAGGAAGGCCGCCACGAGGCCGCCATCCGCAACGGCAGCCTGCAGGGCGCCTACCTGATCCTGGCCGCGCGCGCGCTGGGCCTGGATGCCGGCCCGATGTCCGGCTTCGACCCGGCCAAGGTCGATGAAGCCTTCTTCGCCGGCACCAGCATCAAGTCGAATTTCCTGGTCAACCTGGGGTACGGTGACCCGGCGGGCCTGTTCCCGCGCCTGCCGCGTCTGTCGTTCGACGAAGCGGCGCGCATCGCGTAAGTCGCTGTATCGGTTTCGGGCCCGCCGGTTGCGGCGGGCCATTGCTGCACCCTGTACCCACCCTACGATCCGGAGAGTTCCTCAGATGAGCGCCACCCGTAAACTGCTGCTGCCGCTGGCCCTGACCCTGGCCATCGCCGCCTGCTCCAAGCCGGCCGATACCGCTGCCCCGGCCGCTGATGCCGCCGCTCCGGCCGCCACCGAACAGCCGGCCGCCACCCCGGCTGCCGATGCTGCCGCTGCCGCGCCGGCCGCCGAAGCGATCCAGATCGCCTCGGGCACCTACAAGCTCGACCCGAGCCACACCGACGTGCTGGCGCAGTGGAGCCACTTCGGCTTCTCCAACCCGAGCGCACACTTCGGCAACGCTGAAGGCACCCTGGTGTACGACGCCGCCGACGTGACCAAGTCCACCGTGGAAGTGAAGCTGCCGCTGAGCGGCCTCAACAGCTTCACCGCCAAGTTCGACGAGCACCTGAAGAGCGCCGATTTCTTCGACGCTGCCAAGTTCCCGGCGGCCACCTTCAAGAGCACCAAGGTGGAATCGGCCGGCACCAACAAGCTGACCGTCACTGGCGATCTGACCATCAAGGACATCACCAAGCCGGTGACCCTGGACGTCACCATCAACGGCGGCGGCGAGCACCCGATGGCCAAGGTTCCGGCCGCCGGCTTCGATGCCACCACCACCCTCAAGCGCAGCGATTTCGGCGTGGGCGCCTACGCCCCGAACGTCAGCGATGAAGTGAAGATCCGCATCACCACCGAAGCCACCGGCGAGAAGCCGGCCGCTTGATGCACCCCGCTCACTCGTCGTGAGAAGGCAGAAGGCCCGCTGCAAAGCGGGCCTTCTTTTTTGAGCGCGGGCAACGCGCGTTGGCCGCTACCGGGTACGTGCGCTCAGCGCAGCGCGCCCAGCCACGTTGCACACGCCTCGCTCGGGCTCTGCTTGGCCTTCACCGTCATGCCACTCATCCGCACGAAGGTCTGCGCGGCCTGCGCCACCACCTGACGTGCGATCAACGCGGCCTGCCTGGTCGCCGCCTGCTGCTTGCGCAGCTGCACGATATGCACCGACGGCCGGCCCACCGGCGCGTACTTCTGGTCGCGGCGCAGCACATCGGCCACCTGCGCCACTTCGTACTCGGCCTGCAGGAACCGGTGTTCGGCGTCCAACAGATCCCGCAGCGGTGCACGCAGGGCGGCCGGATCAGCGAAGGCCGCCAGCGCGCCATCACAGGCGGCGTCGTCGTTGAAGCGGGAGCGCAGCGCATCGACGCCGGCCAAGGTCAGTTTGCCCACAGGGGCCTCGTTGCAACTGGGAAGGAGCGCGATTGTCGCATCTGCCCGGCTCGATCCGATGCCGGCGTCATGCGCCGCTCCGTGGGACAAGGGGTCTGACCCCGTGGCATGGGCCGAAGAGCCACCGAGGGTGAACCCGGTCCTACAATCGCCTGCTGTTTCATCCACGGAAGGTAAGGCCATGCAGGACGTGCAGTACTGGTTGAACGAATTCTGGGCCGGGTTGAGCGTGCCCGATCTGGCAGTGGGCAGCGTGCTGGGCGCGCTGCTGGGCCTCATGGTCGGACTGGCCGGCTGGTATGCGCTGCGCCGCCGCGGCTGGTTGCAGCGGCGCAGGCGCTGGCATCACTGGCTGCTGGCCAGTTACGCGCTGCTGCTGCCGCTGGGCACTGCCTTCTTCGGCCTGCAGCTGGGTTTCACCGCGGGCGCGCACCGCGCGCTGCTCCAGCAGATGGACCATTTCCAGCCGCATCTGCAGACGCTCGTGGCCCAGTGGAGCCACGGGTTCACCGACTCGCTTGACGACCCGCGCATGCGCGATGCGCTGCACAGCGAAGGCACGGTGGGCGATGTGGCCGAAGCGGTCGCCTCGGCCTACCTCAGCGAACACCCGCTGCCGGTACTGGATCGCCTGGGTGACGGCGTACTGGCACGCGCCAGTGGCTGGGTGATCGGCAAGGTGCGCGAAGGCGTGCTGCGCGGCCTGGTGGAAGACACCCTGGTGGACAAGGCCGGTGTACTGGGCGTGGAGCCGACGGTGGTGCGCGAAGCGCTGACGATGCGCGTGGACGAACTGCTGCACACCCGCGGCGTGTTGCGACTGGTGAAAGCGCAGATCAACGGCATGATGCCGGGCGTGTATTTCGGCCTGCTGCTGCCGTGGCTGGTCGTTGTGCTGCTGATGGCGCTGGAAATCTGGGCCGCGCACCGGTTCGGATGGCGACAGCAACACATCCCGGTGGCTGCCTGCTGCAGAGCCGGGCCATGCCCGGCTCACGCAGACTGAGGCCAGCGCGGCGCGCTCAGTCGCCGTCGGTATCGTCCGGGTGCGCCTTCCAGTAGCCGGTCGAGCGGATCCAGTCGCGCGGCACGCCCAGATGGCCTTCGATGAACTTGCGCATCATCCGTGCGCGACGCGATTCGGTGGCGATCCAGTAGAACGTGTCGCCCTCCGGTGCCTCGAAGTCGGTCAGCATGTCCTCCAGCAGCGTGCTGCTGGCCGCCGGGAAGCCATTGCGTTCCAGCCAGTGAATCTGCACGTTCTCGTACTGCGGCAGGTCCTGGCGCTCGGCTTCATCGCTCACTTCGATGAAGGCCTGCACCTCGGCGCCCTCCGGCAGCACATCCAGCCAGCGGGCAATGGCCGGCAGCGCGGTTTCATCGCCGATCAGCACGTAGGCGTCGTAGCTGTCGGCCACCACGAACGAGCCGCGCGGGCCGCCGATCACCAGCGTGTCGCCCGGCTGCGCCCGTTCGGCCCATGGCCCGGCAATGCCCTGGTCGTGCAGCACGAAGTCGATGGCCAGTTCGCCGGCGTCGTGGTCCCACCAGCGTGGGGTGTAGTCGCGTGCCGGAGACGGCTGCTTGCCGTCCGGGTAGCTGCGGCCTTCGGCAGTCAGCACCGGCAGCACCATTTCGCCGCTGGCGTTGGGGAAGAACAGCTTGATGTGGTCGTCGGCGCCGGGCGAATCGAAGCCGGCCAGATCATCGCCGCCCAGCACGACGCGGCGCATGTGCGGGGTGACCACCTCGGTGCGCAGCACCGTCAGTTCGCGGAATCTCACATCCAGGCGCAGGCGCGCGTTGTGATGTTCAGTCATGGGAATACCTGTAAAGGTGTCGCGCAGGGGGCGCGGCGTAGGGGGAGACCTGGCTGGAGTCAGTCTGGCTGGGTCGTTGAAGAGGTGGGCTCGCTACCGGTGGTGCCGTTGATCAGTGCCGATGCCTGCGACAGCAGCGCCGCCACCTGCTCGGCCTCGCCTTCGGCCCAGCGGCCGTGGTGATGCACCAGCGCCCGCTTAAAGTCACGCAGGGCGCTGGCCAGCGGCGGCGGCAGCGATGCCTTGGTGATCTCGCGGGCGCGGTCGAAGGCCCGTCGCTGGGCCAGGCGCACCTGGGTGCGCTGCACCTTCAGCTCGAACTCGCCGGCGGCGGTGATGCGGAACACCCGGCGGCCATCCACTTCCTCCGATGCCACCCAGCCGGCCTGCTCGAAGCTCGCCAGCAGCGGGTACATGGTGCCGGCGCTGGGTGTGTAGGCCTGCAGGAACTGGTTGCTGATCAGTTGCATCAGCTCGTAGCCATGGCGCGGCTGCTCGCCGATCAGGGCCAGCACCAGCAGACGCAGGTCGCCCCGGCTCAGCACGCGTGGCTGGCCATGGCGGCGGGGCACGGCCGATTCGCTGGAACGGGTTCTGGGGGAAGGGGAACGGCTCATTTCGATATATCGGTAACGAGTATCGAAACGATATATCGATAGGGTAGGCGCCGGCAAGCATCGATCCGGCCACAACCGTGCCGCGTTTGGGCCACGTACACAGAAAGGGCGCCCTTGCGGTGCGCCCCGGGGACCACTGTGGAAGGGAGCGAGGCAGCCAGACGGCGGGCCGTTGCGGCAGTGCCAACACTCGCCGCCACCTTGCGCGGCAGGCGCAGCCCGGTCCAGAGCCAGGCGCGACACCGCATCAGTCATTCAGCTGCGGTGCCCCCGGCGCAGGCCCACACGCGGTCGGCCGTGCCCTACAACGGTCATCGCCCTGGGTAACACTTCGTTCTGCACATGCGCCAGGCGGGCAATCGCGACGTGCCCGAAGCAGTCCAATGCCCGCCGCAGAGGCCTGCAGCGCGCCTGCTGGCCCGCCGAAGACAGGCGGGACATGCCTTGCGGACACTGGCTGCATGCGTCCATACGCCAGCGTAGCCAAGTGACGAAAGCCCTTGGTGCGCTACACTTTGCGGTCTAGATATCTATACAACAGTCGCGCGCGTGCGTGCGGTTATGGGAGCGCTAATGAACTGGTTGAACGAGGTGCTGAACAACGACCCGAATCCTGTGGAAACCCAGGAGTGGATCGAGTCGTTGAAGGCCGTTATTGATGTCGAGGGCTCCGAGCGCGCGCATCAGCTGCTGGAAGGCATGGTGGAGCTGACCCGTCGTTCGGGCGCCTACCTGCCGTTCTCTCCCACCACCGAATACGTCAATACCATCGAGCCGCAGTTCGAGGCCAAGAGCCCGGGCAATGCCGAGCTGGAATGGCGCATCCGTTCGATCATCCGCTGGAACGCGATGGCCACCGTGGTCCGCGCCAACCGCAAGCCGGGCGACCTGGGCGGCCACATCGCCTCGTTCGCCTCCGGCGCCACCCTGTACGACGTGGGCTTCAACCACTTCTGGCGCGCCCCGAGCGACAACCACCCGGGCGACCTGCTGTTCATCCAGGGCCACAGCGCCCCGGGCATCTACGCCCGCGCCTTCCTGGAAGGCCGCATCAGCGAAGAGCAGCTGGACAAGTTCCGCATGGAAGTGGACGGCGGTGGCCTGTCCTCGTACCCGCACCCGTGGCTGATGCCGGACTTCTGGCAGACCCCGACCGTGTCGATGGGCCTGGGCCCGCTGGCCGCCATCTACCAGGCGCAGTTCATGCGTTACCTGGAAAACCGTGGCCTGATCGAGAAGTCCGACCGCAAGGTGTGGTGCTTCATCGGCGACGGCGAGTCGGACGAGCCGGAAACCCTGGGTGCCATCGCCCTGGCCGGCCGTGAAGGCCTGGACAACCTGATCTTCGTGGTGAACTGCAACCTGCAGCGCCTGGACGGCCCGGTGCGCGGCAACGGCAAGATCATCCAGGAATTGGAAGGCGTGTTCCGCGGCGGCGGCTGGAACGTCATCAAGCTGCTGTGGGGCGGTTACTGGGATGCCCTGCTGGCCAAGGACACCAACGGCGTCCTGAAGAAGCTGATGATGGAAACCGTCGACGGCGAATACCAGAACTGCAAGGCCTTCGGCGGCGCGTACACCCGCGAGCATTTCTTCGGCAAGTACCCGGAGACCGCCGCGATGGTCGCCGGCCTGTCCGACGACGACATCTGGCGCCTCAACCGCGGTGGCCACGACCCGCACAAGGTGTACGCCGCCTACCACCAGGCCGTGAACACCAAGGGCATGCCGACCGTCATCCTGGCCAAGACCGTGAAGGGTTATGGCATGGGCAGCGCCGGTGAAGCGCTGAACCCGACCCACCAGACCAAGAAGCTGGACGACGAAGCCGTCAAGCATTTCCGCGACCGCTTCAACATTCCGGTGACCGACGAGCAGCTCAAGGACGGCCAGGTGCCGTTCTACAACCCGGGCCCGGACTCGCCGGAAGTGCAGTACCTGCAGGAGCGCCGTGCCGCCCTGGGTGGTTACCTGCCGCAGCGCCGCCGCAAGGCCGACAAGAGCTTCAACGCACCGAAGCTGGAAACCTACGAGCGCCTGCTGAAGAGCAGCGGCGAACGCACGTACTCCACCACCATGGCGTTCGTGCAGAGCCTGAACATCACCCTGCGCGACAAGGAGCTGGGCCCGCACATCGTGCCGATCGTGGCCGACGAAGCCCGCACCTTCGGCATGGAAGGCCTGTTCCGCCAGATCGGCATCTACGCGCCGTTCGGCCAGAAGTACAAGCCGGTGGACGCCGACCAGCTGATGTTCTACCGCGAAGACCAGAGCGGCCAGGTGCTGCAGCAGGGCATCAGCGAGCCGGGCGCGATCAGCTCGTGGATGGCCGCCGGCACCAGCTACTCGGTCAGCAACGTGCCGATGCTGCCGTTCTACATCTACTACTCGATGTTCGGCTTCCAGCGCGTGGGCGACATCGCCTGGCAGGCTGCCGACATGCGCACCCGCGGCTTCCTGCTGGGTGGCACCGCCGGCCGCACCACGCTGAACGGTGAAGGCCTGCAGCACGAAGATGGCTTCAGCCATCTGGTGGCCGGTGGCATCCCCAACGTGCGCAGCTACGACCCGACCTTCGGCTACGAAGTGACGGTGATCCTGCAGCACGGCACCAAGGCGATGATGGAAGACCAGGTGGACGAGTACTACTACCTGACCCTGATGAACGAGAACTACGCCCACCCGGACATGCCGGAAGGCGCAGCCGAGGGCATCGTCAAGGGCATGTACCTGCTGACCGACGCCGGCAAGCCGAAGAAGGGCGAACTGCGCGTGCAGCTGCTGGGTTCGGGCACCATCCTGCGCGAAGCCATCGCCGCCGCCGAGCTGCTGGACAAGGACTTCGGCGTGACCGCCGATATCTGGAGCTGCCCGAGCTTCAACGAACTGCGCCGCGACGGCTTCGATGTGGAGCGCCACAACCGCCTGCATCCGGAAGGCGAGCAGCGCAAGGCCTACGTGACCGAGCTGCTGGAAGGCCGCCAGGGCCCGGCGATTGCCGCTACCGACTACGTGCGTGCGTATGCGGACCAGATCCGCGCGTTCGTGCCGATGTCGTACACGGTGCTGGGTACGGATGGCTTCGGCCGTTCGGATACCCGTGCGAACCTGCGTCGCTTCTTCGAGGTTGACCGGTACTACATCGCACATGCCGCGATTGCGGCGCTGGCGAAGGAAGGGAAGATGACCGCGAAGGATGTGGCCCGGGCGATCAAGCAGTACAAGATTGATCCGGAGAAGGCTAATCCTGTTGGGGTTTGATAGGAGTTCTATCAAAGCCTAGTCTGTAGGGCATCATTGCATGTTTCGGCAATGATGCCCTCTTTTTTGTGGGTCTGACCGCGAGGCGTGGAGCATGGAAGTACTAGACGCTAACAAAGACTGGTTTGACGACGATCAGGATTCGGATGTCGATGGCCGCATTGATGAATATGAAATAAGCTCTTCGCCAAACGATTTTAATGTAGCTACTATTTTTAGTTTTATTAAGTCTGGTGCAGTCAAAATTCCGGGATTTCAACGGCATTTTGTATGGGACATCAAGCGGGCATCGAAGCTCATTGAGTCTCTTATACTTGGCCTCCCTGTTCCGCAGATTTTTCTCTACGAGGATGCGCGCAATAGCTTTCTCGTGATCGATGGGCAGCAACGCCTGATGTCCATTTATTACTTCATGCTCCAGCGTTTCCCTCGTCAGGATAGACGGGCCGAACTTCGAGCTATCTTCGATAAGTACTCTGGCGATATTCCCTTGCACATCATCGATGATGACGAATATTTCGTCTCGTTTAAATTGAAGTTGCCTGAGCAGTTGCCGGGAAATCCCAGCCGATTTAATGGCCTTAATTATTCAACATTGGGTGATTATAAGGTTGCTTTTGATTTGCGCACTGTTAGGAATATAATTGTCAAGCAGGCAACGTCGACCGGTAACGATTCGGCGGTTTTTGAGATATTTAATCGCCTTAATTCTGGGGGTGTTAATTTAACGCCTCAGGAAATCCGGGCGAGCATGTACCATTCTGATTTCTACGCTGTACTTCAGCGGATGAATTCAAAGCCTGGATGGCGTCAGTTGGTTGGCCGTGAAGATTTGGATCTTCATATGAAGGACGTTGAAATTCTTCTCAGAGCATTTGCGCTGTTAGTTGATGCAGATTCATATGCTCCTTCAATGACGAAATTCTTGAATCTCTTCTCCAAGAAGTCGAAAGGAAATACTCCAGAGCACAATTTGTATTTGGAGAGGATCTTTGATGAATTTTTGGTGGCAACTAGTCGTCTGCCGAGCAAGGTTTTCTTTACTCCGGCAAACAATCGATTCAACATTTCACTATTCGAATCGGTCTTCTATGCCGCATGTAAGCCAGTTTTTGATAAGAGGGCAATGCAAGTTCCTGAAGTCTCGATAACTTGTCTCAATAAGCTTCGCTCTGACCCTGGATTTATCTCTGCCTCATCAGAGGGTACAAGTAAATCTGATAACGTGTACCGACGACTGAGTTTAGCTTCCGCCATAATTGGAGGCTGATGGTGGAGACGGTCGAGGAGCTTAAGTTGTCGGCAGATTCAATAAAAGAATTCTTGACAAAGAAGGGGGAGATTTCTTTAGTTGTCACTGCGGAAGACGTTTGGAGAAAAAGCGTACTGATTGCTGCCGCGTCACATTTTGAGCACGAGCTTGGAATGGCGATTGAAAGGTCTGCCCGAAGGCGGAATGTTCCTGATGACTTTCGAAGCTTAATAGAGACGAAGGCCATTTCAAGGCAGTTCTATAATTACTTTGACTTTGATTCGGCAAACACAAATAGGCTATTTGGAGCCTTCGGTGCTACTTGCAAAAATAAGGCTGAGTCAAAAATAAAAGACTCGAAAAAACTGAGGGAGTCCCAATCAGCGTTTCTAAAAATATGTGCGCTTCGCAATCAGATGGTTCACAGCAATTACGCTTCTTTCAATATAGACTTGACGACCGAAGAGATATACTTGCTCTATCAGCGCGGGTGTAAATTCATTGAATTCTTTGAAGCAATTATATCTGACTGGCACTGATGCGAAAGTGGGTATGTTGCTAGCGGTTCTTTGGCGAATTGTCGCGGTGCCGAGGGCAGTTCACACTGCAAGGTCCAGTGGTAGATCGCTAATGTCCTTGATGCGCTGGCCGTCGACAAGTATGGATAGCATTTCCTTGGCGTCTTCTAACTCAAGATCTTCTACTGCTTTTTGTAGTTCATATAGTGCGAAATGATATGTGCAATCAATATCACCTGTGCCTAGAGCTATGGACGCTAGTCGACTAGGCAACGGTTCCGCGGTCACTACTACCGCATGAGGTAGTCTTCCCTTTCGATTTCTTATAAGGTTCAGCGCTTCAGATCGAGCGTTCTGAGCTCGGTCACTCCGTATCGTCCACTTGCAAGAGATGCTCGCATGGAGCAGGCTCAATCCGCCATTGGATTTTCGAATTGATGCGCGGTTTGCGACTTCGTTATCTACCAGGAATTCTTCTGAATTAATGACGCTGTCGTCTATCAGGCCCTGGGAAATTATGATATCAGGAGTTATTGTGTAATCGCCACCGAGTGCTGCCGCCAGTTCCCGATTCCCTCTTGTTGCATTATCTAGGGCGACAAGGTGCGCGTATTGCTGAAAGTTCGCGATCTTTCGCCGATTTCTCCCGCCGACCTGCTGAATTTCCCAATTTCCGGGGCGAATGTGCTTGAGCGTCGTGAATGTCGCTCGCACGAAGTCGGCGCACGCGCTCTCGAAACTAGCGCCAGATGTCTGGGCCGCTGCACGCGCTGCGGTAGTTTCCACCTTCAGCTGTTGGGCTATGTGCTTGCTGATTTTTTTACTCGGGCCACTGTCTTTATCCGAGTTTGAAGGGTTGCCTTCCGAGTCCAAGGTCAGAATTCTGCTGAGTAGCGTCGCATGGAAGGCTAGGCGCTCGCTGGTAAACTTAGCTCCCATTTGGTCGCTCATGCTGCTTTGACCGAATTTCGGCGCAGCAGCGCCTTCTTTATCTGGCTTGCAACCGAGGCAGCAACTGGGGGGGGGAACGCATTGCCGATCTGCCGATATGCGGCCGTTTTGCGGCCCGCAAACTCCCAACTGTCCGGGAATCCTTGAATTCTCGCGGTCATCCGTGGTGTCAAGCGTGGCATGCCCACGAAATCAGCTTCGGGCGCTTGATCCCATAGGCCCATACCGTCCACTCCGAGCACAGCCCATGCTTTCTTGGCGCGGGTTGGTCCAAGGTCAGGGCCGCCGTGCTTCTTGGATCCACCGACGAGAGTCGGCGCGATCGTGTTGGCGCCTTCTCTCCATGCATCAACTTGATCCCAGCCTCTTGCTCCCATCAAGTCGTGCAGAAGCTGGCCTACTGTCTTCGGAGGCTCTTTCAGTGCATCTGGCCATGAGAATGCCGAAGCGAGCTCCTTCTTCATGCCGACAAATATGACGCGGGGCCGAAGCTGCGAGACGCCAAAGTCGGATGCGTGGAGCAGTCGCCAATCTCCCCAGTATCCCAGTTTCTTGAGTTCCTTCTCGACCCCCTTTCGATAATTGTCGAACTTGGGGTCGAGCAGTCCGCGTACATTCTCAAGCATGATGGCTTGAGGCCTCACCTGGTCGACAATTCGAACAGCTTCAGGGAACAGGTCGCGCTCGTCGTCAGCACCAAGCTGCTTTCCCGCCTTCGAAAAAGGAGGACAGGGCACGCCGCCGGCTACGAGGTCTACGCCCTTGTACGGTGATGCGTCGAATTCGCGAAGGTCACCCTCAATCACGTTCCAGTTCGGGCGGTTCAAACGGAGCGTCTGGCATGCGGCCGGCTCCCATTCCACGAGCGCAGAGTGGTCGAAGCCGGCCATCTCTAGGCCAAGGCCTTGTCCGCCAGCACCGGCGCACATCTCAAGGGAGGTGAATTGACTCATGTAGATCTCAGATCAGAAAGGAGCCCGGTAGGAGGTGGGCGCGCTGGCTACAGCGCGAGCTCCTTAGAGCACCAGGTGTTGGGTGGGGCCGGTGGGGTCAGCAAGTACACGCTGGCGCCGTATCAGATGCTGAGACTAGGGCAGGCGTGCCCCTAAACAGCATGACAGTGCGTGGCGTGTCCAGATGCCTGGACTCCCCTTCTCTGGCAACTGCCAGCGTACCAAGCCTGATCGCTAGTGCAAGTGTTTGGAGTTCAGGGCGATTGGGACGCCATTCCTGCAGGTCAATTCCGCCAAATCGCTTCCGAAATCCCCAAAATGTCAAGGCCCGGGCTGGCCCATTGTGTAACGCAGTAAACCGAGGCCTGGAAGCTGCTGGCTGCGAGCCTCTATAGCAAAGCCTTAAGGGTTATCAGAGATCCTGAGGCTCAACCATTCATCTTTGGTTGCAGGGGTGAAGCCGTGGGCGATCATGATCTCGCGGTCCGCAAGATAGGTGGCACAAAGGACCTGGTAGCCCTCCCTCCCCAGCGTTTCCTTCATCTCGCGAGCCCGCTTCACCGCATCCCTTTGCTGCGCTAACTGTTCGATGACGTCCCGTGGAATGAGAAGGCCCGTGGCCATGGTGAAGAGCGCACGCACTCGCTGCCGCCCGCTAGGCTGGGCCAAGATTGCCGAGCGCACCACTTCAGGGAGATCCAGCATGAAGTTCCTGGGCATCGGACCTTCTACGAGCCATCGAATCTGCGCCTTACCGGCAGCGGAGATGGACTTCTTTCCGTCTCTGTTTTGGCCATTGGTCAGTACTGCTGGGGTCATTCGCAACAGGCCGAGCCAGCAAAGACCCTTCACATCGTCCGCTCGAACAAGCATGCAAAGCTGTCCAATCGCCTCCTGCGGGATCATCCAGTCCTTCTTGACTGTGAATTTGGTATCAACCTCGTGGCCGACAATTAGATTGTCCAATAAGACTCCCCGCTCCAGCGCCAAGGCTTTGCGAAGCAAGATCTCAACCTTTGTGCCGATGTAGGTCTTTTCTGTCTTCTCTAGCTGATCAATGCAAAATCGCCCCGTACGGGGGGCGTCAATCACTTCGTCGAACGCCGTGCGAAGCGCTTGCCCCACTTTGCCTAGCAGAGCAGGGTCGCGTGAGAGCGCAGCGGCAACCTGCTCTAGAGCGGGGTCATCCAGCTGAGGAACTTGTAACAAAGGGCCGTTCATTGAGCCCTTCTATCACAATGTGGGCAATTTACGTAAGGTTATGCCGTGAACGGCCCATAGTTGGCCGCTGCCCTATTCTCGGGATCCTGGGGTGTCAGTCGGGCCGCAATAATCTGACTATGCGATCGATCTCTCGGGCTCGGTCCGCTTCCCGCTTGATCTTGCACTCCCAAACGGTAATCACCTTCCAGCCTGCGGCCCTTAAGCGGCGCGCCGACCTACGGTCGCGCCGCACATTTGCGTCCAACTTGGGGGACCAGTAGCGAGCGTTGTTATCCGGCCTTCTTCCGTTCAAGCAACTGTGCAGATGCCAAAAGCAGCCATGCACGAAGATGACGGTTCTGTACTTCGGCAGCACGATATCTGGTCGTCCAGGAAGCCCCCTTCCCCCCAGCACGTACCGAAAGCCTCGAGCATGCATAGCTTTGCGCAGCCACAGCTCCGGTTTGGTATCTGAGCTGCGAATCCTGGACATTCGCTCGCTTCGTGCTTCAGGACTAAGAATGTCGGGCATCGTCCTGCCTCAGGTCTTCTCGGATGAAGAATACTCTTGCCTATTTCAGCTCTCGGTAGATAGCAAGTGAACGTTCCATAGTTCCCATGCCGCTTCCTACCACTGGCACTGCGAACGATGCCAAGCGACTGATTCCTGGCAGGCTGACAGCTCAGGCAGCAATGAAATTCTCAGCTCACGGCCATCCACCTCGAAGTAGGTTGATTGCTGGAGAGCAGGCGCCACGGCGATCCGCAGAGAACCGGGGTTGATGGCTATTAGATACAAATCAAACAGAGTGTGCACATCGGCACGGAGCAAAAGACCGTTCCTGACATCGTTGCTCTTTAGGCCTGAGTAGGGATGGATGTGGGCCGCCTCAAGCGCATCGAACACATTGCACCCCGTCATAGCACAGCAACCGCCGTACGCCTCCAGTAGTGCCTTACGGAACACAGGCTGGCCGCGGCGCCGAACAATAGCCGCGAGCACACGTTGCCTCTCGTCAACCTCGTCTGTTGGGGAGAAACTGCCAGATGCTTCTGCTGCTTTAGTCTCCTGCTCCAACAGTTACCTTGCAGGACCGCAGGCCGATGTGAGCGCTTCACCAGAAAGCCCAAGGAGCTTGGCAAGTTTCGGCTCAACATTCGCACCTACGTTCGAAGCTGGAAGAAGCCCGGGTAGCCACGGCTTGCCTGCCTGATCCAAAACATGAGAGATGTTCTGCATGCGGTACTCCCACGCCTTGGCTGTGCGCCCGTGGCGGTCCGCGAGTTCCCGATAGACCCTGGCCTTCTCAAAGCCTGATCCATTGGCGAGAAGCGCCTCCATTTGGCGATACGCCTCGACGGCAGCAGCCAATTCGTCGTCAGTCCACCTGCTCACAGCCTTCCCCTGTCCTCGACCGTGCGTGGCGCTTCCGGGGAGAGTATGCCGTAAACGACACAATGAGCCGCTGATGGCTTGGGGTGGAGGAGGGTAGTGTGTCAGCGCAAATCGAAGACTGTTCAGGTCCGTCGATGCGTCTCGTATGTGGAGTTCAGTTGCAAAGCCCTAATCGGCTGGAAGCAGTCGGCTACTCCAGTGCTAGAGTAGAGGTTGAACGCAAGGCACCTCAATGGCTCGGCCTATGAAGCCTAGGATGAACAACTGTGCTGAGTTGTCCACCAGCAGAACTGGCTCGCCTTGGCAAGTGAGTTCGACGTACCTTGCTTCAAAGCGTCTGGCACCGAGCGCTGCATCTTCAGCCGCTAGGCCTAGGGCTTCCTCGCGCATGACAGCAAACTCTGCAGCTGAGACCTTGATGTAGATCTTCAGCTCCAAATAGCATTTTGGCAGGTGGAAGTGGGCGAGCGCTGAACCAATCAGCGCTGCCAAGCACAGTACCGCGTATGTCAGAGACTTCATTGGAAGTCCTGCAGCTCGGAGGCGAACGGACAATTCGGCCGCGACGACAGCCCGCAGCCTATTGCTTGAGAGGTTCAAGCCTTAGGCGCTACTCCCGCACATGCAACCTTTCAGTAGCCTGCGCAGTCAACGCCACGCACGCCATCTTCAACCCTTCCATCACTCGATCCCCCACGTACTCCTCAGGCGCTCCATTCTGCCGAGTCCGCTCCGCAGCCAGCATCAACTCTGCCACCACGCGCAATCCCGCTAGCGCGCAGTCCGCATCCGCCAGCTGAAGACAACGCCCAGGCAATGGATGCCGCTCCGGCCACGGCTGTCCATCTGCGGCCGCACCCTTTCCGATGCGACGCAGGGTCGAGACAAATCCGTTGGGATCGGTGGGTGCGTCGCGCTCGGGCTCGGAATTGGCCGGATCGTACTGCGCGTGCAGGGAACGGAAATTCGATTCGTTCATGGCAATGCTCCGTACAGAACAGATAGCACCGCCACCGATGAAGGTGGCGGGACGATGCGTGGCTCGAAAACCGGTCAACAACCAATCCGGCGGGCCCGAAGGCCCCCACGCACCGTCCGCCATGGAACGCGAACGGATTGCCAGCCGGCGCCACGTAAACGTGACGCCGACTGACAAGCGCAAACACATGGTTGTTGACCGGGTTTTCGACGCCCGCGCCACCCTGTGTGAGGTGGCATGCAAAGGTGTACTCGCATGGCTGCGAGATGCCAAGGAACCGTGGGCCGCAGAGGCCACAAGTGCTGACGCTTACGGCATTGTTACACGACTCCAATGCGGCGGAGCCCCTGTGGTGCGGCGGTTTCCGCCGTTGTTAAGTTACGGCCCGAATGCGCAGCAGAAAGCACGCTTTGGCGCCGTGCAAGGCCCCAAAAGCGACACCCGACACAAAGGGCTGATAGAGAAAGCGTGGCAATTGCGACACGGCTTAACGTTAGGGCTCCAGTCCCGGCCGAGGCCACAGGGCATCGTCGCGCTCCAGGTCGTAATCGCTTCCGAATGCGAGTGCCGCCTCGCGTGGCGGAAGGTCCGCGTAGCAAGCCAGCAGATACTCGTCCATGCCGGCATTGCCATGGTCGATGGCGAACAGATGCAGCAACTCCCTGTCGAAGGCTTCCAGCCATGCGGCGTCGATTCTGGTCATGGTCATCCTCAAACGGGGAGGGCAGGATACTGGGCATACGTCTGATGACAGGAACAGATGCATTGGTCCTTCCTCGCCGCCTCACCCTACATCGCTTCGTCAAGACGCATCGGCCGTCGCGGCAGGTTTCGCCTGCTCCCCATAAGCGTGCTTCCGCCTATGAGGGTGTTCTCCCCGCCAGCCTTCTCGATCTGTGGCGCCGGAAAGGTCTCGGATTCTATGGCGACCTTCAGCTCGCGCTGATCGATCCCCGGCAATGGCAATCCGTGCTTGATCGCTGGATTGTTTCGCCACCCGATTCCGTACGGCGCATTCCCATCGCGCTGACGCCTTTCGGCACACTTCTCTATTACCGAAAACTGTCGGAAGCCGACGAAGACGTGGCCTACATCGATCCCGTGTCAAAGAAGACGGGTGACTTGGCGTGGAGTCTGGATGACTTCTTCAACACATTCCTTTGCGAGCAGGAGGCACTCGAAACGCTCATTTCACCGGCGTTGGCTCGGGCCGCAAGAGAAGCGTGCGGAGCACTCGCGCCCGGCGAAGTTTATGAAGTCGATCAGATGCTGTTCTCGGCCCAGACGCTAAGGGTCGCAAAGGTCAATGCGCTCGACATGCATCGCCGCCTTCGCGATGCCGTTGATTTGCCCAAGTCGAAGACCGACGAGCCGACGACAGTAGCCGACGCGCTGCCAGTCGAGCATCGCTCCATGTTCGAAGGCATTGCAACAGGCCCGGGACTCGCCGGGCTGTATCTGTCTTCCTACATCGACTGGCATCGGCTGCTGGCGCTGCAGCCGAGCGGCCAGTACCACTTGCTGTTCTGGCGCATTCATCACAAGACGTTCGAGCGCACCGAGATGCGCGTTTACAGCGGCTCCTACGAGATTTCCAGCAATTCTGAGGGGGATGACATCGTCGCGCTCGACGTCACCCTGCGGGAAGATTCCCTGGGCAGTGACGCCAATGATGAAAAACTGGTGGCGATGCATGCAGATCACACGACCTTCCTGCTGCGTGCCGACGAGTTGGCGGACATGGCAACCGCCATCGGCGGGCGTGGCGTGATGGGGCGAAGTGAACACTACTTTCGTTGCGTCACGCTGGACGTGCCATTCGTAGAGGAGCCCAGCGATGGCCGCGCAGCACCATCATTCACGGATATGCCATATGCGCTGCAAGCATTGATTCATGTTGAACCTCTCCTTGCGACCATCACTCACGTTGACGATCCAGATCTCGACGAAGAGCATGACGGCGAGGGCGCTGTCATGTGCACGCTCGATCTGGGCGAGGACCACGGGTTGCGCATGAACATGCCGCTCTATTCGCCTGAGAATACACGTCGCCAACTCAAGGGATGGGTTTGGGATATGGCACCGCTTGCCTGCAGGGCGGGCATCAGGTATCGGCGCGGAGAGGACGGTGTCATTGAATATGGACCCTTGGTCGGGGACGTGTTGACTACCCGTGCTCCGGATTCTTAGAAGGGCGCCAGGGCCGTGAATCCAACTCGGCCTCCTTGCCGGCCGTGAATGCCCCCTCGCTGGCACTACGCGGGCGCACACAGGCATTTCGCAGCGATTTCGCGGGTGCCCGGTGCAGCATCCCACCCCCGCCTCCCTGTCTCCTGTTACCATTCCCCCCGCTAACCCAGCCAGCCTTTCCGTGCGCACACGCCGGAACGGCCGTCTTCGTACGGCCCAGCGAGCCAGGACACCCTTCCGTGCCCTTTCAAGGATGCTCGCATGTTCCGTCATTCCGCTTTCCGCTCGGCCGCCCTGGCCCTTGCCATTTCGCTCAGCGTCGGCGCCCCGGCGGCCTTCGCCGATAACGCGCCCGCCGCCAGCACTCCCGCTGCCGTGCAGCGCCAGGCCATCGCCAAGGGCCTGTACGAACTGGCGTACAGCCCCACCCAGAACGCCGTGTTCGTTGCCTCGTCCGGTGGCTTCGGCGATGACGCCGGCCCGTCGCAGGTACTGCGCCTGAACCCGGCCACGCTGGCCGTGGAAACCCGCATCCCGCTGGAGCGCAAGGCGTTCGGCGTGGTGCTGGATGACGCCCACAACCGCCTGTACGTCGGCAACACCGTTGATACCTCGGTAACCGTGGTCGATACCGCCCAGAACAAGGCCATCGGCATCGTGCAGCTGATGGAAAAGAAGGTCGGCAAGGACGGCAAGGCCGCCTACACCCACGACCTGCGCGAACTGGTGGTCGACAGCCCGGCCAACCGTCTGTACGTCACCGGCCATTCCAGCGAGGGCAGCGTGCTGTTCGTGGTCGATACCACCACCCTGAAGGTGATCAACACCATTCCGGGCCTCGGCAACGCCAAGGCGCCGGGCCTGGCGCTGGATGCCGCCAACAAGCGCGTGTATACCAGCAACCTGCTGGCCGACCTGGTAGTGGTCGGCACCGACGCCAACAAGGTGGTGGCCCAGCACAAGATCAGCGCCGAGCAGCCGATGAACATCGCACTGCACCCGGACGGCAAGCGCCTGTTCGTGACCGACCAGGGCTCGGAGATGATCCGCAGCTACATGACCAAGAGCAGCGCGGGCTTCACCAGCAAGCACCCGGGCCAGCGCGTGCTGGTGCTCGACCGCACCACCGGCAAGGAACTGGCCAGCATCCCGACCGACGCCGGCCCGCTGGGCATCCTGTTGGACGCACCGCGCAAGCGCCTGTACGTAACCAACCGCGATGGCGGCACGGTGACAGCGTACGACAGTGACAGCTACCAGAAGGTGGCCACCTACCCGGTGCCGACTCACCCGAACAGCCTGGCGCTGGATGCCAAGAACAACGTGCTGTACGTGAGCATCAAGAACGGCGAGAAGGATGCCAAGGACGCGAACGAGAGCGTGGCGCGCATCCAGTTGTAACGGCTGGAGGTGGCCGCGCTGGGAGAGCGCGGCCACCTGTTACAGGCATGTGATTTCGCCAGGTGGGCGCCAGAGTGGCGGCGTGGACCCTCCGCCGCCTGCCACCCCGAATCTCAATCCACCCCGCGGTGGTCATAGCTGATCACCCGCTCCACCTGCCAGGTGCCGTCCACGCGTCGCCACACCTGCACGAAGCGCGCCTGCCCCACCCACCGCTCCACACCGTCCTTGCCGCGTTCGTAGAAGCGATGGTCCCCCATCTCCAAGGCACGCTCATCGTGCAACGGGAACACCTGCAGCGAACGGTCCACCAGCTCGCGGCGCAGGCGCCAGCCGCCCTGGCGCGCGCTGTCGCACATGCGGGCCACGCTGCGCCGGAAGTCCTCGCGGCTGCTGGCCGATTTGCCGTCCTTGTCGTGGAAGAACTCCATGTCCTCGGTGGTCATCGCCGCGGCCCGATCGGCATCGCAGGCCTCGAACGCCACCGCGAACAGCTGGGTATCGGCCTGGCGGATCTGCTCGCGCAGGGTATCGGACGGGGCCGGGCTGGCGGCAAGGCCGGCGGCGAGCAGGGGCAGGGCGAACAGCATGGCGCGTCTCCGTGGATGTCGGGCGCACAGTGGCACGCTGCGGGGGCGGTCAGCGCACGGGTGCGACGAAGCCGCGTCTGCCGGGTACGAACGCCCGGATTCCGGGTGCGGGTGCCGGGCGCCAGGCGTGTAGGGCATGTCATGGCGCGGGCGGATTCCCTCACGGTCGCCACAGGCGGCGCTGCCTAGGCTGGTGCCATCCTTTCACCAGGAGTTCCCATGCCTGCTTCCCCCATCCGGCTGCACATCGAAGACACCGGCGGCGAGGGCCGCCCGGTCATCCTCATCCATGGCTGGCCGCTCTCGGCCGAGGCATGGAAGGACCAAGTGCCGATCCTGCGGGATGCGGGCTACCGCGTGATCAGCTATGACCGCCGTGGCTTCGGTCGTTCCGAGAAGCCAACTGACGGCTATGACTACGACACGCTGGCGGCCGATCTGGCCGGCATCATCGAGCAGCGCGATCTGAAGGAGGTCACGCTGGTCGGTTTCTCGATGGGTGGCGGCGAGGTGGCGCGCTACATCGCCAATCACGGCGAGTCGCGCCTGCACAGTGTGGTGTTCGCGGCTGCGGTGCCGCCGTACCTGCTGCGCACCGACGATAACCCGGAGGGCCCGCTGACCCAGGACAAGGCGGACGAGATGCGCACCGGCCTGGAACAGGACCGCGAAGCCTTCTTCGATGGTTTCACCCGCGATTTCTTCAGCGCCAACGGCAAGCTGATGGTCACCGAGGCCGAGCGCCAGGCGGCGATTGCGCTGTGCCACCAGTCCGACCAGGCGGCGGCGCTGGGTTGCATGAAGGCGTTTGCCACTACCGACTTCCGTCGCGATCTGCAGAAGGTGAGCGTTCCCACCCTGGTGCTGCACGGCGACAGTGATGCCACCGTGCCACTGGAGGGCTCGGGCAAGCGCACCCAGCGCGCCATACGCGGCAGCGAGCTGGTGGTGCTGCATGACGCGCCGCATGGCTGCAACACCAGCCACACCGACGACTTCAATCTGGCGCTGCTGAACTTCCTCAAGCAGTAACCGGCCTCTACACTCGTCGCATGCGCCAGACCCGCACGCCACCGTGGAAGAAGCCCAACCCGAAGGGCCAGAAGTCGCAGCCGTTGTCGCCTGCACAGAAGGAGGCGGCGCGGCAGCGCGCGGAGGAGAACGGGCGACCCTATCCGAACCTGGTCGACAACATGTGGGCGGCCAAGCTGCCGCGCGGTTAGCGCGGCGTTGGGCGGCCCGCTGGTGCAGGGGCGAGCAGGGGCGTCCAACCGCGTTCGCGCCAAGGTGCGAACGTGCGTGGATGGACCTGCACCGCACCGGCGGCCAGAGCGCCCCGCGCTGTCAGTGCGGCCTGCAGCTGGTGTGTCTGCATCGGCTGTGCAAACGCGACCTGCAGCAGGTCACCCTGCTGCCGTACCTGTACCGGCAGAACGTCGCGCGACTGGATTGCCAGCGGTGGGCGGCCGATGGTGTAGTCCATCTCGACCGTGCGTGCGCCCTGTACGATGACAGGCTGCCACGCCTGCAACAGCGCGGCGTGCCGGGATACGGGCAGGCGCACCTGGGCGATGCTCGCCGGGTAGCCGAGGGTGCTTTCAACCATGACCTGGAAGCGTGCGCCGTCCGGCATGACGACGGCCCATACCGCTGCCGTGGCGAAGATCGGTATGCAGCCGACGAAGTACCAGCGGCGGGGAACCGGTGCGGCAACGGGGTAGCTCCACTGCGGATGACGACGTTGCAGGCGCCGTAGTGCCTTGCGTTCGCGACGGCGCGGTGGTGTGGCCGTAGGCAGCAGGGATTGCGTGACTGGTGGCAGCTTGGCGCGCTGGGTCTGGATGACACGCGACACGGCGTAGGCCGCCCCTGCGATCATCAACAGGCCGGTGCCGTAATGCACCAGCAGGTACAGCGTCAGCATCCAGCGCACTCCATGCAACGGCTCTTCCTCGGTGGACATCGTACCGCCGAGCACACGAGTTGTCGCATCCGCCAGCCGACAGCCGTGATCGGCTTGGTTACGATGACAGACCGCCGACACGAGTGTAACGATGACATCCACTCCGTTCCCTCAGGGCCGCACGCGCGCCCCGGGACTGATGTTGCTTCTGCTGCAGGTGGTCGCCGTGCTGGGCCTTGGCCTGGCCGCAGGCTATTTCCATCACCGTGTGGATCTGTTGCTGGAGCCGGTGACGGCTGCCTGCGGTGGCCCGGACCCGGCGGCGCGACTGCGGATGGCTGAAGTGTTGATGGCGCGTGCCGGCGCGCTGGATGATTGGCAGCCACTGCGGTGGTTGCCGGTAGCGGGAATGGTGCTCGCACTGCTGGGTGCGATGGCCATCTGCGTGCATTGGTGGCACCGGGTACGGCGGCCCCTGCGCACCACCGCGTTGGGGCTGATGGCTCTGCATGCCAGCGCCATGGCGCTGGCGGCGTGGACCCTGCATCTGTACGAAGACGCGTGGAACAGCGTGGTCAGGCTGTCTCCGACGGCGTGTCTGGTCGATCTGACCCAGCAGGGACGCATGCCGCTGGAGCAGGCCCAGGAAGTGGTCTTCCATATTTTCACCCGCGCGCACGCGCCGCTGCAGCGCAATCCGGATGACCTGGCCCTGGTGCTGGTGGCGCTGCTGACGGCCGCGATGGTGGGCGGTGTTGCGCTGTGGCGGGCCGCGGCTGCGGAAGAGGGGCGCTGACGGCGCTCGCGCGCTGGGCTACAGTCGGCGTTCCTGCCGACACAAGGATGGTCCATGCGTACGTGGCTGCGTGCCCTGCCGTTGCTGCTGTTGTCGCTGGCGGTGCACGCCGCGGAGGTGGACCGGCGCATCGCGGTGACCATTGATGATCTGCCGTGGGCGCGCGTGGACACCATCCTGCCTGCGGATCTGCAGACGCGCCATGCGGCGTTGATGGCGCAGCTGCGCCAGGCCGATGTGCCGGTGGTGGGCTTCGTCAACGAGAACAAGCTGGAGGTTGATGGCCAGGTGCAGCCGGCGCGGGTGCAGATGCTGCGCGATTGGCTCGACGCGGGTTATGGGCTGGGCAACCACACCTATTCGCACATGGACCTCAATGCGCAGGGCGTAGCCGCCTTCCAGCAGGATTTCCTGCGTGGCGAACAGGTGCTGCGGCCACTGCTTGCCGAGCGCGGCCAGCGGCCACAGTGGATGCGCCATCCGTATCTGCGTGCGGGCCGGACGGCCGAGGACCGCGCGGCAATGGACGGATTCTTCCGCGACCACGGGTACCGCGTGGCGCCGGTGACGGTGGACAACGGCGAATGGGTCTGGGCCTTCGCCTACGCCAACGTGATGAATGAACAGCCGCCGTCCGCAGCCCGCGAGGCTACGCTGGCGCAGCTGCGCAAGGGCTATGTGCCGTACATGCTCAACAAGCTGGACTACTACGAGCGGCAGTCGCAGGCGCTGCTGGGCTATGCCTTGCCGCAGGTCTGGCTGATGCATGCCAATGAACTGAACGCGGCCACCTTCGCCGAACTGGTGGCGGCCACCCGGCGACGCGGCTACCGCTTCATCACGCTGGAAGAAGCCATGCGTGATCCTGCCTATGCGCGCGGCGCGGAAGGCTACAACGGCCGTTACGGCCCGAGCTGGCTGCATCGCTGGGCGATGGCCGAGAACAAGCCGAAGGACTTCTATGCCGGCGAACCGGTGGTGCCGGCGTGGGTGATGACGCTGGCGAAGGTGGATTCGGAGTAGCGCTCAGCGCTTGACCGCCAGCACGCCGTCCAGCGCGAGCTCGGCCTTGAATCCGGCCTTTTCCAGGCGCTTGGCCACTTCGCGCGGCACATCGCGGCCGCTGGTGAGCTTGTTGGGCGCGCCGGTGTAGTGGAACAGGCGGCCGCCCTTGCGCAGGGCGCGGGCGAGATGGTCGTAGAACACCTGCGAATACAGTTCGCCTGCGATGCCGAAGCGCGGCGGATCATGCAGGATCGCATCGACGCTGTTGCTGGCGATCTGCTCGATCTGCTGCGAGACGTCGCCCTGGCTGAAGTGCAGGCGACCACCGGCAGCGGCCGAGTCGGGATCGGGCGACCACGGGTTGAGCGTGCGCAGCCACATCACGTCGGCGTTCTTCTCGAACGAGCGGATCTGGCCGACGCCGGCCTCCAGTGCGCAGGCGGCGAAGTAGCCGAGCCCACCGCAGGTATCAAGCAGCGCCTTGCCCGCCGGTGCAACCAGCTCGACCTTGCGGCGCGCGTCCTCGAACGGCGACAGCTTCGAGGTGGGCAGCATCTTGATGCCGTCGATCTCGAAGGTCGGCGCACCCCACTCGGTAGGCACCAGTTTGATCAGTGAACCGCTGTAGCGTGAGATGGGAGCGAAGTCTTCGCCCTCCCAGTAGTACAGCGTGCGGTCCTTCAGCTTGCCCGGCCACGGGTAGTGCTGGCCGCGGAAGCTGAAGCCGTCAGCATCCAGCGTAACAGTGTCCTGGCTGCGCCCCAGGTCAAGCGAGCCCTGCCACTCGGGCGCGCCCTTGTCATGGGCACGACGCAGGGCATCGGCGCTGTCGCGGGTCAGCAGAGGGCCGGTGTAGTGGGGCACGGCAGGCATCGGGCGGTTCGGGGGAGGGCATGGTACCGCAGCTGCCATGAAGGATAGAAAGAGCGGTGTCGGATCCCAACGCAGCTGCCGGGCGCATTTTCACGAGTGCATACCCAGCCCGCCGCCGGCCCTTCAATCGCCCCTTCCCCCTGAGACGGTTCCATATCCATGGAGGCGCAGAAGGCCTGATGATAGAGCTTGGTGGCTTCCGACTGGTCACTGTATCGATAGATCAGGCGTCCAAATCCATCTGGCTTGAGATGCTGGTCAACCTGGATGTGTGCTCCGTCGAAGTCTGGCCACGTTGTACGACGAACGATGATGATCTCGCCCTTGGAGTCCAACTCGGTTCTGTCGACACTCAAGGGTGTTTCTGCGAACGCAGGTACAGCCATGGCCGTCGCTAAACATAGGATCAGCGCGCGTCTGCTCATGTGTGAGTCTCCGTTTCATGGTGGCGGAGACAGTAGGCTCAACAATATCCGGCATCTTGATTGTGACCGAAGTTGTGCCTGGTCGAATTTGAAACTTTCCTCATCCGCTTGAATCCCTGCACTTCGATCAATCGCACTTCACCGCATACACCGGCCCGGCACCGATCAGCATCAGCGCCATGTAGTCACTGTCACTGGCCTTGCCCTTCAGCGTGGCGCCCCTGTTGAAGTGGAAGAGGCCGAAGCCGCCGGCCATGCGGATCAAGGCGCTGTCGATCTGTGCCGCATCGTCGCGGAAGTAGCGGCTGATCTCGCTGGAGGTGGCCTTGTGCAGCCCGTTCGGGTCGCGCTGCCATTGGCCATCGCGGTTGAAGGAAACGAAGTACTGGCTGCCTTCGCGCTCGATGCGGAAATCGGCGGTCCTGCGCGGGCTGGTGGCGAAGCAGCCTTGCAGGGCATCGGAGGAGAACGGCAGCCGTGCATCGCCACCACAGGCGGTGAACAGCAGCAGGGCACCGGGCAGCAGCAGGCGAAGCGCGCGCATGGGATGTCCCGACGAGGCAGGTGCGGCTAGTGTAGGCAGCAGCCGGGCGTGGCCCGTACAGAAATTCGGCAAGAGGACGCGTGCAATGGCACAGGACAAGGCACCGTGGTGCGGTGTGGCCAGTGGATTGGGCCTGGTCGTGGGGTGGGCTGCAGGCACGCTTGCGGCACAGGCGGCGGTGGCCGCGGGAGGCAATGGCATCGCCGCGGGCCTGGGGGTGGGTGTGCTGGGCTCGGCACTGGTGGGATGCGGGCTGGCGGTGGCGTCGCGGGTGCGGGGCGAGCGTTGGCCCTGGATCGGTATCGTGGGCGCGGTGCTGAGTGCGCTGCCGTTGCTGATGTACCTGCTGCGGATGATGCTGAAGCTCTGAAGCCGGGGCGAGGGCTCGGCGCTGTCAGGACGGGCTGTGATGGATCTCGACCGTCACGTGCACCAGCTCCTCGTGGATCGCCAGCGCCTGGCGCACGGTATCGGCATCAAGGCGGGCGTCACTGGTCACCACGCTGGCGCTGACCGCGTACTTGCCCCGGCCCACCTGCCAGACGTGCAGGTCGGCCAGGCGTGCCGGCCATGGGCCCTGCTCGATCACCTCGCGGACCTCGGCCACCACCGGCGCGTCCATCTGCGCGTCGAGCAGGATACGGCCACTGTCACGCAGCAGGCCGACCGCCCACACCGTGACCAGCACGGCGCCGACCAGACCCATCACGGGGTCCAGCCAGGTGAGGCCCAGCAGTTTGCCGCCGAGCAGTGCGACGATGGCCAGCACCGAGGTGGCCGCGTCGGCCAGCACGTGCAGGTAGGCCGAGCGCAGATTGAGATCGTGGCCATGCGAAGGGGCATGAACGTGATCGTGGTGATGCCCGTGATGATGCGCGTGGTCGTGCCCATGCGCATGATGCGCGTGGCCGGGGCTGTCGTGCAGCCACCACGCACAGAGCAGATTCACGCCCAGGCCGACCACGGCGATGGCGATGGCTTCGTCGTAATGGATCGGCGCGGGAACCCACAGCCGCTGCACGGACTGCGCGGCCATCAGCGCGGCGACACCCAGCAGGGCAATGGCGCTGGTATAGCCCGCCAGGATCTCGATCTTCCAGGTGCCGAAGGCGAACCGCGGGTCGTGCGCGTAGCGCCGTGCACAGCGGTAGGCGAACACCGAAAGGCCCAGCGCCAGTGCGTGCGAGCTCATGTGCCAGCCGTCGGCCAGCACGGCCATGGAGTTGAACCACCAGCCGCCGATGATCTCCACCAGCATCATGCCGACGGTCAGCCACAGGGCGCGGCGGGTATTGCGTTCGGCAAGGGGATTGCCATCGTCGAAGCGATGGTCGTGGCGACGGGCAGCGGCGAGCGTGTCCAGATGCATGGAGTGACCGGCGGGTGGAGTTGATACCCCCATAGGGTATACGATCCACCCATGGCACATGTACACAGAAATCGAAAACAGCTGCTGACCCGGGTGCGCCGCATTGGCGGCCAGGTGGCGGCATTGGAGCAGGCGCTGGACAGGCCCGAGGGTGAAGCGGGCGACTGTGCGGACGTGCTGGTGCAGGTTGCGGCGGTGCGTGGTGCGGCCCACAGCCTGTTGATGGAGTTGCTGCACGAGCACCTGCAGGAGCATGTGGTCGGGGCTGAAGACCCGCAGCAGCGGGCGGCGGAGGCCGAGGTGCTGGTCGAACTGTTGCGGCGTTACGGGAAGTAACGCCGGGCGGGCCGTCGGCGATGCTCAGCAGTGGCGGTGCCGGCGCCGCGCGTTCCAGATGTGGGTGGCGGCCAGCAGCAGGCTGCCGGTGACGGTCAGCGGCGTTTCCCAGGCATGCGAAGGCAGCTCGAGCGCGCCGGCCAGCAGCAGGCCCAGGCCGAGACCGGCCGCAGTCCAGGCCATGACGGGCAGGCGATGGCGGCGGTCGGCCCGCCACAGGGCGTAGCCGGTCAGCGGCAGGGCGATCGCCACGAACAGCAGATGCACCCATTCGGCCTGGGCCCAGGCGCCGAACAGTGGCAACGCGGCGGCAAGCAGGGGCAGCGCCAGGCAGTGCAGCAGGCACAGGCTCGACAGGGCGAGGGCTCCGGCATCGAGCAGTGCGGGGGAAGGGGACTTCATGGGGGAGGTTCCTTGCGTAGCAATTGTTATACAGTAACATTTCTTTCCCGCAGCCAGACCGCTCCGACATGAACACTGTTTCTCGCGCCGACCGCCGCTTGCCCGTCACCGTGCTGTCCGGCTTTCTGGGGGCCGGCAAGACCACCCTGCTCAACCAGATCCTGCGCAACCGCGAGGGCCTGCGCGTGGCGGTCATCGTCAACGACATGAGCGAGGTCAACATCGATGCGCAGCTGGTGCGCGACGGTGGCGCCGAACTGCGCCGTACCGAAGAGACGCTGGTGGAATTCAGCAACGGCTGCATCTGCTGCACGCTGCGCGAGGACCTGCTGCAGGAAGTGCGGCGGCTGGCTGACAGCGGCCGCTACGACTACCTGCTGATCGAATCCACCGGTATCGGCGAACCGATGCCGGTGGCCGCGACCTTCGCGGTGCGCGATGAGCAGGGCTTCAGCCTGAGCGACATCGCCCGGCTGGACACGATGGTCACCGTGGTCGACGGCAGTGCCTTCCTGGCCGACTTCGGATCGACCCTGCGCCTGGCCGAGCGTGGCCAGCAGGCGGGACCGGACGACGACCGCGGGGTAGTCGACCTGCTCTGCGAGCAGGTCGAGTTCGCTGACGTGATCGTGGTCAGCAAGATCGACCAGGCGGAGGAGGAAGTGCTGCAGGACACGCTGGCCGTGCTGCGCGGCCTCAACCGCGATGCGAAGCTGCTGCTGTCCAGCTTCGGTGATGTACCGCTGACGGAACTGCTCGATACCGGCCGCTTCGACTTCGAGCGGGCGCAGCGCGCACCGGGCTGGGTGAAGGAGCTGCGTGGCGAGCACACGCCGGAAAGCGAAGAGTACGGCATTGCCAGTTTCGTCTACCGTTCACGGCGGCCGTTCCATCCGGCCCGTTTCGCGCGCGCGTTGCGCAGTGGCATGCCCGGCGTGATCCGCAGCAAGGGCTGGTTCTGGCTGGCCAACCGCATGGACTGGGTGGGCGAGTTGAACGCGGTTGGCGCGGCAACGCGCACGCAGGCCGCAGGCTTCTGGTACGCCGCGCGTGATCGCGTACGTGCAGGCCTGGAAGACACCACGCCGCTGCTGCCGCCGACGCCCCTGCCGTACAGCGATGTGGGCTGGGCGCGCCAGCAGGCCAACTGCTGGAGCGCTCCACTGCCGGGCGTGGAGGACTTCCCGGATCGCGACGCGCATGCCGCGATGGCGCGGCTGTGGCATCCGCTATGGGGGGACCGTCGGCAGGAGCTGGTGGTGATCGGCGTGCACATGGACGAGCGCGCGGTGCGCGCGGAACTGGATGCGTGCCTGCTGGATGACCAGGAGCTCCGCGCCGGCCCGCTGTTGTGGCAGCAGTTGCCTCAGTCGTTCCCGGCATGGAAGCGCTGACGGGAGGGGTTCAAGGGCGTGGGTCGTGCCATTGCCAACCGTCTGCTGTTACCTGCAGTACCTGCGTGGGCTGCAATGCCTGCAGCAGGTGACGGTCGTGGCTGACCATCATCAACCCGCCCGGCCATGCATCCAGCAGCTGTTCCAGCGCCTGCAGTGCCCCCAGGTCCAGGGCATTGCCGGGCTCGTCGAGCAGCAGCAGCTGGGGTGCCGGGTCGGCATACAGCACGCTGGCCAGTGCGCCCTTCACCCGTTCGCCGTCGCTGAGGCTGCTGGCGGGACGCTGGATGCGCTGCGCATCCAGCCCCAGCAACGCCAGGCGCGTGCGCAGCTCGCCAGGATCGGCGGCGGGGTTGGCGGCCTGCACGCTGTCCAGAATGCTGCGCGTACCGCACAACCCCAGCAGCTGCTGGTCCAGCAGGGCCAGCGGCGCCAGGCGCTGCACGGCGCCACTGCGGGCGGGCAGGTGATCGGCCAGCACACGCAGCAGGGTCGATTTGCCACTGCCGTTGTCGCCGATCACGGCGATGCGTTGCCGGCGACGGATCTCCAGCTGCAACGGCAGGCTGCAACCGTACGGCAGTACGAGATCAGTCGCCTGCAGCAGGCGCGTACTGCCACGTTCGCCCTCGCCTGCAAACAGGGCCAGCTCGGGTATGGCCTGCACGGCCGATGAAGCGGCGCGTACCTGCGCGGCACTGGCCTGCAGGCGCTCGTTCTGGATCTGCTGCGCACGCCCGTGGCTGGCTTCTGCGCGCTGCTTCTGCCGGCCGAGCAGGATCGGTGCCTGGTTGGCCTGCTTCGCCTCGCGCGTGCCGCGTGCCTGCCGTTGCTGTTGGCGTTCGTGCTGCTCGCGCGCGCTGCGTTGCTGCCGCCGGTGCTGCGCACGTGCGTGGTCAAGCTGTGCGTCCGCTGCGTCCCGCTCGGCGGCGCGTGCCTCGGCATAGTGCTGCCAGGGTCCGCCGTAGCGACGCAGGCCGTGCGCGTCCAGCTCGACGATCTGCTGCATGTGCGATAGCAGCTCGCGGTCGTGGCTGATCACCAGCAGACCGCCGGTCCACTCCTGCAGCTGCGCGTAGAGCTGCTGCCGATGGCGGGCGTCGAGGTGATTGCTGGGCTCGTCCAGAATCAGCCAGTCGGCGCCACTGGCCCAGGCGCCGGACAGCGCCACCTGCATCGCCTGGCCACCGCTGAGGCGGGCGGCCGGCTGCGCAGGATCGAGATCGTCCGGTAGCTGTTGCGCCTGCCAGTGCTGTGCCAGCCGCTCGCGCAGATCCCAATGCTCGCCAATGCAGGCGAAGTCGGCCTCGTCGATGCTGCCAGCCTCGATCCGCGCCAGTGCGGCCAGCTGCGGGCCGACGCCGGCCAGTTCGCCGACGCTGCCACGGGGTGGGTGGCCGGGCGTGGGCAGCAGGAACACGTTGCCGCTGCGGTGCACGTCGCCGCTGTCCGGCGTGATCTGCCCCGCCAGCAGGCGCGCCAGCACGCTCTTGCCGGCACCGTTGGCGCCGACCAGGCCGGTGGCGACCGGTTCAAAGGAAAACGACAGGTCTGAAAACAGCGACCGGCCATCGGCCAGTCGATACGACACGCGATCGAGCGTGAGGAAATGTGCGGTCATGCGACCTCCATGGATGCCGTGTTCTCCCCTGCGCGCAGGGGCGGGAAGCGTCGGGCCGTCTAGTTCGAAGACGGCGGCATCAATGGCGCATCGGTCGCGAGCCTCAAGGAGGAATGAGCGGCCAGTATAGCGCCGGCGGCTGAACGGTCGCGCCGCGGCGTGGCTACGGCACGGTGTCCAGGCGCGCGCCGACGAAGTCGATGAACACGCGCAGCTTCGGCAGTACGTGGCGCCCCGAGGGCCACAGCAGGTGGAAGGTGCCGCAGGAGTGCACGTACTCGTCCAGCACCGTCACCAGGCGCCCGTCGGCCAGCGTATCGCGCACTGAATGCACGGGTACGAAGGCCAGGCCGACATCGCGCAGGGCCAGGGCCACGCGGGCTTCGATGGTGTTGGCGACCATGTGCACGGGCAGTTCCTGCACGGGTTCGCCTTCGGGCCAGTGGATCGGCCATGGCTCCAGCTTGCCGCTGCTGGGGAAGCGGTAGTGCAGCAGCGTGTGCTGCAGCAGGTCGGCCGGGGTGCGGGGCGTGCCACGCCGCTGCAGATAGGCAGGCGAGGCAACGACACGCCGGGGAAACACCCCCATCCGACGCGCGTTCATGCGCGAATCGCTGGGCTCACCCACGCGCAGTACTGCGTCGAAGCCTTCTTCGATCACGTCCACCAGGCGGTCACTGAAGTCCAGGTCGAGGCGGATGTCCGGATACGCCGCCATGAATTCGGCCATCAGCGGCAGGGTGAGGTCGCCGACCAGCGGCAGGCTGATGCGCAGGGTGCCACTGGGCGTGGCATGCGGTTGCGCCAGTTCGGTACGCGCGGCATCGCGCTCGTCGAGGATGCGCCGGCAACGGGCCAGGAACAGCTGGCCCTCCGCGGTGAGGGTGATGCTGCGCGTACTGCGGTGGAACAGGCGTACGCCCAGGGCCTGTTCCAGCCGGGCCACGCATTTGCCCGCCGCGGAGGCGGAAATGCCCTGCAGGCGCCCGGTTTCGACGAAGCTGCGGGTGTCGGCGGCATGCACGAAGGTCTGCAGGTTGGCGAGATTGTCGAGAACGGACATGGGCGTGGCAGGCAGGGCAGCGGCGGGGGGAAATGCAACACCGTGATGCAGCGCGTTGACGCGCGATGATGGCCTTCCGGTTCCGGGCATCATGCCCATTGCGGACTCCCCGGTCCATGATGCGCGGAGCGGCAACCGGCTTTTTGCCGGCGTCCAGGCTGCCTAAGGTGGCGGCCTCTCCCCCCACGGACTGCCGCCATGAATGCCGCTCTTTCCCCAGTGACTGAACCCGCCCTGCCGTCGGTGCAGCGCCTGCTGCAGCAGGTGCACCCTCATCGGCTGGTCGGTGCGGTCGTGCAGGTGCGCGTGCACGGGGTGCTGCGCCACGCCAGCGCCACCGGCCTGGCCGACCGTGAACGCGGGGAACCGATGCGCCGTGACCATCTGTTCCGCCTGGCATCGGTGAGCAAGCCTCTGCTGACGGTGGTGATCCTGCGCCTGGTCGCCGAGGGCGTGCTTGATCTGGATGCGCCCGTGCAGCGCTGGCTGCCCGATTTCCGGCCGGCGCTCGCCGACGGCAGCACCCCGGCCATCAGCCTGCGCCAGCTGCTCAGTCACAGCAGCGGCCTGGGCTACCGCTTCCTGGAAGCCGATGCGCACGGCCCCTACGCGCGGGCCGGCGTCAGTGATGGCATGGATGCCAATCCGCTGTCGCTGGCCGACAACGTGCGGCGTATCGCACAGGTGCCCCTGCTGTTCCCGCCGGGCAGCCAGTGGATGTACTCGCTGGGCGTGGACGTGGCCGGGGCGGTGGCCGAAGCCGCAACGGGCGAGACCCTGCAGGTGCTGTTCGAGCGCCTGCTGGCGACGCCGCTTGGCCTGCGCGACACCGCCTTCGCAACCGGCGACGCGAGCCGCCTGGCCACGCCCTATGTCAGCGACGACCCGCTGCCGCACCGCCTGCGCGAGGGCGAGGTCGTGCCGGTGTTCCCGGAAACGGTCGGTATCGAGTACAGCCTGGCCCGGGCCACCGATGCCAGCCGCTATCCATCGGCCGGCGCGGGCCTGGTCGGCACGGCCGACGACCTGATAACCGTGCTCGAGGCGCTGCGCGACGGGCAGGCGCCTGCGCTGCTGCCGGCCCCGCTGCTGGCGCAGATGGGCACGCCGCAGGTGGGTGAGGCGGGGCCGCCGGAGCCGGCAGGCTGGGGCTTCGGCCTGGGATTTGCCGTGCTGCGCGATGCGGTTGCCGGCGCAACGCCGCAGGCGCCAGGCAGCTGGCGCTGGGGCGGTGCGTACGGCCACAGCTGGTTCGTCGACCCGGCACGGGGCCTGAGCGTGGTGGCGCTGACCAATACGCTGTACGAGGGCATGGACGGTGCATTCGTGGATGAACTGCGCGATGCGATCTACGCCGATCTGGAGGCTGCACGATGAGTGGCCACGCGATCGATGCGGCAGCCCCCGCGGGTGCGGCCTCGCGCCTGCCCTGGGTCGGCCTGCTGGCGCTGGCCGGCGGTGCCTTCATCACCCTGCTGACGGAAACACTGCCGGCCGGGGTGCTGCGTCCGATGGGCGCCAGCCTGGGTGTGAGCGATGCGGCGGTGGGTCAGCTGGTCAGCGTGTACGCGCTGGGTTCGGTACTGGCGGCGCTGCCGATGACCGCGCTGACCCAGCGTTTGCCGCGTCGTCCCCTGTTGCTGGCCGCGATCGCCGGCTTCGTGCTGGTCAATACGCTGACCGCGTTGAGCAGCAGCTACGCGCTGATTCTGGCGGCGCGCTTCCTGGCCGGCGTCAGTGGCGGCCTGCTGTGGTCGCTGGTGGCAGGTTACGCCGCGCGCATGGTGGTGCCTGAGCTGCAGGGACGGGCCATCGCGGTGGCGATGATCGGATCGCCGTTGGCCCTGTCACTGGGCGTGCCAGCCGGTACCCTGCTGGGCCAGCAGATCGGGTGGCGCTGGGCGTTCGCCCTGATGAGCGTGCTGGCGGTGCTGCTGCTGGTCTATGCGCGCTGGGCCCTGCCGGCCCTGCCCGCAGCCGGCTCCGGACGGCGTGTGTCGCTGGCTGCGGTATGGCGCATGCCGGGCGTGCGCAGCACCTTGCTGGTGATGGCGCTGTACGTACTCGCGCACAACGTGCTGTACACCTACATCGAGCCTCTGGCCTTGCAGGCCGGTGCGGGGGCCTGGCTGGACCGCCTGCTGCTGGCGTTCGGCATGGCGGCCCTTGTCGGTATCGCGATCGCTGGCTGGGGTGTGGACCGCCACCTGCATGCGCTGGTCTGGAGCACGGTGCTGGGCTTCATCGCCGCCGTCATGGCGCTGCTGTTGTGGCCGGTGAGCGCGACCGCACTGCTGCTGGCGACGATCGTGTGGGGTATGGCGTTCGGTGCAGTGCCGACCCTGTTCCAGACGGCACTGGCGCGGCGCGCCGGCGCGGCGGCCGACCTTGCACAGTCGATGCTGGTGACAGGCTGGAACCTGGCCATTGCGGCCGGCGGCGTGGCCGGTGGCCTGGTGCTGCAGTCCGGCGACGCGCGCCATCTGGGCTGGCTGCCGCTGCTGTTGCTGGCGGCAAGTGCGGCGTGGCTGATCGCACGCCCGAAGGCCTGGGCGTAACGCTTACGGCAGTGGCTCCTGTTCGATCGGTACGCTGCGCGGGTTCTGCATCTGTTCGCGCGCTGCGCCGTAGCGCTGCTGCCGCTTGTGGTGGAACGCCACGAATTCGTCGCGTGGCAGCGGCCGGGAGAACAGCCAGCCCTGCCCGAACTGCACCTTCTGGCCGTGCAGATAGGCCAGCTGTGCTTCTGTCTCCACGCCTTCGGCCACGACCCACAGGCCCAGCTCGCGTGCCATACCGATGATGTGCGGGGTGACCGGGCTGGTGGCACTGTCGGTGCCGATCGCATCGACGAAGGACTTGTCGATCTTCAGCGCATCCAGTGGCAGCTGTGCCAGGTACTGCAGGCTGGAATAGCCCACGCCGAAATCGTCGATGGCGACGCTGTGCCCGGCGCGGCGCGCCGCGGCCAGCATCGTGCGGGCGCGGTCCAGGTCGAGGAAGCCGCGCTCGGTGGCCTCCATCCAGATCTGCTGCGGCAGGATGCCGCTGCCGGTCATGTGCTTGGCGATCATCTTCAACGCGCGGCCGCTGCTGATGTCTTCGGCCGCCAGGTTGATCGCCACGTGCGCGCTGCGATCGCCGACCAGCAGTTCGCGCAGGTCGCGCACCACGTTCTCGATCACCAGATCGGTGACATCGCCGATCATGCCGGCCTCTTCGGCCAGCGGAATGAACAGGTCCGGACGCACCTGGGTGCCGTCCGGACGCTGCCAGCGCACCAGCGCTTCGGCGCCCACGCAGATGCCGGTGTCCAGTTCGATGATCGGCTGGTAATGCAGGTACAGCTCGCGACGGCGGATGGCGGTGGCCAGTTCACCCCGCAGCGACAGCCGGCGGCGCGACAACCAGATCACCAGGCCGGCACCGGCGGCGGCCAGCAGCACGCCCAGCGGCACGAACAGCCACGCCTGCTGGCGGAAGCTGGCGGTGAGCGCGGTCCGCGGGGTGGTGGCGATGGCCAGCCATTCTTCATTGCGAGCGGTGGCGTACAGCGTGTTCTGGTCCAGACCAATGCCGGGATCGCGCAGCAGGCTCTGCAGCAGCGCCGGATCCATGTCGTTCTGCCGGGCCAGCAGGCGGCCGTCGGGGCTGGCCAGGGCCAGCCGCACGTTCGGATCAACGATGACATCGACGAAGCGGCGGGGATCGACCAGTACGTCGTAGGAGCCATACAGGATCGACAGCACCTTGCGGCGGCCGCTGGTCTCGGGACGCACATCGACCGCGATGCCGGCGCCGTCGCTGGTGACGTGGTCCGGCCTGGGCTGGTTCACGTCGGACAGGAACGGCCCCCATGAGGTGCACCGCAGTTTGCCGCCTTCGAAATAGCCCAGCTGATCGGCCGAAGGGGTGGTCATCACCAGCGTCTGCATGCGCCGGATGTGCTCCGGGCTGCAGGCGGGGAGTGCGGTGGCCTCGGCGGATTTCAGTGCGGCCAGCGCTTCCTGGTAGGACAGGTCCGCACGCCGCAGGGTGCGTTCGGCGATGTCATGCAGGCGCTGCTGCTCCACGCTCACGGCGCGGTCCCACGTGGCGTAGGCCATGACGGCGATGGGAATGGCCGCCGCCAGCAGCGCCAGCGCGGTTCCCCCGATGATGATCCGCAGTCGGCTCACGTCCGGGGCTCCAGCAAGGCAGGCAGGGCAGGGCGCATGGTCGGGCCGATCCTTGGGCAGATGCGGCTATCTGAGCATGCCGCCGCGCCGGGCGGAATGGGACGAATCAGGTATTCGGTCACATTGTGGTGAAAGCGGCCAACTTTGCCGGATTCAGCCCGTCCCCAGCTGGCGCAACCGGCCCGGGAGGACTACCGTCGGACGCTTCGCCCGCCGATTCCGCGCCATGACCGACCCTGCCCAGCCCCCCGAGCATCTGCGCCGCAGCCTGTCCAACCGCCACCTTCAGCTGATTGCCATCGGCGGTGCCATCGGCACCGGTCTGTTCATGGGATCGGGCAAGACCATCAGCCTGGCCGGCCCGTCCATCGTGTTCGTCTACCTGATCATCGGCGCGATGCTGTTCTTCGTCATGCGCGCGATGGGGGAACTGCTGCTGTCCAACCTGCAGTACAAATCCTTCATCGATTTTTCCACCGATCTGCTCGGGCCCTGGGCCGGCTTCTTCTGTGGATGGACCTACTGGTTCTGCTGGATCGTCACCGCCATCGCCGATGTCATCGCCATCGCTGCGTACGCACAGTTCTGGTTCCCCGGACTGGATGCGTGGATTCCGGCACTGATGTGCGTGCTGTTGCTGCTGGGGCTGAATCTGGTGACAGTGAAGCTGTTCGGTGAGATGGAGTTCTGGTTCGCGCTGATCAAGATCGTGGCGATCTGCGCGCTGATCATCACCGGCGCCGGCCTGGTGGCGTGGGGCTTCACCTCGCCCAGCGGGCACACCGCCTCGCTGGCCAACCTGTGGAACGACGGTGGCATGTTCCCGATGGGACTGGTCGGCTTCTTTGCCGGTTTCCAGATCGCGGTGTTCGCCTTCGTCGGCATCGAGCTGGTGGGAACCACCGCCGCTGAAACCGCCGACCCGGAGCGCAACCTGCCCAAGGCGATCAACTCGATCCCGGTGCGCATCATCATCTTCTACGTGCTTGCGCTGGTGGCGATCATGGCAGTGACGCCGTGGCGGCAGGTGGTGCCGGACAAGAGCCCGTTCGTGCAGCTGTTCGTATTGGCCGGGATCCCTGCCGCCGCCAGCCTGATCAATTTCGTGGTGCTGACCTCGGCAACGTCCTCGGCCAACAGCGGCATCTTCTCCACCAGCCGCATGCTGTATGGCCTGGCGGAAGAAGGCCACGCGCCGCGCGGCCTGTCGAAACTGTCGCGCGCGGCGGTGCCGGCCCGCGGGCTGCTGTTCTCCTGCCTGTGCCTGCTGGGCGGCACGCTGCTGATCTACCTGATCCCGAATCTGGTGACCGCCTTCACCCTGGTGACGACGCTGGCGACGGTGCTTTTCATCTTCGTCTGGTCGCTGATCCTGGTGGCCTACATGGTCTACCGCCGCCGTTACCCGCAGCGCCACGCGGCCTCGATCTTCAAGATGCCCGGTGGCGTGGCGATGTGCTGGGCGTGCCTGGTGTTCTTCGCGGGCGTGCTGGTCCTGTTGAGCCTGCAGGCCGATACCCGCCAGGCCCTGATCGCGAGCCCGGCGTGGTTCGTGCTGTTGGGCGTGGGCTATGCGCTGCGCAGCCGGATGGCCCGCTAGGGGCGCGGCCGCCACCGCATTCACCCATCGTTAGCGGGGGCGGCCGGATGATCCGGCCGCCATGACCCGCCGCCCCGTCCTCGCTGCGCTGATGCTGCTGTCCCTCCTGTGGGCCGGGACGGCGGCTGCGCGCACGGTGTACCGCTGCGTGCAGGGCAACACCGTCAGCCTGGCCACCGCGCCGGAACCCGGGTCGCGCTGCACCGCGCGCGATATCGACGACAACGCCATCCAGACCCCGAACCTGTGGGGCAACATGGGGGTGTTCAGCGGCGTGCTGTACGAACGCGAGCAGGACGGCCGGCTGGTCTATTCCACCCGCAATCTGCCGGGCTCGCGGGTGTTCCTGAAATTCACCGTGGCCACGCCGCCGGGCGAGCCTGCGCATGAGGGCCTGGGCCGGGTCGGCAAGCCGCAGCTGGCGCCGCACGCGCGGCAGTTCAGGGCGGCAGCGAAGGCGACCGGTGTTGATGATGCCTGGCTGCGTGCCATCGCCCACGCCGAAAGCAACTTCGACGCGCTGGCGGTGTCCAGCAAGGGCGCCCAGGGCGTGATGCAGCTCATGCCCGAGACTGCACTGGAGTACGGGGTGAGCGACCCGTTCTCGCCACAGCAGTCGATCGACGGTGGCGCGCGCTACATGCGCGCGCTGCTGCGCCGCTACAACGGCGACCGCACGCTTGCGGCGGCCGCGTACAACGCCGGCATCGGCGCGGTGACCCGCTACAAGGGCGTACCGCCCTACGCGGAAACGCTGGCCTACGTGGACAAGGTGATGGCGTTGTACACGCGCTATCGCGAGGCGATGGGCATCCGCATCGAGGTGCCGGCAAAGTAGCCACTCGTCGGACGGTGATTGTGGGCGCCCCTCGGCCGCGGCAGGATGGCGCTGCACGGGTGGGCGGGGGAGCGCCGGCCTGGGCGTCGAGGGACAATCCGGCCTGCAGCATCGAATCCACAGGGGGATGTGCATGAAGCCTATCAGGAGCGTGGTCGCGGCATTGCTGTTCGCGATCGCATGCAATGGCTGTGCCAGCAAGAACGTGTTGTATCGCGATGCCGAACGACGACAGGACGCAACCGCGCTGTTCCTGGACCGTGAGGGCAGTCTCTACCCCGCAGCCAGCGTGGCGGTGCCGGTGCAGCAGATGCTGGAAGGGGCACGCCCGTCGTCGGCGGAGTTCGCGACGCTCCGGCATCTCTACCAGCAGTCGGCGGTGCCAGGTGCTGCCTCGGCAGAGGCGTGGCGCAGCCTGCTTGCCGATACCGGGGTGACGCCCGACGCCGCCTTCACTGACACCTGGCAGCAGATCCAGCAGGTGCTGCGTGCGCGCGCCTCGCAGCAGCTGGATCGTGCGGCGGAGGACGGCCGTGTGGTGGTGCTGCTGGTGCACGGCTACAACAACGACTACCGCGAGGCGGCCGCCTGGTACGAACGGGTGGAGCGTGATTTCCGCGAGCGCGGGGCGGCCAGCGGGCAGACGTTGTCATTCGTGCGCGTGTACTGGGATGGCATGCATGGCAACGCGTTCCTGATCTGGGGCGCCGCCCAGCTCAACGGGCCCTACGTGGGACTGGAGCTGCGCAGGGTGCTGGCGGGTGTGGACAACACGGACATGCCGTTGCGGGTGTTCACCCACAGCTCGGGTGCGTACGTGATGAACAACGCATTGGGCAACGGCTCTTCGCCGCTGCGCGGCATGCAGGACGCCTACTACCGTCGCGCTGCCGGTCTGGATGGCTATGGATTCCCGCCGCTGCGCAACCTGCGCATGGCCATGCTGGTGCCGGCGCAGCCGCCGACGGCGATGGCCAACTACCATCATCCGCGCCTGGAGCAGACCTTCGGCACGATCCCCGACCGGTTGATCCTGGGCCTGAGCCGGCACGATTTCGCCACCGGCAAGGGCCGCCGGCTGGGGTCGTGCAGGATGGCGGGCAACACCTGCATGGCCACCCACATCCGCTATTCCTGCGCAGCGGTACGGCGCGACCTGCGCAGCAGCGAATCGCACGGGCGAAAGCAGGTGTGGGCCGTCGCGTTTCCGCAGCCCGCGCTGAAATCGCATCCACATCCGGTAGCGTCCTACATGCAGGATGGCGACTGGAAGCTGTTCGCGGACGCGCTGCTGCTCGACACCGCGCTGGAGCCGGCCAACCAGGCTGCGCTGTGCGAGCGCAGGGTAGGGCCGCTGAAGCACAGCGATGCCTGGCCTGACGAAATCAAAGTGCGCGCTGCAACAGCACCCGAGCGTGCGGCTGAGGCCGATGCGGGTTGGCATTGGTGGAACTACTGGCTAAGTTCGTCGCTCCCCGTTGAATGATGGAACACGATGGCGCGGCGATACTGGATGGCGGCGGTTGCGGTGGCAACCGCCGGTGCATTGGCGGCGACCTTCTGGCTGCCGGACGAACCCCACCCCGACACACCTGCGGGACCGGCGCCGACGCCGCTGGCATGGACCGCGCAGATCGAACTGCTGGCCGGTGATGGCCATCCGGGTGATCGGGATGGGGCCTCCGCGCAGGCGCGCTTCGCCGATCCCTACGCGCTGCTGCGGCTGGCCGATGGCAGCGTCTACTTCACCGATGGCGGCGACAACAACCGCATCCGCCGCCGCCTGCCCGATGGCCGCGTCGAGACCGTGGCCGGGCAGGGCGAAGGTCGCGTCGATGGCCCGGCATTGCAGGCACGCTTCCACACGCCGTCCGGCATCGCCGCCGATGCACAGGGCAATCTGTACGTGGCCGACACCGGCAACCATGCGATCCGCCGCATTGGCGTCGATGGCCAGGTGACCACGCTGGCCGGCGGCGAGCAGGGGTATGCCGACGGTCCCGGCGCGCAGGCACGTTTCGATGCACCGATGGGTATTGCGGTGGATGCGCAGGGGCAGATCTACGTGGCCGATACCTGGAACGACCGGATCCGGGTGATCGGCACCGACGGCAGTGTGCGCACCCTCGCCGGGGGCGATCGGCCCGGCTTCATCGACGCGGCAGGAGGTGAGGCGCGGTTCGATACACCGGTGGCGTTGGCCTTCGACGCGCACGGGGTCCTGCTGGTGGCGGATCTGTTCAACAACGCGGTGCGTCGTGTCGGTGCCGATGGCACGGTCAGCACGTGGGTCGGCAGTGGCGGGGTCATCAACGGGCCGCTGTCGCTGACCGCGACCCATGATGGCGTGCTGTACGTGGGCGACCTTGAGGGACGCGTGGTGCAGGTCACCGCACAGGGCCACCAGATCGCACTGGTGGGCAATGACCGACTGCCGCGGCTGGCGCGCCCCAGCGGCCTGGCGCTGGATGCGGATGGCAGCCTGCTGGTGGCCGACGCGGCCGGATACCGGCTGCATCGGCTGCGGCCGCTGCCGGTGGGCGAGCTTCCGGCCCCTGCGCTGGTTGGACCCGCCGCTGACGCAGCGCTGCCGGACACGGCCGGGCGCTGGCCGCTGGCACCGCAGGAGGGCTGGCACGAAGTGGTCGGCACGCTGGGTGAGGTGCGGGGCAATTTCAGGGGTGAGAGCCGGCACCATCTGCACGGCGGCTTCGATGTGCGCGGCGATGTCGGCCAGACCGTGCTGGCCATTGCCGAGGGCAAGATCAGCAGCCCGGTGGCCAGCTGGAGCCTGGGCGGGCAGGGCGAAGGGCTGGCGGTGGACCGGCTGAAGTACATCCACATGCGGGTGGGCCGCACGCCGCGCGGGGAACCGTTCGACGCGCGCTGGCAGGCGCTGTATGACGACCAGGGCGCGCTGGAACGCATCCGCGTGCGCCGGGGCACGCGCATCCACGTGGGCGATCGCCTGGGCAGCATCAACAGCCAGGCGCACGTGCATCTGGCGGTGGGCACCAGCGGCTTTGAAACCAACGCGGTCGCACTGGGGTTCCGCAACTTCGCCGATCACTTCGCGCCGCGCATCACCGATGTGGCGCTGCTGGACGCCAACGACCAACTGATGACGGCGGGGAGCGACGGCAGCGTGATGGTCGCGCGGCAGGGACGGGGCGTGCAGATCGTGGTCGAGGCCTGGGACCAGGTCGACAACAACCTGGCCCGGCGCAGGCTGGGCGCGTACCAGGTGGGCTACCAGATCCTGGATGCGGCCGGTCGGCCGCTGCAGGGCTACGAGCAGCCGCGCTGGAACATCGTGTTCAACCGCATGCCGCCGCAGAATGCCGCCGTGAAGGTTGCCTACGCACCGGACAGCGGCATCACGGTGCACGGCAGCGCCGTCACCCGTTTCCGCTACCTGGTCACCAACACCGTGCGCGATGGCCTGATGGAGACCGGTCGCTGGCAGCCGGCAGCCCTGCCGCCGGGGGACTACATCGTGCGTGCCAGCGTGCGCGACTACAGCGGCAACGAGGGCATCGGCAAGCGCGAGGTCAGAGTACGGCTGCTGCCATAGCGGGCGGGGCGCCGCAGCGCTCGCGCTCGGCGTCCATGTCCTCCAGCGGGCGCACTTCGATGCTGCCGAACCGTGCCCACGGGAACTCGCGCGCGATGCGCATCGCCTCGTCACGGTCGCGCGCGACAATGAGATTGAAGCCGGCCAGCAGCTCGCGGGTTTCGGCGAACGGGCCATCCAGCACCCGGCTGTGGCCATCGCGGACGCGCAGGGTCTGCGCGGTATCCACCGGCTGAAGTTTCTGCGCCAGCAGCAGCGTGCCTTCGGCCTGCAGCCTGTCGGCGTGGGCCAAGCAGTCGCGCATCAAGGTGTTGAACGCCTCGGTCGGCAGGGCCTGCAGCAAGGCAGGTTCGATGTAGATCAGAAGCAGGTACTGCTGCATGGCGCGATCCTGGCGGGGCGGGGCGGACCTGCATGATCGCGCAGGTTTGCGCCGGGGCATGTTGCAGCGCGGGAGACCGGTGCCCGATGCCCCCCCAAAAAAAAACTTTCAGAATTTGTCGATTCCCCGTCCCCTCGTTCGTTGTAACAGTGAAGGGCGCGCACCTGCGCCCCACGGGAGACCCACATGAAAGTCATGGTGATCGTCAAAGCCAACGCCGATTCCGAAGCCGGACGCCTGCCCAGCGAGCAGGAGCTGACGGCCATGGGCGCCTACAACGAACAGCTGGTTGCCGCCGGCATCATGCTGGCCGGTGAAGGCCTGCATGCCACCGCGCGTGGCCGCCGCATTCACTTCGGCGGCGCTGGACCGCAGGTCGAGAGCGGCCCGTTCGCGCCCGTCGCCGACCAGATCGCAGGCTTCTGGCTGTGGAATGTCCGCTCGCTCGACGAGGCTGTGGAATGGGCCAGCCGCGCCCCCTTTGGCAGTGGTGGCACGCTCGAGGTGCGCCCGCTGATCTCCGCCGAAGACTTCGGCGAAGCCTTCACCCCCGAATTACAGCAGCAGGAACAGCGTCTGCGCGAGCAGCTCGAAGGCTGAACCGCGCCGCGCCGTGACCACTCGACTTCTTCAACCGAACGGAGCACCCCGATGAAACTGATTCCCTTCCTTGGCTTCAGCGGCCAGGCCCACGAGGCGATGGCCTTTTACGCCAAGGCCCTGGGTGGCCAGGTCACCTCGGAAATGAAGTACCGCGACATGCCCCCCTCCGACGGCTCGCCGGGGTGCAACGAGATGCCGGCCGACACCCTTGACCACGTGGCCCACAGCCAGCTGGAAATCGGCAGTGCCATCCTGATGGCCGCCGACGGCCCCGGTGCCGGCGAAGGCGGCTCGACCACCATCAATGTCGATGTCGACAGCATCGAGGAGGCCGAGCGCGTGTTCGCCGCGCTGGCCGATGGGGGCCAGGTGCAGATGCCGATCGCCGAGACGTTCTGGGCGCACCGCTGGGGCATGTTGACCGATCGCTACGGCAAGCCGTGGATGGTCAACTGCATGAAGCAGCCCTGATCGCCCGCCTTCTTTCCATTTCCCAGGGAACCTGAGCAATGAGCACACCGCAACCGCAGATGATCTTCGTCAACCTGCCCGTGCAGGATCTGGACAAGTCCAAGGCCTTCTTCGCCGCACTGGGCTACCGCTTCAACCCGGCGTTCACCGATGAGAACGCGGCCTGCATGGTGGTCAGCGACAGCATCTTCGTGATGCTGCTGGTCAAGCCGTTCTTCCAGCAGTTCACCACCAAGGCGATTGCCGACGCGCAGGCGCAGACCGAGGTGATCACCTGCCTGTCCGCCGACAGTCGCAACGCGGTGGACGTGATGGTGGACAAGGCGCTTGCCGCCGGTGCCAGTGAACCGCAGCCGGCGCGCGACGAGGGTTTCATGTACCAGCGTGGCTTCCAGGACCTGGACGGACATCTCTGGGAAATCGTCCACATGGACGGCGAGCCGGGCTGAGCGGCCACGCCCGACGACAGGAGAACGCTCATGGCTTACGTCGATGCCTATGTGCTGCCGTGCCCCGAGGACAAGGTCGCGGCCTACCGCCGCCTTGCCCGCAAGGCCGGTGCGGTGTGGAAGGATCACGGTGCGCTTCAGTACATGGAATGCGTGGCCGACGACGTGGAACCCGGCACGTCGACCTCGTTCCCGCGTGCGGTGAAGGCCAAGCCGGGCGAGACCGTGATCGTGGCCTTCGTGGTGTTCCGATCGCGTGCGGCACGTGACCGCATCAACGCGAAGGTGATGGCCGATCCGCGCCTGGCCGGCATCGGCCCGAAGGACATGCCGTTCGATACCCGGCGGATGTTCTGGGGCGGCTTCAGGCCCATCGTCGAAGCGTGACTGCCGGTGCTTGTGCGGCGGGGGCGTGCATGCTGTGATCGGCGCATGCACGAGCCCGCCCTGACCCAGCGCCTGGAGACTCTCTGGCGGATGGAATCGCCAGTGTTGATCGCGCGCCTGGCGCGGCTGCTCGGCGGTGATGTCGGCCGTGCCGAGGAACTGGCCCAGGACACCTGGCTGGCTGCGCTGGAGCGTTGGCCGGAGCAGGGCATCCCGGACAATCCTGGAGCCTGGCTGATGACCACTGCGCGCAACCGGGCCATCGATGTGCTGCGCCAGCACCAGCGGGTGGCGCAGCAGCATGCGCAGTGGGGCGAGGCACTGCATCCGGCCGCGCTGCCGGCACCGGACGACAGCACCGCGCTGGAAGACGATCTTGGCGACGATCTGCTGCGCCTGATGTTCGTGGCGTGCCATCCGGTACTGCCCGCCGACGCGCGCGTGGCGCTGACCCTGCGCCTGCTCGGCGGGCTGACCACGAGCGAGATCGCGCGCGCGTTCCTGCAGCCGGAACCGACCATCGCCCAGCGCGTGGTGCGCGCCAAGCGCACGCTCGCGCAGAAGCAGGTGCCCTATGAAGTGCCGCGTGCCGAAGCGTTGCCCGCGCGCCTGGCCTCCGTGCTGGAAGCGATCTACCTGGTGTTCAACGAAGGCTACGCCGCCAGTGCCGGCGATGACTGGATGCGACCAGCGCTGTGCGAGGAGGCGCTTCGCCTGGCGCGCATTCTCGCCCACCGCATGCCGGCCGCCGCCGTGCTGGGACTGCTGGCACTGATGGAACTGCAGGCGTCGCGCGCCGCGGCGCGGGTGGATGCGCAGGGCCGGCCGGTGCTGCTGGACCAGCAGAACCGCGCACGCTGGGACTGGCTGCAGATCGAACGCGGGCGGCAGGCGCTGGCGCGCGCGCTGTCGGCCGGCGGTAGCGACGATCCCTACGTGCTGCAGGCCTGCATTGCCGAGTGCCACGCAACGGCGCGCCAGGCCGACCAGACCGATTGGGCGCGCATCGCCGGGCTGTATTCGCGGCTGCTGCAGATCCAGCCTTCGCCTGTGGTGGCGTTGAACCGGGTGGTGGCCATCCTGCGCAGTGAGGGCGCGTTCGCTGCCTGGGCGCATCTGCAGCCGCTGCTCTCCGATGACCGTCTGCGTGACTACGCACCGTTGCAGGTCGTCCGTGGTGAAGTGCTGCAGCACCTGGGTCGGGTCGAAGACGCCCGGCAGGCGTTCCAGGCCGCTGCCGCGCTCACCGACAACGTGCGCGAACGCGATCACCTGCTGGCGCGGGCCCATCCGACAGTGCCAAAAGCGCCTTAAATCCCTCGGGCCCCTTTTGTACACTCGGCTGGGATTTCCCTGCTGGAGAGAGCAATGAAGCGAGTAGCACTGGGCGTGCTGGCCCTGTCGGTGTCGGGCGCGCTGATGGCGGCCACGCCGAAATTCGATGGCGCGCGGATTTCCGCCGACGTGAAGGAACTGGCCTCGGACGCGTATGAGGGCCGTTCGCCGGCCACGGCGGGCGAAGCGAAGACCATCGCCTACCTGAGCAAGCAGTTTGCCGACGCCGGCCTGCAGCCGGGTGGCGACCTGAAGGATGGCAAGCGCCTGTGGACCCAGGCCGTGCCGCTGCGCAAGGGCGACATCGTGGGGACGCCGCAGCTGGCCCTGCATCAGGGCGACAGGACCATCGCGCTGGAGCAGGGCAAGCAGATCGCCGTGCGCGCGGCGATGAACGGCGCCAGCACGGTGGACATCAGCAAGGCGCCGCTGGTCTTCCTCGGCTACGGCGTGAAGGCCCCGGAGCGCAACTGGGACGACTTCAAGGGCGTGGACCTGAAGGGCAAGATCGCGGTCGTGCTGATCAACGACCCGGACTTCGAGACCGGCAAGGGCGACTTCGACGGCAAGGGCATGACCTGGTACGGCCGCTGGCCCTACAAGTACGAGGAAGGCGCACGCCAGGGCGCGCTGGGCGTGCTGATCGTGCATGAGACCGCACCGGCCTCGTACGGCTGGGCAACGGTGGCCGGCTCCAACACCAACACCATGTTCGATGTGGTGCGCGACAACCCGGCCGACAGTCACCCCCTGCTGGAAGGCTGGATCCAGCGCGACCTGGCCGTGGACCTGTTCCGCGCGGCCGGCCAGGATTTCGAGGCACTGAAGAAGAAGGCGCAGCAGCGCGACTTCACGCCGGTCACGCTGACCGGCGCCAGCCTGGACGCGAAGTATGCGGTGAAGACCGAGGTGATCACCTCGCACAACGTGGCGGCGCGGCTGGAAGGCAGCAGCCACCCGGACGAGACCGTGATCTACAGCGCCCACTGGGACCACATCGGCGTGGGCGAGCCCGATGCCCGCGGCGACCGCATCTTCAACGGTGCGCTGGACAATGCCAGTGGCACCGCTTCGCTGATCGAACTGGCCCGTGGCTTCGCCAAGGGCAAGCAGCCGCAGCGCTCGCTGCTGTTCCTGGCGGTCACCGCCGAAGAAAAGGGCCTGCTGGGTTCGGAGTACTACGCGACCCACCCGTTGTATCCGCTGGAGAAGACCGTGGCGGTGATCAACATGGATGGCATGGCGCCGTTCGGCCCCTCGCGCGACTTCGGCATCTACGGTGCCGCGCGCTTCGAGCTGCTGGACCAGCTGAAAGAGGTGGCCAAGGGCTGGGACATCCGCTATACGCCCGATCCGAAGCCGGAAGCGGGCCTGTTCTTCCGCTCTGACCATTTCCCGTTCGCCAAGCGCGGCGTGCCGGCGCTGTCCTGGTCGGCCGGACAGGACTGGGTGGACGGGGGCGTGGCTGCTGGCAGGAAGGCGTCGGAGGACTACACCGCCAAGCGCTACCACCAGCAGGGCGACGAGTGGCAGCCGGACTGGGTGTTCGCCGGCGCCGCCCGCGACCTGGAGGTGCTGTACACCCTGGGCAACCAGCTGGCGAACTCGCGCAGCTGGCCGAACTGGAGCAAGGACGAGTCGTTCCGCGCCGTGCGTGACGAAAGCGCGGGGCAGCGGAAGTAAGGGAAGGCGGGGCGCTGCCCCGCCCCCCCGGTAGCGCCGGGCCACGCTCGGCGTTTCCGGGAGGGGTTCCATCGCGGCTTTCCCGCACTTCGTCGCAGGCCGCTTGTCTGCCCGGCAGGCCGCCCTATGCTCGGCCTACCCCTTTCACCAAGGCGCCGCCGTGTTCGCCAGCCTCACTCTCATTTTCCGTCATCTGTTGGCCTGGGCCGCGGCGCTGGTCGTGGCCGGCATGGTCTGGAGCGGCATCTTCAGCGGCATGAACGATGGCCCGGGCTGGATCTTCGGCCTGCTGGCGATGTTCCTGATGATTACCGCGCTGGGCAGTGCGATCAGCCATGTGCGCCGGGTCTGGCTGGTGGCCGGGCGCCTGGACGCGAGCACGCTGTCCGGGCGCCAGCGTCGGCAGGTGGAACTGCCGATGGATGCCGGCCAGGCCTTTGCCGTGGTCGAGGCGGCCGTGGCCGAGCTGCCCCGGGTGGAGGACGTGGAAAGCGCGGCCGGCAGCCTGCAGGTGCGCGCCTACGTGCGCCGCGTCGACCCCTGGAACGGCCGCCAGCCCTCGCGCTGGAACCTGCCCGCGCGGCTGGCGATCAAGCGCAATGGTGTGCTGGCCACGGTCACGCCCGGGCAGGGCACCAGTACCGTCACCCTGCTGTTCGAGCCCGATGCGGGCTGGTGGGCCGATCTGCTGGCGCTGGACGAAGGCAGCAACTACGAGAATGCCGAAGCGGTCACCCGTGCGATCAGCCGTCGGGTGGCCGACCAGCGCCGCACCGAGCAGGCCGCCGCGGAGCAGACCCAGGTGGAAAAGGAGCTGTCGGTGGCGCGCCTGAACCTGCTGCACGCGCAGGTCGAGCCGCACTTCCTGTACAACACGCTGGCCAATGCCCAAGTGCTGACCCGCACCGATCCGGCGCGGGCCGAGCAGATGCTGGGGCACCTGATCCAGTACCTGCGCAGTTCGTTGCCGCAGGTGGACGAATCGATGTCGACCCTCGGCGTGGAGCTGGAGCGTACCCGCGCGTACCTGGAGATCCTGCGGATCCGCATGGGCGCAAGGCTCGCGGTGGAGGTGCAGGTGCCGCCGGAACTGCATGCGGTGAAGCTGCCGGCGATGGCGCTGCAGACGCTGGTCGAGAACGCGATCAAGCACGGCCTGGAGCCCAAGCCCGGAGGTGGAACGATCTGGATCCTGGCGCGCGGCTTCGACGACCACGTGACGGTGACCGTGGCCGATGATGGGCTCGGCTTCAGCCAAGGCACCACCAGTGGCACCGGCATTGGCCTGAAGAACCTGCGCGAGCGGCTGCGCCTGACCTGCGGCGAGCAGTCCGGCGTAGCGATCGTCGCCAATTTCCCCAGCGGCGTTGCTGCGACCATGACATTGCCGCCATCCAGCAAGGAGCGCAGCCATGCCGCTTGAAGCCCTGATTGCCGAGGACGAGGAACTGCTGCGGCAGTCGCTGGTGGACCAGCTGCGCCGGCTGTGGCCGGAGCTGAAGCTGGTGGCCGAGTGCGAAGACGGCGCCAGTGCACTGGAGCAGCTGGCCGAGAAGCAGCCGGACATCGCGTTTCTCGACATCCGCATGCCGGGCATCACCGGCATCGAGGTCGCGCGTGCACTGTCCGAGCTCAGCCCGCGCACGCAGGTGGTGTTCGTCACCGCCTACGACCAGTACGCCATCGATGCCTTCGAACAGGGTGCGATGGACTACCTGCTCAAGCCGGTCAGCGATGAGCGCCTGCTGGCCACGCGCGAGCGCATCCTGGCGCGGTTGCCCTCCACGCGCCACGATGATGCGGTGCTGGAACGCCTGCTGCAGCGTCTGGGACCGGGACAGAACGATGACCGCCCGCCGCTGGCGTGGATCACCGCCAGCAATGGCCGCGAGACCCAGCTGATCATGCTGGAGGACGTGGTCTACTTCCGCGCGGACAACAAGTACACCACCGTGATCACCGCCGCCGGCGAGAGCCTGCTGCGCACCCCGCTGCGCGAACTGCTGGAAGTGCTCGATCCGCAGCACTTCCGCCAGATCCACCGCTCGACCATCGTCAACATGAAATCGGTCGCTGCGGTCAGCCGCGACGATACCGGGCGCGGTGTGCTGCGCCTGCGCCAGCGGCCGGAAACGCTGGTGGTCAGCCAGCCCTTCATGAGCCTGTTCCGCGGCATGTAGCCGCGACGTTGCATCTGCCCCGAGGAATGACCATGCCCCGTCTGCTGCTTGTGTGTGCTGTGCTGCTGGCACTGGCCGGCTGCGAAAAATCCAGTAATTCCTCGATTACCCGCGCGCGCGCCAACGGCGTGGACACGCTGTACAGCAAGGGCACCGTCGTTGATGGTCAGGCGCGGTTCCAATGCATCGCCAGCAGCAGTGGCAGGTGCCACTATCTCGTGCTGGACCCGGCCTGCAGCACCGAGGCCACCTGCGCCACGCCGCCCCTGCGGCGTTTTTCGGTGGCCGTAGGCCAAACCGAAACCATGCGAGGCCTGCCCGAGGGCTTCCACCAATGCGTCAGCCAGGACCCGATAGAACAATGCCACCGTGAGTGATCACGGTGGCATTGTGGACCCCCCCGTTTTCCGCAAGGGTCAGTAGGCAGGCTGCAGCGTCAGTTCGTGATGGTGTTCGGTTTCGCCTACATGGTTCAGCCGCCCGACCAGTTCGGAGTGCTGCTTCATCCGTCCGATCTCGGTCATGATGCGGATGTCCTCATGGCGCAGCTCGCGCCTGGCGGTGACCGCCTGCTTGTAGTCCAGCACTTCCGGGTAGTGCTCGGCCAGGTCCAGCGCCTCGGCCACATGCTCGACGCTGTCGGCCTTGGAACTGATGCGGGCCCGGCTGTTGAAGGCTTTCATCCAGCGCTCGAAGCCGGCCTGCTGGTCGAACATGTTGGCCATGAACCAGATCACGAACAGGATCGAGACCCATGAGCCGAACACGATCACCACGCGGGTGAAGGTGATATGGAAGTCGTCACGCCACAGGTAGTTGGCGATCAGGCCCAGAATCACCAGCGACGCCGCCTGCCAGCCGATGATGGAGGCGATCAGCCACTGGCACTTGGCCTGGGCCAGCACCGCCACTTCATCGCGGATCTGCTGCTCGCTGAGATTGCGCCAGTGCGCGACCTGTTTGTCGAACGGGCTGCTGTAGAGCTCGTTGTCGCGAAGCAGAATTCCCAAACCCTTGAACAAAGCAATCATGGCTGGCTCCTTGTGGAACGTGCGTCGATCAGCGTTGGACGGTGTGGCGGGTTCAGTTCTAGCACTTCCAGCGAGCGGTGCAATGGGCGGAACGCCAAGCGGCGTAAGGGTCTTGTCCGGCCGGGTGAAGTTTTGTGCGATGCAGCACAGTGCCCGCACCCTGCGACAGGATGTCGCAGGGTGAAACGTGCTGCGGGCGCACATGAAACCGGGGATGAGCAGGGATCCCGGCAATCGGCCTCGTCTTCGGCCTGAATCGGCACCGACCGCGCAGCCTGCCAGGCCGGTGCGGATGAAAACGGGCGCCTCGCGGCGCCCGTTTCCCTCATCTCACCAGACTTTGACCCGCTTGTCGGGGGCCAGGTACAGCTTCTGGCCCTCCTTCACCTCGAACGCCGGGTACCAGGCGTCGATGTTGCGCACGGTGAGCGCGCGGAACTGGCCCGGCGCGTGCACGTCGGTCAGCAGCGAATTGCGCAGCGCCTGCTCGCGGCTCTTGCTGCGCCATGCCTGGGCGAAGCCGAGGAAGAAGCGCTGGTCCGGGGTGAAGCCTTCCAGGGTCTGGCCCGGCTTGCCCTGCAGCGACAGCTGGTAGGCGTCGTACGCCGTTCCGAGACCGGCGACGTCGGCGATGTTCTCGCCCAGCGTCAGCTTGCCGTTGACGTGCACGCCGGGGAACGGCTCGTAACTGCTGAACTGGGCCGCGAGCGCGTCGCCGGCGGCGTTGAACTGCTTCAGGTCCTCGGCGGTCCACCAGTTGTGCAGCTTGCCGGTCTCGTCGAACAGCGCGCCAGCATTGTCGAACCCGTGGCTGATCTCATGGCCGATCACTGCACCGATCGCACCGTAGTTCACCGCATCATCGGCGGCTCCATCGAAGAACGGCGGCTGCAGGATCGCGGCCGGGAACACCAGGCGGTTCTCCAGCGGCACGTTCATCGCGTTGATGGTCTGCGGCAGCATCGCCCACTCACCGTGGTCGACCGGCTTGCCCAGCTTGGCGATGTTGCGCTGGTACTCGAACAGCTCGGCGCGCTGTGCATTGCCCAGCGGGTCGTCGCGGCGGATTTCCAGACCGCTGTAATCGCGCCATTTTTCCGGATACCCCATGCCCACGGTCAGGCCGGCCACCTTTGCCTTGGCGCTGGCCTTGGTCTGCGGCGACATCCACGACAGCGCGTCGATGCGCCTGGCGAACGCGGCGATGATGTTCTTCGCCATTTCGTCCGCGCGCTCCTTGGTCCTGGCGTCGAAGTGCTTCTCGACATAGCGCTTGCCGATGGCCTCACCGACGGCGTGGTTGGCATCATCCACCGCGCGCTTCCAGCGATCGCTCTGCTGCGGCGTGCCGCTCAGCGCGGTGCCGTGGAAGGCGAAGCGGGCATCGGCGAACTTCTTCGGCAGGTACGCCGCGGCGCGATCCAGCGCATGGAAGGCCAGGTAATCCTTCCAGACCTCCAGCGGCTCGGTGGCCACCAGCCTGGACAGCCCGGCCACCGCCCTGGGCTGCCAGACGATGAAGTCCTGCTGCTTGCCCAGTGCCGCGGCATCGAGGAAGGCGGTCCAGTCCATGCCCGGGGCCTTGGCGTTGAAGTCAGCCTGGGTCCAGGGGTTGGCACCCTTGGTCACGTCGTTGGTTTCTTCCTGGGTGGCGTGCGCCTGTGCGATCTTCGTTTCCAGCGCAACGATGCGCTGCGCCTTGCCGGCCGGGTCGGCGCTGCCGGCCAGCTGCAGGAGCTGCGCGATATAGGCCTGGTACTGCTTGCGCAGTTCGGCCATGCGGCCGTCGCCCAGATAGAAGTCGCGGTCGGGCATGCCAAGTCCGCCCTGCACCAGATATGGCGCGGTGCGGTCCGGCTGCAGCAGATCGACCGAGACCCACAGGCCGAACAGGCGGTCGGTGTAGAAGTTGGTGGCATTGAGCAGGTCGACATCGGCGCGCATGTCGCCGCCCAGCGCGCGGGCCAGGCCGGCCTTGTCAGTGATCGCATCGATCGCCTTCAGCTGCGGCTGCACCGGTGCGATACCGCGCTGCTCGATGCCGGCCTCATCCATGAAGGCGGCGTAGTAATCGCCGATCAGCTTGTCCTCGCCGCTGGCCTGGGCATTGCCGGCAGCGCCTTCGAGGATGGCGCGGGTGTCGGCCTGGGTCTTCTCCGCGATGACGTTGAAGCTGCCGAAGCGCGAGCGGTCGGCGGGGATCTGGGTGTTCTTCACCCAGGTGCCATTGGCGAAGCCGAAGAAATCGTCGCCGGCGGCGATGCTGCGATCCATGCCGCTGGCATCGAAGCCGAAGCTGCCCAGCATCGGCTTGGCGGCTGCGGGGGCGGATGCGGCCGGCGCGGCGGTACTGGCCGCCGGATCGGCGGCGCGGTCGCAGGCGGCCAGGGACAGGCTGGCAGCAATGGCCAGTGCCAGGGTGGGACGGCGCAGCTTGGACATGGACTTCTCTTGCGGCGGGAAAACGCCAAGTCTAATCCGCTCCGATGCGATGGGTCGCACCGTTGTGGCGCAAGGCTGTGCACGATCTGGCTGAACGCGGTGCGGCGATCTTCACGCCGTCACCGCCGTGGTGCATGCTGCATGCCGGACCCCTGCGCGGACGCAGGGCGGTGATCCGGCGTGGCGGGCCCGGCGGTCAAGAATGGCAGTCGCCGGCCGCTGAGGTCGGGGATGTGGAGGAATCGTTCGCGCATGAAGCCAGCCGACTGGACAGGGAACACCCACCGATGCCCGCGCTGAAACGCGCGTTGGCCCGGCCACTGCGCGCCATCACCTGGGGCGGGGTGGTGCTGGGCGTGCTGCTGGTGGCCGGTCTGGCGATGATGCTGGTCAATGACCACCATCGGCGGTTGGAAGCGGCGCAGCGGCAGAGCCGGGCACTGGCGGTCGGCAGCGAGCGCCTGCTGGCATTGCAGCTGCGCAATCTGGAGCGGGCGATGGGCGGCATTTCCGCCGACGCCGCCGAGCTGTTCCGGAGCGTGCCGGCACAGGCACCGCGGCTGCTCGATGCGGCCGTGGCCGGCGTGCTGCAACGGCACGCCGAGCTGCACAGCATCGTGGTGCTAGACAGCTACGGACGTGCGCTGACCGCGGGCCAGGGCGACCTGCAGCTGCCCCTGTGGACCGATCCGCAACGGCGCGGCCCTGGCAGTGCGCTGTACATCGGGCCGCCGCAGCGGGGCAGCGACGATGGCTGGGTGGTGCCGCTGGCGCTGCCGCTGGACGACGACCGCTGGCTGCTGGCGCGCCTGCGCTGCGGCGAACTGCAGCGCATCATCGGCGGGCTGGACGTGGGCCCGAACGGCCTGGTGTCGATCAGTGATGCCGAAGGCTACATGTTGGCGCGCGTGCCCGATCCGCATGGCACGGTCGGACACCGCTACGAGCTGCCCGGGCGCGATCTGCTCGGCAGGCAGGCGGTGATCGAACTGGGGAACATGCCCGGCGTGGTCGACGGCGTGCCGCGCATCACCACCATCAGTACGCTGGAACGCAACCCGCTGGCGGTGCAGGTGGGCCTGGCCGAAAAGGACGTGCTGGCGCCGTGGTGGCCCTACCTGCAGGCATCGGTGGCCATCGTGCTGGTCTATGTGGCCGTGCTGCTGGTGCTGTTGTTCGCCGTCCGGCGAACGATCCGCCGGCAGCAATCGATGGCCGAGGAACTGCAGGCCGGCAATGCGGAACTGCGGCTGGCCCACCAGGTCGGGCGGGTCTGCACCTGGTATGTCGATGAGGACGCTGCACTGCTGCGCTGGTCACCGCTGGCACGCGAGATCTTCGGCGTACAGACCGACGCGCTGCCGGTGGCCGATTTCTTTGCCCGGGTGCACCGCGATGATGCCGCACGGCTGCAGAAGGCGTTTGACCAGGCATTTGCCGGCAACGCGGTGATGGATGAGGTATTCCGCCTGGTGCTGCCGGGGGGTGCGGTGCGCTGGGTCGGCGCGCGGGGCCAGCGCGTGCCGGTGGCCGATCGCCAGCGGCGCATGATCGGCGCGCTCACCGATCTCAGCGAGCGGTATCAGGTCCGTGAACAGATGAACCAGGTCGAACGGCGCTTCCGCCTGCTGTTCGACCGCAATCCTGCGCCGTTCTGGGTGTTCGATCCGGACACGCTGCGCTTCATCGAGGTCAACGATGCGGCCGTGCGGCAGTACGGCTACAGCCGTGAGGAATTCCTCACCATGAGCATCCTCGACATCCGGCCGCGGGAAGGGTGGGACGAGGTCAAGGGAGCCATCGCGCGGGCGCGCGTGGGCGACCTTCCCGATGCTGCCGTGCGCCTGCACCGGCGCAAGGATGGCAGTGTGTTCGAAGTGCGCGCGCATTTGTCCCGGCTGGATTTCGATGGCCAGCCGGCCTGCCTGGTACTGGCCGAGGATGTCAGCGAGCGGATGGCCTATGAGCGCGACCTGGCTTACCAGGCGCGGCACAACCCGGCGACCGGGCTGCTCAACGTGCGCGCGCTGACCGAGCAGCTGGATGCCCAGGCGGAGGGCTATACCATCGCCTTCGTGCAGCTGCGTGGCCTGCAGCTGGTGGCCGACACGCTGGGCCGGGAGATCGGCGATGCGGTGCTGCAGTCGATGGCCTCGCGCCTGGCTGTGCTGGCGGCACGTTACGGCGCGCTGGCCTTCCAGCCGGCGGAAGATTTCGTGTTCGCCATCGGCGCCGCGCATGACACCCGGCGCGTACTCGACGATCTGCTGCAGATCGTGTCGGCACCAATGCGTGGCAAGGATTCGCTGCACCAGTTCGAGCCGCGCATCGGCGTGGCGGTTCACACGGCAGATGATGGCCACAGCGCCGAGCAGGTGATCGGCATGGCGGCACAGGCGGCGCACGCCGCGCGCGCCGAAGGGGATGTGGTGGCCTGGTTCGACGCTGCGGTGACCACGCGCCTGGCTGATCGCCTGCGCCTGGCCGGGCGCATCCATGCGGCGATCGACAGCGAGTTCCAGCTGTACTTCCAGCCGATCCGGCACGCCAGCGACGGCAGTCCGGCGGCACTGGAGGCATTGCTGCGCTGGCCGCAAGCCGATGGCAGCTTCATTCCTCCCAACGAGTTCATCCAGCTGTGCGAGGACACCGGCCTGATCCTGGCCCTGGGGCGCTGGGTGATCCGTGCGGCGGCCCAGGCGCAGCGGCGCCTGGTGGAGGCGGGTTGGGGCGATCTGCCGATCGCGGTGAACGTGTCGGCCGTGCAGTTCTTCAACAGCGACCTGGTGGCCGAGTTCACCCGTGCCCAGCAGGACTTCGGCCTGGCCCGCGGCGCGCTGCATGTGGAGCTGACCGAGAGCAGCCTGATGCGCAAGCCGGCGCAGGCGATGCAGACCATGCAGCGCCTGCACGAGCAGGGCATCTGCGTGTCGCTGGATGATTTCGGTACCGGCTACTCCAGCATGTCCTACCTGCAGCACCTGCCGCTGGACATCCTCAAGATCGACCGCAGCTTCGTCGCCGACGTGGAGACCAATCCGCGCAACGCATCGATCTGCAGGGCGCTGCTGTCGCTGGGCCACAGCATGGGCCTGACCATCATTGCCGAAGGCGTGGAAACGCCGGGGCAGCTCGACTGGCTGGCCGCGCACGGCTGCGACCAGGTGCAGGGCTACCTGCTGGGACGTCCGGCCCCTCTGGAGCGGATCATCGGCATGCTGGACGAGGTCGCTGTCTAGCCCATGTTGCGGCTCGCCGGGCACGGCCTTGCGCCCGCGTGTCACGGGTGTTGTCCAGTGGCGCGGTCAGATCCCGGCCTCCACCAGGTAATCGATGAAGCTGCGCACCTTCGGCGCCAGGTGGCTGCGACTGGTGTAGACGGCGAAGATGCCGATCGGCGCCGCTTCCCAGTCCGGCAGGATGCGCACCAGGCGGCCGTCGGCCAGCGCCTCCTGGAGCAGGAAATCCGGTTGCAGGATCACGCCCATGCCAGCAATGGCCGCCTCGCGCAGCACGTCGCCGTTGTTGGCGCGCAGCACGCTGTTCACCGTGACCTGGACGTCGCCTCCGGGGCCGTGCAGTGGCCACTGGTCGCCGCCGGCCCAGTAGCTGTAGCCCAGGCATGCGTGATCCTGCAGTGCCTGCGGCGTGGCCGGCGTGCCGTGCGCAGCCAGGTAGGAGGGCGCCGCGCACAGACTGATCCGCGATTCGCCCAGGCGACGCGCGATCAACGTGGGCCCGGGCTCGCGGGTGATGCGGATGGCCACGTCGTAGCCTTCTTCGACCATGTCCACCAGGCGGTCGGACAGGGCCAGGTCCAGTTCCACCTGCGGGAACCGCTCGCGGAAGCCGGCCAGCAGCGGGCCGAGACGGGCGATGCCCCAGCTGACCGGCGCATTGATGCGCAGCAGGCCGGACGGTTCCAGTGCCTGTGCGCCGATGCTGGCCTCCAGTGCGTCGAACTCCGCCAGCAGGCGCACGCACTGCGCGTAGTAGGCGGCGCCGGCACTGGTCGGGCTGACCCGGCGGGTGGTGCGGTGGAGCAGCCGCGTCGACAGGCGCTTCTCAAGCGCCGCAACCTGCCGGGTGACGCCGGCGGTGGACATATCCAGTGCCTGGGCGGCCGCACTGAAGCCATTGCGCTCGACCACGGCCACGAACACACGCATGGCGTCCAAAGTGTCCATTGTTGCGCCTTATGAAATAAATACGGTCGAATCATCGTATTTATCGGCATCGGTCGGCGCAATAAGCTGTGCTTCTTCCCTTTCGAGGCCCCGCCATGACGACCTCTGCTGCTTCCGCTCCCCCGCTGGCGCCCTATGGCGCGACGCTGCTACGCCTGGCCCTCGGCGTCCTGTTCCTGATCCATGGGCTGACCAAGCTGCTGGTGTTCACCCCGGCCGGCACCGCGGCGTTCTTCGAGTCGCTCGGTCTGCCGGGTGTGCTGGGTTACCTCACCCTCGCGGCAGAACTGGTGATTTCCGCAGCCCTGCTGCTCGGAATCTACGCGCGCTGGGTCGGGCTGGCCGGTGTGCCCCTGTTGCTGGGCACCATCGTCACCGTGCACGGCGCGAACGGCTTCGGCTTTGCCAATGCCGGCGGTGGCTGGGAGTACCCGGCCTTCTGGGCGCTGGCGCTGGTGGTGCTGTTCCTGGTCGGTGACGGTCGCTGGACCCTGCGTTCGCGTTGAGCGCTGGCTGATACTGCAAACGGAGAATTCCATGTCCCGCCTGCCTTCGCTGTACATCTCGCACGGTTCACCGATGACTGCGCTGCAGCCGGGCGAGGTGGGCGTGCGCCTGGCCGAACTGGCGCGCGACCTGCCCACGCCGCGCGCCATCGTCATCGCCTCGGCCCACTGGCTGGGGCGGCAGCCGTTGGTCGGCGCCCACCCGCAACCGCCGACCCTCCATGACTTCGGCGGCTTCCCGCGCGCGCTGTTTGAACTGCAGTACCCGGCACCGGGCGATCCGGCGCTGGCCGAAGACATTGCCGGGCGCATCGCCGCGGCAGGCCTGCCGGTGGCCATCGATACCCAGCGTGGTCTCGACCACGGCGCCTGGGTGCCGCTGCGCCTGCTGCGTCCGCAGGCCGACATTCCCGTGGTGCCGGTATCGATCCAGCCGTTGCTGGGGCCTGCGCACCAGTTTGTGCTGGGCCGCGCGCTGGCACCTCTGCGCGAACAGGGCGTGCTGCTGGTCGGCTCGGGCAGCATCACCCACAACCTGCACGACTGGGGCGACTACCAGGACGGCAAGGAAGCGCCCTATGTGCGGCCGTTCATCGAGTGGGTAGAGCAGCGGCTGGCGGCCGATGATCGCCCGGCGCTGTTGGACTACCGCCGGCAGGCACCGTTCGCCGAACGCGCCCATCCCACCGATGAACACCTGTTGCCGCTGTTCTTTGCGATGGGTGCGGCCGGTGAAGACCGCTTCGGCGCACGTCGCATCGATGCCGGCGTCGATGGCGGCTTCCTGGCGATGGACATCTACCGCTTCGACGGGGCATGAGCCTGTGCTGACGCAGCATCGCTGCGGTTGTCGCAGCCGCGGTCGCCTGTGGTAGTTTTTTCCGGGTTTCCGGCGCTGGCTTCATGCCCCCCGCGCGCCGCTTCCTGGAAGAAGCATGCATACCATTGAAGTCGTGCTGGCGATGCTGGTGGCGGTCGTCGCCAGCGGATACCTCGTCCGCGTCCTGCCGTTCTCACTGCCGCTGCCACTGGTGCAGATCGGTCTGGGCGCGGTCATTGCCGGTGTGTTCAACCGCGGCCATGCGCTGGAGCCGGAAGTGTTCTTCCTGCTGTTCCTGCCGCCCCTGCTGTTCCTTGACGGCTGGCGCATCCCCAAGCAGGGCCTGTTCCGCGACAAGGGCGCGATTCTCGAGCTGGCGTTCGGCCTGGTGGTGTTCACCGTCATCGGCGCCGGCCTGCTGATCCACTGGATGATCCCGGTGATGCCGCTGGCGGTGTGCTTCGCGCTGGCGGCGATTGTTTCGCCGACCGATCCGGTGGCCGTTGGAGCGATCGCCTCCAAGGCCCCCATTCCCAAGCGGCTGATGCACATCCTCGAGGGCGAATCACTGCTCAACGACGCCTCCGGTCTGGTCTGCTTCCGCTTCGCGGTGGCGGCGGTGATGACCGGTACCTTCTCGCTGGCCACCGCTTCGCTGACCTTCCTGTGGGTGGCGGTGGCGGGCCTGGCGGTGGGCGTGGCGGTGACGCTGGGCGTGTCGACCTTCCAGCGTTGGTTGTGGCGCCGTTTCGGTGAAGAGCCGGGTGCGGCGATGCTGGTCAACCTGCTGATCCCGTTCGCGGCCTACCTGCTGGCCGAAGAGATCAATGCCTCGGGCATCCTCGCGGCGGTCGCGGCCGGCATCTCGATGAGCTACGTGGAAATGACCGGCCGTGTTTCCGGCAGCATGCGCGTGCAGCGCGCGGGCGTGTGGAACATGCTGCAGTTCAGCTTCAACGGCATCATGTTCGTGCTGCTGGGCGAGCAGTTGCCGGGCATCGTCGAGCGTGCAACCACCACGATGAACGAGACCGGTCACCAGAGCGCGTGGTGGCTGCTGGTGTACGTGCTGGTGATCAATGCCAGCCTGATCGCCCTGCGCCTGCTGTGGGTGTGGCTGTCACTGCGCTGGAACCTGCTGCGTGCGCGTCGGCGTGGCCTGGAGCGGGGCGAGGCGCCGAACTGGCGCATCGTGGTGGCCACCTCGGTGGCGGGCGTGCGCGGTGCGATCACCCTGGCCGGCGTGCTGACGCTGCCACTGTTCCTGCCCGATGGCAGCCCGTTCCCCGCACGCGACCTGGTGATCTTCCTGGCTGCAGCGGTGATCCTGTTCTCGCTGGTCGGCGCCAGCGTGGCGCTGCCGCAGCTGCTGAAGGGCCTGCAGTTGCCGGCCGACTCCGGTGAGCGCAAGGAAGAGGATCTGGCCCGCCGGTTGTCCTCGAAGGCCGCGCTGGCCGGGGTGGAGCGCAAGCGGCAGCAGCTGGTGCTTAACCAGAACACCGAGAACGTGCAGTTGTACAACGACGCGGCCTCGCGGGTCAGCCTGCTGTATCAGCGGCACCTGGATCGCGAGAACCCGGACGTGGATCCGGAGAAGGTGAAGCGGATGGAGGAGGGCTATCGCCAGTTGCGCAGCGCCGGCCTCACTGCCGAGCGCGAGGAACTGTTCCGCCTCACCCGGCGCGGCGTGATCTCCGACGAGATCTCGCGGCGCCTGATCCGCAACCTGGATCTGCTGGAGTCGCGCAAGCGCGAGTGACCGGCCCTGTGCATCGGGGTCGGATCCCTTTCCCGCGGAAAGGGATCTGACCCCGGGCTCCGTCAGGCCGGCTTCTGGTCGAGGAAGTAGGCCTCGACCTTGCCTTTGACCTTGATTGTCATCGGGTTGCCGCGACGGTCACGGGCCTTGCCGGCCTGCACGCGGATCCAGCCTTCGCTGACCGAGTATTCCTCGACGTTGTCGCGCTCGACGTCGTTGAAGCGCACGCCGACGCCGCGCTCCAGCGCCTGCGCATCATGGAAGGGGCTGGCCGGATTGATCGCCAGGTGGTCGGGAGGGGTATCGCTCATCGCATCATTCACAGTGACGGCCACCAAGGCCGGCTTCAGCGATACAGGATAAACCGTAGAATGCCGGCCTGCCCCAAGGAGTTCCCGCCATGCCCGACAACAGCGACTACTTCGACTTCGAGGAGGACGTCCATGATTTCGACGAGGATGGCTTCGAAGCGCGGGTCTGGAACCTGCTGGTACTGATCAACCCGGGCGACGAGGAGCTGGCGCTGCAGCAGTTCAACCGCTGGCGCGAGCTGCTGGCCGAAGCCGGCGAACCGCTGGAAGCAGACGCCGATTGGCTGCCGCCACTGCTGTCCGCGATCGGCTGGCAATCCGGCTTCGAGGTGGAGCGGGATGACCTGGAAACGCTGATATCGGCGGTGAACGAGCTGTCCGCGCGCTTCAACCTGCAGCTTGACTGGGGCGGCGACCTGGACGATGAGGATTTCACCGAAGACCTGGATGGCGTGCAGCTGATGTCCACCGCCTTCGACCGCCTGCGCGAGCACAACTACACGCTGTGGAGCGTGGATGCCGGCAGCGCGGGTTTCACCGGCTGGATGGCACTGACCCGTGACGACGACGCCATGCTGGCGCTGTGCTCGCTGCTGAACGTGGAAATCCGCCTGGGCAGCGACCCGTTCTGAGCGTCATCCCGGTTCGCCGGGCATGGCCCGGCGCTACCCCATCCCGGCACGCAAGGTAGCGCCGGGCCATGCCCGGCGGAGGCACACGCATCCAGCACGCAAGGTAGCGCCGGGCCATGCCCGGCGGGGGCGCTGCGGCCTACGGCCGGTACTGCGCCCGCGCGTTGGCGATCACCGCTTTCACCTGTGCGCGGTCCGTGTGCCGTGAAATCGCCACGGCACCCAGTGCGATCGCCTGTGCGCGCAGCTCGGTGGTGACGTCGTAGTGCGCGCCGCTGGCCTTGTTCTGGAAGGCCCGGCGGGGGATGCCGAGCTGCGCCGCCATGGCGTGCAGCTCGGCCAGGGTGTCGGCCATCAGATGCGCCCAGCGCTGGTCGCGCCAGGCATGCACTGCGTCATCGACGTAGACCGTCACCGCCGCGGCCGGATCAGGCCTGCGGCTTGCCGTCGGCGTCGGCGTCGGCGGCCGGAGCAGCCTCGGCGTCAGCGGTACCTTCGGCAGCGCTGGCTTCTTCGGCCACATCGCCTTCAGCGGTCTCGCCCTCTGCTTCCACGCCTTCGAACTCGGCGACCAGCGCGTCCAGGTACTCGTCGGCGGTCTGGCCCGCTTCGGCGGCCAGGGTATCCAGCAGCTTCTGCAGCAGTTCGGAATACTCCAGGCTGACCTTGCGGCCTTCCTTCTCCTGCACGTTGGCCAGGTGCTTGAGCATGGCCAGCATCGGCACCGGGTTCTCGGCATTGCCCATGGTCTGACCGCCGATGGCCAGCAGCCACTCGCGACCCTGCAGGCCGATGGCGGCGACCACCTGGCCGTCCTCGCTGGTCAGCACGGCGTGGTTCTGCACCTGCTGCTGGGCGTTCAGACGGAGGAACGGGCGCTTGGCCTGCTGCTTCTTGCGCTGGTCGCGCTTGGCCTTGGAAGACTTGGACATCGGGGGTGTCACCTGAAAACGGAAAGACCCCCATTGTACCGGGTGCGCCGGGCCATGCCCCTGGTGGGTGCGGACCTTGGTCCGCATGCTTTCCCGGATGTGCGGACCAAGGTCCGCACCCACCGTCTACTTTGCCTCACCCTGCGCCGCCTGTACGTCCGCGTCGATGACCGGCGCCGACAGACCCACCTGTGGACCGGCGCCGGCCAGCGCGGCCTGCTCGGCGGCGCGGGTCATCACCACGATGCTGATGCGGCGGTTGATCGGGTTCTGCGGGTCGGCCCGGTCGAACAGCACCGAGGAGGACAGGCCGACCACGCGGGTGATCTTGCTGTCCTCCAGTCCGCCATCGATCAGGGCGCGGCGGGCCGCATTGGCGCGGTCGGCGCTCAGTTCCCAGTTGCCGTAGCCGCGGGCGGCGGTGTAGGCGGTGATGTCGGTGTGGCCGGTCAGGCTGATCCGGTTCGGCACGTGGTTCAGGTACTCGGCCAGCTCATGCAGGATCTGCTGCGTGTACGGCTTGAGCGTGGCACTGCCGAGGTCGAACATGGGCCGGTTCTGCTTGTCCACGATCTGGATGCGCAGGCCTTCCGGGGTCAGGTCCAGCAGCAGCTGGTCCTTGAACGGCTCCAGCGCCTGGCTGCGGCTGATCGCTTCCTGCAGTTCCTTCATCAGCTGTTCCAGCTGCTGCTTGTCGCGCTGCTGCTGGTCCACCGGGTGCGGCACGGCTTCCTGCTGGTTCTGGAAGGGATCGTTGCTGCTGCCACGCGAGATGTCGGTGGCGCCGCCGAGCTTGATCATCGACGTGCTGGCACCGCCCGGCCCGGCCATGCCCGGGGCCGGCGTGGCGCTCTGGCCACTGAGCGGGCTGGGGTTGCGGAAGTATTCGGAAATGGCCGCACGATCGTTCTTGCTGGTGGTGGCCATCAGCCACAGCACCAGGAAGAAGGCCATCATCGCGGTCACGAAGTCGGCATAGGCCACCTTCCACGAGCCGCCATGGTGGGCGGCATGGCCGGCCTTCCTGACCTTGCGGACGATGACGGTGGGTTTGCTCTCGGCCATGGCTTACTTGACCGTCTTCAGGTGCTGCTCGAAATCGGAGAAGGCCGGGCGCACGTTCGACGGCAACGTCTTGCGGGCGAATTCCAGCGCGATCTTCGGGTTGTAACCGCGCAGGCAGGCCAGCAGTGCGGTCTTCACCGATTCGTAGATGCGGCTGTCCTGCTCGGCACGTGCTTCCATCGCCGCTGCCATCGGGCCGACGAACCCGTAACCGAGCAGGATGCCCAGGAAGGTGCCGACCAGTGCACCGGCGACATGGCCGCCGACCTCGACGATGTCGCCGCCGATCGAGCCCATGGTGATGACGATGCCCAGCACCGCCGCGACGATGCCGAAACCGGGCAATCCGTCGGCCACCTTGGTCAGCACCTGCGACGGGGCCATCGCTTCGGCGTGGTGCTTTTCCAGCTCCAGTTCGAGCAGCGGCTCCAGTTCATGCGGCTCGATGTTGCTGCCGATCATCAGGCGCAGGCAGTCGGTGATGAAATCGATCAGGTGGTGGTCGGCCTGCACCTTCGGATAGTTGCCGAACACGGCGCTCTCGGCCGGGCGTTCGACATGGTCCTCCAGCGCCATGAAGCCTTCCCGGCGCGCCTTGTTGAGCAGTTCGTAGAGCAGGCTGAGGACGTCGATGTAGTCCTGCTGCTTGTAGCGCGGGCCCTTGAACACGCCGACGATGGCCTGCAGCGTCTGCTTGACCGTCTTGGCCGGGGTGCCGACCAGGAACGCACCCAGCGCGGCACCGCCGATGATGACCAGTTCGTAGGGCTGCCAGAGAGCCCCCAGGCGGCCGTGGGCACCGAGGTAGCCCCCGATCACGCTGATGATGACGACCAGGAATCCAACGATGATGAGCATGGGGCAACGCAGAGAGGGGGGATATCTCCTTGTCGGCCCACCCTGCGGATTTCTGAAGAGGGAATTCTGTGAAACCGGTCGGCGGGGTTGTCTCAGCCCGCCACGCCGCTTTCCGCACCGCCACGCTGCAACGGGTTGGGCCAGGCCTCGCCGTTGCCGGCAAACGAAAGTGAGACGGAGTTCAGGCAGTGGCGCTCATGGGTGGGCGGCGGCCCGTCCGGGAACACGTGGCCGAGGTGGCTGCCACAGCGGGCGCAGGTGATCTCGGTGCGGATCATGCCGTGGCTGGTATCGCGGATCTCACGCACGTGTGCCGCGTCGTAGGGGGCGAAGAAGCTCGGCCAACCGGTGCCGGAATCGAACTTGGTGCTGGAGCGGAACAGGGGCAGCCCACACAGCCGGCAGCAGTAGACACCCTCACGCTTGTTGTCCAGGAACACGCCACAGAACGGTGCTTCGGTGCCGTGCTGCAGCAGCACGCGGCGTTCTTCGCTGCTGAGGCCGGCGACCAGGGTGTCGGTCTGGGAGGCGGCAGGGGGCGTCAGGTCGAAGGCACTCATGCTGGCTCTCCGTGGGGTCGATGGCCTGGGGATGCCTGCAGACGTGGGGGTGTGACCGCCGTCTTGCAAGTGTGAGCTGCGTTCATGGGCGGCACACGGGCGCGGGCGCATGGTGGGGAGGATTCCTGCTGGAGCGTGCCATGAAGACCCTTTCCATCTGGGTGCTGTCGGCTCTGCTGCCCCTGTCGGCACAGGCCCAGGTGCCCACCACATCGCCGACCACCACCCGCAGCACCACCACCGTGGCGCCAGCGCCGGTGCCGCCGCCCCCACAGCCGGCAAGACCGCAGCCGCAGGTCCTGCCGTCACCGCAGCCGACGCAGCCGATCAAGTCCACCGGCCCGGCGCAGGTGGTGCCGACGCCGGCGCCGAAGCTGCCGGACAAGGTCTATGACCGCAACGGGCGCATCGTTCCCGGCGTCAAGCCGGTCGGCCCGAACCGTGTGTTCGACTCCCGTACCGGCCGCTACTACGACAGTGTGCCGGCCGGCAGTGGCCAGCAGGTCAAGCCATAGGGCAGTCCGCCACCGCCCGCGGCGGGTGGTGACCGCGCCGGCTGAACGCCTGAAAACACACTGCTGCCGCTCACGGCTTTTTCGCCTGTGATTAACCGCCGCAGGACCACCGTGGCCCTGCGCCGGCATCCCGCCGTCGCATGTCCTTCGTCCTTTGGATCGCGATCATGAAGAACCCGCAGAACCGTCATCCCGGCAAGGAAGCGCAGAGCCATAAGCCGCAGCAGCAGCAACAGCAGCAGATGGACCCGCAGCGGCCGCAGAAGGGCGGCAAGCAGCAGGAAACACGCCAGCAGCAGGGCTCGATGAAGCACCCGCAGCAGCGCTGACGCCCCTGGAACAGGGCCGGAACCCGCAGCGCGGGCTCTGGCCCTTCATTCCGGAATCGGCAGGCTGAGCGTCTCCTTGACCTCTTCCATGACGATGTAGCTCTTCGATTCGCGCACGTGCGGCAGGGTCAACAGGGTGCTGCCCAGCAGTTTGCGGTAGGAGGCCATCTCGCTGATCCGCGCCTTCAGCAGGTAGTCGAAGTCGCCGGACACCAGATGGCACTCGAGCACGTTCGGCAGCTTCAGCGCCGCGCGCCGGAACTCCTCGAAGATGTCGCCGGACTTGTAGGCCAGGCTGATCTCCACGAACACCAGCAGGCTGGCTTTCAGCGCCGTGGGATCCAGGTGAGCGTGATAGCCGGTGATCACGCCCTCGCGCTCCAGCCGGCGCACGCGCTCGGTGCACGGGGTGGTCGACAGGCCCACGCGCTCGCCCAGCTCGGTAAAGGAAATGCGGCCTTCGGCCTGGAGGATGCGCAGGATCCTGCGGTCGATCTTGTCCAGTTCACGGGGGCGGGCGGCCATGGGCGTCAACCTGGGGAAGTGAATCACGGGGAAACATCTTGCCCGCAGCGTGAAAAACAGGCAAATTGCCTATGAATGGAAGAATATACTTCCCCGATTATGGCCCTGGCGTGCTCAAACGCAGGGAATGATCGGGTTGGAGAATTTCCATGCGAGTCCTAGTTCTCGGCAGCGGCGTGATCGGCACCACCAGTGCCTGGTACCTGCGACAGGCCGGGTTTGATGTCACGGTCGTCGACCGCCAGCCCGGCCCCGCGCTGGAGACCAGTTTCGCCAATGCCGGCCAGCTGTCATTCGGCTACACCTCGCCCTGGGCCGCGCCCGGCGTGCCGAAGAAGGCGATCGGCTGGCTGTTCGAGAAGCATGCACCGCTGGCGATCCGTCCCGGCATGGATCTGGCCCAGTACCGCTGGCTGTGGCAGATGCTGCGCAACTGCACCCACGAGCGCTATGCGATCAACAAGGCGCGCATGGTGCGCATGTCCGAGTACAGCCGCGATTGCCTGAACGAGCTGCGCGCGCAGATCGGCATCGAGTTCGAGGGGCGCGACCTGGGGACCACCCAGCTGTTCCGCACCCAGCAGCAGCTGGATGCCTCGGCACAGGACATCGAGATCCTGGCCCGCTATGGCGTGCCGTACGAAGTGCTGGATCGCGCCGGCATCATCGCCGCGGAGCCGGCGCTGGCCCATGTTGATGGCCTGGTCGGTGCGCTGCGCCTGCCGCGCGACCAGACCGGCGACTGCCAGCTGTTCACCCGCCGCCTGGCGCAGATGTGCACCGACGCCGGTGTCGAGTTCCGCTTCGACCAGGACATCAGCGCCATCGAGTCGGATGGAGAGCGCATCACCGGCGTGCGCATCGCCGGCAAGCTGGAGACTGCCGACCGCTATGTGGTCGCGCTGGGCAGTTACTCGCCGGCGCTGGTCGCGCCGCTGGGCATGCGCCTGCCGGTGTACCCGCTGAAGGGGTATTCGTTGACCCTGCCGATCACCGATCCGGCCATGGCTCCGACCTCGACCATCCTCGATGAGAGCTACAAGGTTGCTGTAACCCGCTTCGACAACCGCATCCGTGTCGGTGGCATGGCCGAAGTGGCCGGTTTCGACCTGTCGCTGTCACCGCGTCGCCGCGAGACCCTGGAGCTGGTGGTTCGTGACCTTTACCCGAAGGGCGGGGACCTGTCGCGCGCGCAGTTCTGGACCGGCCTGCGCCCGGCCACGCCGGATGGCACGCCGGTGATCGGCGCCACGCCCTTCCGCAACCTGTATCTCAACACCGGTCACGGCACCCTGGGCTGGACCATGGCGTGTGGTTCAGGTCGCTACCTGGCCGACCTGATGAGTGCACGCCAGCCACAGATCAGCACTGAAGGCCTGGACATCTTCCGCTACGGCCAGTTCGGCCATGCCCCGCAACACGAGAGCCGCACATGCGTCCTGCCCGCGCGCTGATCGATCTGCACGCGCTGCGCAGCAACTACCGGCTGGCCCGCGAGCTGGGGGGCGGCAAGGCGCTGGCGATCATCAAGGCCGATGCCTATGGCCATGGCGCCGTGCGCTGCGCGCAGGCCCTGGAAGACGAGGCCGACGGCTTCGGGGTGGCGACCATCGAAGAGGCGCTGGAGCTGCGCAAGGCCGGTATCCGCGCGCCCATCCTGCTGTTGGAAGGCATTTTCGAAGCCAGCGAGATGGCGCTGGTGGCCGAGCATTCGCTGTGGTTCTCGGTCGGCTCGCCGTGGCAGCTGGAAGCGCTGGCTGCCTTCGACAGCCCGCATCCGTTGACGGTCTGGCTGAAGCTGGACAGCGGCATGCATCGCCTGGGTCTGGACGTGGAGACCTTCCGCGCCGCACACGCGCGCCTGCAGGCGATGCCGCAGGTGGAGCGGATCGTGCTGATGACCCATCTGGCGCGTGCCGATGAACTGGACAGCGAACGTACCCACGAGCAGGCCGCCACCTTCGCGCGTGCAATCGAGGGCCTGCAGGGTGAGACCAGCGTGTGCAATTCGCCGGCCCTGCTTGGGTGGCCCGACGTGCGCAGCGACTGGGTGCGCCCGGGGCTCATGCTGTACGGCGCCAACCCGATGCCGGACGACACGGATCTGACCGCGCGGCTGCGCCCGGTGATGACCATGCAGTCCAAGGTGATTGCCGAGCGCTGGATCGAAGCCGGTGAGCCGGTGGGATATGGCGCGCGCTTCGTGGCCAAGGCGCGTACACGCGTGGGCGTGGTGGCCCTGGGCTATGCCGACGGCTATCCCCAGTTCGCGCCGAACGGCACCCCGGTACTGATCGACGACCAGCCTGGCGTGCTGATCGGTCGGGTTTCGATGGACATGCTGACGGTGGACCTGACCGCACATGCACAGGCCGGCGTTGGCAGTGTGGTGGAACTGTGGGGGCAGGCCCCGACGCTTTCGGAACTGGCGCCACGTTGCGGGGTGAGCGCCTACCAGCTGCCCTGCGCGGTCAAGCGGGTCGCCCGCGTCTACCGCGATTGATGCGCCGCCGGGCATGGCCCGGCGCTACCGGATGTCCAAAGCGCCATGCCCGGCGGGTGTCGGAAATGCACAGGTAGCGCCGGGCCATGCCCGGCGGGTGCCGGTCAACGCGCGGCGGTGGCCTGGGCGGTCAACTGCCGCTTCACCCAGTCATCGATCAGCCGCTTCTCGTAGCGCAGCGGATCGCTGTCGCTGCGCAGCCCGAGGGTGTGCAGGTAGCCGGTATCGGTCAGCTTGGCCTCGCCCTCGTCGACGATGCGGCCGCTGGCGTCCTTCAGCGTGTACTGCAGGGTGATGCGCGGCGGATAGATGTCGCGCATCACGCGTATGTCATTGGCGCGCGGGCCATGCCACGGTTCGTAGTCGCCCGCGCGCTTGATGTCGACCAGGGTGATGTCCAACGTCTGCCCGGCCTGCAGCGGCTTGGCGGCGCTGGTCTGCAGGTAGCGCGCCAGCTGCTGCACCCAGTCGCCGCGTTCGGCCTCGAAGCGGTTGTGGCTCTGGCGGATCTCGGTGAATGTCGCCGGATCGTTCCACTGCACGTTGACCGGGCCGTCGGCCTGCAGCGTGCGCGGCGCATCCGGGCTGGTGACGGTGCGCGGCGCGGCGTTCGCAGCACCCGCGGCAAGGGCCGCGGCCAGCAGCAGGGTGGCGGACAGAGAGCGGTTCATGGCGGTCTCCTGCGTCCCCGGAATGGGGGCGGATGTTGATCTCGCATCGAGTGTGATCCTGCCGGCGGGGCCCAGCAATGGCCGAATGCGTCAACAGCGTCGGCGGTTGTCGCCAATTCATGGTCGTCAACCATGACTGACGGCGCTTGACGCTGTGAATACGTCCTTTGGAAGATGCTGTGCCTCCATCCGGTACGCCCCAGACGCCCTTGTCCACACTGCCGCCCCTCGCGGAGCGCCCGCCCTTGATGGTTCCGGCGCCCGAACCCGACCTGCATCGCGGTGTGCTTGAACGCATCAACGCCGGCTTTTGTGTGATCCAGGTCATGTTCGACGCCGATCGCGCAGTGGATTACCGCTTCCTTGAGGTGAATGACGCTTTCGAGCGCCACACCGGTCTCAAGGACGCCCGCGGCAAGTGCATGAGCGCGCTGGAACCGAACCACGAGAGCGACTGGTACCGCATCTACGGCGAGGTGGCGCGCAGCGGACGGCCGGCGCAGTTCGAGATGGAAGCGCGGGCGCTGGGGCGCTCGTTCGCGGTGGACGCGGTCCGTGTGGGCCGCCCCGGCGAGGACAAGGTCGGCATCCTGTTCTTCGACATCACCGCACGCAAGCAGATGGAGCTGGAGCTGGGCGAGAGCGAGGCCCGGTTCAGCGCGTTGGCCGATGGCCTGCCGATGCCGGTCTGGGTGCTGGATGAGCGCGGACATGCGCGCTTCGTCAACAGCGCCTTCAGTGAGTTCTTTGGTGGCGACGAGACGCGTGTGCCGGAGGATGTCTGGCGCGGCCTGGTGCATCCGGATGATGCGTCGGTGTTCGAGTACGAACTGCAGGAAGCTTTGAAGGCGCAACGCTCCATGCATGCCCTCGTCCGCGCACGGCGTGCGGACGGACAGTGGCGATGGCTGGAAATGAACGCGCGTCCGCGATTCTCGCGGATGGGTCGATTCATCGGCCTGGCCGGCAGCAGTCCGGACGTGACCGAGCGCCGCGAGATCGAACTGGCCCGTGAAGAGCTGCTGCAGTCCGAGCGCGCCGCACGCAGTGCCGCCGAGAACATGGCGCGCCTGAAGGATGAATTCCTGGCGACCCTGTCGCACGAACTGCGCACGCCGCTGACCACCATCCTTGGCTGGAGCGAGCTGTTGCTGCAGCGTGTCGACAACACCAGCCCGCTGTACAAGGGGCTGGGCGTGATCGCCAACAGCGCCGGTGCACAGAAGCGGCTGATCTCGGACATGCTCGACCTCAGCAGCATGCTGCTGGGCAAGGTGCAGCTGGAAGTGGAAGTACTGGACCTGCGCGAACTGCTGGGCGAGGCGATCGGTGCGCAGGAGCTGGTGGCCGAGGGCAAGGCACTGGACGTGCAGTTGCGGCTGCCTGAGCAGCCGAGCCTGGTGCTCGGGGATGCGACGCGGTTGCAGCAGGTGTTCTGGAACCTGTTGTCGAACGCCATCAAGTTCACGCCGGCCGAGGGCCGCATCGAGATGCAGCTGCGGGCCGACGGCAAGCACTGGGAGGTTACCGTGCGCGATACCGGTGATGGTATTGCTCCGGAGTTCCTCAATCATCTGTTCAGCCGCTTCCGGCAGGCCGACGGCACCACCACCCGCCGCCATGGTGGGCTCGGCCTGGGCCTGGCGATCGTGCAGCAGCTGGTCGAGCTTCACGGCGGCACGGTCACTGCGGCCAGCGAAGGCCATGGCCACGGTGCCACGTTCACCGTACGCCTGCCGCAGCATCTGCCCGATGCCGAGCGGCGGCCGCTGCGCGAGGTGATCAGCGGGCCGATTCTGGAGCCGGTGGTCGTCGAGCCCTATCCGCTGCGGGGCATGCACGTACTGGCCGTGGAAGACCAGCCGGAAGTGCTGGAGTACCTGCGGCGCATGCTGGAAGAGCAGGGCGCGACGGTGTCAGCTGCCAGTTCGGCCGGCGAAGCGTTGGCGCTGCTGGCCGATGCCGGCCACCTGCAGTACCACGTGATGCTGACCGACATCGGCATGCCGGGTATGGATGGTTATGGGTTGGTGCGCACCCTGCGCGAAGACATGGGCGTGGATGCGGCGACCCTGCCGGCGGTGGCCGTGACCGCGCTGGCGCGTGCGGATGACCGTCGGCGCGCGCTGGCCTCGGGCTTCCAGGAGCATGTGGCCAAGCCGTACTCGGTGGCCCAGCTGGTGGCTGCGGTGCGCAAGGTGCAGGTGCCGCGCGCCGACAGCGCGCTGCACTGAGCATTCACGGTGGATCGGCGACGCTGCACGCAGGAGGTTCTCCGATGTCCCGTATTGCTCCACGCATCCATACCGACCCGGCCCAGATCGCGCGCCTGGAGGCCCTGCTGCCGCAGCTCGACGGCGAAACGCAGGTCGAACTGACACTGCTTGATGGCCGCCGCCTGCTGGGCACGGTCGCCGTGCGCCCAACGGTGCAGCAGTACCGCAACGACGCCGGCGATGAAGGCAGCAACGGCCAGCTGCGCCTGGACGACTACGACACGCCGGTGCAGCAGCATCACGTCTGGCTCGACGAGATCGCCAGCATCCGCCAGCTGCCACCCAGAACGACGTGATCCGGCAGGGGGCCGGGCTCACGCCCGGCTGCGGTCCGCACGCCCGGGCCTCGGCTCGGGCGCGACTGGCACGTCAGTGCTCGAACACCGTCGGGGTTGCCTCGAACCGCCGGGCATAGGCGCGCTCCTCCGCCACCCGCGCCACCTCGTCGTCGGCCAGGTCCGGTGCGCCGTATACCGCGTATGCCACGCTGCCATCGGCGCCGTGGCCGACCTGGTGCAGCCGGTAGCGTGAATGTCCACCGCCGGTGTCCTCGGGGTAGTGCACGGGAGGATGGCTGCCTTCCAGGTCCATTTCGCTGTTGTCGACCACGCCACCGACGAACAAGGCACGCATGCGGATTCTCCTGCTGGAAGTCTCGGGGGACCTCTACCCTGAAGGGTCCGATGTTGCTGGGGCATCAATGCCCCGTTGAAGTTTCGCAAAGTGGCCTGCCGGGCCGGACCGCGCGAGCCGGTACAATGGACGGCCCTCACGCTTCAAGTAACCGCGCCGATGGCCGCCAGCGACGACGCCCCCCTGCAGACCCTGCTCCTGCCGTTCTCCCAGGGCGCGCTGCGCTGGCCGGACGGGCCGGCTGCGTTCCTGCGTGCCCGCGACGGCTGGCCACTGCGTGAGCAGGCCGGCGGGCGCGAGGTGCACTGCGAGCAGAGTTTTGCGCCGTTCGCGCAGCCCCTGCAGCAGGCCGCCGGCTGGACCGTCAGCGGCCAGCTTGACGATGTCGCGGGCCGGGGCCGCTACCCGCTGGTGCTGGTGCTGCCGCCGCGCCAGCGCGAGGAGGCCCGCGCGCTGTTCGCCCGTGCCCTGGCATTGGCCGCAGAAGGGGGCCGCATCGTCGCCTGCCAGTCCAACAACGAGGGCGCGCGCTCCGGCGAAGGCGACCTCAAGCAGCTGGCCGGCCTCGGCGGCAGCCTGACCAAGAACCATTGCCGGGTGTACTGGACCCCGCCACTGCAGGGCCAGCACGATGCCGACCTGGCCAAGCGCTGGAGCGCGCTGGATGCGGTGCGGCCGATCGTGGGTGGCCGCTTCCTCAGCCGCCCGGGCGTGTTCGCCTGGGACCGCATCGACCCGGCTTCGGCGCTGCTGGCCGAGCACCTTCCGGCCGATCTGGCCGGACGCGCGGCCGACCTCGGGGCCGGCTATGGCTACCTGTCGCGCGAGCTGCTGGAGCGTTGCCCGAAGATCACCGCGCTGGATCTGTACGAAGCCGAGCAGCGGGCCCTGGCACTGGCCGAGCTGAATCTTGCACCACCGCCGCGCCCGCTGCCGCTGCGCTTCCTGTGGCGGGACGTCACCGCCGGCATCGAGCCGGGGTACGACGTCATCATCAGCAATCCGCCGTTCCATACCCCGTCGCGCGCGGACCGGCCGGATATCGGCCAGCGCTTCATCGCCGTGGCGGCGCAGGCGCTGCGCCCGGGTGGTCGCCTGTACGTGGTGGCCAACCGCCACCTGCCGTACGAACACACGCTCAACGACAGCTTCGGCGCGGTGCGCGTGGTCGCCGAGCGTGACGGGTTCAAGCTGGTCGAAGCGGTAAAGGGGAAGGGCCGATGAAGCTGGTCAAGCACATCGCCAACCTGGGCTATGGCAGCCGCAAGCAGGTGCAGTGGATGTTCCGCGAAGGCCGTATCACCGACGCCGACGGCGAGGTGCTGTATGCCGACGACCAGGTGCCGCACGAGGCCGTGCGGGTCGACGGCGAGCCGCTGGATCCGCCGCCGGGGTTGTCGATCGCGCTGCACAAGCCGGCCGGCTACACCTGCTCGACCAAGGACACCGGCCGCCTGATCTACGATCTGCTGCCGCCGCGTTTCCGCGACCGCGACCCGGTGCTGTCCACGGTCGGCCGGCTGGACCGCGACACCAGCGGCCTGCTGCTGCTGACCGACGATGGCGGCCTGCTGCACCGGATCATCTCGCCGAAGTCGAAACTGCCCAAGATCTACGAGGTGGAGCTGGCCCAAGACCTGCGCGGCGACGAAGTGGCCCTGTTCGCCAGCGGCACGCTGATGCTGGAGTCGGAGAAGACCGCCCTGCTGCCGGCTGAACTGGAGGTGCTGGGTCCACGCAAGGCGCGCCTGGTACTGCATGAAGGCCGCTACCATCAGGTGCGCCGCATGTTCGCCGCTACCGGCAACCATGTGCAGGCACTGCACCGCAGCCGCGTCGGTGGCCTGGACCTGGAGGGGCTGGCCGAGGGGCAATGGCGGCTGCTGACCTCCACCGACCTGGATACGCTGTTCGCTCCATGACTGTCATCGCTGCGCTGCCGTTTCTTCCCGACGCCGTCATCTTCGACATGGACGGCCTGATGATCGACAGCGAGCGGGTGTCCATCGCCTGTTGGTGTGAGGCTGCCGAAGCGTTCGGCCTGCCGCTGGATGCATCCTTCTTCGTGCGCATGGTCGGCCTTGGCGATCGCGACAGCCAATCGCTGCTGCGCCAGCAGGGCGTGGAGGACAGCGTGATCGAGGCGATGGCGCTGCGCTGCCATGATCTGTATGAGCAACGCACGCAGACCGGCCTGCCTCTGCGGCCGGGCATCCTGGAGCTGCTGGAACTGCTGAAGGCGCATGCGATTCCGCGTGCGGTGGCGACCACCACGCGTCAGCCGCGGGCCAACCGCAAGCTGGGCGCTGCCGGTCTGCTGCCGTACTTCGATGCAGTGATCACCAGTGGCGACGTGGCGCGGCCGAAGCCGGCGCCGGACATCTACCTGCTGGCCGCACAGCGGCTGGGGCAGGCGCCGGAGCGCTGCCTGGCGCTGGAGGACTCACCTGCGGGGACCCGTGCGGCGTTGGCCGCAGGCATGACCGTGATCCAGGTGCCGGACCTGGTGCATCCCGATGAGGAACTGCGCGCGCTCGGCCATCGCATCGTCGGCTCGCTGCGCGACGCGCACGCCCTGCTGCTGCCGCTGCTGCCGCGCCCGGCGTAGGCGCGCGCTGCCTTTGCGCCGGGCATGGCCCGGCGCTACCAGAGGCGGTGCTGCCGACTACGCGGTAGCGCCGGGCCATGCCCGGCGACCGTGCAGGCCAATGGCGGGCGATCAGACCCGACCGAACACCAGGGCCGCGTTGGTGCCGCCGAAGCCGAAACTGTTGGACATCACCGTGTCCAGCACCTGTGCGCGGCTTTCGCGCAGGATCGGGAAGCCTTCCACCGCCGGGTCCAGCTCGCTGATGTTGGCCGAGCCGGCAACAAAGCCATCGCGCATCATCAGCAGGCAGTAGATGGCTTCGTGCACGCTGGCCGCGCCCAGCGAATGGCCGGACAGCGCCTTGGTCGAGGACAGCGGCGGCACGGCCTCGCCGAACACCTCGCGGATCGCGTTGAGTTCGGTGACATCGCCCAGCGGGGTCGAGGTACCGTGCGTGTTGAGGTAGTCCAGCGGGCGGTCCACGTTCTGCAATGCCATCTTCATGCAGCGCACCGCGCCCTCGCCGGACGGTGCCACCATGTCCGCACCATCGGATGTCACGCCATAACCGATCAGCTCGGCATAAATGCGTGCGCCGCGCGCAACCGCATGATCGTAGTCTTCCAGCACCAGCATGCCGCCACCACCGGCGATGACGAAGCCGTCGCGGTCCTTGTCGTAGGGGCGCGACGCGCTGGCCGGGGTGTCGTTGAAACTGGTCGACAGCGCGCCCATCGCATCGAACATCACGCTCATCGACCAGTGCAGGTCTTCACCACCGCCGGCGAACATGATGTCCTGCGCGCCGTGCCGGATCATGTCCGCGGCGGCGCCGATGCAGTGCGCCGACGTCGCGCAGGCCGCCGACAGCGAGTAGCTCACGCCCTTGATCTGGAACGCGGTGGCCAGGCACGCCGACACGGTGGAGCACATCGTGCGCGGCACCATGTACGGGCCGACCTTGCGCACGCCACGTGCACGCAGCAGATCGACCGCGCCGATCTGCCACTCGCTGGAGCCGCCGCCGGAGCCGGCGATCAGGCCGGTGCGCAGGCCACTGACCTGCGCCTCGTCCAGCCCGGCATCGGCGATGGCATCGCGCATGGCGATGTAGGCGAACGCTGCTGCATCGCTCATGAAGCGCTTCTGCTTGCGGTCGATCAGGGCGTCCAGGTCGAGGTCGACACGACCGCCGATCTGGCTGCGCAGGCCCGCTTCGGCGTGGTCGGCCAATGCGGTGATGCCGGCACGCCCCTCGCGCAGTGCGGAAGAGACGGTATCCAGATCATTGCCGAGGCAGGACGTGATGCCCATGCCGGTGATGACGACACGACGCATCAGAAGCTCCCGGTTTCAGTGAACAGGCCCACGCGCAGGTCGCGAGCGTTGTAGATCTCGCGATCGTCCACATACATGCGGGCGTCGGACTGGGCCATCACCAGCTTGCGGTTGATGACGCGCGTGATGTCGATCTCGTAGCGCACGCGCTTGGCGTCCGGCAGTACCTGGCCGGTGAACTTGACCTCGCCGCAGCCCAGGGCGCGGCCCTTGCCGGGAGCACCCAGCCAGGTCAGGTAGAAGCCGGTCAGCTGCCACATCGCATCCAGGCCCAGGCAGCCGGGCATCACCGGGTCGCCGATGAAGTGGCAGCCGAAGAACCACAGGTCCGGGCGGATATCCAGTTCGGCGCGTACCATGCCCTTGCCATGCGGGCCGCCGTCCTCGCGGATGTCGGTGATGCGGTCGAACATCAGCATCGGGTCGTTGGGCAGACGGCCGGCGGCGGCGCCGAACAGTTCACCGCGTGCGCTGGCCAGCAGCTGGTCGCGGTTGAACGCGTGGAGACGAGTCATGAAACGCAATCCTGGAAGCGACGAACAGGGATACAAGTGCTCGAGAATGCCCTTGGAAGCGCTGCCGATCAAACATTTCAACCGTACGCAACCGTAGTGTTTTCAATGGAATACGCGCATCCTGTTGATGTGCAACGACCATACCTCGGCGTGTGGCCCACCCACGCCGAACCCGCCCCGTACACCTGACATGACCCGACTGCGCAAGATCATCCACGTCGACATGGACGCCTTCTACGCGTCGGTGGAGCAGCGCGACGATCCCTCACTGCGCGGCAGGCCGGTGGTGGTGGCGTGGCGCGGTGCGCGCTCGGTGGTATGCGCGGCGTCCTACGAAGCGCGCGTGTTCGGCGTGCGTTCGGCGATGCCGGCGATGCGTGCCGAGCGCCTGTGCCCGGACGCGATCTTCGTGCCGCCGGACTTCGCGCGTTACAAGGCCGTGTCGCGCCAGGTGCGCGAGATTTTCCTGCGCCATACCGACCTGGTCGAGCCGCTGTCGCTGGATGAGGCCTATCTGGACGTGACCGAGCCGAAAAGTGGCATCGAGCTGGCGACCGAGATCGCACGCACGATCCGCGCACAGATCCGCGACGAGACCCAGCTGACCGCTTCAGCGGGCATCGCGCCGAACAAGTTCCTGGCCAAGATCGCCTCGGACTGGCGCAAGCCCGACGGCCAGTTCGTGATTCCACCGCAACGGGTGGACGCATTCCTGGCGCCGCTGCCGGTCAGCCGCGTGCCCGGCGTAGGCAAGGTGATGGAAGGCAAACTGACGGCGCGCGGCATCATCACCTGCGGTGACCTGCGGCAATGGGCGCTGGCGGATCTGGAGGACGCGTTCGGCAGCTTCGGCCGCAGCCTCTACAACCGTGCACGCGGCGTCGATGAACGGCCGGTGGAGCCGGACCAGCCGGTGCAGTCGATCTCTTCCGAGGACACCTTTGCCGAGGACCTGCTGCTTGAAGACCTGGGCGAGGCCATTGTGCAGCTGGCAGAGAAAACCTGGAACGCCACGCGCCGGACGGAACGCGTGGGCCACACCGTGGTGCTGAAGCTGAAGACGGCGCAGTTCCGCATCCTTACCCGCAGCTTCACCCCGGACCGCCCGCCGGAATCGATGGAGGAGCTGCGCGATGCCGCGCTGGCGCTGCGCGCGCGCGTGGACCTGCCGGCCGACACGCGCTATCGCCTGGTGGGCGTCGGCCTGGGCGGTTTCCGCGACAAGGAACCGGTGGTGCAGGGGGAGCTGTTCGAGCAGGCGTCGAACGATCCGCACCGCCCCTGACCGCGGTCCTGCCTCACGGCCACTGCATTTCGCCCTTGGCCACCTTCGCGCTCAGCTGCAGCGATTCCACGCCCTCCAGCCGCGGGTAACGCGCCTGCATCGCCTTCACCAGCGCCTGGCTGTCCTTCGCTTTGGCCGCTTCCGCGTCGAACGCACGGATGTACCCGGCGGTGAAGCGCAGCGCACTGGCGTCCAGCGCCGCCCCTTGCGCGTAATGGCCCGGTACCACCACCTGCGGCTTCAGTGCCTGCAGTCGCTGCAGGGTCTGCAGCCAGTCGGCATGCGACTTCGGGGTCTGCGTGTCGGCCATCCACACATGCTCGCCGGCGACCACGGGGATGCCACCGACGATCGCGCGCAGTGAAGGCACCCACAGCACGCTGCGGTCCGGCGTAGGGCCATCGAGTCCGATCAAGGGCAGGCGCTGCCCTTCCAGCAGCAGCGCGTCGCCCTCCAGCACCTGCGGCACAACGATGCGCGCCGGTGCGTCGGCCCCCATCTTCGGGCCCCAGTAGGCACGCTTGCCGGCGTGGGTCTGCTGGATGTGGGCCACGGTCTGCGCCGTGGCGACGATGCGTGCGTGCGGGAAGGCGTCCTGCAGCGTGGCCAGGCCGAAGTAGTAATCCGGATCGCCATGGCTGATGTAGATCGTGGTCAGTTGCTTGCCGCTGGCACGGACCAGCTCGACCAGCCTGCGCGCGTCGCTGGCTGCGAACTGCGCGTCGACCAGGATCGCATCGTGGCGGCCTTCGATCAGCACCGATGACACGGAGAACATCGCCTGCGGGCCAGGATGGAAGTACTGCAGGTGCAGCTGTGATTTCGCCGCCGTGGCCGGCGCCGGGGCAGCCGGTGCGGCCAGCAGCGGGGCGCTGGCGAAGCTGGTGACCAGTGCAAGCGGAAGCAGCAGGGCAACGGAACGCATGCGGAACTCCTTGTGCAGCGCCGGGCCATGCCCGGCATGTAGGTCGATCAGTACGCCGCAGTGATGATCTGCTTCGGGTAGGCATGCGCCTCGAGTTCCGCCACGAAGGCAGCGCCATAGTCGGCGTAGCTGATGCGGCTGTGGCCGCTGGCGTCGGCGAGGAAGGCCTTGGCCTGCACGCGGTACTGGCCACGCTCTTCGCCCGGTCCGATTTCCGCGGCCGGCGAGAAGAACGTCCAGTCGAGGTCGTCTACCGCCTGCAGGCGCTTGAGTGCTTCGCGGTGGGCCAGGGCATAAGGCTTGTACGCCTCCGGGAAATCCGGCGTATCGACCAGCTGGACACCCGGTGCCACTTCCAGGCTGCCGGCACCGCCGACCACGACCAGGCGCGGCACCCCGGCCTTGCGTGCCGCGGCTGCCAGCTGTCCGGCCACTTCGCCGACGCGGCTGATGTCATCGCCCGGACGTGGCCCGTAGGCGCTGGCCAGCACGTCGTGGCCGGCGATGGCCGCGGCCAGCGCGTCGGGATCATCCAGCGCGGCGATCACCGGATGGGCACCGGCCAGCTCCGCCGGCAGGTCCTGCGTGCTGCGCACGATCAGGGTCAATTCGTGGCCGGCGGCCAGCGCGTGGCGCGCGATCTGGCGGCCGATGTTGCCGGTGGCACCGACGAGGGCGATTTTCATGGCGAACTCCGTAAGCAAGGGGAGGGGGAAGACGACGGGGCCACTGTAGGACGCTGTAATTGTCCGAAAAACAGCGTATAACGCGCTTGTTTGTTGCATGGATCGAGCAGATGGATCGACTGACCGCCATGACCGTATTCATCGAGGTGGCCGAGCGCGGCAGCCTCACGGCCGCCGCTGAGGTGCTGGACATGTCGCGGGCGATGGTCACCCGTTACCTCGCCGAGGTGGAGGCCTGGCTGGGGGCGCGCCTGCTGCACCGGACCACGCGCCGGGTCAGCCTGACCGGCCCGGGGGAGGCGGCGCTGGCGCGCTTCCGGCAGATGCTGGAGATCGGCGAGGCGCTGCAGGGCGAACTGGCCAGCGACGATCCCGAACCGCATGGCACGCTGCGGGTGACCGCCAGCGTCTCGTTCGGGCAGAGCCATCTGGCGCGCGCCGTCGCCGACTTCGTCAAGCGTCATCCGGCGGCGCGCATCGAACTGCTGCTGGTCGATCGCACGGTGAATCTGGTCGAGGAGCGGGTGGATCTGGCGGTACGCATCGCCCGGCAGATCGACCCCAGCCTGATCGCGCGGCGGCTGGCCACATGCCGCTCGGTGCTGTGCGCCACGCCCGGTTACCTGGAGGTGCGCGGCACGCCGACCGCCCCGGAACATCTGGCCGCACACAACTGCCTGACCCATCACTACGTGGGCAAGAGCCTGTGGCACCTGCACCGCGACGGACGTTCGCAGTCGGTGGCGGTGGGCGGCAACATCAGCGCCAACGAAGCGTCATTGCTGCTGGAAGCCGTTCGCGCCAGCGCGGGCATCGCGATGCTGCCCACCTACCAGGTGGCGCCGTTGCTGCGCAGTGGCGAGCTGGTGGAACTGCTGCCGGCGTATACCCTGGACGAGCTGGGCATTCATGCGGTGTACGCATCGCGTCGCCAGCAGTCGGCGATCATGCGGCGGTTCCTCGACTTCCTGGGCGAGTGCTTCGCCAGCCCGGCCTTCCAGGACCTGGACTGGCGACCGGCGCGTGTGGAACCTGCATGACATCCCGGTGCGATGCGCACACGGCATACAATGAGCAGCCCCACGTCGTACAGGTGCGTTGCGTGTCGTATCCCTATCCGCTGGTCGTGTTCGACCTCGATGGCACGCTGGTCGACAGCGCCGCCGATATCGCCGAAGCCCTGAACCGCACGCTGGAGGACATCGGCCTGGCCCGTGTGCCGGAAGCCACCGTGCTGGGCTGGATTGGCGACGGTGTCCGCCGGTTGGTCGAGCAGGCCGTGCATGCCGCAGGGCGGCAGGTCGATCTGGCCGAGGTCATGCCGGTGTTCATGGTGCATTACCGTGAGTGCCTGCTGCGCAGCCCACGCCTGTTCGACGGTGTGGCCGAAGCACTGGCGCAGCTGCGGGAACGTGCTGTGCCGCTGGCCATCTGCACCAACAAGCCTGCAGCGCTGGTGCCGCCGCTGCTGCAGCATCTGGGCATCGGCGATGCGTTCGCGCTGGTGCTGGGCGGCGATTCGCTGCCACAGCGCAAGCCCAGCGGTGAACCACTGCGGCACATCGCGGCACACTTCGGCGTGCCGGTGAATGCATGCCTGATGGTGGGTGATTCGTTGACCGACTACCGCGCGGCGGAAGACGCGGGAATGCCGATCGTGCTGGTGCGCTACGGTTATCCGCGTGGCCTGGACCTGGCCACCGCAGCTGCGGTGGCGGTGATCGACGATCTGCGCGAACTGCCGGGCCTGGCCGCGCGCATCCGGGTATAGCGCCGGGCCTGCGCCCGGCGCGCCTGCTCATTTCGGCTGGTAGCGCACGCTCAGCTGATACTCGCGGCCCGGCTGGTTGAACCACGCCACGGTCTCGTACCTGCGGTCGAACACATTGGTTGCCCGGGCCAGCAGCGACCACGATGGCGTGAGCGCGTACTCGGCGCGCAGATCCAACGTGCCATAGCCGCCGACCTTCACCGTGTTGGCGGCATCGTCATAGCGCTTGCCCGCACCCTGTACGGTCAGGCCGGCACGGAATGCGCCGAAGCGGCGATCCACATCCAGCCGTGCCGTCTGCTGTGCACGGCGCGGCAGCCAGTTGTCGAACTGGCTGCTGCCGTTCGTGCGGTTGCGCGGGTCGGTGTAGCTCAGCTGTGCAGCGATGTCGAAGCCGGCCAGCACGACGCTGCCGGTCAGTTCGGCACCGCGGATGCGCGCCTTCTCCACCTGCTGCATCCTGAAGGTGGCTGCATCGTAGGTGATCAGGTCATCGATGCGGGTCTCGTACACATCCAGGCCCCAGCGCCAGCCCTGGCCCTGCTGCGAAATGCCCAGGTTGGCGCTCTTCGACTTCTCAGGATCCAGTGTCGGCACGCCGCTCCACGGGTCATACAGGTCGCTGAAGGTGGGTGCCTTGAAGGCCGTGCCGTAGCTGGCGTTGATGCGCAGGCCGTGATCCAGCTCCATCGCCCAGCCGATGCTGCCGGTGGCATGGTTGCCGAACTGCTGGTTGTCGTCGTTGCGCGCGCTGGCCTGCAACTGGTGCCGGCCGAAGCGCCCCTGGTACTGCACGAACACACCGGTGTTGCGACGGCTGTCGACACGATAGCCGGCACTGCTGCCGTCCAGGTTGTCCTCACTCCAGTCCACACCGGCACTCAGCAGCTGGCCTTCGGCCACGCCGAAGTCGCCCTGCAGCGACGCGCTGTCACGATGCGTCTGCGCGCTGCCATGCACGCCGTCCGCGCCGACGTTGTCCGATTCGTTGTCACTGCGACCGACGTTGGCGGTCAGCACCAGCCGTTCGGCCGGCGTGTAGCGGACCTTGCCGGACAGTACCTGCTGGCGCGTCTCGGAGTAGTTGTAGTAGCCGTCGTAGTGGTTCTGGCCGTCGGCGCGCAGCGCGGTGCCCTCCACCGTCCACTGCTCGTTGAAGTTGTAGCCGCCGCGCAGGCTCTTGGAGAGGTTGCGGTAGCCGTCGCGGTCGGGTTCGTCGGCGAAGCAGCCGGTGAACAGCGTGGCCGAGCCCCGGCAGGCATCGATGCCATCGGAATGCTGGTAGGCGATGTCGGCGCCGAACCAGCCGCGTTCGCTGCTGCCACCGATGCCGCCGCTGGCCTCACGCAGGCCATTGCTGCCACCGCCCAGCTGCAGATGTGGCGCGAAGTCGCCCTGGTTGCGGCGGGTGAAGATCTGGATCACACCGCCGATGGCGTCGGCGCCATACAGGCTGGACTGCGGGCCGCGCACGATCTCCACGCGTTCGATCTGCGCCAGCGGCAGGTCCTGGATCATCGCCAGGCCGAGATCGGCGCTGTTGATGCGCACGCCGTCGACCAGCACCACCGTGTGGCCGGAGTTGGTGCCGCGCAGGAACAGCGAGCTCTGCTTGCCCAGGCCGCCGGCGTTGGTGAGGTTGATGCCGGCGCGGCCACGCAGCAGGTCCTGCAGCGAAGTGGCCTGGCTGGACTCGATCTGCGTCCGGTCGATCACCTGCGCAGGCGCGATGCTGTCCTGCAGGGCGATGGGGGTGCGGGTGGCCGTGACCAGGATGGGATCGAGCGCGCGGGCGCCATCATCGGCCTGGGCCAACGCGGGCAGGGCGGCCAATACGGCCAGGGAAAGCAATCGGGACTGCAGCTTCATCGGGGGACTCCAGGTGCCACGCACGCCCGCGTGGCGAAGGGGAGGAGCCGCGGAGGCAGGCAAGCGCCGATGCCGCAGGCAGTGCTGCGGACATCCAGCGCCATGCCCACCGCATCGCGACCTGAGGCTTCCGGGCCGGTCTCCGGGCTTGCCGCCAGGCGGCGCGAGGCCACCGTCCAGGCGCCTTCCCATGCTGTTGGCACAGTGGCGGTATTGCCTGGAACTGACGTGCTTACCGTTGCGGGGGCAGCGCCGGCATGGCGTGGGTTCACGCGTCACCGGCTTCCCGTTTCAACCTGCCGGCCATGCCGCAGGTCACCTGGAAGTGCGCGCAGTCTACGGCATCGGCATGCCCGGTGCGGCGCATATGCGGCAATGTCTGTGGAGCTGATGATCCCCAGCCACTAGAATTGCTGCTTGATCCCGTGGTGCCGTTGCCGATGTCCGCCCGTTTTCCGCTGTCCCCGCGTTGCCTGCACAGGACGCATGCATGATCCTCGACCTGGTCCGCCACGCCGGCAACGGTCGCGACGAGTACCTCGATGGCCGCAGCGATCCACCGCAGCTGGCCCGCCTGCCACAGGAACTGGTGGAGGCCTACGCCACGCAGCCCTGGGAGCGGGTGATCAGCTCGCCCCGCCTGCGGTCACTGCACACAGCGATGGCGCTGGCCACCCCGCGCGGGCTGGACGTGGATGCGGACGAGGAGTGGGAAGAACTCGACTTCGGCGACTGGGACGGGCAGGCACTGTTCGACCTGCCGGAGCAGGCGCTGGCGGCATTCCATGCTGATCCGCATGCGTATCCGCCGCCCAACGGCGAAAGCTGGGGGCACTTCGAGCGGCGCATCGCGCGTGCGCTCGACCGCCTGCTCGACGATGACGACCCGCTGCCGACCGTCGTGGTCAGCCACGGTGGCCCGCTGCGCATGGTGCTGTCACAGGTCTGCGGCCTGCCGATGTCGCTGTGCTGGGCGCTGCGCATCGACCACGGTACGCGCCTGCGGGTCAGGCTGGAGCGTGGCGAGGCAGGCCTGGTGGGCGAGCTGCTGGAGTTGCAGCAGCCCTGATCCGGCCGGCCCCGATCAGTCCTCGTCGGCGCTTCCGGCCACGTTCTCTTCTGCGTCGTCGTCTGCGTCGAATCGCTGCTCGTGCACCGGCCCCGAGGCCGGGCCGGCCGCCTTCAGCGGGTGCGCGGCGATGCGCGCTTCGTAGTCCTGCACCAGCGCCTCGCGCTGCGGCTCGCTCAGTTCCTGCCAATGGCAGTCCAGCAGGGCGCCTTCCAGCGAGTAGAGCAGGTTCAGGCTGGGCTTGAAGCCGGCGCGCTTGACCTTGACGAAGGCACCCACCGCGCCGACGGCGGCCAGATCGTCACGGCTGCGCAGACCGACCTGGCGCAGCCACGCCGCACTTTTCGGACCGATGTTGCGCAGCTTCGGCGCACTCATCCCAGCGCCTCGACGAAGACGCGCGCGATAGCTTCCAGTCCGGCCTGGTCATCGGCATCGAAGCGACCGGTCTTCGGGCTGTCAATGTCGAAGACTCCGATCAGTTCATCGCCGCGCAGCAGCGGAACGACCAGTTCCGAGCGGGAGGCCGAGTCGCAGGCGATGTGGCCCGGAAAGGCATCGACATCGTCGACGCGCTGGGTCACGCGCTGGCGGGCCGCGGCACCACACACGCCCTTGTCCAGCGGGATGCGCACGCAGGCCGGCAGCCCCTGGAACGGGCCGACCACCAGCTCCTGGCCATCGTAGAGATAGAAACCCACCCAGTTCAGGTCGGGCAGGGCGTGGAAGACCAGCGCCGAGAGATTGGCCGCGTTGGCGATGCGGTCGGACTCTCCATGGACCAGGCCACGGGCCTGTTCAAGCAACTGGGCGTATTGTTCCGGCTTGCTGCCGGTAAGCGAGGCATTGGCGAACATGACCGCAGTCTAGCAAGCGTGCCGGGCCAGCGATAATGCACGCTCTGTTGCCCCGCTGGAGCCTTTGATGCCGTTGCCCGCTGCCCTGCCATCCGCGCTGTTCGTCACCGGCACCGATACCGAGATCGGCAAGACGGCGGCCAGCACCGCGCTGCTGCACGCCCTGCGCCGGCGTGGCCTGCGGGCGGTCGGAATGAAGCCTGTGGCCAGTGGCAGCCAGGATCTGGGGCAGGGCCTGCGCAACGAGGATGCGCTGGCGCTGCAGGCGGCCAGTCGGCCGGTGCCGGACTACGTCGACGTGAATCCCTATGCCCTGCGGCAGCCGATCGCCCCCGAACTGGCGGCGGCCGAGGACGGGGTGGACATCGCCCTGGCACCGATCGTCGCCGCGTTCGAACGCCTGCGTGCCACCGCCGACGTGGTGGTGGTGGAAGGCGTAGGGGGATGGCTGGCGCCGGTCTCCGCCCACCTGGACCAGCTCGACATCGTGCGGGCACTGCACCTGCCGGTCGTGCTGGTGGTCGGCCTGCGGCTGGGCTGCGTCAACCACGCGAGATTGACCGCGCACTCCTTGCAGGCCAGCGGCGTGGAGTGCCTGGGCTGGATCGGCAATCACATCGATCCGGCCATGCAGCGCCAGGACGAGAACGTGGCCACCCTGGTGCAGCGGTTGCCGATGCCATGCTGGGGACGGCTGCCGCACCTGCCGGGCGCCGATGCTCAGGCCCTGGCGATGCACCTGCATGAGGGCTGAGTTCCCGTAGAGCGGAGCCTGCGACCCGCTGCGATCAACCGGCCGCGAGCTCCCGCGCGAGGGCGCCCAGGCGCTCCACGGCAGCGATGAAACGTGCGTCGAAGGTCTGGCAGCACGACAGCCGCAGGCAGTGCCGGTAGCGCGGACCGCGCGAATACACCTGGCCGGGCATGAACACGATGCCCTCTTCCAGCGCCCGCTCGAACAGTGCGCGGGTGTCTACGCCCGGCAGTTCCAGCCACAGCAGGAAGCCACCCTGTGGTTCCGTGGCGCGTGTGCCAGGCGGGAAATGCTCGGCCACGAGCTGGCGCAGCCGTCCCACCTGCTCGCGATACAGGCGCCGCATGCGGTGCAGGTGATGTTCGTATCCGCTCCCTTCCAGGTACGCGGCCACGGCATCACCCAGCAGCTGCGGCTCGCCGCCCGTGGACTGGAACTTCAGCAGGGCGATGCGTTCAGCGAAGCGCCCGCCGTCGAGCCAGCCGATGCGATAGTCCGGGGCCAGCGTCTTCGAGAAACCGCCGACCACCATCACCCAGCCGTCGCGGTCAAAGGCCTTCAGCAGCGGCGCAGGTGGCTCGCAGAACTGCAGTTCCGCGTACACGGCATCCTCGATCAGCGGCAGCTGCCGCGCGTTGACCAGCTCGGCCAGACGCTGCTTGGCCGCCACCGGCATGGTGCAGCCCAATGGATTGTGCACGGTCGGCATCAGCACCAGCGCGGCCAGCGGTGTGTGCTCCAGCATCGCCTCCAACGCATCGACGTCCAGGCCCTGTTGCGGATGCGTCGGCAGTTCGATGGCCTGCAGGCCCAGGTTGGCCAGCAGCGGATACAGGTTGAAGTACGACGGTGCTTCGATACCCACTGAATCGCCGGGCTGGGTCACCGCACGCAGTGCCAGCTGCAGCGCCTCCATCGCACCGTGGGTCAGCAGCAGGCGATCGCTGTGCGTGTGCAGGCCCATGCGCGGGCCGCGCCGCACGATCTGCGCCAGCAGCCGCGGCGAGCCATTGGGGCGTGCGTAGGTTTCGACCGTCTGCTGGCCGTGGCGCAATACCTGGGCGGTGTGCCGGGCCAGCTGGGCGCCAGGATAGAACTGGCGCCCGCGTGGCCCGGCGAAGGCGAGGTCGATCACCCCGGAACGGCGTTGCGCCTCCAGCACGCGTGCCATCAGCACCTGCTGCAACGGCGCGGTGGGGGCCGACGGCGCATCGCGCAGCGACCGTTGCGGCACTGACAGTCGCGGCGCCACTTCGAAACCTGCCTTTGGCCGCGGAACCACCAGGCCGGCGTCTTCCAGCTGGCGGTAGGCGGCGATCACCGTATTGAGGCTGAGCTGACGCTGTGCTGCCATCTGCCGCAGCGATGGCAGGCGGCTGCCGACCGGCAGGCGCCCTCCCTGGATGGCCTCGGCCAGCTCATCGGACAGCCGCTGGTAGCGAGGAGCGGACGCGCTGCTGCGTTGATCTGTATCCATCGGTTCCGGCCGCATCTGGTGCTGTACCCATGAGGATTCCGAGCCTAGCATGTCCTCGTCGGCAGGGCCTGATCGGTGCCCGCCGATATTTCAAGGGCGCGCGGCTGGATGGCCGCGCGCCCCTTTTTTTGCATGGGCTGGCGCACCATGCAGTCAACGCATCGGCACCAGCACCGGATCCCGGCGATAAAGGGCAGGGAATTGCCTGCCCAGTGCCGCCAGCTTCGGAGCGTCGTAGTAGCGGATGTAGGCCGCCTGCGGATAGTTGCTCATGTAGTTCTGGTGGTAGCTCTCTGCCGGATAGAAGCGCTGGCCGCTCCCCACCTGGGTGACGATGGGCGCGCGATAGCTTCCGGCCTGGCCCAGCTGGGTGATGTAGGCACGGCTGGCCGCCTGCTGGCGGGGATCATCGACGAAGATCGCCGAGCGGTACTGGCTGCCATGGTCCGGGCCTTGCCGGTCGAGCTGGGTCGGGTCATGCACCACCGAGAAGAACACCTGCATCAGCTGGCCGTAGCTCACCTGGCGCGGGTCGTAGTCGACCTTCACCGCCTCGGCGTGGCCGGTGCGCCCGCTGCTGACACGCTCATAGCGCGCATCCGCCGCGCTGCCGCCGACGTAGCCCGAGACTGCGTTGCTCACGCCCTTGACGTGCTGGAACACGCCCTGCACGCCCCAGAAGCAGCCGCCGGCAAACACTACGCTGGCGTGCGTGCCGTCATCGCGGAATGCGGCTTCACCGGTGGGCGCAGGCAACACCTGCACCTGTGCGCTGCGCTCGAGCGGCGCGGCGATGGCACCGTGATCAACCAGCAGTACCCCGGCAATCAGTGCGGTAGCGACCAGCCCGGCAATGCCGGCGGCGATCCCCTGTTCGAATGAAATCTTCATCGTGTCCTCCCGGATCAACCGAAGGTGAAGGCGTAGGCCTGGGCGCCGGCATCGAGGAATTCGATCTCGAAGCGGTGTGGCGCGACGGCGCCGCGCTGGCGCACCAGCTGGTACAGACGGTGTTCGTCGATCACGCCGCTGCCATCGCTGCCAACGTCGCTGCCGGCGTCGGCCGCGGGCAACGGCCGACCATCCAGCCAGACGCGGAAGCGCACCGGCGTGCCGTCCTGGCGTGGCGCGAGCACCAGATGCAGATCGCGGGCATGGAACTGGAAGGCGATGCGTCCTCCGGGCTGCTGCAGCCGTGCCGCCTCGTCGTCGATGATCCAGCGGCCGGACAGGCCCCACTGGTTCAGCGCCAGCGCGGGTGGCAGCGCGTAGTCGAATGCCGTGTCCGCACGTTGCCCGCCTGGCGAGGCGAACTGCTCGGCGCGCGCATGCCCCAGGTAGGTCTCCGGCGAGCGCAGGTTGCCCATGTCCGCCTGCGCGGCCACGCCCTTCAGGTCCGCTGCGGCCGGATCGGCCGGCGGTGGCAGCCGGGTCTGGCCGGCTTCGGCCAGCAGGCGGCGGATCACCTGCTCCGAACGCGCATAGTTGCCTTCGCCGAACTGATGGCCGCGGATGTTTCCCTGCGCATCGACGAAGTAGTGGGCGGGCCAGTAGCGGTTGTTGAACGCACGCCAGATCGCGTACTGGTTGTCCAGCGCGACGGGATAGTCGACCTTCAACTGCTGCACGGCCTTCATGACGTTGCGCGGGTCGCGTTCGAAGGCGAACTCGGGGGTGTGCACGCCGATCACCACCAGGCCGTGATCGCGGTAGCGCCGCTGCCACTCGTGCACGAACGGCATCGCACGCAGGCAGTTGATGCAGGAATAGGTCCAGAAGTCGATCAGCACCACCTTGCCGCGCAGTTGGGCGGCGTCCAGCGGTGGGCTGTTGAGCCAGCCGGTGGCGCCGTCCAGGGCGGGCAGCGTGCCTTCCACCGGCAGCGGTGCCTCGCTGCCTGCAGTGGCCGGGCCCATCATCATCATCGGTGGAGCGGAAGGCTGCGCGCCGGGTACCGCATCGAGCAGGCCCTGCTCGATACGCGCGGTGCTGACGGTGGACAGCCGGGTCAGCAGGCCGGTGTCCCAGCCCAGGGCAATGGCCACGACCGCCAGCAGCGCAGCGACGCCGAGCACGCGGCGGAGCAGATTGCCCAGCCCCAGCCGTGCCTGCAGGGCGCGGAACACCCGGCCGCCGATCCAGACCGCCAATGCCAGCGCGGTGACCGCACCCAGCGCGTAGGCAAGCAGCAGCGTACTGGTGCTGGCGCTGGCGCCATGCAGCGCAGCCCCGGTCAGTACCAGGCCAAGGATCGGGCCCGCGCACGGCGCCCACAGCAGGCCGGTGGCGATGCCGATCAGCAGCGACGTCCAGGCACCGCCGCGCCCGGCGGCATCGGCAGCGTCCGCGCGTGCGCTCAACCGCGCGCCGACACGCTGCAACGGCGCCAGCAGATGGTCTGCCAGTGCGGGCCACAGCAACGCCACCGCGAACAGCGCCATCAGCAGCAGGGCGATCCAGCGACCGATCTGGTTGGCCTGCGCCACCCACTGGCTGCCGACTGCCGCCAGGCTGGCGACGAGGGTAAAGGTCAGCGCCATGCCCAGCAGCAGCGGCAGGGTGCTGCGCAGGAACGGGCGGTCAGCACGCGCGAATACGAACGGCAGCACCGGCAGGATGCAGGGGCTGAGCAGGGTCAGCACACCGCCAAGATAGGCAAGCAGCAACAGCAGCATCATCGGGCTCCAGAAGCAGGGGACGATCCCACCGGCACGCGCCAGCCCGCATCGCTGTCATGCGCGGCAGGTCCGGGCTGGAAGGCCAGCGCCGCGCCGTTCATGCAGTAGCGCAGGCCGGTAGGGCGTGGGCCGTCGTTGAAGACATGGCCCAGATGGCCGCCGCAGCGGCGGCAATGCACTTCCACCCGCAGCATGCCAAAGGTGACGTCGCGGTCCTCACCGATAGCGTTGTGCAACGGTGCCCAGAAGCTGGGCCAGCCAGTACCGCTCTCGAACTTGGTGGACGAAGAGAACAGCGGCAGCGCACAGCCGGCACAGGTGAACGTGCCTTGCCGGTGTTCCTTGTTGAGCGGGCTGCTCCAAGGGCGTTCGGTCGCCTGCTGGCGCAGCACTGCGTACTGGGCGGGGGTCAGCCGCTGGCGCCAGTCAGCATCACTGCGCATGATCTCGAACTGTCGCGCAGGGCGCGTTTCTGCTGCCGCTGGCGCGGCGCGGCTGCAGGCCCCGAGACCGAGCAGGCCGGCGGTGGTGGCGATACCGCCCAGACCCAGCAGATGGCGGCGGGTGAGGGGCATGGCGGACTCCGGGAAGGGGCGACGGGGCCATGCTGCGCCTGCTCCGGTCAACGAATCCTCACGCAGGATTCAATTTTTCGTGAGGTATCGGCGGCGATCCCGCGCCACAATGCGCTCAGCCTCCCCCCTGGCCCGAGCTGCCGATGTCCCCGAAACGTGTCCTGATCGTTGAAGACGATGCCCACATCGCCGACCTGCTGCGCATGCACCTGGGCGATGAGGGGTATGAGGTCGCCCACGCCGACAGCGGTGATGGCGGGCTGCGCCTGCTCGAACAGGAAGGCCCGTGGGACGCGCTGGTGCTGGACGTGATGCTGCCCGGTGTCGATGGCCTGCAGGTCTGCCAGCGCGCACGGGCGATGGCGCGCTATGTCCCGATCATCATCATCAGTGCACGCGGCAGCGAAACCCAGCGCATCGTCGGCCTGGAACTCGGCGCCGACGATTATCTGGCCAAGCCATTCTCCATGCCGGAGCTGGTGGCGCGCGTGCGTGCCCTGCTGCGTCGCGCCGAGGCCATGGCGCAGAACGCGCGCATCGATGCCGGTGCCATCGAGCTGGGAGGACTGCAGCTGGATCCGGTCGCGCGTACTGCCGACGTGGATGGCAAGCCGCTGGAACTCACGCCGCGCGAGTTCGACCTGCTGCTGTTCTTCGCACGCCATCCCGGCCAGGTGTTCGCGCGGATGGAACTGCTCAACCAGGTCTGGGGCTACCAGCACGATGGCTATGAGCACACGGTCAATACTCACATCAACCGCCTGCGCAGCAAGATCGAAACCGATCCGGCCAACCCGCGGCGGTTGCTGACGGTCTGGGGCCGGGGCTACAAGCTGGTGGACCCGGCCGGGGCGGCGGCATGATCCGGCCGAACCTGTGGCAGAAGCTGGCGGCGGTGATCGCGGCGCTGATGCTGATGTGCTGCATGGCGCTGCTGGCGTTGCAGATGCGCTCGAACACACGGCACGAGCAGGAAGTCGTGCAGCGGCTGTCGCTGGGGCTGGCCGAGCACATCGCGCAGCGCAGTGAGCTGATGGATACCAGCGGCATGCGCGATGCGGCGGTGCGTGCGCTGTTCGGGCAACTGATGGCGGTCAACCCCAGCGTCGAGGTGTACCTGCTGGACGACCAGGGCCGCATTCTCGGCCACGACGCACCCAGCGGGCACCTGATGCGCAACCGCGTGGACGTGGCACCGCTGCGCCGGCTGCTGGCGGGCGCGCCGCTGCCCATCCTGGGCGACGATCCGCGCAGTAGCGAGGGTCGCAAGGTGTTCAGCGTGGCGCCGCTGGTGGTGCAGGGGCGGCAGGCCGGCTACGTCTACGTGGTGCTGGTGGGCGAGCACCGGCAGATGCTCGCCGACGACCTCGCCGCCAGCAACCAGTGGAACACCACTTTGTGGTCGGTGATGCTGGTGGGCAGCCTGGGCCTGCTGGCCGGCCTGGTGGCGTTCTACTGGGTGACCCGGCCGCTGCGCCGCCTGACACGTCGCATCCAGGCATTCGACATCGATGCGCCGACGCCGCTGCCGCCGCCCGGCCCGCTGCGGCCGGGTGAGCGCGATGAACTGGTCATCCTCGAACATGCACATGCGCAGATGGCGCAGCGGTTGGGTGAGCAGTGGCAGCAGCTGCGCCAGCAGGACCTGCAGCGGCGCGAGCTGGTGGCCAACATTTCGCATGATCTGCGCACGCCGTTGTCTTCACTGCATGGCTACCTTGAGACGATGGCGTTGAAGGACGCGACGCTGTCGCCGGAGGAGCGCCGGCGCTATCTGGGTATTGCCCTGGCGCAGAGTGCGAAGGTCGGGCGATTGGCGCGCGCGCTGTTCGAGCTGGCACGCCTGGAACACGGCGAGGTGCGGCTGGAGTGGGAGGTGTTCGCGCTGCCCGAGCTGCTGCAGGACGTGCTGCAGAAGTTCGAGCTGGCGGCGCAGGCGCGCGGCCAGCAGTTGCACGCGGATTTCCCGCAGGGGTTGCCGCTGGTACGTGCGGACCTGGGTCTGGTGGAGCGGGTGCTGACCAACCTGCTCGACAACGCCCTGCGCCATGCGCCGGAGGGAGGGCGGATCGAGGTGCGGCTGCGCGCGGTGGCTGACAGCGTGGAGGTGATCGTCTCTGATGACGGTCCCGGCGTTGCTGCTGCGGTGCGTGCGCAGTTGTTCCAGGCGCCTGCTGCGTTGGGGGCGCGACGGGGCGAGAACGGTGGCCTGGGGCTGCTGATCGTGCAGCGTATCGTGCAGCTGCATGGCCGCAGCATCGCGCTGCGCGACAGTGAGGCAGGGGCGACGTTCGTGTTCGAGCTGCCGCGGGCGGAGTCGGCGGCGGTGGCCTAGGCGCAGCTGGTTTCCGGGTGGCGGTGTTTGCCCCTTCGCGCAGGTATGTGCGTTTTTCCGTGTGGCGCCGGGTGGATGCCCTTGCGTGCGAATGTCCCCCGGCGCCGGCCGGTGGCCGTCACCTCCTCCTTTACTTCGCACGCAAGGGCATCCGCCCGGCGTTGAGGGGTTATCGGCACGCAGCGGTGTGCGGACTCCGCACTGGGATGGGACGGCTCGGGCTGAGGCTGCCTGTGCGCAGGTGTATGCGTTTTTCCGTGTGGCGCCGGGCGGATGCCCTTGCGTGCGAATGTCCCCCGGTGCCGGCCGGTGGCCGTCACCTCCTCCTTTACTTCGCACACAAGGGCATCCGCCCGGCGTGCAGGGTTATCGGTGCGCAGAGGTGCGGAAGCGACGGCACTACGCGCCGCAAGCCGAGCATCGTGGTGGTCGGCAGCGTGTGGGCAAAGTAAAGGAGGAGGCGATGGCCACAGGCCGGCGCCGGGGGACATTTGCCCACACGTTGCCGGCCGGCGCGAGGCCTTTGCGCTCGCGATCCGCTCGGGCGAAGACGCGCATCTGCACGCAGGCGAGGAATAAAAAAAGACCCGGCAGAGGGAGGGATCTGCCGGGTCCGGATTGCATGGGGGGAGGGACCCATGCAATGAGCGAAAGCGTCGCGTCAGGGCGTGTGGCCGGTCGCGTCCGCTGTTGATTCGTTGTAGCCCTGCACCAGCTCGGACCAGGAGCGTCCAGCCAGCAGGCCAAGACCGACCACGTCCTGCTGGGCCTGCCCAAACCGCTGCAGGTTGTCCTGCCACAGCTGAGCGCCCTGCGACAGCAATCCGGCCGGATCTTCGCTTCGTGCCAGCTCGCCGAGCCAGCCGCCGGTCGCGGTCAGGTTGCGTTCCAGTGCCTTCAGCTGCACGCCGAACATGCTTTCAGCGTTCTCCAGCGCCAACCGGTTCGCGCGCGTTGCGGCGGCGGCCAGCTGGCGGGTGGCATCACTGAAGCGATCGCTGAAGGCGGCGGTCATGGGCGTCAGGAAAGGACTTGATGCGTTGCAGCATACGCCGATGATGCCGCATTGCAACAAAAATCATGAAGGCGCCCAAGGCGCCTTTAGAAACCTTTAGATATCAATGAGTTGTTCAGGTGCCGGGGCCCCGGTACCGGCAGCCGGAGGTGCAGGTCTCGTGGACCGTGATCTCGCTCAGCGCCGGCAGCGCGGGCTTGAGTTCGTTCCAGATCCACACCGCCAGGTTCTCGCTGGTCGGGTTTTCCAGGCCGGGGATGTCATTGAGGTAGTGATGGTCCAGGCGTTCGTAGATCGGCTGGAAGGCCGCCTTCACGTCCCCGAAATCCATGATCCAGCCGGTCTGCGCGCCGGGTTCGCCCTCGACCTTCAGTTCCACCCGGAAGGAGTGGCCATGCAGGCGCGCGCACTTGTGCCCCGGCGGTACGTTCGGGAGGCGGTGGGCCGCCTCAAGCATGAAGACTTTGAAGATTTCCATGAGCGGATTGTACGCCGCTGCTGTCGCATCCGACCGGGATCGCGCCGGCCCCGAAGCGGAGTGACTATTTCCATCCGGATGAAGAGATGTTAGCTTCTCTTATATCCGTATGAAGAGATGTTATTGGTCGGACCCCGGCCAGTCATGGATTACTGCGGAACTTCGTCGCCCTACCACCACCCCACACATCGTCATGCCCCAGCACACCCTGCTCGTGGCGGCCCTGGCCGCCGCTCTGGCCGCGCCATTGTCCGCCGCCGCCGAAACCACCGCTGCCGCCAGTGGCGAAGCCAGTACCCTGGCCGCCGTCCGCGTCACCGGCTCCAACATCAAGCGCGCCGATACCGAGGCGTCCAATCCGGTGCAGGTAATCGGCCGCCAGCAGCTGGAACAGACCGGCAAGGCCACCGTCGCCGATGTGCTGCGCTCGATCTCCGCCAACACCGGCAATGCCAACAACGAGACCACCAACAACGGCTGGGCCTCCGGCTCGGCCAGCATCGGCCTGCGCGGCCTGTCACCGAAGAACACGCTGGTGCTGCTCAACGGCCGTCGCGTGGCGAACTACGGCTTCCCGGCCGGTGGCCTGTCCGATACCTTCGTCGACCTCAATGCCCTGCCGCTGGTTGCGGTCGAGCGCATCGAAGTGCTCAAGGATGGTGCTTCGGCCGTGTATGGCTCCGATGCCGTGGCCGGCGTGGTCAACATCATCACCCGCCAGAACTTCGAAGGTGCCGAGATCGGTGGCAGCTTCGGAGGCGCCGACCAAGGGGGCCTGCGCGAGCAGAACCTGAAGTTCGTGGGTGGCCTCGGTGATCTGGACAGCGACGGCTACAACATCCTGTTCAGTCTGCAGGGCTACAACCGCGACCGCCTGGACCAGGACGAGCGCGATCTGACCAAGAGCGGCATCTACACCGACCTGCCGGGCGGGCGCTGGAACGGCTGGTCAGCCAAGGGTGCGCGCTATCTGATCAATGGCGTGTCGGTGCCGATGCTCGACGCCAACGGCAACTGCCCCACCGGGACCACGCGCGTTGCGAGCGCTCCGATCGACGGCCTGGCTGGCGACACCTGCGGCTTCAACCAAGCGCCGTACACCACGCTGATTCCATCCACGAAGCGCTACCAGGCCTATGCCAACGGCACCTTCCGCCTGGGCGACAACGTCGAAGCGTTCGGTGAAGTGCTGTACAGCCAGATCAAGAGCGCGGCCTGGTTCGGCAGCAGCCCGTTCTTCACCCTGGAAAGCGGCCGCTTCGCCCTGAATGCCGAGACCGGCCTGGCCGAGCCGGTGTCGTCGCAGCTGCCGGCGGGCAATCCGTACAATCCCTACGGGCGTGCCGTGCCGATCGAGTACACGTTCTTCGATCTCGGCGGCACCATCAAGACCAACCGCTCCACCGCCTATCGCGGCGTGTTCGGCCTGCGCGGCACCACCGCCAACTGGGACTGGGAAGTGGCGGCGTTCGGCGCGCGCAGCAGCGAGCGTGAGACCGTCTCGGGCGGCTTCGCCAACCGCTGGGCGCTGGCCGATGCGCTGGCCAGCGGCAGCTACAATCTGCTCGACCCGGCGGCCACCCCGCAGTCGGTGCGTGATGCGATCAACATCGCCACGCTGCGTCCGGCCGAATCGAAGCTGCAGGGTGTCGATGCGAAGATCTCGGGCAGCCTGGGCCGCACCTGGGCCGGTGACATCGGCTTTGCCGCTGGCGCCGAGTGGCGCCGCGAGAAGCTCGATTCGAACAACCCCTGGCAGATCGATGCTGGCCTGCAGGTGCGTCCGGCCATCGCCGAGGTGCACGGCGAGCGCCAGGTCAGTGCCGCGTACGCGGAAGTGAACGTGCCGCTGGCCTCGACCCTGGAACTGTCCGCCGCTGCGCGTGCCGATCACTACGATGACTTCGGCGATGCGTTCTCGCCGAAGCTCGGACTGCGCTGGCAACCGCTGGACTTCCTGCTGGTGCGCGCGTCGGCCTCGAAGGGCTTCCGTGCGCCCTCGCTGTCGGAGAACTCCAACAGCACCAGCATCTCCTACGGCAGCGTGGTCGATCCGCGCGACCCGGATGTGCCGGGCTCGCGGCAGAGCCCGACGTTCTTCACCGTGGGCAACAGTGACCTGAAGCCGGAGCGCACCAGGAGCGTGAACTTCGGCGTGGTGCTGTCACCGTGGGCGAACACCAATCTGAGTGTCGACTACTACCGTATCCAGCTCGACAACCTGGTCGGCACCAACAACACGCAGACGCTGATCAACGACAACGTCGCCGGTGCCGTGCAGCGCGATGAGCGCGGCAAGCTGCAGGCCGTCTACAACCGCTACCAGAACCTGAGCGAGCTGAAGACATCGGGCATCGACGTGGAACTGCGCCAGCGCATTCCGACGGCGCGCCTGGGAGATTTCACCCTGTCTTCGGCCTACACCCACGTCCGTGACTACCGCCGTCCGACCGTGGTCGGTGGGCCCCTGGTCGACTACGCCGGCAGCAACCTCGGCGCCACCCTGCCCAAGGACAAGGCCACCACCACGCTGGACTGGAAGTACGGCGACTTCAACGCGGCGGTGACCTGGTACTACACCAGCAGCTATCGGCAGGAAGCCAGTACCGCCGCCAAGGCCGTGCAGCAGCGTGTCGGCAGCTACAGCCAGTACGACCTGTACCTGGGGTACACCGGCATCGACAGCCTGACCCTGTACGCCAAGGTGCAGAACCTGGGTGACAAGACGCCGCCCTACGATGCGTCGTTCCCGGGCATCCGTGCGCCGTATGACTTCACCCAGTACGACCTGCGGGGTCGCTACTTCACGCTGGGCTTCGACTACCGCTTCTGATCCACCGCCGTGGCCGGTCACCTGCCGTGACCGGCCACGTTGCCCTCTGCCGTCCTGTTTCCGGGGAGTCACCGTGTCCTTCCACCGCCGTGCCGTTCTTCCGTTGCTGTTCGCCGTTGCCAGCGCAGTGTTCCCCGCGTTGTCGGCGCAGGCGCAGAGCGCCTATTTCTTCCCGCAGGCCAGCGAGGCCGGCGCGTTCGACAGCGCCATTCCCACGCCGGAGCAGTTCCTCGGCTATCCGATCGGCAGCCGCTACACCCGCCACGACCAGTTGGTCGCCTATTTCGAGGAACTGGCCAGGCATTCGGACAGGATCCGCGTCCAGCACATTGGACGCAGCTATGAAGGCCGCCCCCTGCTGATTGCCACCATCACCGCGGCCAGCAACCAGGCGCGGTTGGAACAGATCCGCCAGCAGCACGCGACCCTGGTCGATCCGGCACAACCGCGCAGCGCAGCCGGTGACAGCCCGGTGGTGGTCTGGCTGGGCTACAGTGTGCACGGCAATGAAACCTCCAGCGGCGAAGCGGCGATGCTCACCGCCTATTACCTGGTGGCCAATCGCAGCAGTGAAACCCAGCAATGGCTGCAGCAGGCGGTGGTGCTGTTCGACCCGGCGCAGAATCCGGACGGACGCGACCGTGCCGCCAACTGGCACAACGCCTGGGCATCGGACCCGGCCTCGGCCGATCCGGCTGACAAGGAGCATGTCGAGCCGTTCCCGCAGGGCCGTACCAACCATTACTTCACCGATCTCAACCGCGACTGGCTGGCGCTGACCCAGCAGGATTCGCGGCCAAAGGTGGCCGCCTTCCACCAGTGGTACCCGAACGTGCAGATCGACTTCCACGAGATGGGCAAGGACAGCACGTACTACTTCGAGCCTTCGCCGAAGAGCATGCACAGCCCGTTGATCCCGGCCGCCTCCTACGAGTTCAACAGGACGCTGGCCACGTACCACGCACAGGCGCTGGACGCACTGGGGTCGCTGTACTACACGGGGGAGAACTTCGACAACTTCTCGCCGGTGTATGGCTCGACCTATCCGGACTTCCATGGCGCGGTCGGTGTCACCGTCGAGCAGGCCAGTTCGCGGGGACGGGTGCAGGAGTCGGTGAACGGGCTGCTGACCTTCCCGTTCACCATTCGCAACCAGGTCGCCACCGGCCTGGGCACGGTGCGCGGTGCGGTGGCCGAGCGCAGTGGCCTGTTCGACCTGCAGAAGACCTTCTTCCAGAGCGCATTGAAGCAGGCCGCGCAGCAGCCGCAGAAGAGCTTCGTGTTCGGCGACGCGCATGATCCGGCGTTGACCCGGCGCCTGCTTGAACTGCTGCTGCTGCACCGGATCGAGGTACGCGCGCTGGACCGGGATGTCACCGTCGAGGGAAAGCGCTTCCAGGCAGGCAGTGCCTACGTGGTGCCCGTGCAGCAGGCGCAGTTCCGCCTGGTGCACTCGATCTTCGCCGAGACGCCGCCGATCAAGGGCGACGTGTTCTATGGCAGCACCAGCTACGCCATCGCGCCGGCCTACGGCGTGGCCTTCGCCGGCAGCCGCAGCCGCATCGACGGCGGTGCACAGGTGAGCGAGCTGCCGCCGCTGCAGGGCGCGGTCGTCGGCGGCCAGGCGGGGTTCGCCTATGCCATCGACTGGCGTGACTACAACGCCAGCCGTGCGTTGGCCGAGCTGCAGGGCAGGGGATTGGCCGCGCGCGCTGCATTCCAGCCGTTCACCGCCGGAACCGCACAGGGCGACGTGGATTTCGCGGCCGGCAGCATCGTCATTCCCGTTGCCGGCCAGCCACTGCAGGGAGCGGCCCTGCTCGACGCGGTGGCCGCGGCGGCACGTGCTTCAGGCGTACAGGTGCATGCGTTGTCGAGTGGCCGCAGCCGCGAGGGCATCGATCTCGGCAGCGATGGCGTGAAGGCACTGCGCAAGCCGGCCGTGGCACTGGTGATGGGCGAAGGCGTGGCGGCCACCGAGATCGGATCGGCCTGGTTCCTGCTGGACCAGCACCTGCACCTGCCGGCCAGCAAGCTGGATCCGCAGCAGCTGGGCAAGGTTCCGCTGGATCGCTATACCACGCTCGTGTTGTCCGGTGGCACCTACAGCAGTGTCGATGCGACCGCGGTGGCCGTACTGAAGCGCTGGGTGCAGGCCGGCGGCTCGCTGGTGACCTATGGCAGCGCGTCGAAGTGGGCGATCGAACAGAAGCTCGCCGATGGCGAGAAGACCGGCAAGGACGAAGAGGCCGGCGACGAATCCCGTCGCGCCTTCGGTGACCAGCGCGACATCGCTGCGATCGAGCGGGTGAGCGGCAACATCCTCAGCGCCGATGTCGATACCAGCCATCCCCTGGCGTTCGGCGTGCCGGGCCGGCAGCTGGCGGTGAACAAGGAAAACAGCGTGACGCTGCAGCCGAGTGCGAATCCGTTCTCGACGGTGGTGCGCATCGACGCGTCACCCCGGGTCAACGGTTACCTGTCCGAGCGCAATCGTGCGCGGGTGGCAGGCAGTGCGTGGCTGCTGGTGTCGGCCCAGGGAAAGGGCAACGTGCTGCTGTTCGCCGATGATCCGGCACACCGCAAGTACTGGCATGGCACGGATCGACTGCTGATCAATGCGATCTTCTTCGGGAATCTGGCGAATCCGGCGAAAGCACGCGGATGAGGCGTCTGGCGCCTTGATTGATGCGCGGGCAACAAAAAGGGACGGCGCGCCAGCGCCGTCCCCGATGTAAGGCCTCCCGCGCAGTGGGACGCCCTCATTCCTGTCAGTCAGGATCAGCCGGCGCGACCGCCGCCGCCCTGGCCGCGGCCACGACCACCGCCGTTGCCGCCTCCGCCACGACGCTGGCCCTGACCAGCGCCGGCACGCTGCTGGCCGTTGCCACCGCCCTCACGACGGCCACCACCGGCCTTCTTCGGGCCGGCGTGGGCATGGCGCGGCGCATCGCCGTGCGGACGTCGCGCGTGGCTCTTGCGCGGGGCGCGCTCGCCGGTGTCGTGCTCGGCCTTGCCCGGTGCACTGTTGCCCCAGCGGATCGGCACCTGCAGCTCGAAGCCCGGCACATCGCGGATGTCCATGTCGCGTCCGAGCAGGCGCACGATTGCGCGCAGCAGCTTGACCTCGTCCTGCGCCACCAGCGAGATCGCCTGGCCGGTGGAGCCGTTGCGGCCGGTGCGGCCGATGCGGTGCACGTAATCCTCGGCGACCATCGGCAGGTCGAAGTTGATCACCTTCGGCAGCTCGTTGATGTCGATGCCGCGTGCCGCGATGTCGGTGGCCACCAGCACGGTCACGCGACCGGCCTTGAAGTCACCCAGCGCACGCAGGCGCTGGCCCTGGCTCTTGTTGCCATGGATCGCCGCGGTCTTGATGCCCGACTTCTCCAGGAACGCGGCCAGCTTGTCGCTGCCGTGCTTGGTCCGCGCGAACACCAGGGTCTGCTCACGGCTGTCCTGTGCCAGCAGGTGCAGCAGCAGGTCGCGCTTGCGGCCGGCGTCGACCGGATGCACGCGATGGGTGATGGTCTCGGCCACGGTGTTCTTCGGCGTCACCTGGATCTGTTCCGGGTTGCGCATGAACTCCAGCGCCAGCTGGCGGATGTTGTCCTCGAACGTGGCCGAGAACAGCAGGGTCTGACGGTTCTGCTTGGGCAGCTTGGCCAGGATGCGCTTGATCGACGGCAGGAAGCCCATGTCCAGCATGCGGTCGGCTTCGTCCAGCACCAGCAGTTCGATGCCGGACAGGTCGATGCTGCGACGCTCCAGGTGATCGATCAGGCGGCCCGGGCAGGCCACCAGCAGGTCCACGCCACGGCGCAGGATGTCCAGCTGGTTGCCCATGCCGACGCCGCCGTAGATGCAGGCGCTGGGGATGCGCAGATACTTGCTGTAGCCGCGCAGGCTGTCATGCACCTGGGTGGCCAGCTCGCGGGTCGGGGCCAGGATCAGCGCGCGCGGCTTGCGCGGGCCACCGCCACGCACTTCCTGCGGCGCGGTGCCCAGATGCTGCAGCAGCGGCAGGCCGAAGGCTGCGGTCTTGCCGGTGCCGGTCTGTGCGCCGGCCAGCAGGTCGCGACCGGCCAGCGCCAGCGGGATCGCCTGCTGCTGGATCGGGGTCGGGTTTTCGTAGCCCTGCTCGGCCAGCGCACGCAGCAGGAAGGGCGCCAGGCCCAGCGATTCAAAAGACATCGAGTGTGCTCCAAGTACAAGAAACGCCTGTCCGAATGGACAGACGGGGGCAGATCAAACTGATCGGCTGACTCGGAGCGTTCCCGTGAACCGCGCTGCGAGAATTGGGTGCAGCCGGCACGAAGCGCAGGCTGGAATGCGTGACGAACGGCGTCGGAGTGGGGGCGGGCGAAGAGGGCGGACCCTGGTCGCCGGCGATCCCGGAGGGAAACGGACGGCCGCTGCAGACTCCGCAAGTCTAAACGATGTTTGAGACTTCACGCAAAAAGGCCTGTTCAGGTAAGGGTTCTCTCTGCAGGGCTGCGCCCTGCACCCGCAGAGGCCGAAGCCACGTCAACGTCAACGTCAAAAGCGGGCTTCCTGAAGGTAGGCGGGGTGGGTCCGGTTGCGGGAGACGCCGTAAACCCGTCCCTGGGGGCTTGGCCGCGGCATCCATGCCGCGGACACTCCCGCAACCGGACCCACCCCGCCTTCGACAGTTTCCTGCGAACTGGCGGAACGGATCTGACCCCCGTTTGGATTTCGATATCCGGAAGATTTCATCCACGCCTGGCGTGGATCTACCGACCGTCACCGGGAAACTGTCAAAGGTGGGGCGGTGTGGGCGGGCAGGACCGTTGGCGCCATGGATGGCGCCATCGAGCCCCCAGGGATGGGTTTACGGCGTGTCCTGCCCGCCCACACCGCCCCGCCAAATCCGCAGACAACCCAGAGCCGGCTGTTGCCATTGACGTTGCCCTGGCTTGAAGCAGGTGCAGGGCGCAGCCCTGCCTGACCCCCGCTACGGTAGGGTGGAGCGATGCGGCGCTGCAGCTTGGCGCCGCCCCATATTTGATTACACTTGAAACTTGTTTGCCCATGACTCCGGACACCCACCCATGAAGCTTGGTTCTTTGAAGGAAGGCGGCCGCGACGGCACCCTGATCGTCGTCTCGCGTGATCTGCGCCACGGCGTCCGTGCCACCGGCATCGCCGCCACCCTGCAGCAGGCCCTGGAGGACTGGAGCCGCGTCGCGCCGCGCCTGAACGCGCTCTACGAATCACTGAACGCCGGTGACGCCGATGGCGTGTTCGACCTGGACCCGCAGACGCTGGCGGCGCCCCTGCCGCGCGCCTATGAATTCGTCGATGGCAGCGCCTACCTGCCGCACGTCGAGCGCGTCCGCCGCGCCCGCGGCGCCGAGGTTCCGGAAAGCTTCTACACCGACCCGCTGATGTACCAGGCCACCAGTGCCGGTTTCTACGGCCCCCGCGACGCGGTGAAGGTGGTCAGCGAGGAGTACGGCATCGATCTGGAAGCCGAACTGGTGGTCATCACCGACGACGTGCCGATGGCGGTCACTCCGGAGCAGGCCGCCGGCCACATCCAGCTGGTGGGTCTGGTCAACGACGTTTCGCTGCGCAACCTGATTCCGGGCGAGCTGGCCAAGGGCTTCGGCTTCCTGCAGTCCAAGCCGCGCTCGGCACTGTCGCCGGTGTTCGTCACCCCTGACGAACTGGGTGACGCCTGGCAGGACAACAAGGTGCACCTGCCGCTGGTCACCCACATCAATGGTGCGTGGTTCGGTGCGCCAGAGGCAGGCGTGGACATGCAGTTCAACTTCGCCCAGCTGGTGGCGCATGCGGCCAGGACCCGTCCGCTGGGCGCCGGCACCATCGTGGGATCGGGCACCATCGCCAACGAGGACACCAGCAAGGGCGCTTCGTGCTTTGCCGAGCAGCGCACCGTGGAAACCCTGCGCGACGGCAAGCCGAGCACACCATTCATGTCGTTCGGCGACGTGGTGCGGATTGAAATGTTCGACGCCGCCGGCAACAGCATCTTCGGTGCGATCGAGCAGCGCATCGAGCAGGCGGCCAGGCCCTGAGGATGGAGGCGGCGATGGAAATCCCGGTCGACGACGGCATCGTGCTGTACACCTACTGGCGATCCAGCGCCGCCTACCGCGTGCGCATCGGCCTGGAGCTGAAGGGCCTGCGCTGGGAGGCGCGACCGGTTCATCTGCTGCGTGACGGTGGTGAACAGCACGGCGAAGCCTATCGCGCCCTCAATCCGCAGGAGCGGGTGCCGACCCTGCTGCACGATGGGCAGGTGCTGACCCAGTCGCTGGCGATCCTGGAGTATCTGGACGAACGTTTTCCGCAGACGCCGCTGCTGCCGGCCGATGCGGCCGGCCGCGCCCGCGTGCGTGCGCTGGCGCAGCTGGTCGCCTGCGACATCCATCCGCTGAACAACCTGCGGGTGATGCAGCATCTGGAACGCGGCCTGCACCTGTCCGCCGAGGTCCGCACCCAGTGGACGCTGCAGTGGATCGCCGAAGGCTTTGCGGCCCTGGAAACCCTGCTGGCCGGGAGCAGCGACACCGGCACCTTCTGCCATGGCGACCGGCCCGGCCTGGCCGACATCTGTCTGCTGCCACAGGTGTACAACGCACATCGCTTTGGTCTGGATCTGTCGCCGTATCCGACCCTGCGCCGCATCGAAGCCGCCTGCCAGGCGCTGGACGCATTCGAGCGTGCGCGCCCCGAAAACCAGGTCGACGCGGCCTGATTGCCGCTGCGATCGCCGGGCATGGTCCGGCGCTACCCCTCGCTGGTTGGTGGCAGCGCGGGGCGACGCCCTGTGGATTCCGCATCCCCGATGAGCAACTGCCGCAGGTCATCGCGGAACAGCCGGTAGGCGTCTTCTCGACGGACCTCGTCGGCCTGCCGCAACACCCATGCGGGATGCACCGTGGCAGAGCCACGGGTGCCATCCGGCAGGGTGTGCCAACGGGCGCGATCACGCGTCAGGCTGAAATGGCTGCCGAACACCGCCGACGCCGCCGTTGCGCCCAGGCACACGATGATCTCCGGCCGCACCCGCTCGATCTCGCCGAGCAGCCACGGACGGCAGGCCTGCACATGGCGGCCCTGCGGACGTTTGTGCAGGCGCACCTTGCCGCGCCTCTCGTGGTGGAAATGCTTCACTGCGTTGGTCAGGTACAGCGTGGAGCGGGCGATACCCAGCTCGGAGAGGGCACGGTCCAGCAGCGCGCCGGCAGGTCCCGCGAAGGGGCGTCCGCACAGGTCCTCGGTGTCGCCCGGCTGTTCGCCGACCAGCATCACCCGTGCATCGCCAGGCCCTTCACCGAACACCACCTGCGTGGTGGACTCCCACAGGGGGCACTGCCGGCAGCCCGCTGCCTGGCGCTGCAGGGTAGCCAGATCACTGGAGGGTGAGGGGACCGGGGATGTCGCCTGCCGCGATGGAATCCGCCGCTGGGGTGGCTGCGCCGGGCGATCGTGCATGGCCTGCACGCGGTCGCCAGCATCGCGGATCAGCCCGGGCAGCAGCTGCGCCTCGGGCAGGTGCCGCCAGTACCGGGCAGGCATCTCCTGCTGCATCATCCGCGTGTTGAGGCGTGCGGGATTGAAGATGCTTGCGTAGTAGGTCTGCCAGAGCGTCTCGCGTGCGTCCTCCGCCGGCGCCTGCTCGCGGTGCCCGCCAGCGCCGAAGGACAGCGCCTGGCCATCCCAGTGCACGCTCCGGTAGGGGGTGAGGATGGCCCAGCGCATGCCAGCGAAGCGGCGTGCGAAGAACGCCGCGACCCGGTCGACGATCCGATGCTGCGGCTCGAACCATGCGATGAAGGCATCCTGCTCGCCGGGGATCTCGCGGAAGCGCACGAACGCCTTCATCTTGTGCGTGTCGCGGCGGACCGCCTGCGCCATCGTCATCGCGCGCAGCACATCGGCGTCGGTTGGATTGGAGAGCAGCGCGCGCTCGCCGTGCACGATCCGCCACAGCAGCCGGTACAGCAGTGGCATCGGCTGCGCATCGGCATGGCACAGGCAGGTGGAGGCCAGCTCAAGGAACGCACTCGGCACATGTGGCACGGAGGGCGTTTCCAGAAGCGGGGCCTGGGTCGCTGCAGGAGCATCCAGCAACGACCCGGCGCTGCTTTCCAACCAGTCCAGCTGCTCGGGCGACAGTCCGCGCAGCAGCGCTTCGCGCGCTGCACCCCGCCAGGCATCGAGCGACCACGGGGGATCGACCCGCAGCGACCAGCGCTGGGCGTCAGGCCGCCGGCGGTGCATCGAACAGCGATCCCTGGCGGGGCGGCGGCGCCAAACGCGCACGCAATGCCACAGGATCCTCCAGCGCCTTGCGTGGCTGGTGGTCAGCCAGCAGCACGAACGGCAGCAGCTTGCCCATCGGTGCCTTCAGCCTCGCAATGTCCGCCACCCGCAGCCGGCCATGGCGGCGCGCCATCAACACGCGTTTCACATTGCGTACGCCGAGCCCGGGAACCCGCAGCAGCAGTTCCTTCGGCGCACGATTGAGGTCGACCGGGAAGCGCTCGGGATGGCGGATCGCCCAGGCCATCTTCGGATCGATGTCCAGATCCAGCATGCCCCCCTGCGCGGTGTCGGTGATCTCTTCCACGCCGTAGCCATAGAAGCGCAGCAGCCAGTCCGCCTGGTACAGCCGATGCTCGCGCTGCAGAGGCGGCGGCTGTACCGGCAACTGCAGACTGGCGTCGGGAATGGGGCTGAAGGCCGAGTAGTAGACGCGGCGCATCCGGTAACTTCCGTACAGATTGTCGGCACTGCAGAGGATCTGCCTGTCGCTGGCGCCATCGGCACCGACGATCATCTGGGTGCTCTGCCCCGCCGGTGCGAAGCGCGGGGCTTTCGCTCGCGTCCGGCGCGGCGCGCCCGCGGTGATCGCGCGCGATGCCTTGCCGGCCTCCTTGGCCTCCTCGATGCGCCAGCGCAGCTCGCCCATGGCGCCGCGGATCGAGCCGACGGTCTTCTCCGGAGCCAGTTTCGTCAATCCGGCCTCGGTGGGCAGTTCGACATTGATCGAGAGACGGTCGGCGTGCCGGCCGGCCGCTGCCAGCAGTTCCGGCGATGCTTCGGGAATGGTCTTGAGGTGGATGTAGCCGGCGAAGCGATGTTCCTCGCGCAGCCGGCGGGCGACTTCCACCAGGCGCTCCATCGTGTAATCCGCATTGCGGATGATTCCGCTGGAAAGGAACAGGCCCTCGATGTAGTTGCGCTTGTAGAAATCCAGGGTCAGCGCGACCACCTCATCCACACTGAAACGCGCGCGTGGCACGTTGCTGGAGACGCGGTTGATGCAGTACGCACAGTCGTAGACGCAGAAGTTGGTGAGCAGGATCTTCAACAGGGACACGCAGCGGCCGTCCGGCGTGTAGCTGTGGCAGATGCCCATGCCCTCGGTGCTGCCGATGCCACCGCTGGTCCGGGAGTCGCGCTTGCCGGACCCGCTGGAAGCACAGGAGGCGTCGTATTTGGCGGCGTCGGCAAGAATGGCCAGCTTGCGGAGGGTGTCCATGGCGGCACGCTACGCAGGGGCTGTCTCATTGGGTGAGACAGCCCCTGAACTCTTCAGGATCTGCCGCCGGGCATGGCCCGGCGCTACCGATGCACTGGCACCCCCGCCGGGCATGGCCCGGCGGGGGTGGATCAGAAGCCGTGGGTGATGCTCGGCTGGCCTGCTGAATAGTCGGCGTACGGGTCGTGCTCGCCGCTGCTGCCTTCGGAGAGGCGGAACTTCAGCGCCAGGCCGTCGCGCGAATCGGCAGCGCGCAAGGCTTCCTCCTGCTCGATCACGCCAGACTTGGCGAGCCGGAACAGGCATTGGTCGAAGCTCTCCATGCCTTCTTCCAGCGAGGCTTCCATCGCGGCCTTGATCTCGTGCACCTGGCCGCGTCGCAGCAGGTCGCGGATCATCGGGGTGTTGATCAGCACCTCGGTGGCTGGAAGACGGCGGCCGTCCTTGTTCTTCACCAGGCGCTGGCTGATCACCGCACGCAGGTTCAGCGCCAGGTTCATCAGCACGTTCTTGTGCGCGCTTTCCGGGAAGAAGTTGAGGATCCGCTCGATGGTCTGGTCGGCATTGTTGGAATGCAGCGTGGCCAGGCACAGATGGCCGGTCTCGGCGAAGGCGATGGCCGCTTCCATCGTCTCGGCATCCAGGATCTCGCCGATCAGGATGACGTCCGGTGCCTCGCGCATCGCGTTCTTCAGCGCATTGTGGAAGGCATGGGTGTCCAGCCCCACTTCACGCTGGTTGACGATGGACATCTTGTGCTTGTGCAGGTACTCGATCGGATCCTCGATGGTGAGGATGTGTCCGGTCGTGGTGCTGTTGCGATGGTCGATCATCGACGCCAGCGAGGTCGATTTGCCGGAACCGGTGGACCCCACCACCAGCACCAGCCCGCGCGGGGTCATGATGACGTCCTTCAGCACCTGCGGCAGGTTCAGCTCCTCGATGCTCGGGATCCGGCTGCGGATGGCGCGGATGACCATGCCGACCTCGCCCCGCTGCTTGAACACGTTCACCCGGAAACGGCCGGCATCGGCCAGGGCGATGGCCATGTTGAGCTCCAGCTCGCGCTCGAACTGCGGCACCTGGCCCTCGTCCATCAGCGAATAGGCGATCTTCTTGACCATGCCGGGCGGCAGGCCGGTGTTGCCCAGCGGGTAAAGCTTCCCCTCGATCTTGATGTAGACCGGTGCTCCGGTGGTCAGGAACATGTCCGAGGCGTTCTTTTCGGTCATCAGCTTCAGGAAGTAGCCGATATCCATCGCGAATTTTCCCCAACGAAACTGCCGGCGCCCGTTGCAAGCACGGCGCTGGCTTGACGACAATGGCCGTGAACCGACAACCGGTACGGCCTCCCCAATGAAACGACCTAGCTTCGCACGAATGCGCCACGGCCTGTATGTGATGGCGTTTGCATTCGCACTGTCTGCCCCCGCCTGGGCGCAGGACGGTGCGCTGGAACTGGCCCAGGCCCGGCAGGCGGTGGACAAGGCCACCCAGGCCGATGCCGACCAGTACGCCCCGGACCTGATCGATCTGGCCCGGCAGGGCCTGGAGCAGGCGCAGCGCGCCGCTGGCGATCGCCGCGAACGCAAGAACGCCCCGGCCATGGCCCTGCGCGCGGCGGCCGATGCCGACCTGGCCCGCGCCCGCAGCGAGGAGGCCACTGCCACCGCGCAGCTGCAGCTGCGCCGCAACGAGGTCAACCAGCTGCAGCGCCAGCTCTCGACCGGGGAGGACCGCCGGTGAAACCCGTGAACGCCGCAACCCTGGCCGTACTGCTGGCTCTGCCGACCCTTGCCCTGGCGGCCGACAACCCCGTGGTGGCCCAGCTGAGCCAGCGCCTGATGGCCATCCAGGCCAATCCGGACACCGCCGAACTGGGCGCCTTCGAGCGCATGCAGGCCCAGCAGGCCATTGCCACCCTGGACAAGGCCAAGCGCCGCGACCAGGAGTTGGCGACCTACCTGGCCCAGCGCCGGGTCGAGATCGCCGAGACCGCCGTACGCGCGGCCCTGGCCGCCCGTGAGGTCGATCGGCTCGAGCGGACCCGCAGTGACCTGCTGATCGAGGCGAGCCGCCGCGATGCCGCCCGCGCCCGCCAGGAGGCCGAACAGCTGCGCATGCAGGCGCAGATGCAGGCCGAGGAAGCTGAACGCCTGCGTCAGGCTGCCGAGGCCGAGACGCTGGCGCGGCAGGACGCCGAGAACGCCCTGACCAGCGTGGCCGGCAAGCAGCAGCAGCGATTGAGCGCGGCCCAGCAGAATGCGGCGAAACTGGCCCGCGAGGAGGCCGAGCTGGTGTCCGGGCAGAAGCTGCCGGGCTCGAAGTTCGACGGACGCGGCGAGGTCTTCACCTTCGCCGGTGATGCTTTCGGAGCGGGCGGCTCCAGTCTGTCCGCCGGGGCGCGCAACCAGGCCAAGGCGTTGGCCGAGTACCTGAACATCGGCAAGAAGGGCCGGCTGCGCATCGAGGCCTACGACAGCGCCAACGGCGTCGGGCAGAAGCGCGCCGAGGCCCTGCGTGATGCACTGGTGGCGGGCGGTGTCGCCAGCAACCGCATCCAGATCAGCGGCAAGAAGGCGGCGTCGACCCGGGCGCGCTCGGCCGAGGTCATCATCGCCCCGTAATTGATTGATATTGTTTGTTTTTCGTTGCGTTGAGCATTCAGCCTGAACCCCGCCCCGGCGGGGTTCGGTCTTTTTGTCGCAGGGGTCTTGTACCCCGCCCGGAGCAGGCGTAGGGTCAATCGTCCGGGACGCAATGCCGCGGACCGGACGATGGGAGGGCCGGGCCGATGCAAGCAGGGCGCGAACCGCAGCAGACCGACGTGCGCAGGCCAGTGCCGCAGGTCGTTGTGCGCACCCATGCAGCCATCGAACGGCGCTCCTCCATGAACAACGCCCCGTGCCTTGCGGCCGGGGCGTTCGCGTATCTGTCGAAGGAGGTCCATCATGTTTGAAGATCAGCCCCAGAGCGAGATCGACGCACGTCGCGCGCGTGATCCGGAGTTCAGGGCACTCCATGACCAGCACCGCAAGTTGAACAAGAAGTGCATGGACGCGGAGTTGGGTGTACTCCCGATCGATGATGTCACCCTGGGTCGCATGAAGCGTGAGAAGCTGCTGGCCAAGCAACGACTTCTGCGAATGTACGAAACACCGCTCCCAACGACGTCCGCCACGCTGTGACGCACCTCGTCGCGCCCGGAGCGGCGTGACCCGGCCACAGAAGGCCCGGCCAGGCGCTCGCGCCCTGGCGTCGCGGTACCGCCGATGACGGCGGCCGCGCCAAGGCACCACAGGCGGTGGTGCCTTGGCCCGCACGTCCCTGTCTCATCGATGCGGACGGTACCGGTCTCCTCGTCGATCCGGGGCCGTCCGCATCCCCTTTCCGGCAGCGTCACGCCCATGCCCGGACTGACCTGACTTTCAGCGCCATCCGTCGGATAATCATCTGTCCGGCCCTGTGTGGCGCGAACCGAAAGTCCTGCGAATGCCCATCCATTCTTCCGTCCTCGAACTCATTGGCCAGACCCCGATCGTCAAGGCCCAGCGCCTGGACACCGGTGTCTGCGAGCTCTATCTGAAGCTCGAGAACGCCAACCCGGGTGGATCGATCAAGGATCGCATCGGCCTGTCGATGATCGAGGCAGCGGAGAAGCGCGGGGACCTGAAGCCGGGCGCGACGCTGGTCGAGGGCACCGCGGGCAACACCGGACTGGGCCTGGCCCTGGTCGCCCAGCAGAAGGGCTACAAGTTGATCCTGGTCGTTCCCGACAAGATGAGCCGGGAAAAGATCTTCAATCTGAAGGCGATGGGCGCTGAAGTGCGTCTGACCCGCTCGGACGTGGCCAAGGGCCACCCGGAGTACTACCAGGATCTGGCAAAGACCATTGCCGAGCAGACGCCGGGCGCGTACTTCATCAACCAGTTCGGCAACCCCGACAATCCGGCCGCCCACGAATTCGGCACCGGCCCGGAGATCCTGGAGCAGATGGGCGGCGATCTGGACGCCATCGTGTTCGGCTGCGGCAGCTCGGGCACCATGACCGGCCTGTCGCGCGCCTTCGCCACGCTGTCGCCGAAGACCGAGCTGGTGCTGGCCGACCCGGTCGGGTCGATCCTGGCCGAGTACATCAACGATGGCGTGCTCAATGACAAGTCGGGCAGCTGGCTGGTGGAAGGCATCGGCGAGGATTTCCTGCCCTCGATCTCCGATTTCAGCCGTGTAACCAAGGCCTATGCCATCAGCGACGCCGAGAGCTTCCACACCGCACGCGAACTGCTGGGCAAGGAAGGCATCCTCGGTGGCTCCTCCACGGGTACCCTGCTCGCCGCCGCACTGAAGTACTGCCGCGAGCAGACCACGCCGAAGAAGGTGCTGGTGCTGGTGTGCGACACCGGCAACAAGTACCTGTCGAAGATGTACAACGACTACTGGATGCTGGACAACGGCTTCCTCGAGCGCCCGCAGCACGGCGACCTACGCGACCTGATCCTGCGCCCGTACGGCCAGCGCGACACCGTCGTGATCGGCCCGAATGATCTGTTGACCACCGCCTACCAGCGGATGAAGCTGTACGACGTCTCGCAGCTGCCGGTGATGGAGGGCGACCAGCTGGTCGGCATCGTCGATGAAAGCGACGTACTGCTGCATGTCTACGGCGACGAGGCACGCTTCCGGGATCCGGTGGCCACGGCCATGGTCAGCAAGCTGGACCGGCTGGACGTGAAGTCGCCGATCGAAGCCCTGCTGCCCGTGTTCGACCGTGGCCAGGTGGCGATCGTGATGGACGGCAATGCCTTCCTTGGCCTGATCACCCGGATCGATCTGCTCAACTACCTGCGGCGTCGCGTTCAGTAAAGCGAAGATCGCAGACGATCGCAGCTGAATCCACGTTTATTCGCGTCAAAGGTTGTTAAGGCCGCGCTGATAGACTTCCGCTCCTTCGACGGCACCGTCCACCGGTGCCCATCAGGAATCAACATGTCCAACGCTTCTTCCCAGGATCGCGCGCTCGCCCTGGCCACCCTGGCCATCCACGGCGGCCAGTCGCCCGATCCGAGCACCGGCGCGGTGATGCCGCCGATCTACGCCACCTCGACCTATGCGCAGTCCAGCCCGGGCGAGCACCAGGGCTTCGAATACTCGCGTACGCACAATCCGACCCGCTTTGCCTATGAGCGCTGCGTCGCCTCGCTGGAGGGGGGAACCCGCGGTTTCGCCTTTGCTTCCGGCATGGCCGCCAGCTCGACCGTGATCGAACTGCTGGACGCCGGCAGCCACGTGGTGGCGATGGATGACATCTACGGCGGCAGCTTCCGCCTGTTCGAGCGCGTGCGCCGTCGTACCGCCGGGCTGGACTTCAGCTTCGTCGATCTGACCGACCTGGCCGCGTTCGAGGCTGCGATCACGCCGGCCACGCGCATGGTGTGGATCGAAACCCCGACCAACCCGATGCTGAAGATCGTGGACATCGCCGCGGTCGCCGCCATCGCCAAGCGCCACGGCCTGATCGTGGTGGTGGACAACACATTCGCCTCACCGATGCTGCAGCGTCCGCTGGAACTGGGTGCGGATCTGGTCCTGCACTCGGCCACGAAGTACCTCAACGGGCATTCGGACATGGTCGGCGGCATGGTCGTGGTCGGCGACAACGCCGAACTGGCCGAGCAGATGGCGTTCCTACAGAACTCGGTGGGGGGCGTGCAGGGGCCGTTCGACAGCTTCCTGGCCCTGCGTGGCCTGAAGACCCTGCCGCTGCGCATGAAGGCGCACTGCGCCAATGCGCTGGCCCTGGCCCAATGGCTGGAAAAGCACCCGGCGGTGGACAAGGTGATCTACCCCGGCCTAGCCTCGCACCCGCAGCACGACCTGGCGACCCGCCAGATGGGCGGCTACGGCGGCATCGTCTCGATCGTCCTCAAGGGCGGTTTCGAGGCGGCCAAGCGCTTCTGCGAGAAGACCGAGCTGTTCACACTGGCCGAATCGCTCGGCGGCGTGGAGAGCCTGGTCAACCATCCTGCCGTGATGACCCATGCGTCGATCCCGGTCGCGCGCCGCGAGCAGCTGGGCATCAGCGATGCGCTGGTGCGCCTGAGCGTGGGGGTGGAAGACCTGGGCGACCTGCAGCTGGACCTGGAACGGGCGCTGGGTTGAGCCGCACCATGGCCAGCAACGACGAAAGCAGGGGAGGGAGGCGGGCGCCACGTCGCATCGTCCACGCCCTGCGCGCCCGCCTGGGCGGGCTGCGCCGTTGGTGGCTTGCCCGCGGACTGGAGCAGGCACGTTTCCCCACGCTGCCCGCACCGGCCGCTGGCGACGCGCGCGGTGAAACGCTGGTCTTCCCGCCGACAGATCCCACCCTGGGGCCCGGCGTCAATCTGTACGGCTACATCCGCGGCCAGTTCGGCCTGGGGCAGACGGCACGGATGTATGCCCGGGCCCTGCTGGGTGAGGGATATCCGGTTGCGGTGAACGATGCCGCCCTCCGCATCCCGCACGCGTGCAATGACCACAGCCTGTCCGGTCAGCTTGGACGGGGCGCGCCGTATCCCTTCAACCTGGTATTCGTGAATCCGGACCTGTTCGGTGAACTGGCGCCCCGCCTGCCGCGCGATACCTACACCATCGCGTTCTGGTTCTGGGAACTGGATACCGTGCCGGCCGCATGGCAGCGAACGCTGGAGCAGGTCGACGAAGTCTGGGTCTCCACCCGCTTCGTCGAGGATGCCTTCCGGCGCGCGACCGGCAAGCCGGTGGTGCGCATTCCGCATCCGATCGTGCCGCAGCCCGGCGCGGACCTGGCCCGGTCCAGCTTCGGCCTGGACGACGACGCGTTCGTGTTCCTGTGCAGCTTCGACTTCAATTCGTCGATCCACCGCAAGAACCCGTGGGCGGTGCTGGCGGCGTTCCGCGCGGCCTTCGATGGCGCACCGGACAACGTGCAGCTGGTGATGAAGTGCAGCAACGGCTTCCGCCATCCGCAGCGGCTGCGCGAGCTGATGCAGCAGGCTGCCGGCGATCCGCGCATCCTGGTACGCGACCAGGTGCTCGACGATGCGCAGCTGCACGCATTGCAGGAAACTGCCGATGCCTATGTCTCGCTGCACCGCGCGGAAGGGCTGGGGCTCGGACTGGCCGAGAGCATGGCCCGTGGCAAGCCGGTGATCGCCACCGCCTGGTCGGGCAATCTCGATTTCATGAACGAGGGCAACAGCTGCCTAGTGCCGTTCCGCACGGTGCCGATCCGCCCTGGGGAGTATCCCTTCGCCGATGGCGGCACCTGGGCCGAGGCCGACGTGCCGGCCGCGGCAGCGTGGATGCGCCGGCTCGCCCGTGAACCGGGCCTGGCGCAGCGGATCGGCGTGCAGGCACGCAGCGACATCCTGGAAACCATGAGCCTGCAGGCCGCCGCAACGGCCATGCGCGCTCGATTGCAGTCTTTGGAACGACACGACCGATGAACCCAAGAACCACCACCACCGGGCACGAGGATTGGACATGCTGGGTATGCTGAAAGCCCTGTGGAACTACCGCTATTTCATTTTTTCCTCGATCAAGAACGAGCTGCGGCTGCGCTTCATCCGCAGCCGCCTGGGCGCCTTGTGGATGATCATCCACCCGCTGATGCAGGTGCTGATCTTCGCCACGATCCTGTCCGAGGTGCTGGCCGCCAAGCTGCCGGGCATCGATGACAAGTACGGTTACGCGCTGTACCTGATGTCCGGCACCCTGTGCTGGACGATGTTCTCCGAGACCATCGGCAAGTCAGTGAACCTGTTCGTCGACAGCGGCAACCTGATGAAGAAGATGTCGTTCCCCCGCATCTGCCTGCCGTTCATCGCCGGTGGCACGATGCTGGTCAACAACGTGCTGCTGCTGGTGGCGATCTTCGCGGTGTTCGCGGTGATGGGCCACATGCCAACTGCCGAGGCCCTGTGGCTGCCGGCGCTGATGCTGCTGACGCTGAGTTTCTCGATGGCGCTGGGCCTGCTGCTGGGCGTGCTCAACGTGTTCATGCGCGATATCGGCCAGGTCGTCCCGGTGGTCCTGCAGGCATTGTTCTGGCTGACTCCCATCGTCTACCACATCACCATCCTGCCCGAGCGCGTGCAGGCGATCTTCCGGCTCAACCCGTTGCTGCCGCTGGTTACCAGCTACCAGAACGTGCTGCTGTTCGACAAGCCGCCGGTCTGGGGTGACCTGTTGTGGCTGATGATCGCCACGGTGGTGCTGGCATTGGCTTCGCTGGTGATGTTCCGTCGTGCCAGCCCGGAAATGGTGGATGCGCTATGAGTGGTGAACTGAAGGTCGACAACGTCGGCAAGGCGTATCGCGTCTGGACGAGCGAGTGGCTGCGCGCGGCCCGCTGGTTCGGTGTGCCGACGCGGCCCAAGGAAGAGAACTGGGTGCTGCGCAATGTGTCTTTCACCATCGCGCCCGGCGAAGCCGTGGGCGTGATCGGCCAGAACGGCGCGGGCAAGAGCACCCTGCTCAAGCTCATCACCGGAACCGCCCAGCCCACCGAGGGCCAGGTGACGCGGACCGGCCGCGTTGCGGCGATTCTCGAGCTGGGCATGGGCTTCAACCCCGACCTCACCGGTCGCCAGAACGCGTTCCACTCCGCAGGCCTGATGGGCTACTCGCAGGAGCAGATCGAAGCCGCGATGCCGGAGATCGAGGCCTTCGCCGAAGTTGGCGAGTATTTCGACCAGCCCGTGCGTACCTATTCCAGCGGCATGCAGGTGCGCGTGGCGTTTGCCGTCGCCACTGCATTCACCCCGGACCTGCTGATCGTCGACGAGGCCCTGTCGGTCGGCGACAGCTACTTCCAGCACAAGAGCTTCGACCGCATGCGTCGCTTCCGCGAGGAGGGCACGTCGATCATGCTGGTCTCGCACAGCCTCAGCGACGTGAAGGCACTGTGCGACCGCGCGATCCTGCTGGACAAGGGACGAGTGCTGAAGGATGGCGAGCCGGATGAGGTCATCGATTTCTACAACGCGCTGATCGCGAAGAAGGAAAACGAGACGCTTGCGGTCGAGCAGCGCCGTGGCAAATCCGGCTGGGTGACTACCCGGAGCGGGACCGGCCAGGCCCGCGTGGAATCGCTGCGACTGCTCGATGGCGAAAGCAGCCAGGAGGTCAAGCTGGCAACCGTTGGCCAGAAGCTCCGGCTTGAACTGAAGGCACAGGTCAGTGCCGACCTGCCCAGCCTGGTACTGGGGTTCATGCTGCGCGACAAGCAGGGCCACATCATCTGGGGCAGCAACACCTGGCATACCGGTCAGGTCCAGCGTGATGTACGGGGCGGAGAACAGGTGGTCTACCACCTGGACTTCACCTGTACGCTGGGCCCGGGTTCCTACTCGGTGTCGCCGGCGCTGGTCAGCACCGAAACGCACATGGTCGACAACTTCGAGTGGGTGGACAACCTGCTGGTGTTCGACGTGATGAATGCCGACAGGACCACGTTCATCGGATCGAACTGGCTTGATGCTGCCTTCAGCGTCGAACGCAGCCGCGCATCGGCCGATGGTGTGCAGGCGGACTGACGGACAACCATGTCAAAGCTGATTTCCTACGCGCAGAATTTCGAAGACGTCATGCTCTGGCGCGCGCTGTCACATGTGGTCAATGGCTGCTATGTCGATGTGGGCGCACAGAGCCCCGACACCGACTCGGTAAGCAGGATGTTCTACGAGCATGGCTGGCGCGGTGTGCACGTGGAGCCCACGCCGCAGTATGCCAACCTGCTGCGCGATCGCCGGCCGGATGAGGTGGTGCTGCAGGTTGCCGTAAGCGATCAACCCGGGGTACTGCACTTCTTCAACATCGCCGATACCGGCCTGAGCACCACGGATCCGGCCATCGCTGCCGAACATCGGGAGGCGGGCTTCAACGTCTCCGACGTGCGTGTGCCGGCGCTGACGCTGGACACCGTGCTGGAGCAGGTGCCAGCCACCGACATCCACTGGTTGAAGGTCGACGTCGAGGGCGCAGAGGAACTGGTGCTGCGCGGCTGGCAGCGCGATACCCGCTTGCCCTGGCTGGTCGTGGTGGAAAGCACGCGTCCGCTGAGTTCGGAACAATCCCACCAGAGCTGGGAACCGATCCTGCTCGACAAGGGGTACCGGTTCGTCTATTTCGACGGCCTCAACCGGTTCTACGCCAGTGCGCAGCATCCCGAACTGGATGCGGCATTCGAGAGCGGACCCAATGTGTTCGATGATTTCAGTCTGAGTTCGGGCTCGCAGTTCTGCTCGCAGATCAACCTGGCCTATCACGAACTGCAGACGCTGGCGGATCGACGCGAGGTCGAACTGAACGAGCGGATCCAGGATCTGGACGCGGCACTGCAGCGGGCGCAGGAAGAATCCGCCGAGGCAACCGAGCACAACGCCCGGGCAATGGAAAGGCTGCGCAGCGAGCACGAAGGCGCGGTCCGTGCGATGGCAGTGGCCCAGCGGGAACTGGTGAGCAAGCATGAGCGTGAGCGCAGCCTGCTCGACAGGAAGGCGCTGGCCGAACTGCACGAGCTGACTGAGCAGGTCACCAAGGGCAAGCACGAGGCCCATCGCTGGTGGTTGGCGCATGAGCAGCTGCGCGCGCAGCTGGATGCGATCGAACGCAGCCGTTCGTGGCAGCTCACGCGGCCGTTCCGGGCAGTGCGCCGACGCCTGTCGTCCAGCGTGCTGGGCCGCATGAAACGTGCGCTGCGGCCGGCGGTCGTGCGCGCGCTGAAGGTCGCCATGGCCGCACCGTGGCTGCGACGCCTGGCCAAGCCCCTGGTTACGCGCATTCCCTTCCTTCACCAGCGCCTGCAGAAGATCGCCATCAGCGAACAGCTGTTCGAGATCGAGCGGGCGCGATTGGCTGCAATGGAGGGCAACGAGCACGAAGTCACTGTCGTCCATCTGGATCGACGGGCCCGGCGCGTGCTGGAAGACCTGAAGCGTTCAAGGAATGAAAGGGCTGCCCGATGAGAGTGCTGATTGACCTGCAGGGTGCACAGACCGAGAGCCGATTCCGGGGCATCGGGCGCTATTCGACCTCGCTGGCGCAAGCGATGGCCCGCAATGCGGGCGACCATGAGATCTGGGTGGCGGTCAACGGCACCTTCCCCGATGGCATCGGCGACATCCGCCAGGCCCTGGATGGTCTGGTCCCGCAGGAACGGATCCGTCAGTTCGATACCTTCAGCCGGGTAGGCTGGCCGAACGCCGCAGATGCGTGGCGGCGTGGTGCATCCGAGCTGATGTGGGAAGCGTTCCTGGATGGCCTCCAGCCCGACTTCATCCACGTATCCAGCCTGTTCGAAGGTTCCCAGGGCGGTGCGGTCGGCTCGATCGGCAAGTTGCCGGGCGTACGGGCTGCTACTGCGCTGACCCTTTATGACCTGATTCCGCTGCTCAATCCCGACGTCTATCTGGCATCGGACTGGGTACGGTCCTGGTACATGGACAAGGTCGAGTCGCTCAAGCGCGCCGACCTGCTGCTGTCGATCTCCCAGCACGCGCGGCAGGAGGCATTGCAGGCGTTGGATATCGATCCGGCGCGTGTGGTCAACATCTCCTCGGCAATCTCGCCGCACTTCGTGCCGATGGTCATCGGCGAACGCGAGCAGACCCTGTTCCGCGAGCGCTTCGGCCTGCGTGGCCGCTACGTGATGTACAGCGGGGCAATGGAGCCGCGCAAGAATGCAGAGGGTCTGCTGCGGGCATTCTCCCTGATGGATCCTGCCGTACGTGCGTCGACGCAGCTGGTCATCGCCGGCAAAGTGTCCGAGCACGACCGCCGCAATTTCGATGTGCTGGCAGCGCAGCTCGGCGTCAGCAACCAGGTGGTGTTCACCGGCTATATCACCGACGAAGAGCTGATCGCGCTGTACAGCGCGACGGCGGCCTTCGTGTTCCCCTCGTTGCATGAAGGCTTTGGCCTGCCCGCGCTGGAGGCCATGTCCTGCGGAGCACCGACCATTGGCTCAGGCACGACCAGCATCCCCGAGGTGATCGGTCGTGAAGATGCGTTGTTCGATCCAACGGAGCCTGCTTCGATCGCCCGCTCCATGCAGAACGTCCTGACTGACACCGCATTCGCCGATTCCCTGCGTGCCCATGCTCCCCGACAGGCGGCGAAGTTCTCGTGGGACAATTCGGCCAAGGCCGCGCTGCAGGCCATGGAAGCGGTCGCATCGCGTCGTGCGCCACGCGATCGCCGCTGGGTCGCCGCGTCGCCTGCACTCGACGCCGGCTACCGCACCCTGGTCCAGGCGGTGGGTGGGCTGGACGTCGGCTGCGAGCCGGAACCCTTCGAACTGCAGCAGGCGGCAGCGCTGATCTCCTCCGGAATGGCGGCCAACGAGGCGCTCGCACGCGGCGGTGAGCTGCCCGCGTCGCTGTCCTGGCGCGTGGAAGGGCCATTCGACAGCAGCTACAGCCTGGCCCTGGTGAACCGTTGCCTCGCGGAAGCATTGGCCGATCGTGGCCACCGCGTGGGTCTGCATTCGACCGAGGGCCCGGGTGATTTCGATCCGTCACCGCAGTTCCTTGCGCGCAATCCGCGCGTGGCGGCGCTGCATGCTGCCGTGGCCGCGATCCCGGCCGACCAGGCCGATGTGACCAGCCGGCTGCTGTATCCGCCACGGGTTGCCGATGCACGCGCAAGGATGAATCTGCTGCACGCCTATCCCTGGGAGGAGAGCGGTTTTCCGCAGGAGTGGGTCGAGGAGTTCAATGACAGCCTGCAGGGGATCTCCTGCGTTTCGCATCATGTCGAGAAGATCATGGTGGATAACGGCGTGTCGGTTCCCCTTGGCGTCTGCTGGAACGGCGTGGATCACTGGGAGCAGATTGTTGCCGATGCGACCTATCCGGTGCCGGGCAGGGGGTTCCGCTTCCTCCACGTGTCCTCGTGCTTCCCGCGCAAGGGCGTGGACGCGATGCTTCTGGCCTATGGCAAGGCGTTCAGCGCCGCCGACGATGTCAGCCTCGTCATCAAGACCTTCGCCAATCCACACAATGAAGTGCATCGCTGGCTGGCTGACGCACGCCGCGACAACCCGGATTATCCGGACGTGCACATCATCGAGGAGGACGTGAGCGACGCCCAGCTCAAGCATCTGTACGCGAGCTGCAACGCGCTGCTGGCGCCGAGCCGGGCTGAAGGCTTTGGCCTGCCATTGGCCGAAGCGATGCTGGGCGGCCTGCCGGTGATCACCACCAACTGGGGGGGGCAGCTGGATTTCTGCAGCGAAGAAACCGCCTGGATGGTGGATTACCGCTTCGTTCCGGCGCAGACCCACTTCAATCTGCGCAATTCGGTCTGGGCCGAACCCGATGTCGACGCGCTGGCCGCCGCAATGCGTGAGGTGCACGGCGCCGATCCGGCGCGTGTGCGGGACAAGGTCGAGGCCGCGCGGCGACTTCTGAAGTCGCGCTTCACGTGGTCCGATGCCGCGCGGAGACTGGAGCAGGACGTACGCGCGTTCGCGGCGCAGCCGACGCTGCCCGATGCGCGCGTCGGCTGGATCACGACCTGGAATACGCGCTGCGGCGTGGCCAGTTACGCCAGCTATCTCGTGGAGAGCGGCGGAACACCGGTGGCGATCCTGGCGGCCGAGGCCGATGACCGCACGTTCCGCGATGGGCCAGAGGTTGTCCGCTGCTGGCGGCAGGGCGAAGGCGACATGCTTGAGCGGCTGGAACAGCAGATCGAGCGTCTGAAGCTGGACACGCTGATCATCCAGTTCCAGTACGGCTTCTTTGACTTCCCCGCTTTCTCGGCCTTCCTTGAGCGGCAGCAGGCGGCCGGCAGGGGCCTGATCGTGATGATGCATGCAACCGTTGATGCCGCGGAGAATCCGCGCAAGCGGCTGCGCGACCTGGGGCCGGCACTGGCCGGCTGCGATCGCGTGCTGGTGCACTCCATACACGACCTCAACCGTCTCAAGGACATCGGCGTGGAGCGCAACACCGCGATGTTCCCGCACGGCATCCTGGAACCGGCCGAGCCGGCGGCGGCAAACACGGGTGCACGGCTGCGCGTCGTTTCCTACGGATTCTTCCTGCCGCACAAGGGGTTGCTGGAACTGATCGACGCTGTTGCGTTGATGGTCGCCCAGGGCGTGGACGTCGAACTGGCGATGATCAATGCCGAATATCCAGTGGATGTCTCGCGGCAGCAGATCGACCAGGCGGTGGCGCGCGTCGTGCAGCACGGCCTGCAGTCGCGTGTGCGGATGGTGACCCGTTTCCTGCGTGACCAGGAGAGCATGCAGGAGCTGGTGCAGGCCGATGTGGTGGTGTTCCCATACCAGGGCACCGGCGAATCCTCCAGCGCGGCAGTCCGCTACGGGCTGGCCTCAGGCCGCCCGGTGGCCGTCACGCCGCTGGCGATCTTCGACAACGTCGGCGACGTCGTTCACCGTCTGCCCGGGACCTCCCCGGCCGATCTTGCGGCCGGTCTGCGGCAACTGCTGCGTGCCAGCCGTGACGGCGATCCAGTGTTGGCCGAAGTGCAGCAGCGTGCCGCACAATGGCGCGCCGAACACCGGTATCCTGCGCTGGCCCGCCGTCTGGACTCCATGGCTCGACAGATCCTCCGCACGCGTCGGCAGGTTCTGGCTGCAAATACACTCAATCATCAGGACGAGAAGCAATGAAGAAGGCAATCATCACAGGCATCACGGGTCAGGACGGCGCCTATCTCACCCAGCTGCTGCTGGAGAAGGGCTATGAAGTCCACGGCACCTACCGCCGCACCAGCTCGGTCAATTTCTGGCGCCTGGATGAGCTGGGCGTGACCAACCACCCGAACCTGCACCTGGTGGAGTACGACCTGACCGACCTTGGCACGTCGCTGGCGATGGTGCAGAAGATCCAGCCGGACGAGATCTACAACCTGGCCGCACAGAGCTTCGTCGGTGTCAGCTTCGACCAGCCGACCACCACCGCGCAGATCACCGGCGTGGGTGCACTGAACCTGCTGGAAGCGATCCGCCTGGTCAATCCGAAGATCCGCTTCTACCAGGCGTCGACCTCGGAAATGTTCGGCAAGGTGCAGGCCGTGCCGCAGGTGGAGGACACCCCGTTCTACCCGCGCAGCCCGTACGGCGTGGCCAAGCTCTACGCGCACTGGATCACCGTCAACTACCGCGAGAGCTACGACATCTTCGGTTCCAGCGGCATCCTGTTCAACCACGAAAGCCCGCTGCGCGGGCGCGAGTTCGTGACCCGCAAGATCACCGACTCGGTTGCCAAGATCAAGCTGGGCCAGCTGGACGTCCTGGAACTGGGCAACCTGGACGCCAAGCGTGACTGGGGCTTCGCCAAGGAATACGTGGAAGGCATGTGGCGCATGCTGCAGGCCGAGCAGCCGGACACCTTCGTGCTGGCCACCAACCGTACCGAGACCGTGCGCGACTTCGTGGCGATGGCGTTCAAGGGCGCCGGCATCGATGTCGAGTTCAAGGGCAAGGACGTGGACGAAGTCGCGGTGGACACCGCCACCGGCAAGACCGTGATGCGCATCAATCCGAAGTTCCACCGCCCGGCCGAAGTCGATCTGCTGATCGGCAACCCGGAAAAGGCCGAGCGCATCCTTGGCTGGAAGCCGCAGACCAGCCTGGAACAGCTGTGCCAGATGATGGTCGAGGCTGACCTCAAGAGGAACGAGCGTGGCTTCTCGTTCTGAGTTGTCAGGCCAGCGCGTGCTGGTCACGGGGGCGTCCGGGTTCACCGGGCGCTACGTGATCGAGCGCCTGCGTGCTGCCGGTTGCGATGTGCATGATCTGCATTCCGGCGACACCGCAACGTCGGTCAATCTGCTCGACCGTGCTGCGCTCAAGCAGCACGTCGCCAGAGTGCGTCCGCAGCGCGTGGTCCATCTGGCTGCGATCTCGTTCGTCGCCCACGGTGATGCCGACGAGATCTACCGGGTCAACGTGGTGGGTACGCGCAATCTGCTGGAAGCGCTGGCGTCTCTGGACGAGGCGCCGAGCAATGTACTGCTGGCCAGCAGTGCCAATGTCTACGGCAACGCGTCCGGCGTGCTCGACGAGCAGGCGCCGCTTTCGCCGCAGAACGACTACGCGGTCAGCAAGATGGCGATGGAGGCCATGGCGGCGCTGTGGATCGATCAGCTTCCGCTGACCCTGGTGCGTCCATTCAACTACACCGGCGTGGGCCAGGACGAGAAGTTCCTGATTCCGAAGATCGTGGCGCACTTCCGCCGCGGTGCCGATGTGATCGAGCTGGGCAACACCGATGTCTCGCGCGATTTCAATGACGTGCGGGGCGTGGCCGCTGCCTACGAAGGCCTGCTGGCACTGCCGGGCAATGGCCAGACCTACAACGTCTGCTCCGGCCAGGAGCATTCGCTGCATGAGGTCATCGAACGCATGCGTGGCATCTCTGGCCGTGACATCGAAGTGAAAGTGAATCCCGCCTTCGTCCGCGCCAACGAGGTCAAGTCGCTGCGTGGTGACAACGGCAAGCTGCGGGCCGCGGTCGGGTCATTGCCGGACTTCGATCTGGGCGAGACGCTTCGTTGGATGTACCAGGCCCGCGCGGAGGCCTGAAAGAGCGCGGGGTCCGCTTCGGCGGATCCCGCCTTCAGTGCAGGGAGAACACGCAGTGCATTATGTCTGGCAACTGATTGCGCCGGTATTGGCGATGTGTCTTGCTGTCATCGGCAGCTCGACTCTGCTGGCCGTCGCCGGCATCCGCGTGAGCCCGCATCTGCGGCGGATCGGGCCGGTCCAGGCGTTGCTGCTTGCGAGCGTGTGCGTACTGGCCTTGTTGATGAATGCCAATGCGTGGCTGCCCGGCTACGTGGTGTTTCCCTGTTTCCTGATCAGCGGGGCCGTGGGAGCCCTGGTGGCGCTTCGCCGTGGCTTCGCCGATCCGCTCGCCCATGCATCGATCTGGGCGTTCACGATCAGTCTGCTTGCGGGCGTTCTGCTGGTCGCATGGTGGAATCTCATGTTCGCCTCCCGGCATCTGTGGATGCTTGAAGGTACCAACCATGATCTGGTGTTCTTCTACGGCGGTGCCAAATGGGCCATGCAACACCCGCTCTGGGTCGAGCAGGCCACGGTGGCCCGCGAGTGGGCGCTGGGGCAATGCGGCCAGGGCATGCAGTTCATCGGCAACGGCTGCATCGTGCAGCGTAATGGGGCGTACAGCCTGTTGGCACTGGCGTCCAGCTTCGTGCCGGAGGCAGGCCCAAACCGGGTGCGGGCGATGATCGGCACCGCCGCAGTGTTCCCGGTGCTCGGCATGCTGCCCTCGATGGCAGGCCGCTTCGGTGGCGCGCGTCGCTGGCCGCGGGGAACCGCGGTGGCCTTCCTGCTGGCGGTACTGTGCATGCTGGGTACCGGCATGATGCTTGCGGTGGTCAACGAGAACATCGGTACGGCGATGGCGGGCGCCCTGCTGATGATGATCGTGCTGTGGGCGCTTACGCCGATGCAGTCGCTGGGTGCAAAGTGGATCATGCTGGGTGCAGCCGCGGGCTGTACCGGCATGGCATACGGCGAAGCGGCGGTGCATGCGTGCATGATCGTGGCCCTGGCCGTACTGGTGACGGCCATGTGGCTGCGTTCCTGGCGGGTGTTCCTGCTGGGCGGCCTGCTGGCGATGCTGGCCTGCGCGATCGTCCTCAACCGGATGCTGCCCGAGCTGATGGCATCCTATGCCCAGGTCAGTGGCATCGTCGCGCAGTCGTCGTGGCCCAGCTGGTACATCCGGCAGCCCTTCTGGGGTTGGTGGCTGTCGGCTCCCTTCGCCGGCCTGTTGATGACCGGCGAACCTGCCGTGAATCCGGAAGCCATCATGCTCGGGCTGGTGCTGATGGCGTCCACTGCATGGCTTTCCATCCGGGAAGGACGCTGGCGGTTCTTCGTCGGCTTGCTGGCAGCCAGCATGGTGCTGGTTGCCTATGTGCAGAGCCATGGCTATCAGTACGGCGAGCACAAGCTGGTGCAGGTGCTCGGGCCGGCATGGGTGGCGCTGTTGAGCTGGCTTCTGCTGCGCCATGCGCGCCGTCGCGGCCGCACAGGTGTGGTACTGCTGCTGATGGTGACGCTGGGGGCGCTGTCGGCGGCCTACGCCGTGCGTTCGCGATCGATCCTGGTCTCGCATGTGCCTTCGGGTATCACCCATGCCCTCTCGGAAGCGATCAGGCTGCCGCAGAAGGGAGATGAGGTTGTCATCGACACGTCCGGGGTCAGCGGGCCGGAGCGGTACGTCAAGCAGGACTTTGCTGTGCTGGAGCTGCATCGACGCGGGGTGCGCGCGCGCATTGCCGACCGTGGCGACGCTCCGGTGGGGTACAGCGATGCCCTGTTCAATGACAGCCTGCGCGGTGCCGAATCACCCGATTGGCTGCTGGTACTCAGGCAGCCCGGGACGGGCCCAGCGCTGCCGCCGGGTACTGCCCCGCTCCTGGAAGATCCCACATTCGCATTGTTCTCGCTGCAGTCCGGTCAGTTGCCGCTGGCCCAGGCGGGTACGGGCTGGCACACCTGCGAACAGGATCACTGCTGGACCCGCGGCGCCTTCAGCCTTGAAACCTTCGTGCCCAAAGGATGTGCGGACGCACGACTGCAGGTTGATCTGGATCTGCTGCAGCCACCCGCCGAGGGACGTATCCATGTGACCGTCAACGGTGTGGAAGCAGCAACCGTCGACGGGCACCAGGGCGAGGTCAGTTTGTCGTTGGCCGGCGGCAGCTCGGTGGTCGTCCTCGCGCCGGATTGGCCGGTTGCGTCGCCGCAGGCGTTGGGTCTATCAACCGATCCCCGGCCTCTGTTCGCCAGCGTGTCCCACGCCCGCATCAGCTGCGGCGTGCCCGCCGAGCCGGCAGAATGACGGTCTTCGCAATCATCCATCGAACAGCGTCGGGCCACGGCCACGGCGCAAGAGGTCTCCCATGCAACTCCTGATCGTCTTCGGCCTGGTCATCCTCGGCGCCTGTGGAACCGTCCTGCTGAAGGTCGGGGCAGGGCGTGTCACCTATTCCGACGGCATCCTGCCGATGCTGACGTCCGCGTTCAACCTGCCACTGGTGACCGGCTTCATCCTGCAGATGATCCCGCTGGTGTCGTGGGTGGTGCTGCTCAAGTACATGCCACTGACCAAGCTGCAGCCGATGATCGCCCTGACCTACGTAGTGACACCGGTGCTTGCCGTGCTGTTCCTGGGCGAGCACATCGGTCCACTGCGGATGGCCGGCATCGGCCTGATCGTGCTGGGCGTGGTCCTGGTGAGCGCGAGCTGAGCATGAAGATCCTGATCGTCCTGACCTACTACACGCCCTATATGAGCGGGGTGACTGAATTCGCGCGGATGCTCGCCGAGGACCTGTCCCATCGCCACGAGGTCACCGTGCTCACCACCCAGCACGATGCATCCCTGCCGGTGGAAGAGACCATCAACGGCGTGCGCGTGGTGCGCGCACCGGTGTTCGCCCGCATGCACAAAGGCGTCCTGAGCTGGAAGTTCATCACCTGGTTCCGCCGACTGGCGCGGCAGCATGATGTGGTCAACCTGCATATGCCGATGCTGGAATCGGGCCTGCTGTCATTGCTGGTCCCCGCCCGCAAGCTGGTGGTGAACTACCAGTGCGACATGGCCGTGGTCGGTGGACTGCTGGACCGGCTGGCGGTGAACGTGACCCGTGTGTCCTGCTGGCTGGCCACGCGGCGCGCCCGTGATGTCGGGGTGCTTACCCACGATTACGCCAGCTCCTCGGCCTGGCTGTCCGGCATCCGCCACAAGCAGCATGAAGTGCTGGCACCGATGAAGGCGATGCCCTGGCAGGATCGCCCGGCGAGCACCGACGGGGTGTTCCGCTTTGGTTTCGTGGGCCGCTTCGTCGCCGAGAAAGGCCTGCCTGTCCTGCTGGACGCCTTCAGCCAGGTCCATGCCCTGCATGGCGACCGTGTCCGCCTGGTGCTGGTCGGCGATACCCACAACATCGCCGGCGGCGGCATCATGGATGCCATCCACGGCAGCATCGCCGCGCTGGGGGATGCGGTGGACGTGCGCGGTCGCGTCAGCGAACAGGAACTGCAGGCGTTCTATGCGCAGCTCGATGTGCTGGTACTGCCCAGCGTCAACCGCTATGAAGCGTTCGGCATGGTGCAGCTGGAGGCAATGCTCAGTGGTTCACGGGTGATCGCGTCGAACCTGCCGGGCGTGCGCACCATCGTGCAGAACACCGGCAATGGCGAAGTGGTGCCGGTCGGCGATGCGCCGGCACTGGCGGCAGCGATGCTGCGCCTGATGGCCAGCCGCGATGCGGCAAGCCGTGCCGAGGTACGCGCACGCGCACTGCAGGCCTATCCGCTGCGGCGCTTCTACGACCTGCAGGAAGCCATGCTGCTGGATCGCACCGGGCCCGAGCGTCCGGCCTGATCCCGCCTGGCTGGATTGCCACCGCTGCCTGCGGGCAGCGATGGAACCGTCATTCCCCGTGCTTGAATGACAGGCTGCGCGCCGGTGGCGCAGCGGTCATGTGCCTGATTCAGATTGCCGCCAGTACCGACAGGCCACCCACCAGCACCGTGATCAGGCTGCCGGGATCCTTCACTGCGAACACGACCGGGTCGTCATGCATCTGTCCACGGTGGGCAAGCAGCCAGGTCCGGCAGATCCAGTAGAGCAGGACCGGGCACAGCAGCCACAGGAACAGCGGATGCCCGTAGAGCTCCTGGCTTTCCGGCGCGTTGATGTACAGGCACAGCACCAGTACCGACGCCATGCCCGACGCGGTACCCAGGGCCTGTACCAGTCCCAGGTCCTCGACGTGGTAGCCACGCCCGCTGGGCTTCTCCTTGCCGCTGGCCAGCGTCATGCGCAGTTCGGTGTAGCGCTTGAGCATGGCCAGGCTGAGGAAGATGAACATCGAGAAGGTCAGCAGCCAGAACGAAAGCGTGACGTCGATTGCCGCGGCACCGCCGACGATGCGGATGGTGTAGAGCGCGGCCAGCATCACCACATCGATCATCACCACCTGCTTCATCCGCAGGGAATAGGCCAGGGTGAGGCAGAAATAGATGGCCAGTACCAGCAGGAATGCAGGGGCGACAATGGCCGCCAGCAGGAAGCCGGCCAGGGTCAGTACCGGCGTGGCCAGCAGCCCCGAACGCAGATCCAGCCGGCCACAGGCGAACGGGCGCTTGCGCTTGCGCGGATGCTGCCGGTCCGAGTCGAGGTCCAGCAGATCATTGAACAGATACACGCCGGATGCGCACAGCCCGAAGGCCATGAACGCCAGCACCGCGTTGAGCGTGGTCTCCAGCTCCAGGAAACGATGACTCGCCAGCAATGGCACGAATACCAGCACGTTCTTCAGCCACTGGTGGACACGCATCGCCTTGAGCCAGGCGCGTGGGCCGCCGCCTTCGCGGGGCCAGTGGGCGGCAAGCTCCGAACAGTGCGCCGCAGCGCGGGCGACACCGGCACTGGCGTTGACCACCCAGGCGGAATGCGCGTGCTTCCAGATGGCCAGATCGACCCGCGCGTTGCCCATGTAGTCGAAACCGCGCTCGCCGAACTGCTCCACCAGCAGATCGGCCTTGCGATGGCCGGCAAGATTGGTGTGTCCATCGCTGCAGAACACGTCGTCGAACACGCCCAGATGGCGCGCGATCGGCTCCACCAGTGCCGCGTCCGATGCCGTGCACAGGACCCGCCTGCGATCACTGCTGGTCCGCAGCAGTTCGACCACGCGCGGGTCATACGGCAGCAGTGCCGGATCGCCGGCACCGTGCACCGCCAGCTGGTGCTTCAGGTGCGCCTTGCCACGCAGCAGCCAGAACGGCAGCACGAACAGCATCCAGGGCTGCCGTGCCAGCATCCTCAGGAAGGTCTCGTACAACAGGTCGCTGCGCAGCAGGGTGCCGTCCAGATCAACACACAACGGCCTCGAACGGCCGGCACCCGAAGCACTCACCGATCAGCCTCCCGCGCGGCCGTACTGGTCTTCGAAACGAACGATATCGTCCTCGCCCAGGTAGCTGCCCGACTGCACTTCGATCAACTCCAGCGGCAGCTTGCCCGGGTTCTTCAGGCGATGGGTGACGCCCAACGGGATGTACGTGCTCTGGTTTTCCGACAGCAGGATGACCTCGTCGCCCCGGGTCACCTCGGCCGTGCCGCTGACCACGATCCAGTGCTCGGCGCGGTGGTGATGCATCTGCAGGCTCAGGGTCGCGCCCGGCTTGACGGTGATGCGCTTGACCTGGAAGCGGTCGCCGTTGTCGATGGAATCGTAGGCGCCCCACGGACGGTACACCTTGCGGTGCGCGGCAGCTTCACTGCGGCCCTCGCGCTTGATCCGGCCGACAATCTCCTTGACGTCCTGCACGCGGTCCTTGTGGCCGACGAACACGGCGTCGTCGGTCTCCACGACCACCACGTCCTGCAGGCCGACCATCGCGATCAGGCGGTTGCCATAGGCATAGCTGTCCTTGCAGTCCAGGGCGATGACATCGCCATGGCAGGCGTTGCCGTCGGCATCCTTGTCGGACACTTCCCACAATGCCGACCACGAGCCGACGTCATTCCATTCCGCGTCGAGCGGCACCACGGCGGCATCGGCGGTCTTTTCCATCACCGCGTAGTCGATCGAGTCGTTCGGGCTGGCAGCGAAGGCCCCGGCGTCGAGGCGGATGAAGTCGTTGTCGCGTGCGGCCTTGTCGAGCGCATTGCGGCAGGCGGCGAGGATCGCCGGCTGCAGCGTCTCCAGTTCCTTCAGGTAGCGCGAGGCCTTGAACAGGAACATGCCGCTGTTCCAGAAGTACTCGCCGGATGCCACGTACTGTTCGGCGGTGGCCAGGTCGGGCTTCTCGACGAAGCGGTCGACGGCACGCACGCCTTCACCCGTGGCGGCCTTGATGTAGCCGTAGCCGGTCTCCGGCGCCGTCGGCACGATGCCGAAGGTGACCAGCTTGCCGGATTCGGCCGCGACGGCGGCCTGCTTGACCGCGGCATGGAACGCCGCCTCGTTGCGGACCACGTGGTCCGACGGCAGCACCAGCAGCAGCGCGTCATCGCCGGCCGACAGTGCCTGCAGCGCGGCGATGGCGATCGCCGGCGCGGTGTTGCGGCCGACCGGCTCGAGGATCAGCGCCTGCGGCAGCACCTTGCATTCGCGCAGCTGCTCGGCCGCCATGAAACGGTGTTCCTGGTTGGCGACCACGATCGGTGCCGCGCCGGCAATCGACGCAACGCGCTTCCAGGTCGCCTGCAGCATCGTGTCGTTGCCGACCAGCGGCAGGAACTGCTTCGGATACGCTTCGCGCGACAGCGGCCACAGACGCGTGCCAGAGCCGCCGGAAAGAATGACGGGAACGATGGGATTCATGGTGCGTCCTTCGGTTAATGGTTTGCCGGCGTGCCGCCGATCAGGGCGGTCAGCTCGGCGATGCGTTCGCGCAGCAGGGCGTCATCGCCACGGGTTTCGATGTTCAGGCGCAGCAGCGGCTCGGTGTTGGAGCTGCGCAGGTTGAAGCGCCAGTCGGCGAAATCCGCACTGACGCCATCGGTATGGTCCAGTACCGGCTGCTGTTGCTGGAAATGCGCCAGCACGCGCGCCACGGTCGCCTTGGCATCATCGACACGGAAGTTGATCTCGCCGCTGCACGGATAGGCCTTCATGCGATCGGCCACCAGCTCGCCCAGTGACTTGCCGGTCGTGGAAACCAGCTGCGCGATCAGCAGCCACGGGATCATGCCCGAGTCGCAGTAGGCGAACTCGCGGAAGTAATGGTGGGCGCTCATCTCGCCGCCGTAGATGGCATCTTCGGCACGCATGCGCTCCTTGATGAACGCATGCCCGGTCTTGCTCATGATCGGCACGCCGCCGGCCTGCTCGACCATTTCCACGGTGTTCCAGGTCAGGCGCGGGTCGTGGATGATCTTGCCGCCCGCCTGGCGGGCCAGCAGTGCCGTCGCCAGCAGCCCGACCAGGTAGTAGCCCTCGATGAAGTTGCCGTCGGCGTCGAAGAAGAAGCAGCGATCGAAATCGCCGTCCCAGGCGATGCCGAAATCGGCACCGTGCGCGCGCACGGCATCGCGCGTTGCCGCACGGTTCTCCGGCAGCAGCGGATTGGGGATGCCATTCGGGAAACTGCCATCGGCCTCGTGCTGGATGCGGATGAACTCGAACGGCAGGTGCGGCGCCAGTTCGTCGATCACCAGGCCAGCGCCACCGTTGCCGGGGTTGGTGACGATCTTCAGCGGCTTCAGGCCGGCCACGTCGACGTAGCCGAGCAGGTGCTGGATGTAGGCGGACTTGTCGGTGTCCTGGCGGACCTCGCCCTGGCCGGTTCCCAGCGGCGCCTCCGAGGCGGCGAAGTCGCGGATGTCGAACAGGCCGGTATCGCCGCTGATCGGCTTGGACTCCTCGCGCACCAGCTTCATCCCGTTGTAGTCCATCGGGTTGTGGCTGGCGGTGACCATGATGCCGCCGGCGGCCTTGCGGTGGAAGGTCTGGAAATAGACCTCCTCGGTACCGCACATGCCGATGTCGATGACATCGCGGCCGCTGGCGGTCAGGCCTTCGATGGCGGCCTGCAGGAGGGCAGGGCTGCTCAGGCGGATATCGTGTCCCACCACCACCGGTCCCGGGCCCAGCAACGCGGCAGTGCCGGCGCCGATGCGGCGGGCAAGGCGTTCATCCAGTTCATCCGGAACGCGGCCACGGATGTCATAGGCCTTGAAACACGGGAGCGTCATCAATGCAGTCCTTACACGGGTTGACCCCGGATTATAGCGACAGGCACTGCAAGGACGGGTGAGCCAGGCCAGCGTCCCTGCGGGCCCCAGAAGGAAGGGAATGCCGCGTAACCTGTTGATTACGCGGCACCCCGGGCGGGCGCTCAGCCCAGCGCGGCCTCGAGTTCAGGCAGGATCGTGAACAGATCCCCGACCAGGCCGATATCGGCAATCTCGAAGATCGGCGCATCGCCGTCCTTGTTGATCGCCACGATCGTGCCGGCATCCTTGATGCCGGTCAGGTGCTGGATCGCACCGCTGATGCCGACGGCCACGTACAGCTCCGGCGCGATGATCTTGCCGGTCTGGCCGACCTGCAGGTCGCTGGGCACGTAGCCGGCATCGACGGCGGCGCGCGAGGCGCCGACGGCGGCGCCGAGCTTGTCGGCCAGCTGGAAGACGATCTTGAAGTTCTCTTCCGAGCCGACACCACGGCCACCGGAGACCACGCGCTTGGCGCTCTGCAGGTCCGGACGGTCGCTGGCACCGGCGGCCAGGCCGACGAAACGGGTGTGGGTCGGCAGTGCCGCATCCACGCTGGCCGCTTCGATGGCAGCGCTGCCGCCCTGCGCGGCTTCCGGCCACGACGCGGCACGCACGGTGGCGACCACGACCTGGTCGGCCGGGGCTTCCACAGTGATGATGGCGTTGCCGGCGTAGATCGGGCGCTTGAAAGTGTGGCTGCCTTCCACGGCCATCAGGTCGGAGACCTGGTTGACACCCAGCAGGGCGGCCACGCACGGCATCAGGTCCTTGCCGAAGGTGGTGGACGGGCCGAACACGTGGCTGTAGCCCTTGGCCAGCTGTGCGATCTGCGGCGCCAGCACCTGGGCCAGGGCCTGTGCGTTGGCGGCGTTGGCCACGGTCAGGACCTTGGCGACGCCGGCGATCCTGGCGGCCTCGGCGGCGACGGCCGTCGGATCGGCGGCCAGCACCAGCACGTCGATGCTGGCACCGCTGATGGCAGCGGCGGCGCTGACGGTCTTGGCGGTGGCGGCGTTGAGCTTGCCGTCGTGGTGCTCGGCGATGACGAGAATCTTGCTCATTACAGCAACCCCTTCTGCTTGAGTGCGGCCACCAGTTCGGCCGCGTCCTTGACCATTACACCCTTGCTGCGCTTGGACGGCGCAGCGTACCGGGTGGTCTTGAAGGTGTCGGCGGCTTCAACGCCGAGGTCGGCCAGCTGCAGGGTTTCCAGCGGCTTGGCCTTGGCCTTCATGATGTCCGGCAGCTTGATGAAGCGCGGCTCGTTCAGGCGCAGGTCGGTGGTGACGACCGCCGGCAGATCCACTTCCAGTGTTTCCAGGCCGGCGTCGACCTCACGGGTCACCGTGGCCTTGCCATCGGCGATGTCCAGCTTGCTGGCGAAGGTCGCCTGCGGGCGGCCCCAGAGCGTGGCCAGCATCTGCCCGGTCTGGTTGGCATCATCGTCGATGGCCTGCTTGCCGAGGATCACCAGGTCCGGCTGCTCCTTCTCGACCAGCTTGAGCAGGGTGCGCGCGGCGGTCAGCGGCTGGATGGCCTGGTCGGTGACCACGTGCACGGCACGGTTGGCGCCCATGGCCAGGCCGTTGCGCAGATGCGCCTGGGCGTCGGCCGGGGCGATGGTGGCCACCACCACCTCCGTGGCGATGCCCTTGTCGCGCAGGCGCAGGGCTTCTTCCAGGGCGATTTCATCGAAAGGATTGGGAGACAGCTTGACGCCATCGGTGACCACGCCGGAACCGTCCGGCTTGACCTGAATGCGGACGTTGTAGTCCACCACGCGCTTGTATGCGACGAGGATTTTCATCTGGTACGGGGTCCTTCAGTAACAGGGAGAACGTCCGGTCCTGACAGCAACCGGTTCGGGGGTGGGATCCCGATTCTAGCTGGCTTGGGGCAACCATGCGAATGCGTATGGTTGTGCTGCGGCGCGGAAACGATGCTGCGCCGATGCGGGGTGCCGTTCACCTGCGGCACGCAGTCCGGCAGGAAGCCCGATGTATGCTGTGGGGCTTCGCAGGCTGCCGTCGGGCGCCGCGGTTGAATCAACAACACAGGAGATCAGGTAGTGCCTACATGGATTGTCACCGGCGGCGCCGGGTTCATTGGCGGCAATTTCGTCCTCGAGGCTGTGGCCCGTGGCGTCAAGGTCGTCAACCTCGATGCACTGACCTATGCCGGCAACCTGCAGACGCTGTCCAGCCTGGAAGGCAACCCGGACCACGTGTTCGTGCACGGCGACATCGGTGACCGTGAGCGGGTCGCCCGCCTGCTCGCCGAGCATCAGCCCGACGCGGTGCTGAACTTCGCGGCCGAGAGCCACGTTGATCGCTCCATCGATGGCCCCGGCGCCTTCATCCAGACCAATGTGGTGGGGACCCTGGGCCTGCTCGAAGCGGTGCGCGACTACTGGAAGGCGTTGCCGGCCGAGCGCGGCGCAGCGTTCCGCTTCCTGCATGTGTCCACCGACGAGGTGTACGGCACGCTGGGCGAGACCGGCGCGTTCAGCGAGACCACCCCGTACGCGCCGAACTCGCCGTACTCGGCGTCCAAGGCCGCGTCCGATCACCTGGTGCGTGCGTTCCACCACACCTACGGGCTGCCGGTGCTGACCACCAACTGCTCCAACAACTACGGCCCCTACCACTTCCCGGAAAAGCTCATTCCGCTGGTGATCGCCAAGGCGCTGGCCGGCGAACCGCTGCCGGTCTACGGCGACGGCAGGCAGGTGCGTGACTGGCTGTTCGTGTCAGATCACTGCGAGGCGATCCGCACCGTGCTGGCCAAGGGCCGGGTGGGCGAGACCTACAATGTGGGCGGCAATTCGGAACGGCAGAACATCGAGGTGGTGCATGCGATCTGCGCCCTGCTGGACCAGCGCCGTCCGCGCGCTGACGGCCAGCCGCGCAGCAGCCAGATCACCCATGTGGCCGATCGCCCCGGCCATGATCGCCGTTACGCGATCGATGCCAGCAAGCTGAAGAACGACCTCGGCTGGCAGCCGGCCTACACCTTCGAACAGGGCATCGCCTTCACCGTCGACTGGTACCTGGAAAACCAGGAATGGGTCAACGGCGTGCTCGATGGCAGCTACCGCCTGCAGCGCATCGGCACCGCCGTCTAATTCGGGAGACATCATGACCCAACGCAAAGGCATCATCCTCGCCGGCGGATCCGGCACCCGGCTGTATCCGATCACCAAGGGCGTCAGCAAGCAGCTGTTGCCCGTGTACGACAAGCCGATGATCTACTACCCGCTCAGCGTGCTGATGCTGGCCGGCATCCGGGAAGTGCTGATCATCAACACCCCGCATGAGCAGGCCCTGTTCCAGCAGCTGCTGGGTGATGGCTCGCAATGGGGCATGGACATCCAGTACGCCGTGCAGCCCAGTCCGGATGGGCTGGCGCAGGCGTATCTGATCGGCCGCGAGTTCGTCGCCGGCAAGCCCAGCTGCCTGGTCCTCGGCGACAACATCTTCCATGGCCACGGCCTGCGCGACGTGCTCCGGCGGGCCGACGCCCGCACCGATGGCGCGACTGTGTTCGGCTACTGGGTCAACGATCCCGAGCGTTACGGCGTGGCCGAATTCGACAAGGACGGCCGGGTTGTCGGCCTGGTCGAAAAGCCAGAGAACCCGCGTTCCAACTACGCGGTCACCGGCCTGTATTTCTATGATGGCAACGCCAGCGATTATGCGGCCGAGCTGAGGCCTTCGCCGCGCGGCGAGCTGGAAATCACCGATCTCAACCAGCGCTATCTTGGTGCGGGCAGCCTGCATCTGGAGGCGCTGGGGCGTGGCTATGCATGGCTGGATACCGGCACTCACCAGTCGCTGCTGGAAGCGTCCAACTTCATCGAGACCATCCAGACGCGCCAGGGCCTGCAGGTCTGCTGTCCGGAAGAAGTGGCGTTCGGGCAGGGCTGGATCAATGCCGAGCAGCTGGAAGCGCTGGCCGCTCCGTTGATCAAGAATGGCTACGGCCAGTACCTGCACACACTTGCATTGCGTGGAGTGGTTCCGTGAAAGTGATTGAAACCCGGTTGCCGGGATGCGTGGTGATTGAACCGGCGGTGTTCGGTGACGAGCGCGGCTTCTTCTTCGAGGGCTGGAATGCGGCGCGATTCGGCCAGCTGGGCCTGCCCGACCGCTTCGTGCAGAGCAATGTCTCCTCATCGAGCAAGGGCGTGCTGCGCGGCCTGCATTACCAGTGGCCGCGACCGCAGGGCAAGCTGGTGAGCGTGCTGGAAGGCGAGGTGTACGACGTGGCCGTCGATATCCGCCGCGGATCGCCCACCTTCGGCCAATGGGAAGCGGTGGTGCTGAGCGCGCAGAACAAGCGCCAGTTCTGGATTCCGGAAGGCTTCGCGCACGGATTTGCCGTGCTGTCCGACACCGCGCTGTTCCACTACCTGTGTACCGATGTGTACGTGAAGGAAGCCGATGCTGGAGTGCGCTGGAACGACGCGGACATCGCAGTGGACTGGCCGGTGGGCGCACCGACGCTCTCGCCCAAGGACGAACATGCGCCGTTCCTGAAGGACATCGCCGAGGAACGTCTGCCGGTCTTCGCGCCATGACGGTTCTCGTGCTGGGTGGCAACGGCCAGGTCGGCCAGGAGCTGCTGCGCGCGCTGGCGCCGTTGGGGCCGGTGGTCGCCACCACCCGCAGTGGCCGGCTGCCTGATGGCAGCCCCTGCGAGACGGCGGACTTCGGCCAGCCCGCGAGCCTGCCGGCGCTGCTGGATCGCGTGCAGCCATCGGTGGTGGTCAATGCGGCGGCCTATACCGCCGTGGATCGCGCCGAGCAGGACATCGAGGCCGCCTTCGCCGCCAATGCGCAGGCCCCGGGCGTGATCGCGCGCTGGTGCCAGGCGCAGAGCGTGCCGTTCGTGCATTACTCCACCGACTACGTGTTCGACGGCGAAGGTTCCGCGCCCTATCGCGAGGACGAGCCGACCGCGCCGCTGGGTGTGTATGGCACCAGCAAGCGCGATGGCGAAGACGCCGTGCGCGCTGCCGGTGGCCGCCACCTGATCTTCCGTACCGCATGGGTGTATGCCGAGCACGGCGCGAACTTCCTGCGCACGATGCTGCGCCTCGGCGCAGAGCGCGACCATCTGCGTGTGGTGGCCGACCAGATCGGCACGCCGACGCCGGCTGCGCTGATCGCCGATGTCACCGCGCTCGCGCTGCAGCATCCTGCCGCGCTCTCCGGCACCTGGCACCTCACCGCCAGTGGCCAGAGCAGCTGGCACGGCTTCGCTGAAGCGATCTTCGCCGAAGCGCTGGCAACCGGTGTCCTGCACAGGGTGCCGGTGGTTGAAGCGATTCCGGGTGCCGAGTATCCGACCCCGGCGCGGCGGCCGGCCTGGTCGGTGCTGGACAACAGGGCCCTGCAGCAGGCGCTGGGCATCGTGCTGCCGCCGTGGCAGGACGGCCTGAAGCAGGTCATGGCCGCGATCGCGCGCGGCTGAGGGCACGCCGCAATTGCTGCGGCGCATCCCAGCCGGATGCGGGTGTGCCGCTAGAATGCGGGCATCCTTACCGTGTGGGACAGCAAAGCGATGGACAAGTCCAATACCGGCGGCAAGCGCAGCAAGCGCTATGCCAGCGCGGCCCAGGCGCTGGAGGGCGTGGTCGCCGATGGCCAGACACTGGCCGTCGGCGGCTTCGGCCTGTGTGGCATACCCGAGGCACTGATCGCAGCCTTGCGCGACAGTGGAGTCAAGGGCCTGACCGTGATCTCCAACAACGCCGGTGTCGATGGCTTCGGCCTGGGCCAGCTGCTGGAAACACGCCAGATCAGCAGGATGATTTCCTCGTACGTGGGCGAGAACAAGGAGTTCGAGCGCCAGTTCCTGGCCGGTGAGCTGGAGCTGGAATTCAATCCACAGGGCACCCTGGCCGAGCGCCTGCGTGCCGGCGGCGCCGGAATTCCTGCCTTCTTCACTGCCACCGGCTACGGCACGGTGGTGGCCGAAGGCAAGGAGACCCGCGAATTCGACGGCAGGCACTATGTGCTGGAAACCGCGCTGCGTGCCGACGTTGCCCTGGTGAAGGCGTGGAAGGCCGACGAAGCCGGCAACCTGGTGTTCCGCAAGACCGCGCGCAATTTCAATCCTGCCTGCGCGATGGCCGGCAAGGTGTGCATCGCCGAAGTGGAAGAGGTGGTGCCGGTCGGTGCGATCGATCCGGACCAGGTGCATCTGCCGGGGATCTATGTGCATCGCATCGTGCACAACGCGCATCCTGAAAAGCGAATCGAGCAGCGCACCGTGCGTGCGGAGGGCAACTGACATGGCGTGGACCCGCGATGAGATGGCGGCCCGCGCCGCCCGTGAACTGACCGACGGTGCCTATGTGAATCTGGGCATCGGCCTGCCGACCCTGGTCGCCAACCACATTCCCGAAGGCGTGGACGTGTGGCTGCAATCCGAGAACGGCCTGCTTGGCATCGGCCCGTTCCCGACCGAAGCCGAGGTCGATGCCGACCTGATCAACGCCGGCAAGCAGACCGTGACCGCGCGCGCCGGTGCCAGCTACTTCGGCAGCCATGACAGTTTCGCCATGATCCGTGGCGGCCACATCAACCTGGCCATTCTTGGCGCGATGCAGGTGACCGACAAGGGCGATCTGGCGAACTGGATGGTGCCCGGCAAGATGGTCAAGGGCATGGGCGGCGCGATGGACCTGGTGGCCGGCGTGCAGCGCGTGGTGGTGCTGATGGAGCACACCGCGAAGAACGGCGAGCACAAGGTGCTGGCCGAATGTACGCTGCCGTTGACCGGCGTGGGCGTGGTCGACCGCATCATCACCGATCTGGCTGTGTTCGACGTGACCGATGCCGGTCTGGTGCTGGTGGAGACCGCGCCGGGGGTTGACGAGGACGAACTGAAGGAAAAGACCGGCGTGCCGTTCCGGCGTGCCTGAGTCCGGCGGGGCGGCCTCGTGCCGCCCCGACACTGCCTGGCGATCCCGATGCTGTTTCCACACGAGCTGCCCGATGCCGACGTCCGTCATGTTCCGGGCTGGCTGCTGCCGGATCGGGCGGATGCGCTGCAGCGGACACTGGGCGAACAGGTGGCCTGGGATGTGCACCGCATCCGGATGTTCGGTCACTGGGTGGATTCGCCGCGGCTGAGCAGTTGGATCGGCGATCCGCAGGCACGCTACCGGTATTCCGGCGCCGAGTTCGTCCCGCGGCCCTGGCTGCCGGCATTGCAGGCGCTGCGCGTGCGATTGCAGGAAGAGGGTATCGGCCGGTTCAACAGCGTGCTGCTCAATCGATACCGCGATGGTGGCGATTACATGGGCTGGCACAGCGACGACGAACCCGAACTGGGACCGGCGCCGGTGATCGCTTCACTGAGCCTGGGTGCGGCGCGGCGTTTCCTGCTGCGACGACGCGACGAGCCGGCACGCAAGGCGGAGTTCCTGCTGGGCCATGGCGATCTGCTGTTGATGGCCGGCAGCACCCAGCGCTTCTATCAGCACGCGTTGCCGAAGATGGCGCGGGCCCAGGGCGAGCGGATCAACCTGACATTCCGTTGGATCACGCCGCGCTGAGCGGGGGATCAGCGCGGTGCTGCGGCACTGTCGTTCTGCCCACTGACCAGCGTCCAGCCGACCACGTCCTGCGCGATCTGCTGCAGGCCACGTTCGAACGCCGCCGCAACCGCCGGCACATCGGTACTGCCAACGGGCTGCGCCTGACGGAAGGTGCGATCAGCGACCACGCGCTGGTCGGCCACGTGGATCAGCTTGGCATTGAGTTCGATCACCACCGTCGGCGTGGTCTGGCCCTGGTAGTCCGACTCGAAACGACGGATGTCCGTGGACAGCTTGTAATCGGCGCGGATACCGGCGGCGGTGCGGGCCACGCCGTTGATGCGGCCGGAGTCCTCGAAACCGCGCAGCAGCGTGTCCTCGATCATGTCGGTGGCCGGCTGGGCCCAGCTGGCGCCCCTGTAGATCTCCAGCTCCGATGGCGTGGGACGCACGTTGATGCGCGGGCTGTCGACCATGCGCGCCGCGCTGGGCTTGGCCAGCACCAGCTGCCAGGCGACCTGGGGCCAGCTGGGATCCACCTTCACCTGCACGGCAGGCGAGTACAGGGTGACGGGATTCTTGTCGCCGCTGCCGAGGATCGAGCAGCCCGAAAGCAGCGCCAGGGCCAGGCCTGGCAGCAGCAGGCGTGGGAAGAGGGTCGGGCTCATTTGGGTTCGAACTCCTTCGGGGCATCGCGGCCGAGCAGATAGCGCGCGGGGTTGTTCTCGAGGCGGTCGCTGACCCGGCGCAGGTCGCGGATCAGGCCACGCAGTTCGGTCAGGGTCGGGCCCAGCTGGCCGAGCCCGTCATTGGCGAAGCTGTTGATCGCGGCGCGGTTCTCGCCAAGGATCGAATCGGCATTGCCGGCAGCCGAATCGAGCTTGACCAGGGTAGCGTCGAGCTTGTCGATGATGCCCGGCAGCTGCTGCACCAGGTTCCTGTCGAGGCGCTCGATGGTGCCGTTGGTGGTCTTCAGCGTGGTGTCCAGGCTGCGTGCGGCATCGCGCGCGCTGAGCAGCAGCGCCTGTGTGCCCTGGTCACGGTCGGCCAGTCCGCCGCTGATGGTTTCCAGGTTGGCCAGGGTCGCGTTGATCGACGCCACGTTGCGATCGCTGAGGATCTGGTCCATGCGCTCGACGATGCGGTTGGCCACATCGGTGATGTTCTGCAGTGCCGAAGGCGTGGTCGGGATGATCGGCGCCGGGTCCTTGTTGACCGTGGTCAGTGCCGGCGACTGCGGCGTGCCGCCGCTGAGCTGGATGATCGACGGACCGGTCAGGCTGGTGATCGCCAGCTTGGCACGGGTATCGGTCTTCACCGGCGTGGTGGAGTTCAGGCGGATGCGCGCCACCACCTGGCGCGGATCGTCCGGTACCAGGTTCAGCTCGATGATCGAGCCGACCGCGATGCCGTTGTACTGCACCGGGCTGCCGACCGACAGGCCGGTCACCGCCTCGCGGAACACCACGCGGTATTCCTGCCAGGTGCGGTCGGATGAGTACTTGGCCGCCCACAGGCCGAAGGCCAGCAGGGCCAGGCCGGTGATCAGGGTGAACGCGCCGATCAGCACGTAGTTGGCTTTGGTTTCCATGGCTCAGGCACTCTCGATCTGTTCGCCACGCGCGGCACGCGCACGTGGTCCGTGGAAGTATTCCTGGATCCACGGATGATCCAGTTTCTCGATTTCCGCAAGCGGTGCGTTGGCGATCACCTTGTGGTCGGCCAGCACGGCGACGCGGTCGCAGATGGCGTACAGCGTGTCCAGGTCATGAGTGATCAGGAACACGGTCAGGCCCAGCGCTTCCTGCAGGGTCTTGATCAGCCGGTCGAAGGCCGCCGCGCCGATCGGGTCCAGGCCGGCGGTCGGTTCGTCCAGGAACAGCAGCGGCGGGTCCAGTGCCAGCGCGCGGGCCAGGCCGGCACGCTTGCGCATGCCGCCGGACAGCTGCGAGGGCAGCTTGTTGATCGCATCGGCGGGCAGGCCGGCCAGCTTCACCTTCAGCAGTGCCAGCTCGTAGTGCCAGCGTTCGGGAAGGTCGCGATGATGCTCCTTCAGCGGAACCTGCACGTTCTCGCCGACGGTCAGCGAGGAGAACAGCGCGCCATCCTGGAACAGCACGCCGGTGTTGCGCTCGATATGCAGCCGGCTTTCGGCATCGTCGGCACGCGCATCGCGGCCGAGCACTTCGATCTGTCCTTCATCCGGCACGCGCAGGCCCAGGATCGAGCGCATCAGCACGGACTTGCCGGTGCCCGAGCCGCCGACGACGCCGAGGATCTCGCCGCGCCGCACGTCCAGGTCGAGGTCCTCATGGACGGTCTGGCTGCCGAAGCGGTTGACCAGCCCACGCACGCGGATGGCCAGGTCATGGCCATCGTCATCACGCATCTCGAAGGTGCCGGAACCGGAGGTCGTGTTCATGTCACCAGTCCATATGCATGAACCACAACGCCGCAAAGGCGTCGATGATGATCACCAGCGAGATGGTCTGCACCACGCTGGATGTGGTGCGCTCGCCGACCGACTGCGCGGTGCCGGTGACCTTCAGGCCCTCCAGGCAGCCGATCAGGCCGATCACCACCGCGAAGACGGGCGCCTTGGACAGGCCGACCAGCATGTGCCGCACCTCCATCGTGTCGTGCATCCGCGCGATGTACATCTGCGGCGGAATGTCCAGATCGAACGCGCCGACCGTGATGCCGCCGGCCAGGCCGGCAATCATCGCGATGAAGGTCAGCAGCGGCAGGGTCACCAGCAGCGCGAACAGGCGCGGCAGTACCAGAAGGTCGATCGGGTCCAGGCCCAGCGTGCGCATCGCATCGATCTCCTCGCGGGCCTTCATCGCGCCGATCTGCGCGGTGAACGCGCTTGCCGTGCGGCCGGCCAGCACGATCGCGGTCAGCAGCACGGCGAACTCGCGCAGGAAGGCGATGTTGACCAGCTCGACCACGTAGATCTCCGCGCCGAAGTCGCGCAGGATGGTCGAGCCAAGGAACGCGATCACCGCACCGACCAGGTAGGACAGCAGCGCCACCAGCGGTACGGCGTCCAGGCCCACCTGTTCCATCTGGTGCACGGTGGCGGTGAGGCGGAAGCGCCGCGGCTGCTTGACCAGGCGAGCGGTCTTGACCATCGCCTCGCCGAGGAAGCTGGCCAGGGCCACGATGTTGTGGCCGGTGCCATGCATGCTGACGCCCAGCCGTTCCAGCGCGGCCAGCACGCCGAAGTCGCGCTTGGGCTTGGGCCGGTCGTCGGCCACTTCCTCGATGGTGCACACCAGTGCCTGGTGATCCGGCCGGAACTGCAGCGCATCCTCACCGAGGTCGGCGCGATGGGCCACGCGCAACAGCTGCAGTACGCCGGCCGAATCGAGCTGCTCGATGCCCGTGGCGTCAATGCCGGTCAGTTTGTCGGGAACGGCGCGCAGCACCTCGGCCGCGGCCAGCGCGGTCTTCAAGGTCCAGTGGCCGGACAGGCGGATCAGCCCGGGGTCGTGGGCGTCCTGTTCGAGCTGGGGGGCGAGGTTCTGGGTCACGTGGGCCATTCGGGTCGCAGCATAACCGTTCTGTATTGTGCTTCGCGTTGAACCAGGATGAATTCCTCCGGCGGGGCCCGGCCTAGGTAATACTACGGCGCATGTCCGCAGACGCTCACACGATCCCCACGCCCCAGGCCACCTACGCGCAGCGCGTGGCCTTCGTTTCCGAGATCGCCGGCCGCCTCCACAGCTACGGCACCACGGCCCAGCGTCTGGAAACGGCCGTGGTCGCACTGGCAAAACAGCTCGATCTCGATTGTGAACCGTGGTCTAACCCCACCGGCATCATCCTCAGCTTCAGCGACCCGGCCCAGGCGATCGGCTCCAGCGACATCACCCGCGTGATCCGCCTGGCACCGGGCGAGAACGACCTGCACAAGCTCAGTGTCGCCGACCGGATCGCCGAGGAAGTGGCCAACGGGCGGATGAGCATCGCGCAGGGGCACACCGCGCTGCGTCAGCTGGACAAGGATCCCGGCCGTCGCGGCAAGCTCCGCACCATCCTCTCGTTCACGCTCGGCGCGGCCGGTGTCGCCGGCATGTGGAAGCTGCCCTGGCTGGACATCGCCACCGCCGGTGTCATCGGCCTGATGATCGGCCTGCTCGGCATGGTCACCGACCGTCGCCCGGCGACCCGCGAGGCCGCCGAGGCGCTGGCCGCGCTGCTGGCCGGCCTGGTTGCCACCTTGGTCGCTTCGTTTGTCGGCGCGCTCAACCTCAACACGGTGATCATCGCCTCGCTGGTGGTGCTGCTGCCCGGCATGTCGCTGACCAATGCGGTCAACGAACTGGCCAGCCAGCACTGGGTGTCAGGCACCGCGCGGTTTGCCGGTGCGCTGACCACGATCATGAAACTGAGCGTCGGCGCGATGATCGCGGTGACCCTGGCCGATGTGCTGGGCCTGGACCCGGTGATCCGTGCCTCGCGACCGCAGGGACCGTGGGTGGAGTGGGGGTCGCTGCTGACCGCGGCCTTCGCCTTCGCGATGCTGTTCAAGGCCAGCCGTCGCGATTATCCCTGGGTGATTGCCGCGTCCGTGGCCGGCTATGCCATTTCCAAGTTTGGCGGGCACGCCTGGGGGGCACCGGCAGGCATCTTCCTGTCGGCGATGGTGCTGACCGCCGGCGGCAACCTGTTCGGTCGGCTGGCCGGGCGTCCGGGTGCGATCATCCGCCTGCCGGGCATCATCATGATGGTCCCTGGCAGCACCAGCCTGCGTGGCGTGCTGACGCTCGTCCAGCAGCAGGATGTCGGTGCCGGCCAGAGCGTGTTCCTGACCGTGCTCAACGTGGTGATGGCGCTGGTGGCGGGCCTGCTGTTCGGCAACCTCTTGATGCCGGCGCGCAAGACGTTGTGATGGAATGAAGAACGCCGACTTGCGCCGGCGTTCTTCATTCTTTCCGATCCGGCCTCAGGCCTTCTTGATCAGGAAATCTTCCGGCTTCTTGCTGCCCTTGGCGGTCAGCTCGGCCATCCAGCGCGGCTGCTTGCCACGGCCGGTCCAGGTTTCCTTCGGGTTGGCCGGGTTCCGGTACTTCGGGGCGACCTTGCCGAGCTTGCGGCCGGCGGTCTTGGACGGCGCCGCTGCCTTGCGGGCGCGTGGCTTGGCAGCCGTGGTAGCGGTACCGAACAACTCCTCGATGGTGTAACCCTCGGTCTTGGCCAGCTTGCTCAGCTGGGCCCGCACCTTGGCGATCGGGCGACGCTTGGCGACGATGGTCTGCTGCTTTTTCGCGGTGCGGATCAATGCGCCCAGCTCGCGTGCCGACAGGCCGGTCAGGTCGATGCTCATCTACGGTTACTCCGGAAACTAATAAGGGACAGGGACGAGCCGGTCCGTGGCGTCGGCGCACAGGATAATGATGAATTAAATCCAGTACAAATCATGCAGGTCAGGGTATGGCGATGGACCGACTGCATCGTGACCATTTTGACCGGATTATGTCCAGCTGCATATTCACCGGCCCACCGCCGGTACAAAGAAAAAGACCGGGGCATGCCCCGGTCCGGTCACTCAACCCTGCAGGCGTTGCAGCAGGGTAGCCTTGTCCAGGCTTTCGGCTTCGCTGGCACGTCGCGAGCGGTACTCGTACGTGCCGGCCGCCAGGCCGCGCTCGCTGACCACCACGCGATGCGGGATGCCGATCAACTCCATGTCGGCAAACATCGCACCCGGGCGCAGCCCGCGATCATCCAGCGCGGCATCGAGACCGGCATCGCGCAGTTCCTGCAGCAGGCCGGCAGCGGCTTCGGCCACAGCGGCATCGCCCTTGGGGTTGATGACGCACACCACCACCTGCCACGGCGCCATCGCGTCCGGCCAGATGATGCCGGCATCGTCATGATTCTGTTCGATCGCGGCAGCGACCACGCGCGAGATGCCGATCCCGTAGCAGCCCATTGCCATCACTGCGGCCTTGCCGTTCTCGTCCAGTACGGTCGCGTCCAGCGCTTCGGCGTACTTGCGGCCAAGCTGGAACACGTGGCCGACTTCGATGCCACGGGCGATCTTCAACTCGCCGCCGTCCAGCGCACGGTCACCGGCACGCACGTTGCGGATATCGACCACTTCCGGTTCCGGCAGGTCGCGGCCCCAGTTGACTCCAGCCAGGTGGAAGCCCGCTTCATTGGCACCGACCACGAAATCGGACATCGCCGCCACTTCGCGGTCGGCCACCACGCGGATCGCCTTGGCCGGTGAAACCGGGCCGAGGAAGCCGGGCACGCTGCCCAGGTACTCGGCGATCTCCGCTTCGCTGGCAAAGCGCTGCTCTTCCAGGCCGGCAACCTTGCCCAGCTTGATCTCGTTGACCTCGTGGTCGCCACGGACCAGCACCAGCACGAACCCTTCGGCGGTCATCAGCGCCACCGACTTCACCGTGCGCTGCAGGGCGATGCCGAGCAGGGCGGCAACGTCCTCGCAGGTCTTCTGGGTGGGGGTCTCGACCTTGCGCATCGTCTCGCCGGCTGCCGCGCGCGGTGCCGGTTCCGCGGCGATCGCCGCTTCCATGTTGGCCGCGTAGTCCGAGCCGGTGGAGAACACCAGCGCGTCCTCGCCCGAATCGGCGATCACATGGAATTCCTGCGACGCGTCGCCACCGATCGCGCCGGAATCGGCCTGCACCATGCGGAAGTCCAGGCCCAGCCGGGTGAAGATGCGGCTGTAGGCGGCCTTCATGTTCTCGTACTCGCGCACCAGGCACTCATCGTGCAGGTGGAACGAATAGGCGTCCTTCATCAGGAATTCGCGTGCACGCATCACGCCGAAGCGCGGGCGGATCTCATCGCGGAACTTGGTCTGGATCTGGTAGAAGTTCACCGGCAGCTGCTTGTAGCTGGACAGTTCGCTGCGCGCGAAGTCGCATGCGGCTTCCTCGGCGGTCGGGCTGTAGCAGAACACCTGGTCCTTGCGATCCTTGATCTTCAGCAGCTGCGGCCCGAACTTCTGCCAGCGGCCGGTCTGCTCCCAGAGCTCCTTGGGCTGGATGGTTGGAATCTGGAACTCCACGGCACCGGCGCGATCCATTTCCTCCCGCACGATGCGTTCGACCTTGCGCAGCACGCGCAGTCCCAGCGGCGACCAGGTGTACAGGCCGGAGGCGAGCTTGCGGATCATGCCCGCACGCAGCATCAGGCGGTGGCTGGTCAGCTCCGCGTCGCTGGGGGTTTCCTTGGTGGTGTGCAGGTGGAACTGGGAGAGGCGCATCGTCGGCTTCGGTCTACGGCAGAGATCCCTATTCTGCCAGCCCGGGCGGGGGGAGGGTATCGGCAGGGCTGCGCCCTGCACCCGCCTCAGGCAACGTCAACTGCAACAGCAACAGCGGGCTTCGCGTGGGATGGCGGGGTGGATCCGGTGGCAGGGGACGCCGTAAACCCATCCATGGGGGCTTGGTCGCGGCATCCATGCCGCTCACACCCCTGCCACCGGACCCATCCCGCCTTCGACAGATCTCTGCGACCTGCCAGGACATGCCTTGGGGTCAGATCCGTTTTCCTGCGGAAACGGATCTGACCCCATTTTTGATTCCATGTAGCCCCCATGGATGGGTTTACGGCGTGTCCTGCCAGCCCACACCGCCCCGCCAGACCAGCAGAAAACCAGAGCCGCTTTGGCATTTGACGTGGCCGTTGACGTTGCTTGAGGCAGGTGCAGGCGTAGCCCTGCCGACCCCTCAACCGGCTGCTGGGCAGTAGGCCTTGATGCTGGCTTCAGCCAGTCCCTTCTGCGCGGTGCGCTGCTCCGCGGTCAGTACGGTGTCGCCCTTGCCGTCGCCGTCGGTGTCCTGCATCACCTGGCCGGACCCCTCCAGCAGGGCCAGGTTGGCACGGGCGGTGCTGCACTGCTCCGGCACGGGTGCGGCCGGGCGTTCGGCGCTGTCGGCCGATGGCGCCGAGCGCGCCTGCGCCCGGGTCTCGTAGGTCCTGCCTGCTGGCGGGGTTTCCGAATACTGGGTGACGCCGTTGGCGTCCTTCCACTTGTAGACGGGGCCGGCCATGGCACTGGTACTGGCCAACAGCAGCAGGCATCCCAGGCAGGACAGGGCACGCATGGCAAACTCCGCAGAATGGGCGTAGAACGCCGATTGCAGCATTGGCACCGACCGCTGGCAAGTCGATTAAACTGGATTCCATGGACCCGATCACACCGCCGCCGCGTTCGCGCACGATTTACCTGCTGCCCAACCTGTTCACCACTGCGGGCCTGTTCGCGGGCTTCTACGCGATCATCGCCGCTGCCAACGGGGATTTCGTCAATGCCAGCATCGCGGTGTTCGTGGCGGCGGTGATGGACGGCCTGGATGGCCGTGTCGCGCGCCTGACCGGCACCAGCAGCGAGTTCGGCGTGCAGTACGACTCGCTGGCCGACCTGGTCAGCTTCGGCATGGCGCCGGCACTGGTGATGTACCACTGGTCGCTGTCCTGGCTGAAATTCGATGATCCCCTGCTGGGCCGTGTCGGCTGGGCCGTGGCCTTCCTGTACGCCGCATGCGCGGCGCTGCGTCTGGCCCGCTTCAATACCCAGGTCGCGGTGGTGGACAAGCGCTGGTTCGTCGGCCTGGCCAGCCCCGCCGCTGCCGGGCTGATGATGTCGTTCGTCTGGGCCTTCGCCGATGGCAACCTGGGCTGGGATGGCAATCAGCTGCGCTATGTGGCGCTGGCGGTGACGCTGGTCGCTGCGCTGCTGATGGTCAGCCGCATCCGCTTCTGGAGCTTCAAGGGCGGTGCCGCCAAGGATTCCCGATCCGACCGGGTGCCGTTCCTGGTCCTGGCACTGGTACCGATGGCCATCGCGATCGCGGTGATCGACCTGCCGCGCGTCCTGTTCGCCGTGGGCATCCTGTATGCCCTGTCCGGCCCGGTGATGTGGGCGGTGCAGCGTCTGCGCAAGAAGTCCGAGGCCGCGTGAGCCAGGATCTGCCCGTGCTGTGGTCACCGGCTCAGCAGGCCTGGCTGCAGGCGATGGGCTATACCGTCTATCACGACGGCCAGCTCGCCGCGGAGCTGGACGCTGCATTGCAGCTGAGCGTGGCCGACGCCGATGCGGCCAGCCCGGCAGCGCAGTCTCCGTCACGCCAGCCCGAACCGGCAGCGGTGGAGCCGGCACCGCGCCAGCCGCGGAGTCCGTCGCCGCCGCCTCGCACCGCGCCCGCCGTGGTGTCGGCAACCGAACCGCAGGCGGCACGCGCAGCCTCGGCGGGCACCACCCGGCAGCCGGCGGTACGTCTGCCTGATCGCCTGCAGATCGCGCTGCTGCGCGCGTCCGGCTGCAATCCGAACGATGCCGCGACGCAGGCGCTGATGGACAGCTGGCCGTTGGAGCAGCTGCGCCGTGATCCAGCCGCCAAGCGCGCGCTGTGGCCGCAGCTGCGCGCCCTGCGCAAGCGGGGCGCGCCGTGAGTGCGGTCAGCCAGCCCGGTCCGGTGCGCCTGCGGGCGCTGCGCGAGAGCGATCTTGCCGAGGTGATGGCGATCGAGGTGCGTGGCTATCCCTTCCCGTGGACCCGCGGCATTTTCATCGATTGCCTGCGTGCGGGTTATCCCGGTCTGGCAATGGAGCGCGATGGCCAGCTGCTCGGCTACGGCGTGCTGAGCATCGCTGCCGACGAGGCACATGTGCTGAACATCTGCATCGATCCGCTGGTGCAGTCACGCGGGCTGGGGCGGCAGCTGCTGCGTGCGCTGGTGCAGCTGGCTGGTGATCGCGGTGCCCAGCGTGTGTTCCTGGAAGTGCGCCCGTCCAATGCGCCGGCGCTGGCGCTATATCACAGCGAAGGGTTCAACGAGATCGGCCGGCGTCCGCGCTATTACCCGGCCGCGCAGGGACGCGAGGACGCGGTGGTGATGGCGATCGAGCTGGTCGATGGCGACCTGCAGACGATGCCGCCGCTGTAACCGGGATGCGCCGCGTTGCCCGCCGGTACGGCCGGGCGCTGGCGGCAGGTGCCAACCTTGGCGGGCACGTGTGGCTCACGCCAGCCGCAGGGCCATCACTCCGCTGACGATCAGCGACGCCGCCAGCCAGCGCACGCGCGGTATCCGTTCGCGCAGCAGGAATGCCGAGATCAGCAGGGCGAACAGGATCGATGACTCGCGCAGGGCCGACACCATCGCGACCGGTACCTGGGTCATCGCCCACAGTGCCATCGCGTAGGACGCGGTGGTGCCCACGCCGCCGGCCAGGCCCAGCGGCCAATGCTGGCGCGCATAGGTCAGCACCGCGCTGCGGCGGGTGTACAGCGCCCACAGCGGCAGCGGGATGCCCGACAGCAGGAACAGCCACAACGTGTAGGCCAGCGGGCTGCCCGACAGGCGCGCGCCGTGCGCATCGACCAGGGTGTAGGTTGCGATCATCGTCGCCGTCAGCAGCGGCAGGCCGAGCTGGCCTGCGCGCGCGCCCAGTGCCATGGCCAGGATGCCGCTGCTGACCAGCGCCACGCCCAGCCACGCCGCTGCGGGCAGTGATTCGCCGAGCACGGTGCCAGCCAGCGCGACCAGGATCGGTGCGCAACCGCGCATGAGCGGATACGCCAGGCTCATGTCCACCTGCTGATAGCAGCGCGCGACCAGCGCGTAATAGACCACCTGCAGCAGTACCGAGGCCGCCAGCCAAGGCCAGCTGGTCACGTCCGGCAGAGGAAGGAGAGGCAGCAGCGCGGCGGACAGCAGTGCGGCGCCGCCGGTGACGAGCACGGTGCCGAGGAGCTTGTCGGCGCCACGCTTGACGATGGCGTTCCAGCTGGCATGCAGCGCGGCAGCGGCGAGAACCAGCAGGAAGATCGAAAGCGGCATCCTCTGATGATGCCAAAAGACCTGGGCGGGTGCGGACCTGGATCCGCACCCGCCGGTCGGCTGTTACAGCTTCGCGCGTTGTTCGCGCAGGCCGGCCAGCTGGGTGTTCCAGTCGGCCAGGCGCACGCGCTCCTGCTCGACCACCGCAGCCGGCACCTTGTCGGTGAACCGGGCCAGCTTGGTTTCGCTCTTCTCCTGCTCGCCTTCCACGCGCTTGATCTCCTTGTCCAGGCGTGCACGTTCGGCATCCAGATCGACCAGGCCTTCCAGCGGCACCAGCAGCTTCAACTCACCGACGATGGCGGCGGCCGCAGGCGGAGCGCTTTCGCCTTCGCCCAGCCACTGCACGCTGTCCAGCTTCAGCAGGAACGACAGCGACGCACTGAAGCGTTCGACGCGGGCACGATCCTGCTGCTGGCCGGCCTGCAGGCGCAGGGGCACCAGCCTGGACGGTGCGACGTTCAGTTCGCTGCGCACGCGGCGCACCGCGCTGATCACCGCCTTGAGCCATTCGACGTCGGCCTCGGCCTGGGCGAAATCGCCCTGGAACTCGGCTGCGGTCGGGTAGGGGCGCAGCGACAGCGTGGTTTCGGCCAGGCCCAGGCGCGGGGCGAGCTGCTGCCACAGCTGTTCGGTGATGAACGGCGTCAACGGGTGCAGCAGGCGCAGCAGGGCTTCCAGCACATACAGCAGGGTGTGGCGGGTGCTTTCGGCATCCGCTGCGTCGCTGCCGCTCAGCGCCGGCTTGCTCAGTTCGAGGAACCAGTCGCAGAACGCATTCCACGCGAACTCGTACAGGCACTGCGCCAGCAGGTCGAAGCGGTAGGCGGCGAAGTGGCCCTGCGCTTCAGCGGTGGTGGCCGCCAGGCGTGCAAGGATCCAGCGCTCGGCATCGGTGCGCGGTGTCGGCACGCCGCTGAACGCCGCACCTTCGGTGTTCATCAGCGCGAAGCGGCTGGCATTCCACAGCTTGTTGCAGAAGTTCTTGTAGCCTTCGGCTCGGTTCATGTCGAACTTGATGTCGCGGCCATGGGTGGCCAGCGCCGCGATGGTGAAGCGCAGCGCGTCGGCGCCGTGGGCGGCGATGCCGTCCGGGAACTCCCTGCGCGTGGCTTTCTCGATCTTCTCCACCATCTTCGGCTGCATCAGGCCGCCGGTGCGCTTGGCGACCAGGTCATCGATGCTGATGCCATCGATGATGTCCAGCGGGTCGAGCACATTGCCCTTGCTCTTGGACATCTTCTGGCCTTGTCCGTCGCGGATCAGGCCGGTGAAGTAGACGTCCTTGAACGGAATCTTTCCGGTCAGGTTGTCGGTGGCCATGATCATGCGGGCCACCCAGAAGAAGATGATGTCGAAGCCGGTGACCAGCACCGACGACGGCAGGTAGCGGTCGAAGCCACGCTCGGCCATGGCCTGTTCGTTCGGCCAGCCCAGGGTGGAGAACGGCCACAGCTGGGAGGAGAACCACGTTTCCAGCACGTCGCTTTCCTGGTTCAGCACGACATCGCTGCCGAGCTTGTGCTTTGCCCGCACCTCATCCTCGCTGCGACCGACGTAGCAGGTGCCGGTGGCAGCGTCGAACCACGCCGGAATGCGGTGGCCCCACCACAGCTGGCGGCTGATGCACCAATCCTGGATGTTGGCCATCCAGTGACGGTAGGTGTTGATCCAGTTCGGCGGCACGAAGGAGATGCTGCCCGGCTTCCCATCGGTACCTTCGACCAGCTCCAGGCCGCGCTTGGCCAGCTCGTCCATCTTCACGAACCACTGGTCGGTCAGGTACGGCTCGATCACCTGGCCGGTGCGGTCGCCGCGCGGCACCTGCAGCTTGTGCGCCTTGGTCTCGACCAGGATGCCCAGGTCTTCCAGCTCGGACAGCACGGCCTTGCGTGCTTCATAGCGGTCCAGGCCCTGGAAGCGTTCCGGGGCGTTCTCATTCAGCGCCGCCACCGGAGTGAACAGGTTGATCATCGGCAGGCTGTGGCGCACCCCGACCTGGTAATCGTTGAAGTCATGCGCGGGCGTGACCTTGACCACGCCGGTACCGAACGCACGGTCCACGTAATCATCGGCGATCACCGGCACGCGGCGGCCGGTCAGCGGCAGCACCACGGTCTTGCCGATCAGGTGCGCGTACCGCTCGTCTTCCGGATGCACCATCACGGCGGTGTCGCCCAGCAGGGTCTCCGGGCGGGTGGTGGCCACCACCAGGTAATCGCGGGTCTCGCGCAGGGTTTCGTTACCGTCGGCGTCGCGCTCGACGTGCTCGTAGCTGAGGCCGTCATCGAGCTGATAGGCGATCGACCACAGGAAACCGTCTTCTTCGGCGCTCTCCACTTCCAGGTCGGAGATGGCGGTTTTCAGCACCGGATCCCAGTTGACCAGACGCTGGCCGCGGTAGATCAGGCCCTGCTCATGCCAGCGCACGAAGGCCTCGATCACCGCCGCCGAGGGCTGCGGGTCCATGGTGAAGGTGCTGCGCGACCAGTCGGCCGACGTGCCGAGGCGGCGCATCTGTCGTTCGATGGTGTCGCCGGACTGCTGCTTCCACTCCCAGACCTTGCCGATGAAGCCTTCGCGGCCCAGCGAGTCACGGGTTTCGCCCTTGCCTTCCAGCGCCAGGTTGCGGCTGACCACCATCTCGGTGGCGATGCCGGCGTGGTCGGTGCCGACCTGCCACAGCGTGTCGTAGCCGCGCATGCGGTGGTAGCGCACCAGCGCATCCATCAGGGTCTGCTGGAAGGCGTGTCCCATGTGCAGCGTGCCCGTCACATTCGGCGGTGGCAGCAGGATGGTGTACGGCTCGCCCTGGCCGGACGGCTTGAAGTGGCCGGCCTTCTCCCAGGCCTCGTAGAGGTCGGTCTCGAAGGACTTCGGGTCGTAGCTGGAGGCGAGTTGGGTCATGCGGGGGAACCAGGAGGTAATCGTTGAAGGATCAGGGCGCGGCGGCGGCCCATCAAGGGGGCCGCGGGGCGCTCACATGTCGTGCTTGTTCAGGTCGTAACCGGCGGCCTTGTACTGGCGCCAGCGTTCGCGCAGCGGTTCGCGCGCTTCAGGGTCGGCCGGGACCACTTCCAGCACGCGCTCGCACTGGCCCAGCCAGGGGTCGTCGCGCAGGTTGATCACCAGCGGGCGGGCCGGCGCCTCGGTGCCGGGCACGGCGATCAGCACCAGCGCTTCTTCCTCGTCCATGTCCTCGCCGGCAATCTGATGCGGGATGTAGGCATCGTCATCGAACGCCCACAGCAGTTCGTCCAGTTCCTCGGCCTGGGCCTGGTCGCGCGCCAGCACCAGGGTGAACAGGCCGGCATCGTTGGCCTTGCGTGCCAGCTCGCAGACCAGGCGCAACGGCTCGGTCAGGAAACGGGGCTTGGCGATCAGGTAGAAGTCGGCGCGGGGCATGGCAGGGTCCGGAACAGGCGGGGGCCCGGCCTGGCCGGGCGAGGCCCTGGCCGGCGGTGGCCGGCCAGGGTCTGGTACAGCATCAGGCGCGGGCGGCCTGGTCCAGCAGCCACTGGCTCAGCAGGCCGACCGGGCGGCCGGTGGCCATGCCACGCTTGCCCTCGTCGCTGGCGACGCCGGCGATGTCCAGGTGAGCCCAGCGCTGGCCTTCGGCGAAGCGCGACAGGAAGCAGCCGGCGGTGATGGCGCCGGCCCAGCGGCCGCCGATGTTGTAGACGTCGGCGAAGGTCGAATCCAGCATCGGCTGGTACTCATCCCACAGCGGCAGGCGCCAGGCGCGGTCGAACACGTGCTCGCCGGCGGCCAGCAGCTCGTTGGCCAGGTCGTCGTGCTTGCTCATCAGGCCCGCGGTCTGGTGGCCGAGGGCGACCATGCAGGCGCCGGTCAGGGTGGCGACGTCGACCAGCGCGGCCGGCTCGAAGCGCTGCGCGTAGGTCAGCGCATCGCACAGGATCAGGCGGCCTTCGGCGTCGGTGTTGCCGACTTCGATGGTCTTGCCCGACATCGAGGTGATGACGTCGGACGGGCGGTAGGCGTTGCCGTCGATGGCGTTCTCCACGGCCGGCACCACCACCACCAGGTTCACCGGCAGCCTGGCCTTGACCGCAGCGACGAAGGTGCCGATGACGTTGGCGCCGCCGCACATGTCGTACTTCATTTCCTCGATGCCGCCCTGGGTCTTCAGGTTGACGCCACCGGTATCGAAGGTGATGCCCTTGCCGACCAGCACATAGGGCTTGGCGTCGCCGGCACCGGTCCATTTCAGTACGACCAGGCGCGGGCGATTGGCCGAACCACGGGCCACGGCCAGCAGCGAGCCCATGCCCAGGGCTTCCATCTGGGTCTCGTCGAGGATCTCGGCCTCGGCGCCGTCATGCTCGCTGGCGAACTTCACGCCGACTTCGGCCAGGTAGGCCGGGGTGCAGTAGTTCGGCGGCAGGTTGCCCAGTTCGCGGGCGAACTCGACACCGGCAGCGATGGCCTGGCCCTGGGCCAGGGCCTGCGCGTCGTCACCGGCGATGGCCAGCTGGGCCAGCCCGGCATCATCGGCCTTCTTCTTGCCCAGCGTGGCGGTGTAGCGGTAGGCCGCGTGATCGGCGGCGATCACTGCCTGGCGGATCGCCCAGGCCGCATCGCGCTCCTTCACAGCCACTTCAGACAGGGTGAACAGCGCACTGCGGGTGGCGCCTGCCTTCAGCGCGCGAACGGCGTCGCCTACGGCCTTCAGGTACTGCGGCACGCCGAAGCGGGCGGCTTCACCCAGCCCGACCACCAGCACGCGCGGCGCTGCCACGCCCGGCAGGTCGTGCAGCAGGCTGGTGGCGCCGGTCTTGCCGGACAGGTCGCCGCGCTGGGCGAGGGCCGACAGGCGGCCGCCGCTGGCGGCATCCAGCGCCTGTGCAGCCGGAGTCAGGGTATGGTCGGCGTACGCGCCGACCACCAGGCAGTCAACGGGGGCGGCGGCCGGGGCGAGGTGGTTCAGGGTGAATTCGAGAGCCATTGAGCAGATTCCATTGGCAAGTCCGTACAATCGCGGACCGTTTACGCCCAGACGCTAGACTGGGCGGCACCGCGAACGAACCCCAGAGTTTAAACCACCGCCCCATGTTGAAGCTCGACCGCTACCTGCTGGGCGATTTCGTCCAGAGTTTCCTGGCCACCCTGATCGTCCTGCTGGTGGTCAGCGTGGGCGGCGTGCTGGTGGACATCCTCGGCAACATCGCCGACGGGCGCCTGCCGGCCAGGCTGCTGTTCTCGCAGCTGGCGCTGCAGTTCATCGTCTACATGCCGCTGATCCTGCCGCTGGCGTTGATGCTGGGCCTGCTGCTGGCGATCGCCCGCCTCTACCGCGACTCGGAAATGGCGGTGATCACCGCCATCGGCGTGGGCCCCAGGCGCCTGCTGCGGCCGCTGCTGATGCTGGTGGTGCCGGTGGTGGCGGTGGTGGGCGCCTGTTCGCTGTGGCTGGGGCCGTGGGCCTCACGCACCGCCGAGCAGATGATCCAGGACGCCAACCGCAGCGTACTGATGGCCGGCCTGGAACCCGGGCGCTTCACCCCGCTGCCCAACGGCGGCGTGGTCTACCTGTCCTCGATTTCGCCCGATGGCACCCAGCTGGGCAAGGTGTTCCTGCAGCGTGCCAAGGACGACCGGCTGGAAGTGGTCTCTGCCGCCAGCGGCCGCATGTACTTCGAGGGCGAGCGGCAGCGCTTCCTGGAACTGGACAAGGGCCACCAGGTCGAGGGTCCGCTGGCCGGTGCGCTGGATTACCGGCTGGCCACCTTCGCCCGCAACGATGTGGCCCTGCCTGACGGTGCGCAGACCCGCAAGGATGACGATCCGGAACTGATGTCGACCCTGCAGCTGCTGGGCGACGGCCGCACCCAGGCCCAGGCCGAACTGCATCGCCGGCTGGCCCCGCCGCTGATCGCCCTGGCGTTCGCCCTGCTGACCGTGCCGCTGGGGCGCAGCTCGCCGCGCCAGCAGCGCTACGGGCGCATGATGCTGGCCCTGCTGGCCTACATGGTCGGCACCAACCTGACGTTCATCGGCGCCGGCTGGATCGCCAGTGGCAAGCTGCCGGCGATGCTGGGCCTGTGGTGGCTGACCCTGCCGCTGCTGGCGTTCGCGGTCTGGATGTATGCGCGTGATGGACGCATGAGCCTGCCCAAGGGGGCCCGCGCATGATGCTGCGACCGATGCGGTTCGATTTCTACCTCGGGCGCGCGGTGTTCGGCACCGTGCTGTTGACCTGGGCGGTACTGACCGGCCTGGACGTGGTGATGGCCTTCTCCGGCGAGTTCAAGGACATCGGCAAGAACGGCTACACCCTGGGACACGCCGCGGCGTGGGTGCTGTATACGGTGCCACGCCGCGCCTACACCTTCTTCCCGACCGCGGCGGTGATCGGCGCGCTGATGGGGCTGGGCCAGCTGGCGGCGACCTCCGAACTGACCGCGCTGCGTGCGCTGGGCCTGTCCCGCAAACGCCTGAGCGTGTCGGTGGCGATTGCCCTGTCGCTGCTGACCGCAGTGATGGTGTTCAGCGCCGAGACGCTGGGCCCGTGGGGGCAGAACCGTGCCGATTCGCTGAAGATGAGTGCCAAATGGGGCCAGGACATGGCCGTGGCCCGTTATTCCGGCATGTGGGCACGCGAAGGCGATACCTTCCTCAACGCGCAGAGCGGTGAGGAACAGCTGGTCGGCAACACGGGAACGCGATTGATCCTGCGTGACGTCCGCCTGTACCGGATCGCCGAAGACGGGCGGATCGCATCCCTGACCCACGCCGCCACTGCCGAACATGACAAGGACGGCTGGGTATTGACCGGCGTGCGCCGCGATACCTTCGGCGAGCGCTCGGCAACGCGCGAGGAGGTGGCGCGCGAGCCCTGGAATTCCAAGCTGGACGCGGCGGCACTGGCGACCGGTATCGCCAAGCCGCGCAACCTGAGCGTGTCCGAACTGAGCACGAGCATCGCCTATCGCGAGCGCAACGGCCTGGATGCGCGTGACTTCGAGGATGTGTACTGGAGCCGCTGGTTCTATCCGGTGAACGTACTGGCGCTGTGCCTGGCCGCCGTGCCGTTCGCGTTTGGTTCGCTGCGCAGTGGTGGCATGGGCAAGCGCCTGTTCCTCGGCATCCTGTTCGCGTTGGGCTTCTGGCTGCTGCAGCTGTTCTTCGGGCGCATGGCCGGCGCACTGAAGTTTGATTACCGCATCGCCTACGCGCTGCCGCCGATCGTGATGCTGGTGGTGTCAGGCCTGCTGTTCCGGCGGAAATCGGGCTGATTCCGGCAACGCCGGGCCATGCCCGGCGCCAGCAGGACACTTCAGCGCTTGGGCATCCGCACCAGACGCGTGCCACTGGCACGGTCGTGCCACGCCAGGCGTTGGCGATCCAGCAGGGCCCACCAGAAGCCCAGCCCACCCAGCAGCAACGACAGCGTTGCCACGGCGAACCGCAGCCACAGCTGCGCGCGCCGCAGCGCGGTGCCGTCGGCCGACACCAGTTTCAGGCGCCACGGCCGCATGCCAAGGGTCTGCCCACCCCGGCGCCAGCTGGCGGTTGCATAGGCCCCGGTTATGACCCAGCACACCGCCCACAACAGCCATTGCCAGGCACTGAAGGGCGCGATGTTCTCGCGCTGTGCATGGCCACTGAAGGTGTAGGCCAGGGTGAACGCCGTGCCGGCCAGCATCCACAGCGCGAGCACGGGCAGCGCGTCGTAGACCATCGCCAGCACGCGCCACGGCAGCAGCGCACGGGGGCGCTGCGCCTCGGGCGTGGCAGTGGAAGACACGTCGGTGGCTGGGCTGGACATGCGCCGAGCATACGCAAAGCTGGCCGCGTCCGCAGTCACCCTCGTATCCTCCACGCATGGCCGTCATTTCCACCCCCGCCGAGCGCCGTCAGCTGGTCCAGCAACTGCCTGCACTGCGTGCCGACGACAGCATGCGCATCCAGCGCTTCCTTGATGCCATCTGGGCGGAGAACGGTCTGGCCAGGGCCACCCTGGACAGCTACCGTCGCGATCTGGAAGGGTTGGCACGCTGGCTGGACGGCCGCGAAGGGGGCCTGGCCGGCGTCGAACGCGCCGGCTTGTTCGACTACCTGGCCTGGCGCACGCGCCATGGCTGGTCGCCACGCAGCAATGCGCGCCTGCTGTCGGCGCTGCGTGCGTTCTTCGCCGATGGCGTGCGTCGCGGCGAGCGCAGCGAGGACCCCGGCGCTCTGCTGGATCCGCCGAAGCTGCCACGCCTGCTGCCCAAGGCGCTGGCCGAAAGCCAGATCGATGCGTTGCTGGCCGCGCCGGATGTCGGCAGTCCGCTGGGGCTGCGCGATCGGGCCATGCTGGAGCTCATGTACGCCGCGGGCCTGCGCGTGAGCGAACTGGTACTGCTGCCGGCAACGGCGGTGAACCTGCGGCAGGGCGTGCTGCGGGTGACCGGCAAGGGCAGCAAGGAGCGGCTGGTGCCGCTGGGCGAGGAGTCACAGCACTGGCTGGAGCGTTACCTGCAGGATTCACGGCCGCAGCTGGTGGGAAAGGGCAGGGTGCAGGCACTCGCCGATGGGCAGACGCCGCTGTTCATCGAGCCCCGGCTGCACGCGCTCACGCGGCAGGCGTTCTGGCATCTCGTCAAGCGCCACGCGCAGGTCGCCGGCATCGATCCGGCCCGCATCAGCCCGCATGGCCTGCGGCACAGCTTCGCCACCCATCTGCTCAACCGTGGCGCGGACCTGCGCGCGCTGCAGATGCTGCTTGGCCACAGCTCGCTGTCGACCACCCAGATCTACACGCTGGTGGCGCGTGAACACCTGCAGAAGCTGCACGCCCGCCACCATCCCCGTGGTTGAGCGACCTGGATGAACCCCGTCCGGCTTCCGTCAGCGGGCCACGGCGCCGCCCCGGGCGGCTGTGTCAGAATCGGTGGTCCTCTTCTGCTGCGGAATGCTCCATGCTCCGATTCGCCATCGCCGCCGTGTTCGGCGCGCTCAGCCTGACGGCCTGCGCCCAGCCGGCTCCGCCGGCCCCTGCGGCCAAGGCGCCTGCCGCCGCCTCCGCCCGGGCCACCCCGGCTGCCAATGGTCCGGCAGAGCAGGCGGTGCGCGCCGCGCTGACCGCGCTCAACCCCGGTTTCGAAGTGGATTACATCGGCGCCGCGCCCTTCCCCGGTTTCCGCGAGGTGGTGGTCTCCGGCCAGCTGCTGTATGTCTCCGACGACGGCCGCTACCTGTTCCAGTCGCAGCCTTATGACACCCGGGCCAAGGGGCCGGCCAACAGCGAGGGCCTGCTCGGTTACCGTCGCACGCTGCTGGCCAAGGCCAACCACGGCGACCGCATCGTGTTCGCCGCGCCCAACGCCAAGTACACGGTCAGCGTGTTCACCGACATCGAGTGCGGCTATTGCCGCAAGCTGCACCAGGACATCGCCGAACTCAACCGCAACGGCATCAGCGTCGAGTACCTGGCCTTCCCGCGCATGGGACTGGGCAGCAAGGATTACACCGACATGATTTCGGTCTGGTGCGCAGCCGATCGCCGCCAGGCGCTGACCAATGCCAAGCGTGGCGGAACCGTGCCGGCGAAGAACTGCACCAATCCGGTGGCGATGCAGTACGCGCTCGGACAGCAGCTGGGGGTGAACGGTACCCCGGCGATCTTCGCGCCCGATGGCACCCAGCTGGGCGGCTACCTGCCGCCGGCGCAGCTGCGTGCGGCGCTGGAGAAACTGTCGGCCCAGCGCTGACCGGGATATCGCCGGGCATGGCCCGGCGCTACCCGCCCGACCACGGTAGCGCCGGGCCATGCCCGGCGGATGCCTCATCCGGTCAAGGCCGGGGGCGCACGGCGCCCCCGGCCTTTTCCTCACTTCAGACCATCGCTGACGGCCTTGGTCAGCGTGCCCTGCGCATCGTCACCACTGAATTCCCAGACGAACGCGCCGCCCAGGCCCTGGGTCTTCACGTAGCCCATCTTGCGGGTGATGTTGGCCGGAGTGTCGAAACTCCACAGCGTGCTGCCGTTGTAGATCCAGGTGGCGCCGGCGGTGTTGTCGGTGTAGCCCGGCCAGGCCAGGTTCTTCAGTACCTTCCAGTCTTCGATGCCGGCCTCATAGGTGCCCGGTGCGGCGCCTGAGGCGGTCTGGTACAGGCCATTGTTGGCATTGGCCACGCCCGTCCAGCCACGTCCGTAGTAGCCGATGCCCAGGTTGAGCTTGGCGGCCGGCACACCCCGGCTGATGAAGGCCTCGATGGCGTCGTTGCTGTTGTACAGCTTCTGGTCGCCGGTGGACGGATCATTCGGCGAATCGAACAGTGCCGACTGGTGATTGGTCCTTGCATCCCACGCACCGTGGAAGTCGTAGGTCATCACGTTGATGTAGTCCAGGTACGGGTGATAGGCCGCCGGGTCGGTGACGCGGATCTTGTCGATGCCGGCACCCACCGCCACGGTCAGCAGAAGGCCCGGACGCACCGCATCGAGCTGGCGGCGGAACTCGGCCATGAGTGCGGTGAAGTTGGCGTTGTCCTCGGGCTTGCCGCACTCGATGCCGCAGGCCACGGGGTATTCCCAGTCGATGTCGATGCCGTCGAATACGCCCAGCGCTGCGCCCGTGCCGCCGGCGCCGTCGGTCACCGGCAGGTTGCCTTTGATGTAGGCGTCGATGCAGGAGGCGACGAAGGCCTGGCGGTTCTCCGGACGGGCCGCGCTGGAGAATCCACGCGACCAGGTCCAGCCACCCAGCGAGATCAGCACCTTCAGACCCGGATGCTTGGCCTTGAGCTGCTTGAGCTGGTTCCAGTTGCCGCGCAGCGGCTGGTCCCAGGTATCGGCGCTGCCACTGACGCTCTCGGCGGCGCTGAAGGCCTTGGTGTAATCGGCGAACGCATCGCCACCGGCCCCGCTGTTCGGATCCGACGGCTGGGTCACGCCCACTTCGCAGCGGTTGTTGCGCACGTTGCCGAAGGCGTAGTTGATGTGGGTCAGCCGCGCGGCGGAACCGCTGCTGTCGATGTTCTTCACCCGGTAGTTGCGGCCGTAGATGCCCCACTGGGTGAAGTAGCCGATGACCCGCTTGCCGGTGCCGCCACCGTCGCCGGCCAGGGTGGTGGCGCTGATTTCCGTGCCCTGGGCGGATGCATTGCCGGCGTTGTCGCGGGCCCGCACGCGGTAGCGGTAGGTGGTGGATGCGGTCAGGCCGCCATCGACGTAGCTGGTGCTGGACGGAGAACCGACCAGGCTGCCGTTGCGGTACACATCGTAACCGGCCACGCCGCTGCCACCGGCGTTGTCGGTGGACGGACTCCAGCTCAGCGCGATGCTGCTGGCGGTACGGGTGCCCACCGCCAGTCCGCCGGGCACGCTGGGTGCGGTGGTATCGCCGCTGGCAGCGTTGACGGTGATGGTGATGGTCGGGGTGCTGGTGGTGGCGTTGTTGTTGTCGGTGGCCACCGCGCGCAGGGTGTGGCTGCCGGCGCTGGCATTGGCCCAGCTGGCGCTGTAGGGAGCGCTGGTATCCACGCCGATCGAGCTGCCGTCGCGGAAGAATTCCACCTTGCTGACGCTGCCGTCCGGGTCGCTGGCGTTGGCGGTGACGTTGATGGTGCTGCCGGCGCTGAAGGTAGCGCCATTGGCCGGTGAGGTCAGGCTGACCACGGGAGGCTGGTTGACGCCGCCGCCATCGCAGGCACCGAGGTTGGTGTAGTAGGGCGCACCGGCCGGATGGTCTGGCGGGGCATTCCAGATGTCCTGGTTTGCCCGGTACAGCACGCCGCCCTTCTGCAGGGTGTCGCCGGCGCGATAGATCTTGGCCTGGTCCCATTCGGCCACGCCGGCACAGCTGGCGGCCTGGGCCAGGCCCGGCAGGCTGGCGGCACCGGCGGCCAGGGCAAGCAGCCAGGCCAGGCGGCGGGGACGACAGCTTCGGGTGCAACGTTCGGCACTGCGCACAATCGGGTCGTACATGGTGTGTCTCCGATCAAAGGGCGCGCGGGCCCCGATGGCGCCGCGCGTGACGCAGGTCCGGGCGTCGCCGGGGAAGGCGACGGGAGGGGCCGGACGGAGGCACCTGGGAGGCCGGGGAGAGAGTCCGGCACCAGGTGGGGACAACGTTGTCATCAATTGCGTGGTCAATCCGTGAGCAAGCGCATGGTTCCGGGATTCGGGCGGAGCGCGCTGGTGCGCGGTCGGCGGCCATCGGCGGAGCCCCCTCGTGGCTGGGGGCGCTTACAGCGGACTTCTGGGGGGTGGCCGGGTGGGTGGGCTGCGCAGGGGACGCCGTGAATACGTCCCTGTAGGCTCGGGCGCGCCATCCATGGCGCTTACGCCCCTGCGCAGCCCACCCACCCGGCCGCGGACAGGTTCCTGCGCCGCCAGCCACGAAAGACAGAACTAAATCAAAAGCAAGAGCCGGTCGCTTCGCTCTTCATTCGGCCGGCACTGCCGCGGAGCATCCGCGCATGGCGTGGATCCACTGCAGATCGCGGAAATCCGTCGAAGGCGGGGTGGGTCCGGTGGCGGGGGTGTCCGCGGCATGGATGCCGCGGCCAAGCCCCCAGGGATGGGTTCACGGCGTCCCCCGCCACCGGACCCACCCCGCCAACCTGCAGGAAACCGGCTTTTGACGTTGCTGTTGCTTCGGCTGTTGCTTCGGCGGGTGCCGGGCGCAGCCCGGCCCAAGCCCATCCCCCGCTTCCGGTACAATATCGGGCCCGTTTCCCAACTACGGTTCCCCGGACATGATGGTCCTCGAGGGCGCGCCCGCCCTGTCGCCGTTCCGCCGCGAACGTCTTGAATCCCGCCTGCAGTCCATCGCTCCCTCCCTGCGCATCAGTGGTGCCTGGCACGTCTACTTCGTGCAGCCGGAAGGCTCGGCCGTGCCCGATCAGGCCACCCTGTGCCGCATCCTGGAAGCACAGCCGCAGGCCGGGACGGTCGCCGAAGGGGCCGTCAGCCGCATCGTGGTGCCGCGTCTGGGAACGTTGTCGCCGTGGTCGAGCAAGGCCACCGAACTGGTCCGCGGGGCCGGTCAGCCGGTCAGCCGGGTCGAGCGCGGCCTGCGTATCGACGTGCTGGGCTGGCCGGACGATGCCGCCACCCAGCAGTCGCTGGTGAAGGTGCTGCACGACCCGATGACGCAGTCGGTGCTGGACCACGTCGAGCAGGGCCAGGCCCTGTTCTCGGCGCCGGCCCGCGGTGAACTGGAGCGCGTTCCGGTGGCGCAGCTGGAAGCCGCCAACCAGCGCCTTGGCCTGGCCATGGCCCAGGACGAGATCGACTACCTGCGCGAGCGCTTCACCGCACTGGGGCGCTCCCCGTCTGACGTGGAACTGATGATGTTCGCGCAGGCCAATTCCGAACACTGCCGGCACAAGATCTTCAACGCCAGCTGGACCATCGACGGGCAGGCGCAGGAACGCTCGCTGTTCCGCATGATCAAGAACACCCACCAGCAGACGCCGCAGCACACCCTGAGCGCGTACAGCGACAACGCTGCGGTGATCGAAGGCCATCCGGCGTCGCGTTACCGTCCGGATCCGGCCAGTGGCGAGTACCGCCGCGAGCCGCAGGTGCCCAGCGCCTTCCAGATCAAGGTTGAAACCCACAATCACCCGACCGCGATCGCGCCGTTCCCGGGGGCGTCCACCGGTGCCGGTGGCGAAATCCGCGACGAGGGCGCAACCGGCCGCGGCGGCAAGCCGAAGGCCGGCCTGACCGGCTTCTCGGTCTCGCACCTGCGCATCCCCGAGCTGCCGCAGCCGTGGGAAGCGCCGCGCGCGCTGAATCCGCGGATGGCGCCGGCGCTGGAGATCATGACCGACGGCCCGCTCGGCGGCGCTGCGTTCAACAATGAGTTCGGCCGCCCGAACCTGCTCGGTTACTTCCGCAGCTTCGAGCTGCCTGAAGGCGCTGACCTGGTCCGTGCGTACGACAAGCCGATCATGCTGGCCGGCGGCCTCGGTGCGATCGACCGTATCCAGGTCGACAAGATCCCGCTGCAGGCCGGTGATGCGGTCATCGTGCTCGGCGGTCCGGCGATGCTGATCGGCCTGGGTGGCGGTGCGGCCAGCTCGGTGGCCTCCGGTGAAAGCGCCGAAGACCTGGATTTCGCCAGCGTGCAGCGCGACAACCCGGAGATGGAGCGCCGCTGCCAGGAGGTCATCGACCGCTGCGTGGCGATGGGTGCCGACAACCCGATCAAGTTCTTCCATGACGTCGGTGCCGGTGGTCTGTCCAACGCGATTCCCGAGCTGCTGCACGATTCGAACGTGGGCGGCATCATCGATCTGGGCAAGGTGCCCACCGACGATCCGTCGTTGTCGCCGATGCAGCTGTGGTGCAACGAATCGCAGGAGCGCTACGTGCTTGGCGTCGCGCAGGAGCGACTGGCCGAGTTTGCCGCGCTGTGCGCGCGCGAGCGCTGCCCGTTCGCCGCCGTGGGCGTGGCGACCGCCGAGGAGCATCTGGTGGTGGCGTACGGCGCGGTGCCGGGCCATGTTCCCGCCGACGCACCGATCGACCTGCCGATGGACGTGCTGTTCGGCAAGCCGCCGAAAATGCACCGCGACACGGCGCACCCGCCGGCACCGCGCTGGCCGGCGCTGAAGACCGGTGGCCTGGATCTGCAGGAAGCCGGCCTGCGCGTGCTGGCGCACCCGACCGTTGCCTCGAAGAACTTCCTGGTCACCATCGGTGACCGCAGCGTCGGCGGCCTGACCGCCCGCGAGCAGATGGTCGGCCCGTGGCAGCTGCCGGTGGCCGACGTGGCCATCACCCTGGCTGATTTCGATGGCGTGGCCGGTGAGGCGATGTCGATCGGCGAGCGCACGCCGCTGGCCCTGCTCGACGCCGCGGCGTCGGCGCGCATGGCCGTGGGCGAAGCGCTGACCAACCTGTGCGCGGCCCCGGTGGATGCGCTGGATGGCATCAAGCTGTCGGCGAACTGGATGGCTGCTGCCGGCCATCCGGGCGAAGACGCGCTGCTGTACGACGCAGTGAAGGCCGTGGGCATGGAACTGTGCCCGCAGCTGGACATCAGCATCCCGGTCGGCAAGGACTCGCTGTCCATGCAGGCGCAGTGGCATGACCAGGGCGAGGCACACAAGAGCGTGTCGCCGGTGTCGCTGGTGATCTCGGCGTTCGCGCCGGTTGCCGATGTGCGCCAGCAGCTGACGCCTCTGCTTGATCGCGACGTCGACAGCGAGCTGTGGCTGATCGGTCTCGGTGCCGGCAAGCAGCGCCTGGGCGGCTCGATCCTGGCGCAGGTGCACGCCGACCACAGCGAACTGCCGGCCTTCGCCGGTGCCGCGCCGGACCTGGACGACCCGCAGCGCCTGCGTGCCTTCTTCGAACTGATCCGGGATGCGCGCCAGTCCGGCCTGCTGCGTGCGTACCATGACCGAAGCGACGGCGGCGCGTTCGCCGCGCTGTGCGAAATGGCGTTCACCTCGCGCCTGGGCCTGGATATCGCCCTCGACGCGTGGGGCGATGACCCGTTCCGCAGCCTGTTCAATGAGGAACTGGGTGCGGTGGTGCAGATCGCCCGCGAAGATCGCGCCGCTTTTGCCGACCTGGTCGAGCGCCACGCCCTTACCGAATGCGCGCAGCGCATCGCCAGGCCGACCACCGCACCGGTGGTGCGCGTATCGCTGGCAGGCGAGAACCTGGCCGAGTGGCGCTGGGAGCAGCTGTTCGATGCGTGGTGGTCGGTCACCCATGCCATGCAGAAGCGTCGCGACAATCCGGCCAGCGCCGATGCCGAGCGCGATGTAGCCCGCGCGTTCAACGCACCGGGCCTGAAGCCGAAGCTGAGCTTCGACCTCAACGAGGATGTGGCGGCGCCGTTCATCAGCACCGGTGCGCGTCCGCGCGTGGCGGTACTGCGCGAACAGGGCGTCAACGGCCAGATCGAGATGGCCAACGCCTTCGAACGTGCAGGCTTCCGCGCGTTCGACGTGCACATGAGCGACCTGATCGAGGGGCGCGTGGCCCTGCAGGACTTCACCGGCCTGGTCGCCTGTGGCGGCTTCAGCTACGGCGATGTGCTGGGTGCCGGCCGTGGCTGGGCGACCTCGATCCTGGAACGCAGCGCGCTGCGCGATGCCTTTGCGGCGTTCTTCGAGCGCCAGGACAGCTTTGCCCTCGGCGTATGCAACGGTTGCCAGATGATGAGCCAGCTGAAGGACATCATCCCCGGCGCCGAACACTGGCCGCAGTTCCGCCGCAATGCCAGCGAGCAGTTCGAGGCCCGCACCGCACTGCTGGAAGTAGTGGAATCGCCGTCGATCCTGCTGCGTGGCATGGCCGGTTCCCGCCTGCAGGTGGCGGTGGCGCACGGCGAAGGCCAGGCGGTGTTCGACAACGCCGTCGACCAGGCCGCTGCGCGCGTGTCGCTGCGCTACATCGATGGCAACGGTGCCATCGCCCAGCAGTATCCGCTCAATCCGAACGGCTCACCGGATGGCATCACTGGCCTGACCAGCACGGACGGGCGCGTCACCATCATGATGCCGCATCCGGAGCGCACCCCGCGCGCACTCAATCTGAGCTGGGCGCCGGCCGAGTGGCAGGGTGATTCACCGTGGATGCGGATGTTCCGCAATGCCCGGGTGTGGTGCGGCTGATCGCGCACCGCTTCGCGCAGGCGTCGATGCCGATGCGTATGGAAAAACCCGCCGCATTGCCGGCGGGTTTTTCTTTGCGCGGATGAAACTCCTGTCGCCACCATGAGTTACATGCATTTCCATGCGCCAGACAATCGTCACGTGCAACTAACAAAATGGATTGATAAACGCGTGAAAAAGTGAACTGCTTCACGGCAATGTGATTTGCTGTGTCAAAGTCTTGACGATATGGAAAGTTGCCGTTAACACTTGAACCCCGTTTCAGAACCATTCATCCCGCAGTAACCGCTTGGCGCACGCGCTCGGTTTTCTGTCGCTGCGCGCCGTTCGGCAATACCCCGCAGTAAATCACGCGAATAAACGCCCCCAGGGGACGTTGGACCAGAAGGTCCGGCGGTGGCGTTGCTTTGCCCAAAACCAGTCCAATCAGGAGCCGTACCGATGAATCGGATTTATCGCAAGGTCTGGAACAAAGCACTGGGTCAGTTGGTCGTGGCCTCGGAACTGGCCTCGTCCGACAGTTGCGGCGGGGTCGTCGACCAACGCCGCGATTCGACACAGGCCAGGCCCTTTGTACTGGCTGCCGCACTGGCGCTGGCACTGGGATTGGGCATGACCGGCGTCGCCTCTGCACAGTCGGTGGAGATCGGCGGCAACGCCAACTGCGTGGTGCTCAACAGCTCGATCGTCGACAAGTGCCTGGTGGATGGCAGCGCCTCGGCCACCGGCACCAATGCGGTCGCCGTGGGCACCGGCAGCCGTGCAACCGGTGCCAACAGCGTGGCGCTGGGCGCCGGCTCGAAAGCAACGCGTGCCAATACCGTTGCTGTCGGTGATGCGGGCAAGGAACGGCAGGTGACCCACGTCGCCGCTGGCACCGAGGCAACCGATGCGGTGAACAAGGCGCAGCTGGATGCACAGGCGCGGGCCACGCAGGCGGCGTTGGCCGAAGCGACAGCCCAGAGCAGTCGCTACTTCAAGGCCGACGGCGCCGGTGATGACAGCGACGCGGCGAAGATCGAAGGGCAGGGCGCGATTGCGGTCGGCAGCGGCAGCCAGTCGCTGGCCAACGCCACCACGGCCGTCGGCACACAGGCCGTGGCCGCCGGTCTGGGCGCCAGTGCGTTCGGCCAGAACGCGTTGGCCATCGGCGATGCCAGCGTCGTCGTCGGCCAGAGTGCCGTTGCGCTCGGACTGGGAGATACCGCCGTAGGTGCCAGCGCTGTTGCGGCCAGCGAGAACGGCGCAGCGACCGCACTGGGCGCGTTGTCCGAGGCCAGTGCGGACGGCGCAACGGCGGTCGGTGGCGGAGCCGTGGCCATGGGCCCGGGCAGTACCGCCGTGGGTCGTGGCGCAACGGCCGCCAATGAAGCATCGATCGCGGTCGGTGCGTTCAGCACCGCCGTGGGTGAATACAGCACCGCGCTGGGTTCGAACTCGGCAGCGGTTGCCACCGGCAGTGTGGCGCTGGGCGCCGGCTCGCTGGCCGACCGGGTCGATACGGTATCGGTGGGCGCGGCCGAGTACGGTCTGACCCGGCAGATCACCAGTGTCGCGGCGGGTACCGAAGACACCGATGCGGCCAATGTCGGCCAACTCCGGGACGTCGCGGCCGTGGCCGATGCCACGGCCAAGCGTTTCCAGGCCACCGGCAGCAGCAACAGCGACGCCGGTGCGCTGGCCGCAGGCGATGACGCGCTGGCTGCCGGTGAAGCGGCCAACGCGCTCGGCGATGGCACCACCGCAGTCGGCGCCGGCGCCACCGCGGTCGCGCAGAACGCCACGGCGGTCGGCAACAACGCCCTGGCCGCCGGACAGAACAGCGCCGCGTTCGGCAACAACGCGCAGGCTGCAGGACCCGGCAGCGTCGCGGTGGGTGGCGCCGCCGTGGACGAGAACGGCAATCCGCTCATCACCAACGGCGGCGTGCCGGTGGAGACCGGTGCGACCAGTGCCGGCGTCGGCGGCACTGCGGTCGGTGCCAGCGCAGAGGCGGCTGGCTTCGCTGCGTCCGCCTATGGCGTGGGTGCCTATGCGGCCGGCGCGCAGTCCTCCGCATTCGGCGCGGTGGCCAACGCCATCGGCGACTACGCCACCGCAGTCGGCACCCAGAGCAACGCGACCGGCACCAGCAGCGTGGCCGTGGGTGGCCCGGCTGACCTGATTCCCGGTCTGGGCTTCTTCGTGCAGACCCAGGCCAGCGGCGAAGCCGCCACCGCTGTGGGTGCCGGCGCGATCGCCAGCGGTGACCGGACCGTGGCCAACGGCAGCCTGACCGAAGCCTCCGGCGCCGAAGCCACGGCCATCGGCTACTTCGCCTACGCACCCGGAGAAGGGGCCAGCGCGCTGGGCGCGCAGACCTGGGCCAGCGGCGCGCAGAGCACGGCGGTTGGCTACTACGCCACGGCGCGCGGCGCCAACAGTGTCGCCCTCGGCGCGAACTCTGAAGCCATCCGTGACAACAGCGTCGCCGTGGGCAGTGCCGGCAACGAGCGGCAGATCACCGGCGTCGCTGCCGGCAGTGAAGCCACCGATGCAGTGAACAAGGCGCAGCTGGACGCCGTGGCCAGCACCGCGGATACCACCGCCCATTACTTCCAGGCCCAGCCGGAAGCCGGCAGCGATGCCGGTGCGTTTGCCGAGGGGGAGGGTGCGGTGGCCGCCGGTTCGTCCAGCAACGCGATCGGCGCCGGTGCCGTCGCCCAGGGCGCGGGTGCTTCCGCCGTGGGCGATGACAGCGTCGCCATCGGTCGCAACAGCAGTGCCAGTGGCAACGGCGGGGTCGCCATCGGTGGACTGGGCCAGGCCTACGACCAGTACAACCAGCCGATCATCGGCGATGACGGTCAACCAGAACGTGTCGGCACCACCGCCGGCGCCGATGCCACCGCCGTCGGCAATGGTGCGCAGGCAACGGGTGCGTCGGGCAATGCCTTCGGCAGCGCGGCCAAAGCCACCGGCGACAACAGCGTGGCTGCCGGTGGCAAGTCGCGGGCGACCGGCAGCTACGCGGTCGCCGTGGGCGACAGTGCGTTCGCCAGCAGCGACGACAGCACCGCCGTCGGCGGCTACAGCTGGGCCACCGCCAGTGGCGCCAGCGCATTCGGTTCGGGCGCATGGGCCACCGCCACCAACGCATCCGCCTTCGGCAATGCAGCATGGGCCAGCGGCAGTGGCGCCACCTCCATCGGCTACAACAGCTGGGCCAACGGCACCAGCGCCACCGCCGTCGGCCGCGGTGCCTTCGGCTACGGCGACTACAGCGTGGCGTTGGGCTACCAGGCGCTGGGCAACACGGTCAACAGCATCGCCATCGGCACCAATACGGTGGCCGGCGGTGAAAGCGCGATCGCGCTGGGTGCCGGCAGCAACGCCAGCGGCAGCAACGCGGTCGCGTTGGGTGCAGGCTCGGTGGCTGATCGTGACCGCAGCGTGGCGGTTGGCGCTGCCGGCAACGAGCGCCAGGTGACCCACGTGGCCGCAGGTACGCAGGCCACCGATGCGGTGAACAAGGCACAGCTGGATGCCGTCGCGGCGGAAGCCTCCACCACCGGCAAGTACTTCCAGGCCAGCGGCAGTGCCGACAGCGATGCTGGCGCTTACGTGGAAGGGGACAACGCACTGGCTGCCGGCGAGGCATCCAACGCCATCGGCGACGGCGCCATCGCCCTGGGCAGCGGCGCCAACGCACTGGCCAACAACGCGCAGGCGCTGGGCTTCAATGCCGTGGCCACCGCGGCCAACGCCAGCGCGATCGGTGCCAACGCACAGGCGACTGGCGAGTACGCCACCGCGCATGGCGCGGAAAGCGAAGCCAGCGGTGAACAGAGCGCGGCCTTCGGTGCTGCCTCGATCGCCAGTGGCGCTGGCAGCACCGCCAGCGGCGTGCTGTCCGAAGCCTCCGCAGAAGAGGCGACGGCGGTGGGCTACTTCAGCACCGCCAGTGGTGAAGCGGCCACGGCGGTCGGCAGCGAGAGCGTGGCCAGCGGCACGGCCTCGGCCGCGTTCGGCATCGGTGCGGAAGCCACGGGTGGCTACAGCACCGCCATCGGCGGTTTCGCCAGCGCCTCGGCGTTCAACGCCACCGCGTTCGGCAATTTCGCCAATGCCTCCGGCTCCAACAGCGTGGCGCTGGGCGGCGACTCGGAAGCCTCCGGCGACTACAGCACGGCCACCGGTCAGGGCAGCTTGGCCACCGGTACGAACAGTGTCGCTGTCGGCGGCTCGTTGTTCGGCATTCTCGCCACCGAGGCGTCCGGCAACTACTCCACGGCCGTCGGTGGTGGCGCATGGTCGCCGGGCATCAACAGCACCGCGCTCGGCAATGCGGCCGAGTCGCGCGGCGCCAACAGCGTCGCGCTGGGTGCCGATTCGATTGCAGACCGTGACAACACGGTATCGGTCGGTGGTGGTGGCAACACCCGCCAGGTGACCAACGTGGCGGCAGGTACCGAAGGCACCGATGCGGTCAACAAGAATCAGCTGGACGCCGTGGCGTCGGTGGCTGAGAACACCAGCCGCTACTTCCAGGCCAGTGGCAGTGCCGACAGCGATGCCGGCGCCTATGTGGAAGGTGACAACGCGCTGGCCGCCGGCGAAGCGGCCAACGCGATCGGCAACGGTGCCACCGCACTGGGCAGTGGTGCGACGGCGGTCGCCGCCAGTGCCACCGCGGTGGGCCTGGACAGCCTGGCCAGCGGCAGCAATGCCGCAGCGGTGGGCAGCAACGCACAGGCCACCGGTGAAAACAGCGCGGCACTGGGCAGCGGTGCGGTCGCCAGCGAGATCGGCAGCACGGCGACCGGCGCGGGCGCACAGGCCACGGCGGTGTACAGCACCGCCAACGGCTCGGAAGCGCTGGCCAGCGGTGCGCAGTCGCTGGCCAGCGGCTTCCGCAGCGCGGCGTCGGCCGATGGCACCACGGCGGTCGGTGGCTACAGCGAGGCAACGGGTCGCCTCGGCACCGCGCTCGGCTATGGCACCGCCGCGACCGGTGCCAACACCACGGCCGTCGGGTTCGGTGCGGCCGCGGCCGGTACCGGAGCCGTGGCGGTGGGCCAGTCCAGCGAAGCCAGTGGCGAGGAGAGCGTCGCCATCGGTGGCAGCACTTTCTTCGGCCTGATTCCTTCCCGGGCCAGCGGTACCGGTGCGTCGGCGTTTGGCGCCGGCGCCTGGGCCACCGACGACTACGCGACCGCCATCGGCTGGAACTCCTGGGCCGACGCAGCTGATTCCACCGCACTCGGTGCCAGCGCCACCGCCAATGCTGCGAACAGCGTGGCACTGGGTGCGGGTTCCGTTGCCGACCGCGCCAACAGCGTGGCCGTCGGCAGCACGGGCAGCGAACGTCAGGTCACCCATGTCGCGGCGGGTACCGAAGGCACCGATGCGGTCAACAAGAACCAGCTGGACGCCGTGGCGTCGGTGGCCGAGAACACCAGCCGCTACTTCCAGGCCAGTGGCAGTGCCGACAGCGATGCCGGCGCCTATGTGGAAGGTGACAACGCGCTGGCCGCCGGCGAAGCGGCCAACGCGATCGGCAACGGTGCCACCGCACTGGGCAGTGGCGCGACGGCGGTCGCCGCCAGCGCCACCGCGGTGGGACTGGACAGCCTGGCCAGCGGCAGCAATGCCGCAGCGGTGGGCAGCAACGCACAGGCCACCGGTGAAAACAGCGCGGCACTGGGCAGCGGTGCGGTTGCCAGCGAGATCGGCAGCACGGCGACCGGCGCGGGTGCACAGGCCACGGCGGTGTACAGCACCGCCAACGGCTCGGAAGCGCTGGCCAGCGGTGCGCAGTCGCTGGCCAGTGGCTTCCGCAGCGCGGCATCGGCCGATGGCACCACGGCGGTCGGTGGTTACAGCGAAGCCAGTGGTCGTCTCGGTTCTGCACTGGGTTACGGCACGATCGCCAGCGGGGCCAACAGCACCGCGACGGGCGTGTTTGCCACGGCCAGCGGCGCCAGCGCGGTGGCCATGGGTGATTCCAGTGAAGCCAGCGGCGATGAAAGCGTCGCCATCGGTGGCAGCACCTTCTTTGGTCTGATCCCGGCCCGCGCCAGCGGCTACGGCGCTGCGGCGTTCGGTGCGGGCGCATGGGCCACCGACGACTACGCGACCGCCATCGGCTGGAACTCGTGGGCCGACGCAGCTGATTCCACCGCACTGGGCGCCAATGCCACCGCCAACGGCAGCAACAGCGTCGCCCTCGGTGCTGCATCGAAGGCAGACCGCGACAACACGGTGGCGGTTGGCAGCACGGGCAGCGAACGCCAGGTCACCCATGTCGCCGCAGGTACCGAAGGCACCGATGCGGTCAACAAGGACCAGCTGGACGCCGTGGCGTCGGTGGCCGAGAACACCAGCCGCTACTTCCAGGCCAGTGGCAGTGCCGACAGCGACGCCGGCGCCTATGTGGAAGGTGACAACGCGCTGGCCGCCGGCGAAGCGGCCAACGCGATCGGCAACGGTGCCACCGCACTGGGCAGTGGCGCGACGGCGGTCGCCGCCAATGCCGCTGCCGTGGGCTTCAACGCGGTGGCGACGGGTGAGGATGGCGTGGCCATCGGCAACAGCGCCAGCAGTACCGCTGGCGGCGCGATCGCCCTCGGTGCGCAGAGCAGCAGCGCCGGGCCGGCCAGCGTCGCCCTGGGCGCGCAGTCGGAAGCGGAGGGCATCGGTGCCGTTGCGGTAGGTGGCATCGCCCAGGCCAGCGGCCTGGCCGCTACCGCCGTCGGCTACGGGGCCACGGCCGACGGTCGCGAAGCGACTGCGGTCGGCAACTTCGCCTATGCCAATGGCTGGCAGTCCACAGCCTACGGTGCGGGTGCCACGTCCAGCTTCTTCGGCACGGCCCTGGGCAGTGGCGCGCAGGCGGCCGACGTCGCCACGGCGGTCGGCCAGGGCACCACCGCGCAGATCGCCGGTGCGGGTTTCGGCGTACAGGCACGCGCCGGTGAGTACGGTACCGCGCTCGGCAACAACGCGGCCACCGGCCTCAATGGCGTGGCGGTGGGCTTCAACGCACTGGCCGGGCAGGATGCCAACAGCGTCGGCAGCGGTCAGCACACTACCGCCATCGGCAGCGAGGCGTGGGCGACCGAGGACGGGGCCACCGTGGTCGGCTACAACAGTTACGCGCAGGCAACCAATGCCACGGTGCTGGGCAGCAACACCTGGACGACCAAGGCCGCCGACAACAGCGTCGCGCTGGGTGCCGGATCGCTGGCGGATCGTGCCAACGCGGTATCGGTCGGTGCGGCGCAGGACTGGGTTGATGCGGCGGGCGTTACCCACAGCGCGATCAACCGCCAGGTCACCAATGTCGCGGCCGGTACCCAGGCGACCGATGCGGTGAACAAGGGCCAGCTGGATGTGGTGGCGGCCACCGCCGATGCCACCGGCCGCCACTTCCGTGCGACCGGTACCGGGACCGCCAGCGCCACGGGCAGCAACGCGGTCGCCGTCGGTTCCGGTGCCAGTGCCAGCGGCAACCGCAGCAATGCGCTGGGCAGCAGTGCCAGCGCCATCGGCAATGCGGCGCTGGCCGTCGGCGCCAACGCCGGCGCGACCGGTGCGAACTCGGTGGCGCTGGGCAGTGGCGCGCGCGCGCTGGACGCCAATGTGGTGTCCGTCGGCGGTGGCAACGGTACCGATGGTCCGGCGACGCGCCGCATCGTCAACGTCGCCGACGGTCGCATCGCCGCAGGCAGCAGCGACGCGGTCACCGGTTCGCAGCTCAACGTCACCAACCAGCGCGTCGGTGCGGTGGAAACCCGGGTCGGCGATTTCGATTCGCGTATCGCGACCGTGGAAACGTCCACTGCCAATGCGGTCGGTTATGACGACGCCAGCCGCGACCGGCTGACCCTGGCCGGCATCGAGGGCACCACGATCGACAATGTCGGCGCCGGCAGCATCGCCGCAGGCAGTCGCCAGGCGATCAATGGCGGCCAGCTGTTCCAGTCGCTCAGCGATGCCGCCAGCTTCCTCGGCGGTGGCGCCAGTGTCGGCATGCAGGGCGTGTTCGTCGCGCCGAACTACGTGATCCAGGGCGCCAGCTACAGCAATGTCGGCGATGCGCTCGGCGCACTGGACCGCAAGGTCAGCGAGATCGACCAGCGCACCGGGGGGGCGAACCGCTCCCGCACCGCCAGCCTGCGTTCGACCAGCACGCCGCTGGAGGGGGGCGCCGGCAGCCTGGCCGCGGAGACGGCCAGCGCCGATGCCGTCCCCACCGTGGCCACTGCCAGCACTGCCCGGGTACAGGGCGCGCCGACCGCCGCCGCAGCGGGCTCGGGCATCCCGGTCGCCACACCGGCAGCGGGTTTCAACGCGGTCACCGTGGGAGAGGGCGCCGTTGCCAGCGGCGCGTCGTCCACGGCCATCGGCCAGGGGGCCAGTGCGACGGCCGCCAACGCCGTGGCGCTGGGCCAGGGCTCGGTTGCCGATCGTGCCAACACCGTCTCTGTCGGCAGCGAAGGCAACGAGCGCCAGGTCACCAATGTCGCGGCCGGCAGCGCTGCCACCGACGCGGTCAACAAGGGTCAGCTGGACCGTGGTGTCGCCACGGCCAACAGCTACACCGATGGCCAGGTGAAGGCCGTGACCGACAGCTTCGATGTGTTCAAGGGCGAAGTCGATGGCCGCCTGCGTCATATGGACCGTCGCATCGATCGTCAGGGCGCGATGAGCGCGGCGATGCTCAACATGGCCACCAGCGCCGCCGGCATCCGTACCCAGAACCGGGTCGGCGTCGGTGTCGGCTTCCAGGGCGGCGAGTCGGCGTTGTCGCTGGGTTACCAGCGTGCAATCAGCGACCGCGCCACGGTCACCTTCGGCGGTGCCTTCAGCAGCGACGACAGCTCGGTCGGCGTTGGCGCCGGCTTCGGCTGGTAAGCCACTCCATCGCGCCGGCGGCCACCCACGCCGGCGCAATACCCGCAACGAGGGCCTGGGGGGAGGTCACGGCAATCCCGGCTGGGCCGGCCGGGAGTCGTCAAGGAATGATGGCCGCAGTGTTGGTTCGATCCATGACCCAGAAGAGGAATTTCGACGTGATCAAGAAGCAGAACCTTCGCATCAACGTGCTTGCCGCCGCTGTGCTGTCGATGACCGCGGTAGGTGCCGTCCATGCCGCCGGGTTGCCGACGCAGGAACCGGCACGCCAGGCGCGCACCGCACAGCCGGGCACCGACCGCATCATCGTCAAGTACCGCGCCGGCACGGCCGCTGCGCTGGATCGTTCGGCCAAGCTGTCCACGGTGCAGTCGGCGCTGACCCGCGCCAGCCTGTCCGGCGGCACTGTGCGCGCCAGTACCCTGGGCCCGCAGGTCGTGCGCAAGCTCGGCGTCGGCGCCGATGTGATCCGCCTGCAGGGCCGCCTGGCCCCGGCTGAACTGCAGCGCGTGCTGAAGGAGCTGAAGGCCGATCCGGCGGTGCAGTACGCCGAGGCCGACGTGAAGCTGCGCCGCAGCGAACTGCGTGCCGGCGACGTGCAGCCGGCGCTGGTGCCGAACGACCAGTACTACCAGCAGTACCAGTGGCACCTGCACAACGCGACCGGCGGCATCAACGCGCCGGCGGCCTGGGATGTTTCGCAGGGCGAGGGCGTGGTGGTGGCGGTGCTCGACACCGGCATCCTGCCGCAGCACCCGGATCTGGTCGGCAACCTGCTGGAGGGCTACGACTTCATCAGCGATGCCGAGACCTCACGTCGCGCTACCGACGACCGTGTACCGGGCGCACAGGACTATGGCGACTGGGTCGAGAACGACAACGAGTGCTACACCGGTTCGCTGGCTGAAGACAGCTCCTGGCACGGAACGCACGTCGCCGGCACCGTGGCCGAGCAGACCAACAACGGTGTCGGCATGGCCGGCGTCGCGCACAAGGCCAAGGTGCTGCCGGTCCGCGTACTCGGCAAGTGTGGCGGCTACCTCTCCGACATCGCCGACGCCATCACCTGGGCCTCCGGTGGCACCGTGACCGGCATTCCGGCCAATACCAACCCGGCCGAAGTCATCAACATGAGCCTGGGTGGCAGCGGCAGCTGCGATGGCACCTACCAGGATGCGATCAATGGCGCGATCTCGCGCGGCACCACGGTCGTGGTGGCCGCCGGCAACGAGACCGACAACGCGTCCAATTACCGTCCTGCCAGCTGCGCTGGTGTGGTGACGGTGGGGGCCACCCGCATCACCGGCGGCATCACCTACTACTCCAACTACGGCACCCGCGTCGATCTTTCCGGCCCCGGTGGTGGTGGCAGCGTGGACGGGAATCCGGGTGGCTATGTCTGGCAGGCAGGTTCCGACGCGGCGACCACGCCGGATTCGGGCAGCTACAGCTACATGGGCATGGGCGGTACCTCGATGGCCTCGCCGCACGTCGCGGCGGTGGCGGCACTGGTGCAGAGCGCGTTGATCGCCGATGGCAAGGAGCCGCTGGCTCCGGCAGCCATGCGTACCCTGCTCAAGGAAACCGCACGCCCGTTCCCGGTGGCCATCCCGTCGGCGACCCCGATTGGTACCGGCATCGTCGACGCAAAGGCCGCACTGGCCAAGGCGCTGGAGGAACCGTGCACCGAGGACTGCGGCCCGGTAGCCACGCCGCTGACCAACAAGGTCGCTGTCGGCGGCCTGTCCGGTGCGACCGGCGGCAGTGCCCTGTACAGCTTCGAAGCGGTGGCGGGCAAATCGCTGAGCGTGATCACCTACGGTGGCAGTGGCAACGTGTCGGTGTACCTGGCCCAGGGCCGCGAGCCCAGCGCGAGCGACAACGATGCCAAGTCCACACGTGCGGGGAACGCCGAAACCGTGCGCGTCAACAAGCCGGTGGCCGGCACGTACTACGTCAAGGTCGTGGGTGAAGCCGCCTACAGCGGGGTGACCATCCTCGCCACGCAGTAACGCCATCACACTGTCGTAGATGAACTGGCGACGCCCGTCACCCCGCGGTGGCGGGCGTTGTCATTTTTCGAAAGGCGGCGCGATGGCGGCGGAAACCACGGCTTAACTGCTAAAGTCGGGCCGATCGACAGGAGAGTCACGTGAACGCGCTCGCTGCAACCACTGCCGACGACGCCGAGAGCCGCATCCTGGATGCGCTGCTGGCGCGTGGGCGGCTCAAGGAAGGAGACCTGGCCCGGGCGCGGCCACTGCATGCCGAGGCCGGCGGCAGCCTGCTCGGCCTGCTGGTGCGCCTGGGGCTGGTGTCCGAGCGGGACCAGGCGCAGGCCAGCGCGGATGTGCTGGGCCTGCCACTGCTGGAAGGCAAGCAGGTGCCCGAGACGCCGCCGCAGTCCCTCGCCGAAGGCCTGCCGCTGTCGCTGCGCTTCCTCAAGCAGTTCCACGTCTGCCCGCTGGCGCTGGATGAACACGGCGTACGGCTGTGGTTGGCCGATGCCCACGATGTCTACCCGCAGCAGGCCGTGCAGCTGGCCCTGGGCGTGCCGGTCACGCCGGTGCTGGGCATGCGTGCGGAGATCGACGATCTGGTCGAGCGCTGGTTCGGCCAGGGCCGCAGCGCCATGGGGGCGATCGTGGAAACCGCCGATGGTGAAGGCGGCGCGGTGGACGACATCGAGCATCTGCGTGACCTTGCCTCGGAAGCGCCGGTGATCCGCCTGGTCAACCTGGTGATCCAGCGCGCGGTGGAACTGCGTGCCTCGGACATCCATGTCGAGCCCTTCGAAAGCCGGCTGAAGGTCCGTTACCGCGTCGATGGCGTGCTGGTGGAGGGCGAGAGCCCGCCCGCCAACCTGACCGCCGCGGTCATCAGCCGCATCAAGATCATGGCCCGGCTCAACATCGCCGAGCGCCGCCTGCCGCAGGACGGCCGCATCATGCTGCGCGTGCAGGGCAAGGAGCTGGACCTTCGCGTCAGCACGGTACCGACCGCACACGGCGAGAGCGTGGTGATGCGCCTGCTTGACCGCGAAACCGTGGTGTTCGATTTCCATCGGCTTGGCTTCACCGATGCATTCCTGCCGCAGTTCCGCAAGGTCCTGGAGCAGCCGCACGGCATCCTGCTGGTGACCGGCCCGACCGGTTCGGGCAAGACCACGACGCTGTACACCGCGTTGAGCCAGCTCAATACCGCCGACGTCAAGATCATCACGGTCGAAGACCCGGTCGAGTACCAGATCGAGGGCATCAACCAGATCCAGGCCAAGCCGCAGATCGGCCTGGACTTCGCCAATGCGCTGCGCAGCATCGTGCGCCAGGATCCGGACATCATCATGATCGGCGAAATGCGCGATCTGGAGACCGCGCGCATCGCGATCCAGTCGGCGCTGACCGGCCATCTGGTGCTGTCCACCCTGCATACCAACAATGCCGCCGGTGGCATCACCCGGCTGCTCGACATGGGTGTGGAAGACTATCTGCTGACCTCCACCATCAACGGCATCCTCGCGCAGCGTCTGGTGCGCCGTCTGGAGCCGACCCACGCCGAGCGCTACCCGGCGTCACCGGAAGAGATCGATCGTTTCGAGCTGCGCCGCCTGCAGCCGGAGGGGGCGATTCACCTGTACCGGCCGCGTCCCTCAGCACTGGCACCGACCGGCTACCTGGGCCGCACCACCATCATGGAATTCCTGGTGATGAACGACGCGCTGCGGCGCGCGGTGATGCGCCGCGATGGTATGGGCGAGCTGGAGCGCATCGCGCGCGAAGGCGGCATGCGTACCATGTACGATGATGGCCTGGCCAAGGCCCTTGCCGGGCAGACGACCATCGAGGAAGTCCTGCGTGTGACGGAGGAGAGCTGATGCGCGCCGGAGCCCGGGGCTGACATGCCTAACTACCGCTATAAGGCCCTCAATCCGCATGGCGAGATCTTCGACGGGCAGATGGAAGCGGCCAGCGAGGCCGACCTGATCGCGCGCCTGCAGGACCAGGGGCATCTGCCGATGGAAACCCAGCTGGCCGATGCGGGCTCCATCGGGGGGGGCAACTGGCGCAACCTGTTCCACCAGCGCCCGCTGCAGGGCCCGGCGCTGCTGCAGTTCACCCAGCAACTGGCGACCCTGCTCGGTGCCGGCCAACCGCTGGATCGCGCGCTGTCGATCCTGCTGGGCCTGCCCGAGGACGAGCGCTCGCGTCGTGCGATCACCGACATCCGCGACGTGGTGCGCGGTGGTGCGCCGCTGTCGACCGCGCTGGAGCGCCAGCATGGCCTGTTCTCGCGCCTGTACGTGAACATGGTGCGTGCCGGCGAGGCCGGCGGCAGCCTGCATGAGACCCTGCAGCGGCTGGCCGATTACCTTGAACGCGCGCGTGCGCTGCAGGGCAAGGTGATCAATGCGCTGGTCTACCCGGCCATCCTGCTGGTGGTGGTGGGCGGCGCGCTGCTGTTCCTGCTGGGTTACGTCGTGCCGCAGTTCGCGCAGATGTACGAGAGCCTGGACGTGGCGCTGCCGTGGTTCACCAACGCCGTGCTGCAGCTCGGTCTGTTCGTGCGCGACTGGTGGATGCTGCTGCTGGTGGTACCGGGCGTGCTGGCCCTGCTGTTCGAGCGCAAGCTGCGGCAGCCGGCCTTCCGGCTGGCCCTCGACGGCTGGCTGCTGCAACGGCGCAGCATCGGCCGCCTGCTCGGCGAGCTGGAGACCGCACGGCTGGCGCGCACGCTGGGAACGCTGCTGCGTAACGGTGTGCCGCTGCTGGGTGCGCTGGGCATCGCCCGCAACGTACTGGGCAACCGCGCGCTGGCAGCCGACGTGGATACCGCCGCCGACGAGGTCAAGAACGGTGCGGGCCTGTCGCTGGCACTGTCGCGCGGCAAGCGCTTTCCGCGGCTTGCCCTGCAGATGATCCAGGTCGGCGAGGAATCCGGCGCGCTGGACACCATGCTGCTGAAGGCCGCGGATACCTTCGAGCAGGACAGCGCCCGGCGCATCGATCGCCTGCTGGCGGCGATGGTCCCGGCGATCACCCTTGTGCTGGCTTCGGTGGTCGGTGCGGTCATCGTCGCCGTGCTGGTCCCGCTGTACGACCTGACCAATGCCATCGGTTGACGATGGACTCTTCCGCACTTCGACCCAACGCAACCGAAAGGACCGATCATGATCGCTAACCGTCGACCCATCCGCCTGTCCTTCACCGCCGCGCGGCACCAGTCGGGCATGAGCCTGCTGGAGATCATCATCGTCATCGTGTTGATCGGCGCGGTGCTGACCCTGGTGGCCAGCCGCGTGCTGGGCGGTGCCGACCGGGGCAAGGCCAACATCGCCAAGGCGCAGGTGCAGACCGTGGCATCCAAGATCGACAACTACCAGATCGATACCGGCAAGCTGCCGGGCGCGCTCACCGATCTGGTGACCGCACCGGCCGGCGTTGGCGGTTGGCTCGGCCCGTACGCCAAGCCGGCCGACCTCAACGATCCGTGGGGGCACGCGCTGGAGTACCGCGCACCCGGCGAAGGCCAGCCGTACGAGCTGATCAGCCTGGGCAAGGACGGCAAGGCCGGTGGCAGCAGCGTCGATGCCGACATCCGCTACCAGCCGTAATCCCGCATGACGTATTTCCTGCCGCGCCGGTTGCCCCGACCGCGCCTGCACGGCAGGCGCCCGGCGGGGCTGTCGCTGCTGGAGATGCTGCTGGTGATCGCGCTGATCGCGGCCATCGGCCTGATCACTGCGGCGGGACTGTCGCGTGGCTTCGCCGGCATGCAGCTGCGCAGCGCCGGCAAGGACATCGCCAACCAGCTGCGCATGGTGCGTGCACAGGCGATCGCGCGCGGCGAACCGCAGCGGTTCGTGATCGAGCCGGCACGGCATCGCTGGCAGGGGGCGAACCAGCGCCAGGGTGAACTGCCGGCACAGTTGACGGTGCGTTTCGAAGGTGCGGCGCAGCTGGCCACTGCGCCGGGGCAGGGTGTGATCGAGTTCCATCCCGATGGCGGTTCCAGTGGCGGCCGCATCCGCCTGCAGCGTGATGCCGCTGAATGGCGCATCGATGTCGGCTGGTTGACCGGTGAAGTCCGCTCCGGCCCATGGCAGGCGCAGTGATGCGGCGCGCGCGCGGTTTCACGCTGCTGGAGGTGATCGTGGCCTTCGCTCTGCTCGGGCTGGCGCTGACCCTGCTGTTGGGCAGCCTGTCCGGCGGTGCCAGGCAGGTGCGCGAGGCCGAACTGCGCACGCGCGCCGTCCTGCATGCGCAATCGCTGCTGGCTGCGGCGGGCGTGGATGCGCCGCTGCAGGTGGGGCAGCAGCAGGGCGACTGGGAAAACGGGCGCTATCGCTGGGAGCTGCAGGTGCAGCCCTGGACCGAGCCACGCGCCGGCAACGCCGCGGCCACGCAGTCGCCGGGTGCCCCGTGGCTGGCCGAACTGCAGTTGCAGGTGCGGTGGGGCGATGGCGAGCGCGAACAGCTGCGCTGGCGCAGCCTGCGCCTGCTGCCGCCGGACCTGGAGCGCGCGCGATGAAGCGGAGCGCTGCGGGATTCACTCTGGTTGAGGTGATGCTGGCGACCGTGCTGCTTGCCGGTGGCCTGGCGCTGGCGTTCGCCAGCGTGCGCTCGGCGATGGCGGTCAGCCAGCGGGGTGAACAGATCGCCGCCGAAAGCGAGCGGATGCGCGCGGTGCAGGCCCTGCTGCGGCGACAGCTGGCCGGGGCGATGCGCAGCCCGCTGGAAGTGCCTGACCCGACCCGCGAGCCGGTGTTCTTCCAGGGCGAAGAGCAACGGATGCTGTTCGTCGCCGATCTGCCAGGCTACCTCGGACGCGGCGGGCCCTATCTGCATGCGCTGCAGGTGGACGGCAAGGCCGGGCAGCAGCGTCTGCTGCTGGACCTGGTCCTGCTGCAGGAGGGCGAGCGCATCGCCGAAACGCCACCACGCCCGCCCGAGGTGCTGGTGGATGGCCTGCAAGCGGTGGAGATGCGCTATCGCGGCATCGATGCCGGCAGCGGGCAGATGACCGAGTGGCTGCCGCGCTGGGAAGACACCCGTCGCCTGCCTCTGCTGGTGGAACTGCGGATCGTGCCGGTCCGCGGTGCCGCATGGCCGCCCCTGGTGGTGGCCCCCCGCCTGGGCGGCGGTGGAGGGGGGCGTTGATGCGGTCGCGCGGGGCCGCACTGGTGCTGGTGCTGTGGTTGATCGCGCTGATGACCGCACTGGTCGGCGCGTTCGCGCTCAGCGCCCGCGTCGAGCATCTGCAGGAGCGCGTGCTCGACGACGATGCACGTGGCCAGGAGCGTGCTCGTGCGGGACTTGAGTACGCACTGATGCGGCTGTCACCGGATCCGCTGCGCGCGCCGTGGCAGGCCGATGGTCGCACCTATCGCTGGCAGTTCGACGGTGCCCGCATCGAGATCCAGGTGCTGGACGAGAACGGCAAGATCAACCTGAACCTGGCCGACGTGGCGCTGCTGACCGCATTTCTGCAGGCACTTGGCGAACCGGTGGACAACGCGCGCCAGCTGGCAGGCGCGATCGTCGACTGGCGTGACGAGGACAGCCTGCTGCAGCCCGGCGGCGGTGCCGAGGCACAGGATTACGCCGCGGCCGGGCTGCCGTATGGGCCACGCAACAAGCGCTTCGAGACGCTGGGCGAGCTGCAGCGGGTGCTGGGCATGAACGGGCCGCTGTACCGGAAGATGCTGCCGCACCTGACCCTCTACAGCCGCCAGGCACGACCGGATCCGCGATTCGCCAGCGCTCCCGTGCTGACCGCGCTGGGCCTGGATGCCGACCTCGTGCTGGCGCAGCGGAACCAGCCGGAGCGTGACGGCGATCCGGCGGATGGATCTTCAGCGCTTGCCAGCAGCAGCGGCACCTATAGTATCGAGTCCCGTGTCATCGACGGCAGTGGACGCAGGTCGGTGTTGCAGGCAGTGGTTCGCAATGGCTCCGGGGGGATTCCCGGGCGGTCCTACACAGTGCTTCGCTGGGAGCAGGGAATGACGGCAAGATGACGGCTTGGCAGGACAGTCTGCGGCAGGTGCAGGGCCAGATCGGTCCTGGCGCCGGCCGTTTCCTGCGCTGGTGGCGGCACTCGTTGCTGGCGTGGGTGCCGGCGCGCTGGCAATGGGCGCTGGGCTGGGCCCAGGCACGGTTGCTGCTGCAGCGCGAGGGTGACCAGCTGCAGGTCTGGCGCGAAGCGGGCGAGCGCCGCGAGGCGGTGGTCACCCTGCCGTGGCCCTCGTCTCCGGTCGCACTGGATCGCGTGCTGGAGCCGCGCCTGCGCAGCCTGCCGCGATTCTGGCTGCTGCCGGTGGAACGGGTCCTGCGTCGCACCCTGCGGCTGCCGGCGGCGGCCGGCGACCGGCTGCACGCGGTGGTCGGTTATGAGATCGACCGGCAGACCCCGTTCGAGGCCAGCCAGGTCAGCTATGACGTGCGTGAACTGGGCGTGGCAGGGGAAGGCCAGCTGCAGGTCGAACTGGTGGCCTGGCCGCTGCGCCAGATGGAGGCCTGGCGTGCCAGCGTGGGCGAATGGGGCGACGCCCTGGCCGGCGTCGACGCGATCGATGCACAGGCTGGCACGCTGCAGGTCAACCTGTTGCCGAGCGCCCAGCGCCAGTCGCGGCCCGATCCGATGCGGCGCTGGAACCTGCTGCTGGCCCTGGCCGCGCTGGTGATGCTGGTACTGGCTGGACTGCAGTTGCTGGACAACCGCCGCGCCGCCGCCGACGCACTGCGTGCGGACGTCGAACGCAGCGCGCGCAGTGCCCGGGGTGTAGCCAGTGAACGCGCCCAGCTGCAGGCACTGATCGACGGCGCGGCCTTCCTGGAGTCGCAGCGCCGCCAGCATGCCGGCACGGTGGAAATCTGGAACGAGCTGACCCGCCGTCTGCCTGAAGGCACCTATCTGGAGAAGCTGGCCATCGAGAACAACGGTCTGCAGCTGATCGGGCTCAGCCGCGAAGCCTCGCAGCTGGTGCAGCTGCTGCAGGATGCTCCGCAATGGCGCAAGGTCAACCTGACCGGTGTGCTGCAGGCGGACGGCGCCGGCAGCGGCCGGGACCGCTTCACCATGACTGCCGAACTTCAGCCGTTGCCCGCGGCGGCACCGGCAACGCCGACAGCAGCGACTCCGGAGGCGGCCGATGCCAAGCGCACGCCGTGACCGCTGGCTGGCGCTGGCGCTGCTGCTGGCGGTGCTGGGCCTGGCTTACCTGTTGCTGGTGCACCCTTGGTTCACCCAGCCGCTGCGCGAGATCGATGCCGATGTCGCGGCCCTGCGCGAGCGCCAGCAGCGCGTGCAGGCGCAGCTGCAGCAGCAGCCCCAGATCGAACAGCGGCTGCGCGCCACCCGTGAAGCCTTGCAGCGGCAACCCGGCTTCCTGCAGGAGGCCACGGCCGAAGCCGCCGCCGCCGCGCTCGGCGCGCGCCTGCAGGATGCGGTGGCCACGGCAAGCCCCGGCAACCGCAGCTGCACCATCAGCAACCGCACGCCGCTGACCGACAATCGCCGTGATGCCCAGTTCGTCCGTGTCGCCATGCAGGTACGCCTGCGCTGCGGCGTGGCGGAACTGGCGACCGTGCTGCACAGCCTGGAAACCGGCAGCCCGCGGTTGTTCGTGGACAACCTCAATCTCATCGCGCAGCGCTTCCAGCAGTCGCCGAACGAATCCGGGCTGGGCCTGGACGTCTCCTTCGAACTGGCCGGCTATCTGTTGCCCGGTGCCGCCAGTGGCGCTGCGGCAATCCCTCCCGCAGCGGAGCCCGCCGCGGCCGTCCCGGCCCCGGTCGAGCCGCCGCCACCGGCGGCCGCCGAGGGAGAGGAGGTCGCCGATGAAACGTGAGCCCCTCAGCCTGCGCACCGCTTTCCTGCTGGCCCTGGCCGGCTGGTCCGCGGCGGTATGGCTGGCCACCGGTTTCGGACTGGGCAGTCGCCTGCCGGCCGGCGGGGCCGACGCCGACCCCGCAGCAGCACTGCCGGTGCTGCCGGCGTTCGCTCCGGAACGGATGGCCAGTGCGGACAGCTACAGCGCCATCGCCGCGCGTCCGCTGTTCGCCGAAGACCGCAGGCCGCGCCCTTACCTGCTGGGCGGCAGTGAACCCAGCGCCAGCGCCGCTTTGCGCCTGACCGGTGTGCTGCTCACGGACGACTTCGGCCTGGCCACGTTCAGTACGGAGCAGAACCGCTCGCTGCGCCTGCGCCTCAACGGTGACGCGGTCGACGGTTGGCAGCTGGTCGCGCTGCAACCCCGCCAGGCGACGGTGATCGGCCCGGGCGGCAGCCAGGTGCTGGAACTTGCCGTTTTCAACGGGCAGGGCGGGGAGCCACCGACGGTTCTGCGCGGCAGTACCGGTGCACCCGCACCGGGCGTGCCGGTGCCACCGCCGGTAGTGCCGCTGCCGGCGCAGGCCGCGCCGGCACAGGCGGCGACCGCACCGCAGCGTGCAGCGGACGCCACACCCGCGCCGGCGTCTGCTGCCGCCCCCCCGCCGCCGGCCAACAGCAACGGGCCCAGCGAAGCGCAGATGCAGGCCATCCGCGAGCGCATCCAGGCCCGCCGCCGCCAGCTGCAACAACAACAGCAACAACAGTCGCCGCCGCCTTCGGGCAATGGCGCCAACCGGTAGAGTGAGAGCATGAGCCTGCGTTTTCTTCCTTGGTCCTTCGTGCTCGCGCTGCTGGTGGGCTGCAGTACCGTCTCCAGCCCCCATGTGCAGCGCAAGGGCGCCCTGCAGCCTGCGGCCAGCGCCGGCCAGGCCGCAGCGGACGTCCAGGCCGATGCGGCGGCCGACAGCCAGGGGGCACCGCAGGCGGTCATCCGCCGTGGCACCGGCACGATGATCAACCGCGAGGCCGCGCGCGCGCCGTCGCCGGCATTGCATGCGGCCGGCACCGGCAGCGCCACGTTCAACTTCGAGGGCGAATCGCTGCATGCCGTGGTCAAGGCGATCCTCGGTGACATGCTGGGCCAGAACTATGTGATCGCGCCGGGGGTGCAGGGCACGGTCACGTTGGCCACGCCCAAGCCGGTCTCGCCGGCACAGGCGCTGAACCTGCTGGAGATGGTGCTGGGCTGGAACAACGCGCGCATGGTGTACAGCGGCGGGCGCTACAACATCGTTGCCGCCGACCAGGCGCTGGCCGGCACTGTCGCGCCGAGCACCGCACCGGCCTCCAGCGCGCGCGGTTTCGAGGTCCGGGTGGTGCCGCTGCAGTTCATCTCCGCCACCGAGATGAAGAAGGTGCTGGAGCCGTACGCGCGGCCCAACGCCATCGTCAACGTCGACAGCGGCCGCAACGTGATCACCCTCGGCGGCACCCGTGCCGAGCTGGAGAACTACCTGCGCACGGTCGAGATCTTCGATGTGGACTGGCTGTCGGGCATGTCGGTGGGCGTGTTCCCGATCACGTCCGGCAAGGCCGAGCAGGTTGCCAGCGACCTGGAGAAGGTGTTCGGCGAGGAAAGCAAGACGCCCAGCGCCGGCATGTTCCGCTTCCTGCCGCTGGAAAACGCCAACGCGGTCCTGGTGATCACCCCGCAGGTGCGCTACCTGGACCAGATCCAGCAATGGCTGGACCGCATCGATACGGCCGGTGGCAGTGCCCGCCTGTTCTCCCATGAGCTGCGCTACATCAAGGCGCGCGATCTTGCCGAGCGGCTCAGCGAGGCGTTCGCCAGCAGCGGCAAGCGGGGCGGCTCGAGCCCTGCATCGCTGGCCCCGGGTGCCATTCCGTCGCAGCTGGACAGCGACAGCGACCGTGGCATCGACAGCAACAACAGCAGCAGCTTCGGCTCGACCCCGGGCAGCAGTTCCAGTGGCGGTAATGGCAGCTTGAACCTGCCGCAGCGCCAGTCCGGCAACGTCAGCGTCAGCCTGGAAGTGGAAGGCGACCGGGTCGGCGTGTCGGCGGTGGAGGAAACCAATACGCTGCTGGTGCGCGCGACGCCGCAGGCCTGGCGCTCGATCCGCGAGGTGATCGAGAAGCTGGACGTGATGCCACTGCAGGTACATATCGAAGCCCAGGTGGCCGAGGTCGCTCTGGATGGCGACCTGAAGTACGGCGTGAACTGGTTCTTCGACAACGCCGTGGCCGGGCGTGCACTGACCGGAGCCTTGAGCGGTGTGACCCTGCCGGCCGCGGCGAGTGGCTCCTGGAGCAGCTTCGCCGGTGCTGCGACCGGCGGCGAAGGCCTGGGTTGGGCGTTCACCGGCCACAATGGTGCAGCGGTGGTGAGCGCGCTGGACAAGGTCACCGATGTGCGACTGCTGCAGACCCCGTCGGTGTTCGTGCGCAACAACGCCGAGGCCACGCTCAACGTGGGTGACAAGGTGCCGATCAGCACCACCACGGTGAACACCGGCGTCGGCACCAGCAGCTACAGCTCGGTGCAGTACATCGATACCGGCGTGATCCTGAAGGTGCGCCCGCGCGTGACCCGCGACGGCACGGTGTTCCTGGACATCGTGCAGGAAGTCAGCAGCGCGTCGGATGTGCCGGAGAACTGCAATCCGCAGGAGCGCAACTGCAACCCGCGCATTTCCACCAAGAAGCTGGCTACCGAGGCCGCCGTGCAGAGCGGCGACACCATCATGCTGGCCGGCCTCATCACCGACTCGGCCACCGATGGTAGCAGCGGCATTCCCGGCCTGAGCCGGATTCCGGTGATCGGCGCACTGTTCGGGCAGAAGAGCCGCACCAGCCGTCGTTCGGAGGTGATCGTGCTGCTGACGCCCAGCATCGTTCGCAATGCGCAGGAAGCGCGCACGTTGACCGACGAGTACAGCGAGCGTTTCCGGGCGATGGAGCCGCTGAACCAGCCGCGCGCAAAGAAGTAGGGGGTTACGGCGGGGCGACGCCCGCCGTTTCCATGAACCCCGCTTCGGCTCCGGCCTCTGCACGTGCCGGGTGCAACCCGGCCAACACCCTCCCGGTGCTACGCTGTGGCCACCGACAACCACGGAGGCGGGATGGGGGCGATCGTGTTGTTGCCGCTGTGCGTGGACGATGCGGCGCTGGACCGGTGTCTGGCCGCACTTGATGCCGGTACGGCACCGGGTACCGCGGTCTGGTTGGCCGACGATGCCCAGACCGGACCACGCGCTCAGGCGGTCGTCGAGCACTGGCTGGCGAACACGCCACTGCAGGCCGAGTACACCCGCCGCGCCCGGCCGCTGGGCGAGGTGGCCCATCTGGATGAAATGCTGCGTGCCTGCGAGGGGCTCGACGTGGCCGTGCTGGCACCGGACAGCGTACCGGCGCCGGGATGGCTGCAGCAGCTGCAGGACGCCTTCGCCCGCGATGCGGCCATTGCCACCGCCACGCCCTGGTGCAATGCGGGCGAGACCGCGGCCTGGCCCCGGCTGGGCGAGATCAATGCCGAGCCCACCGATACTGCGCTGCTGGCGCAGACCTGCGCCGCACTGCCGACCCTGCACCCGGAGCTGCCATCGGCGGTCACGCATGCGGTACTGGTGCGCGGCAATGCACGTCGCCGTGCCGGCGGACTGGACGTGGAAAGCTACGCCGGCTGGAACGCTGCGCTGGTCGATCTGAGCCTGCGCATGGCGGGCCTGGGCTGGCGCAACGTGCTGTGCGAGAACGCGTTCGTCAGCCGCGCCGGCGAAGCGGTCAGCCGCGATGGCGATCTGGAGGCGTTGGCCGCGCGGTGGCCTGGCTGGGTGCCACGCCTGGCCGACTTCCTGATGCACGATCCGCTGCACGAACTGCGCGCGGACCTGCAGCAGCGGATGCAGCAGGCGATAATGCCGCGCGAGCAGGGCGATCTGTTCGTCCCGTCCGCGTCGGAGCCAACCGCTTGAATGCCGCCATTGCCGCCATCGTCGTTACCTACCAGAGCGGCAGCACCATCGATGCCTGCCTGTCGCGGCTGCGCCAGTCGCAGGATGTGGCGGAAATCCGGGTGATCGACAACGGTTCGGTGGATGGCACGCTGGACATCGTGCAGCGGCACGCCAGCCACGACCCGCGCGTGCGCTTCATCGGCAATCCGGACAATCCGGGCTTCGCCGCCGCCAACAACCAGGGCGCGGCCGATTCGCACAGCCCGTGGCTGGCGTTCATCAACCCGGACCTGATGGTCGAGCCGGAAACCCTGGCCAGGCTGCGCGACCGCGCGCACGTGCTCGGTGACTCCCTGCTCGGGGTCGAGCAGGTGGATGAGCACGGCCATGCCGATGAGGCGGTGCGCCGCCGTGATCCGGATTTCCTGGCCATGCTGCGCTCACCGGGCAGCGGCTCGAAACTGGCGATTCCGCGCGATCCGGCACAGACGCTGCAGCCGGTGCCGGCGCTGTCCGGCGCGCTGCTGCTGATGCCGCGGACGCTGTTTGATCGTCTCGGTGGCTGGGACGCCGGTTACCGGTTGCACGCCGAGGACCTGGACCTGTGTCGGCGCGCGCGTGAGGCGGGCGCGGTGGTGGCGATCGCCAACGACCTGCAGGTCACCCATGTCCGCGGCGTGTCCAGCCGTTCGCGGCCCTTCTTCGTCGAGTGGCACAAGCACCGCGGATTGTGGCGTTACTTCCGCAGGTTCGAGGCGCCACAGCGCTCGTTGCTGGTGCAGGTGGCGGTCTGGGGGGCGATCTGGGCGCACGCGCTGCTGCTGGTGCCGAGACTGCTGCGCAGATCCCTGTAGTGTCGAGCGTGTCCGGCGGCGGCGCGCATGGGCGGGGCCCCCGGGTTCACCCCGCCGGGCGCATAATCCGCCTCATGCCTATCATCCAGTCCCTGCTCGACACCGATCTGTACAAGTTCACCATGATGCAGGCGGTGCTGCACCAGCATCCCGGCGCCCAGGTGCAGTACCGGTTCAAATGCCGCACGCCCGGCATCGACCTGGCCCGCTTCATCGACCAGATCGATGAAGAGATCGACCACCTGTGCAGCCTGCGCTTCAGCGACGCCGAGCTGGATTACATGCGTGGCCTGCGCTTCGTGAAGCCCGATTTCGCCGATTTCCTCGGCCTGTTCCACCTGGACCGCAAGTACATCCAGCTGCGTGCCTCGACCCGGGTGCCCGGCGAGATCGAACTGGACATCACCGGGCCCTGGCTGCATACGATCCTGTTTGAAGTGCCGCTGCTGGCCATCATCAACGAAGTCTGGTTCCGCAACACCACCACGCCCGACTTCGCCGAGGGCGAGCGCCGCCTGCAGGCCAAGGCCGCGCTGCTGCGCGACACCCCCGGCTTCGAGCAATGCCGCATCGCCGACTATGGCAGCCGCCGTCGCTACTCGCGCGACTGGCATGCGCGCCTGCTGCCGCTGCTGCGCGATGCGCTCGGCCCGCAGCTGGTCGGCACCAGCAACGTGCATTTCGCCCGGCTGTACGGCATGACCCCGCACGGCACGATGGCGCACGAGTACCTGCAGGCATTCCAGGCGCTGGGGCCGCGGCTGCGTGATTCGCAGGTGGCGGCATTGGAGTCGTGGGCGCGCGAGTACCGCGGTGACCTGGGCATCGCGCTGTCCGACGTGGTCGGCCTGGACGCCTTCCTGCGCGACTTCGACATGTATTTCTGCAAGCTGTTCGACGGCGTGCGCCATGACTCGGGCGATCCGTTCGACTGGGGCGACCGCATGCTGGCGCATTTCCAGCAGCGCCGGGTCGATCCGCGCAGCAAGGTGCTGGTGTTCAGCGATGGGCTCGACATCGCCAAGGTGATGCGCCTGTACGACTATTTCCGCGGTCGCTGCCAGGTGGCCTTCGGCGTCGGCACCCACCTGACCAACGATCTGGGCCCGACGCCATTGAACATCGTCATCAAGATGGTCCGCTGCAACGGCCAGCCGGTGGCCAAGCTCAGCGATTCGCCGGGCAAGAGCATGTGCGACGACCCCGGCTACCTGGCCTACCTGCGTCAGGTCTTTGAACTGCCGGACCCGGCTTAAAGGTAGTCGACCACCACCAGGTAGGCGCCCCGCAGCGGTTGCTGCTGCGGCGCTTCCACGCGGTAGCGCTCGGAGAAGGCGATGTCGCCGACGCGCATGGCGCTGGCCGACACGGCCAGCTGCTGGCCATGGCGCTTGCCATCGCGCAGCGTCGCGGCCTGGCTGTCGCCCACCGCGGTCACCGCCACCGTCGAGCCCTTGGCCGACGGCGGGCAGGCCGCCAGGCTCAGCTCGCCCTGGGACAGGGCCGTCGTGCAACCCGGCTCGGCGATGCGGCCGCTGAACCGGATGCTGCCACTGCTGGCCTGGGCCAGCGCACTGACGGACATCAGGGCCACGCACAGCAGAAGGGAAGTCCTCATGACACGTTCTCTGGTTCGGTGTGTCCTAGTTAGCGACAGCTCCGGACGGCCTTTAATAGGCAAAATCCGAATCTGCTAGGGCCATCACCAACAAAGAGTGATGCGCATCAAATAAGGCGCTGGCCGCCTGAAAACAGCCTCTTTCAGGCGCGCCCGCCACCGGGTCGAAGACGTCATCTGCTGTCGTTCCCCCACCTTTGCCGGCCCGCGCCAACTCCCCATCGGCCGCCAAGCCAAAAGTGCCTATCACGTCACATTTGGGGCGTCAATAAACCATCGTTCAGAAAAATAATGGGACTTTCATCACAGTTCTGCATATACTTGCGTCACGGATTCAGGGGTAGGTATGTCCGAATCCGGCCACAGGTGAGACGCAAGGATGGGTCTTGAAGCCCGGCAGTGCTCCTTGCTTCCTCCTCTACTTCCATCTCTTCAGTAGGGTTAGGTAAAAGCAATGCACAAGATCAACATCATCGCGGCTCTCATGCTGGCCGCTGCTCCGCTGGCCGCCAACGCTGCCGACGGCACCATCACCTTCAATGGCAAGGTGACCGACAAGACCTGCACCATCTCGACCCCGGGCGGCAAGGACTTCGCCGTTACCCTGCCGACCGTGTCCAAGAACACCCTGGCCACCGCCGGTGCCGTCGCGGGCCGTACCCCGTTCGCCATCAACCTGACCAAGTGCAGCGCCGGCAACGTCGCCACCTACTTCGAGCCGGGTTCGACCGTTGACTTCAACAGCGGCCGCCTGATCAACCAGGCTTCGGCCAACGCTGCCGGCAACGTGCAGCTGCAGCTGCTGGGCTCGAACAACCAGTTCCTGCCGGTGAAGGCCGCAGGCACCGGTCTGGCCCAGGACAACTCGCAGTGGGTGACCGTTGCCACCGACGGCACCGCCAACCTGAACTACTACGCCGAGTACTACGCCACTGCCGCCGCCACCCCGGGCGACGTCACCAGCAGCGTCAAGTACACGATCATCTACAACTGATCATCGCCGTACCCGCACTGGCCGGCGTACGCGCCGGCCAGCGCTCCGCGGCCCCTGGCCACACACCTCGAGCGTAGTACTTCCGATGAAAGCTCTCTTTCCCCGGGCGCTGCTGCTGGCAGCGTCGACGCTGCTCTTCTGCCAGGAAGCCATGGCAGGCGTGGTGGTCAATGGCACGCGTGTGATCTATCCGGCGCAGTCGCGCGAAGTCACCGTGCAGGTCGACAACGTGGGCGACTCGCCCGCGCTGGTGCAGGCCTGGATCGACAGTGGCGACGCCAACCAGACGGCCGACACCAGTGATGCCCCGTTCGTGCTGACGCCGCCGATCAGCCGCGTCGAGCCGGGCCGCAGCCAGGCGCTGCGCCTGATCTTCTCCGGCGCGCAGCTGCCGACCGATCGCGAGTCGGTGTTCTGGCTGAACGTGCTGGACGTGCCGCCGTCGCCGGACAACGCCGAGAACGGTGAGCAGAACTACCTGCAGGTCGCGTTCCGTTCGCGCCTGAAGCTTTTCTATCGGCCGCAGGGCCTGAAGGGCGTCGCCAACGACGCACCGGCAGCCCTGCGCTGGACCCGCAGCGGTGACCGCCTGCGGGTGGAGAACCCGAGCCCCTTCCACGTGACCCTGGCCGAAGTGCATGCCGTGACCGGCAGCAGCGAAAAGGCGGTCGAGGACAAGGGAACGATGGTCGCACCGAAGCAGAACCTGGAGTTCGCCGCACCGGCGGGCACCACCGAGGTGCGCTTCATCACCATCAACGATTACGGCGGTCGGGTGGAGCACAAGGTCCGCCTCGACAGCACCGGGGGCTGAACGCGCCGCGCTGGCCAGGGCCTGCGCATCCCGCCACCGCCGCCGTGCGGCGAATTGAAGGAATGTCAGTGTGATCGGAAACAGATTGACATTGTCGATCCATCAGGCGCTTTGCCTGTTGGCTGCCGGCGTGGCCTGCCCAGGATGGGCGCTGGCTGCCCCGGCCAATCTCGGCGAACAGGCGCTGATGGCGCAGACTGGGGCGGCGACCGCGCGTGCGCCGGAGTCGGCGCAGTTCAACTCCAGCTTCCTCTCCGGCCAGGCCAAGCAGGTCGATCTGGCGGCCTTCAGCAACGGCAATCCGATGGTCGCCGGCACCTATCGCGTGGACGTCTACGTCAATGGCGCCTGGCAGGGCCGCCGCGACGTGCAGTTCAAGGCGGATGCACAGGGGCGCGTCGATGCCTGCCTGGCGCTGCCGATGCTCGAGGAAATGGGCGTGGACAGCGAGGCGGTGCTGCTGCAGCAGGATCCGTCGGTGCCGACCGATACCTCCACGTGCGTGCCGGTGCAGCAGCGCATGGCCAATGCCTATGGCGTCTATGACAGCGGCAACCTGCGTTACGACCTGAGCATCCCGCAGGTGTTCCTGCGCCGCGAAGCGCGTGGCTACGTCAACCCCGCGCTGTGGGACCGTGGCATCAACGCCGGCTTCGTCGGCTACAGCTTCAATGCCATCGACAGCGACAGCCGCGTCGAAGGCGGACAGCGCAACCGCAGCGCCTATCTGGGCCTGAATGCCGGCCTGAACCTGGGTGGCTGGCAGTTCCGCCACGATTCCAACCTGACCTGGACCGAGGGCGACGGCCGCCACTGGCAGAGCATCGCCACCTACGCCCAGCGCGGCATCCCGAAGATCCGCGGCATGCTCACTGTGGGCGAGGCCTACACCACCGGCGAACTGTTCGAGTCGATCGGATACCGGGGTGCCAGCCTGGCCAGTGACGACCGCATGCTGCCCGATTCGCTGCGCGGCTACGCGCCGGTGGTGCGCGGCATCGCCGAGACCAATGCGCGGGTGGAAGTCCGGCAGAACCAGCAGCTGATCTATTCCTCCACCGTATCGCCGGGCAGCTTCGTCATCGACGATCTGTACCCGACCGGTTACGGCGGTGACCTGGAAGTGAGCGTGATCGAGGCCGATGGCCGCCGCCGCGAGTTCAAGGTGCCGTTCGGTTCGGTGCCGCAGATGCTGCGCGAAGGCGTCTCCCGCTACTCGTTGACCGCCGGCCAGGTCCGCAACGAGCTGCTGCGCGATGAACCCTGGCTGGCGCAGGGTACCTACCAGCGCGGCATCGGCAACCAGCTGACCCTGTACGGCGGCAGCGCGCTGAGCGAAGGCTACGTTTCACTGCTGTACGGCATTGGCCTGTCCACCCGGATCGGTGCGTTCGCGGCCGATGTCACCCATGCCCGTACGTCGTTCAACCACTACGGCGACCACACCGGCGCCAGCGTGCGCCTGAGCTACAGCAACATGATCGGCGAAACCGGGACCAACCTGACCCTGGCCGCCTATCGTTATTCGACCGAAGGCTACTACAGCCTGCAGGACGCCCTGTACGGACGCGACGCGGATGATCGCGGCATCGACCCGACCACCCGTGGCCGCCAGCGCAGCCAGTTCCAGCTGACCCTGAACCAGCCGCTGGGCCGCCGTGCCGGTGCGCTGTACGTCACCGGTTCGGTGCGTGACTTCTACGACCGTTCCGGCACCTCCAAGCAGTACCAGGTGGGCTACAACAACGCCTGGCGCTCGGTGAACTACGGTTTCTCGGCACTGCGCACCGAAGAAGGCATCCTCGGCCGGGCCGACACCCAGTACCTGTTCTCGATGAGCGTTCCGCTGGGCCGCGGGACCCATCCGGTGTCGTTCAGCGCCGACCTGGGCGCGCGTGACCGTGGTGGCTACGACAACAGCCGCGTGGGCATCACCGGTTCGGCCGGCGTCGACAACAACTTCAGCTACGGCGTGGCCCTGTCCGATTCCCGCGAGGGCAACACCACCGCGGTCGGCAACGCCGAGTACCGCAGCCGCTACACCGCGTTGAACGCGACCTACAGCCATTCCAGCGATTTCCGCCAGGCATCGGTGGGCGCCAACGGCAGCGTGGTCATGCATCCGGGCGGCGTCACCTTCACTCCGCAGCGTGGCGATACCATGGTGCTGGTCGAGGCGCCGGGCGCGCGCGACGCGCAGGTGACCAACGCACCGGGCCTGCGCATCGATGGTCGCGGCTACGCCGTGGTGCCGTACGTATCGCCGTACCGCCTGAACACTGTGACCCTCGATCCGCAGGGCATGGCGCATGACGTCGAGCTGGAAAGCAGCAGCCAGTCGGTTGCACCGTTTGCCGGTGCCATCAGCTACCTGCGCTTCGATACCCGCAAGGGCAACGCGCTGCTGATCCAGGTGCGCAATCCCGATGGCCGCACCCTGCCGTTTGGCGCACAGGTCAAGGACGAGCAGGGCCAGCCGGTGGGCATGGTCAGCCAGGGTGGCCGCCTGTATGTGCGCAGCGAGCAGGATCACGGCCGCCTGCAGGTGGAGTGGGGCGCCGGCGCCGACCAGCGCTGCACCGTCGATTACCAGGTTCCGGCGGGCGCCGATGCGTCCAAGACCGGCTTCATCCCGCTGGAGGCAGCATGCCGATGATTCTTTCCCGTGGCCGCAAGGCGCTGGCCGCACTGGCCGTGCTCACGGGCGCCCTCGTGGCGGCGCCTGCGTTTGCCAGTTGCTACATCACCCAGTCCGGGTTCCAACCCCAAGACGTGACCATGGACATGGGCCAGATCGTGATTCTTCCCAGCACCCCGGTCGGCGGCGTGATCAAGGAACTCATTGTCAACATCAATCAACGCAACAGCGTCGCTTACTGCGATAGCCGGGGCGGCAACGCCAGCGGTCGCTTCGTCAATGCGGCACAGCAGACGCCGGTACCAGGATTCAGCAACGTATACGCAACCGACGTGGCAGGTGTTGGCATTCGCGTCTATCGCGATTCCGGTGATATCCAGACCTACTATCCTCACACGCTGATCCTGCGAAGCAATACCAACCTCTCGTTGAGCGGAGGCCGCTTCCGTGTCGAACTGATCAAGACAGCAGCTCAGACAGGATCGGGCGTTATCGCGCCGAATGGACGTTTCACCACCTATTACTACGATGGCGACAGTGCCAGCCGGCCGGTGCTGACCTCCACCTTCAAGGGATCGGGCACGACCGTGGTCAGCCCGACCTGCGAGGTGGACGCCGGCAGCCGCAACATCGCGGTGGACTTCGGCAGTGTCCCCAACACCTCGTTCACCGGCGTCGGTTCGCGCGCGGTCAACCGTGACTTCGACATCCGCCTGAACTGCCAGGGCAGCAATGTTGCTGCCTACCAGAGCAAGATCGGCATCCGCCTGGATGCCGACCAGGACAGCTCCAACATGCCGGGCGTGCTGAAGCTCAGCGCGGCTGCCAACAGCGCGACCCGCATCGGCATCCAGATGGTCCAGCGCGATGGCACCACCGAGCGCGAAGTGCGCTTCGGCCAGGCGATCAATGTCGGCACCACCATACCGGGTACCAGCACCATGACCCTGCCGCTGCGCGCCCGCTATGTACAGACCCAGGCCGGTACCGTCGGTGCCGGTGTCGCGAACGGACAGGCGACTTTCACCATCCAGTACGAGTAACGGCCAACGGCCGTTCCACCGCTGCGTTGCACCCCAACGTTGCCTGTTCCGCAGGCGACGTTGACTGCGTCTTGATCCCGGAAATACCAAGATCGGAGCTGCCATGAACGTATCGCAGCACTAGTGTGATGCGCGTCATGAAATTCGAGTCGCCCAACACAGCACCTCCGCTGCCGCAGCGTCGGCTCGGCTGAGGTCCGCTGAAAGGACCCGGCATGACAGCGCCCCATCTTGCCATCGCCGGTTTGCCGCCCGAGTTCGTCGAGATGCACGGCGGTGGGCTGTACTGGGTCGTCGCGGCCGGAAGCGCGCCGGCCGACCTGGTCGGCGCAGGTGTGCTGGGTTCGGCCAGCGACGTGCAGGACGCCGTGCTGGCGACGCTGGGGCGCGGCGCCGATGCGATGCTGGCCGAGCTGCCGCCGGGGGAGGGGCCGGCGCGGTTGCGTCTGTTCCGTTCCTCGGCCGCTGCCATGCAGCGGACCCTGCGCGGTCTGGCGGTTGATCTTCCCCGCGCGGCCACCGCCGCGACCCGCCTGTGCATGGTGCAGTTTCCGCTGGCGGCGCTGGAAGGCTGGAGCGATGCCCGGCTGGCGGCATGGAACCGGCAGCTGCAAGCCTGGGCGGAGCAGGCCGGCACGGTGCTGCTGCTGCTTTGCCACGGTGAAGTGGCCACCCTGGCGCCGCGCCTGCTGGCCTTGAACCGGACCTGTTCCGGCGTCGCCCAGCTGCATCCGCACCGCGGTGCGCTGCAGCTGCTGCTGCATTACTGGGCCAACGCCCATGGTGTGGTGGCCCGCCGTGCCTTCGCGATCGAAGCGGCAGAAGGCGGGTTGCGCCGCGTGCCAGAAGAGGCGGACAGCGTGCTCTCTGCGGTCGAGGCCAGCGGCGGCGATCGTGATCTGTACCTGGCCGAGGCCGACGTGCTGGAAGGCGCTCCGCCGCTGTCGCCCGCCTGGCGGCTCCACGATGGCTGGGCGGACCTGCTGCCTTCGGCGCTGCAGGCGCGCGAGGCCACCGTGGTGCTGGCGATCCGCAGCAACGACCAGGTGGACACACTGGCACGCCTGCTGCATCGGCTGCGCCGCGAGCGCGGCGACCTGCTGAAGCTGGTGGTGCGCGAGGTGCAACCGTGCCTGCGCTACGCCGACGAGCGCCTGCTGCTGCAGTGCGGCGGCAACATGGTGGTGCCGGCGGCGACTCCGCTGCCGCGGCTACTGACGCTGCTGGAGACGGTGCAGCGGCAGCGTTGGCAGGGGCAGCTGGCGGCCGACCCCGAACCGTTGATCCGTGCCCACCGGCCACCGGAAGTGAATGGAATCGTGGCGGCCGACCGCTTCCGGCAGATCGTCGGCGAACGCATCGATCAGGACGGCAGCGCGGTGGAAAGCGCCGTGCTGGCGCTGCAGCCGGTGGCCGGGCTGCGCGCGGAACAGACCCTGCAGCAGTTGAACATCCGCAGGCAGGGGGATGTGGCCTGCGTGTACCGCGGCCAGGTCCGCCTGTTCCTGTTCGGCTGCCGCCGCGATGCGGTCGAACAGGCGCTCTCCAACCTGTACCGGCTGCCCTGGCGCGAGCTGTTCGATGGCTACCAGCGCCTGGCCGAGTACGACATCGCAGCGATGAATGCCCGCGGCAGCGACTCCGAATCCGAGACGCTGCCCGCCCCTGCCGTTCCGTTGCCGCAACCCGCGGCCCCGGTCAACGAGGTCGCATTCAACGCCCCCATCCCGTTCCGGTTGGGAGATTCCGCATGACCACCGACCAGCAGCTGTGGACGCTGATCGCGGCCTGTGCGCTGGTGATGATTCCGTTCGGCGTGATGCTGGGCGCGCTGTGGCGCGCGATGCGTCGCCGCGCAGCGTCCTGGCTGCCCCCACGGCACCTGCGGCGGGCGGGCGTGCGGGTGCGCGATGCGCGGAGGCCGCAATGAGCGCACAGCTGACGCCCGCATCGCGGTTCGTGTGGTCGGACCTGCGCGGCTGGAACCTGTATTTCCTGTCCAAGGTGGTGCTGGCCTGGATGGGCGCGCTGGACCTGAAGATCCTGCCCAACCTGTTGTTCCTGGCCGCCCTGCTGGTGCCACTGCCGTGGCGATGGGCACGCATCACACGCACGGTCGTCGCCGTGCCGGTGGCCGTGGTGCTCTACTACCAGGACACCTGGTGGCCGCCCTTCCAGCGTCTTCTCGCACAGCCGGGCGTGCTCGATTTCTCCGCCGACTACTGGCTGGAGCTGGCGCAGCGCTTCATCAACTGGCAGATGGTCGCGGTGCTGGTGCTGCTGGTGGTTGCCTACCTGCTGCTGAAACCGTGGCTGCGCATCACGACGCTGAGCGTGCTGGGCATGCTGGGCATGGCGGTGGTGGCACTGCCATTGCCGGCGGGCCTGAACTGGGGAACGTCGCAGGCCACCGCAGCGACCGGCGGTGCTGACGCCGCTGCCGGCGCTGCCGGTGCACTTGCGCCGGCCAGCAACGAGACACTCAATGCCTGGCTGGCGGCCTTCTACCAGCAGCAGTCGGGCCTGAAGACGGTGTTCCCGGCGCCGGCCAGCGCTGCGCCGTTCGACGTCATCATCCTCAACATCTGTTCGCTGGCATGGAGTGATCTGGACGAAGTCGGCATGCGCCAGAACACGCTGCTGGACCACATGGACCTGATCTTCGACGATTTCAACTCGGCCACCGCCTACAGCGGACCGGCGGCGATCCGCCTGCTGCGCGCCAGCTGCGGACAGACCTCGCACACCGCATTGTTCGACCCGGTGCCAGCCGAATGCCAGTTGTTCTCCAACCTGCAGCGCCTGGGTTTCCAGAGCGAGCTGGCGATGAACCACGATGGGCACTTCGACAACTTCATCGGCGAACTGAGCCAGTACGGTGGGTTGCAGGCACGGCCGATGGACATCAGCGCGTTTCCCCGGGCGCTGGTCGCGTTCGACAAGTCGCCGCTGCGCCGCGATGGTGACGTGCTGAACGCCTGGTGGAAGCAGCGCCAGGCCGAACAGGCGCAGCAGGTCGCGCTGTTCTACAACACGATCTCCCTGCACGACGGCAACCGCATCGTCGGCGCCGACGGTCGTGCCAACGCGGCTGACTACAAGGCCCGCGCGCAGATGGTGCTGGGTGACATGGCAGGCTTCGTCGAAGCGGTGGAGCGCAGTGGCCGTCGCGCCATGATCGTCGTGGTGCCCGAGCATGGCGCGGCGCTGCATGGCGACCGCATGCAGATTCCCGGCATGCGGGAGATTCCCAGCCCCTCGATCACCCATGTGCCGGTCGGCGTCAAGCTGGTCGGGATGGGCACGCCGGCCAGCGGAGGGCCGCGTCATGTGCCCGAACCCAGCAGCTATCTGGCCCTCTCCGAACTGGTGTCGCGGGTGTATGCGCTGAACGCGCAGTCGCCGTCGGGAGCGCGCGACTGGGACAGCCTGCTGCAGGGGCTGCCACGTACGCCCTCGGTGTCGGAGAACGAAGGCGCCAAGGTCATCGATTACGGTGGCAAGCCCTGGCTGCAGCTGCAGGGCAGCCAGGCCTGGAACCCGTACCCGGAGGACAAACGCTGATGGCCGACATCTTGGCCGTTGCCAGCACGCTTTCGGTGGAGGAGGACGACATCGATCTGCTGCGTCGCAGCCTGGGCATGCCCGGGTTGCCCTACGTGGACTTCTCGGCGCAGAACGAACGTGCCCGGGCACTGGCACGCTGGCCGTTGCTGGCCGAGCTGGAGCGGCAGCCATGAGCGTACTGTTGTCCCTGCAGGGCGTGCACGGCGGCACAGGCGTCACCACGGTGCTGGCCGCGTTGGGACAGGCGCTGCATGCGCAGGGCCAGCGCGTGCTGCTGGTCGAGTGCAGTCCGGATCAGATGCTGGGCCTGCATGTCGGGTTGGCCGCACGGGAGGCTGATGGCTGGGCGCGGGCAATGCTGGACGGCCGCGACTGGCGAGATGCGGCCTTCGCCTGCGCGCCGGGCCTGGCGGTGCTGCCGTACGGCCGTGTCAGCGCGGCCGAAGCCCTGCAGATCGAGCAGGCGCTGAGTCTGGCACCCGACACCTGGAATGATCGCGTGCCAGTGCTGTCGGCGCAGTTCGACTGGCTGCTGTTCGACCTGCCGCAGCGGCTGCCGGCACACGCGGCGGCGGTCAACCGATATGCGCGCTGTACGCTGCCGTTGCGCTTGGCGTGCGTCGATCCGGCAAGCCACGTCTTCCTGCAGCGGCAGCACGACGATCCGCGCCGTCTGCTGGCCAACCGGTATGACCCGGCGGTTCCGGTGCAGCGCGATCTGATGCAGCTGTGGCTGCATGCGCACGCGTCGATGCTGGTGCCTCAGCCTCTGCATGAAGATGCGCGGGTGCCGGCCGCGTTGGCCAGCAAGCAGCCGCTGGGGCAGCATGCGGCCGATGCGCTGGCGGCTGCCGACGTCGCCGGCCTGGCATTGTGGTGCCTGGCCGAGGCGGCGCGGCGGCAGGATCGGGAGAGCGGGCGATGAAGGGCGCACGCATCCACTATCTGCACTGGAACCGGCTGCGTGAGCGCGTGTACGCCGCATGGCCACTGTGCGCGCTGCTGTGGTCGCTGCAGGCGCTGGGCTGGGCGCTGTTGAGGCTGGAAGGACCTGCGTGGCAGGCGCTGGCGCCGCGGCTGCGGCGTGCGTTCCCGCAGTTGCAGGGTGATCGCCGCTGGCGCCCCGGAGATCCACTGCGGCTGCTGATCCAGGCCGCATGGCTGTCGCTGGTGCGGCTGGTTCCGCATACCTCGCTGCGCCGCCAGCGCCTGGCCCAGGCCCGGCGCCAGCGCATCGCCGAGCTGCGCGGAGCGGCAGGACGCGGTCGCCTGCGCTACCTGCGGGCGATGCGTGATGCACCTGCCGATGTCGGCAACAGTCGCCTCGCGGCGTGGCTCGCACAGCGCCTGGAGCACCTGCCACCGCGCGCGCGGCACGCGCTGACCGCCATCACCGGCCTGGCTACGCTGGCTCTGGCCGCGCTGTGCATTACCCAGCCCTTCAGCTACCTGGCGCAGTTCGTGTTCGTGCTGCTGCTATGGGTCATCGCGCTGCTGGTACGGCGCATGCCCGGCCGCTATGCGACGCTGGTACTGGTGGTGCTGTCGATCACCGTGTCCTGCCGCTATCTCTGGTGGCGCTATACCGCCACCCTGAACTGGAGCAGCACCTTCGACCTGGTCTGCGGCCTGGTGCTGCTGGTGGCCGAGACGTATTCCTGGCTGGTGCTGATGCTGGGCTACGTACAGGTTGCCTGGCCGCTGCGGCGGCGTCCGGCACCCTTGCCGGCCGACATCCGGCAGTGGCCCACGGTGGATGTGCTGATTCCCACCTACAACGAAGACCTGTCACTGGTGCGGCATACCGTCCATGCCGCCATGGGGCTGGACTGGCCGGCCGACAGACTGCGCATCCACCTGCTCGATGACGGCAAGCGCGAGGCGTTCCGTGCCTTCGCCGAGCAGACCGGCGTCAACTACATCACCCGCAGCGACAACCGGCACGCCAAGGCCGGCAACCTCAACCACGCCCTGACCCTGATCGACGGTGAGCTGGTGGCGATCTTCGACAGCGATCACCTCCCGGTGCGCTCGTTCCTGCAGATCACCTGTGGTTGGTTCCTGCGCGATCCGAAGCTGGCACTGGTGCAGACCCCGCACCATTTCTTCTCGGCCGATCCCTTCGAGCGCAACCTGCAGGTGTTCCGCAGTGATCCCAACGAGGGCGAGCTGTTCTACGGGCTGGTGCAGGACGGCAACGACCTGTGGAATGCCGCGTTCTTCTGTGGTTCCTGCGCGGTGCTGCGGCGTGAGGCCATCGATGCCATCGGCGGCTTCGCCACCGAGACCGTCACCGAGGATGCGCATACCGCCCTGCGCCTGCATCGCCAGGGCTGGAACTCGGCCTACCTTCGCATTCCGCAGGCGGCCGGCCTGGCCACCGACAGCCTGGGCGCGCATGTCAACCAGCGCATCCGCTGGGCGCGCGGCATGGTGCAGATCTTCCGCATCGACAATCCGCTGCTTGGCAAGGGCCTGAGCCTGTTCCAGCGCTTCTGCTACGCCAACGCGATGCTGCACTTTCTCGCGGGCATCCCGCGGCTGGTGTTCCTCACCGCGCCGCTGGCCTTCCTCCTGCTGCATGTCTACATCATCTACGCCCCCGCGCTGGCGATCCTGCTGTTTGTCGTTCCACACATGGCCCACGCCAGCCTGACCAACGCGCGCATCCAGGGCCGGTACCGCCGCCCGTTCTGGGGTGAGGTCTATGAAACCGTGCTGGCCTGGTACATCGCGCGGCCGACCACCGTGGCCCTGTTCAGTCCCGGCCGCGGCAAGTTCAATGTCACCGACAAGGGAGGCACGCAGGCGGGTGACCGCTTCGACTGGCGGGTGGCGCGCCCCTACCTGGTACTGGCGCTGCTGAACGTGCTGGGGCTGTGCTTCGCCGTGTGGCGTTTCATCGAGGGGCCTGCCGATGAGCGCGGCACGGTGGTCGTGAGTTCGTTGTGGGTGCTGTACAACCTGCTGATCATCGGCGGCGCGCTGGCGGTGGCGGCGGAGGTACAGCAGGTGCGGCGCACCCACCGGGTCACCACGCGCCTGCCGATGGCGCTGCAGATACCCGATGGGCGTCGACTGCGGGGCGTGCTGCAGGACTATTCCAACGATGGCGTCGGCCTGGAGTTGGGACTGGATCCGCAACTGGCCGAAGGCACGCGCGTACACCTGCTGCTCGGGCGTGGCCGGCGCGAGTTCGCCTTCCCGGCGCGGGTACAGCGCAGCGTCGGCCATCGCCTCGGCCTGCTGCTGCAGTTCGACAACGAGCGCCAGCGCGTGGAGTTCGCGCAATGCACATTCGCCCGCGCCGATGCGTGGCTGGACTGGCATGCCGGTTACCAGCCCAAGAGCCTGCCACGCAGCCTGTGGAGCGTGCTGGTGCTGGGCTGGAAAGGCTATCGGCGGATGGGCGACTTCACGCCGTTCGATCTCGACCGCCCCGTGCACTGGAGCGGTCGCCTGCTGCGCTGGCTGGCCAGTTTCGCACCACAACGTCCGCTTCCCTCCCACCCGGCTGACCCAGCCGCTGACCCAGGGCTTCGTCCATGAGCATCCCGACCTCTCTGCGCTGGCTGCTGCTGCCGTTGCTGGTACTGCCAGTGGTGTCCGGCAATGGCGCTCCAGCACCCGTGCCGGCGCCTGCCACCGGTTCAACGCCGGATGCCCCGGCCGCGCAGGTTGCGGTACCGACCCCGACCACAGCGGCATCGGTGCCCGCGCCGCGCGGCGAACCGGCCTTGCCCGATACCTGGGCCGGCAGCGCTTGGCCCTGGCAACGGCACAGCACCTTCGCACAGCTTGGCCGCCGCCAGGACACGCTGCTGTCCGGCGTCCGCAACAGCACCACGTTCGAATTCCAGGTGCGCCGCGATCGCCTCGCGCGCGAAGCGGAACTGGATCTGAGCTTCACACCCTCGCCGTCGCTGTTGCCGACGCTGTCGCACCTGCGGGTCTATCTGAATGACGCGATGATGGGCGTGGTACCGATCAGCAACGACCAGCTGGGGCGCCCCGTGCAGGCCAAGCTGCCGCTGGACGCGCGCCTGATCGCTGATTTCAACCAGGTTCGCCTGGAATTCGTCGGCCATTACACCGATATCTGCGAAGAACCCACGCACAGTTCGCTGTGGGTCAACCTCTCCAGCAACAGCACGCTGAGGCTGGGCGGCCAGCCGCTGGACATGCAGGATGATCTGGCCAATTTCCCTCTGCCCTTCTTCGATCCGCGCGACACCGCGCGGCTGGAACTGCCGGTGGTGTTTGCAGCGGCGCCCACGCTGGCGCAGCAGCGGGCTGCGGCGGTCATGGCGTCCTATTTCGGCAGCCTGGCGGGATGGTGGCGGCAGGCCCGTTTTCCGGTGAGCTTCGGCACGCTGCCCGAGCAGGGCCACGCGGTGGTGCTGGCGGTGAATGGCCGCTTCCCGCCGGTGATCGCCAACCACGCGCCTGTGCAGGGGCCGGTGATCGAGCTGATGGCCCTGCCCGAGGATCCGCAGCGCAAGCTGCTGCTGGTGCTGGGCCGCAACGACGATGACCTGCAGAAGGCCGTTTCGGCGATGGCGGCCGGCAATGTCCTGTTCCGCGGCCGCCAGGTCGCGATCGACGAAATGAAGCCGTTGGCGCCACGCAGGCCGTACGACGCGCCGAACTGGGTGCGTACCGATCGCGCGGTGCGCCTGGCCGAGCTGCTGGACTATCCGCAGCAGCTGCATGCCAACGGGGTATCGCCGCAGCCGATCACGGTCAATCTCAACCTGCCACCGGACCTCTTCATCTGGCGCAACCAGGGCATTCCACTGAACCTGCGTTACCGCTACACGCCGCCGTTTGGCAGTGATGAGTCGCGGCTGGGCGTGGCGATCAACGACCAGTTCATTTCAAGCTTCCCGCTGGTGCGCCGCAGCGGCAAGCAGGGCGTGGAGGAAATCCGCCTGCCTGTGCTCGCTGGCGATGCCGGCGCCGACGATGGCCGCCTGTTGATTCCGGCGCTGAAGCTGGGTGACCGCAACCAGCTGCGGTTCGACTTCAACTTTGCCAGCGTGATGGGCAGTGCCCAGCGCGACCACTGCCAGACCGTGCTGCCGCCGAACCTGCAGGCGGCCATCGAGGAGGATTCGACCATCGACTTCTCCGGTTTCCATCACTACATGGGGTTGCCGGACCTGTCCGCGTTCGCGCTCAGCGGCTTCCCGTTCACACGCATGGCGGACCTGTCCGAGACCGTGGTGCTGGTGCCGCCGTCCGCCAGCGAGGCGCAGGTCAGCCTGCTGCTCAACCTGATCGGAGGCCTTGGCGTACAGAGTGGGTACCCGGCCTACGGGTTGCGCCTGTCCGCGGACTGGAAACAGGCCAGTGCGCTGGATGCGGACCTGCTGGTTCTGGGCGCGTTGCCGGATGAGCTGCGCGGCAGCCAGCAGCTGTCACTGCTGATCGACGACCAACGCACCCGCCTGCTCAACGGCCAGTGGCCATCGCCGGAACTGGCGGTGCAGCAGGCCCGTCGCGGCAGCCGCGCGGGCGATCCTGCGGTCACCCGCGTGGCGGTCACCGCACAGGCGCCCTTCGCGGCCATCGTCGGCCTGCAGTCGCCCCGCCATGCACAACGCAGCATCGTCTCGCTGGCGGCCAGCCATCCGGCCGACTATCAGCTGCTCGATGATGCACTCAGCGACACCGGCAAGCGCGAAGCCATTGCGGGATCGGTGGCGATCCTGCGCAGTTCCGGCATCAACAGCCAGTTCGTGGGCGAACACTATTACGTGGGCGCGCTGCCGTGGTGGCTGCTGCTGTGGTACCACCTGGCCGATCATCCGGCATTGCTGGCCGTGCTGGCCACGCTGGTGGTGCTGATGGTCGCCTTCCTGCTCTGGCGTGCACTGCGCTGGGTCGCCGCGCGGCGCCTGGATGCGGGCAAGGAATGAGCCGGACCTCGCCGCCGCTGCTGATGGCGTCCCGGCTGGTGCTGCTGGGTCTGGCCGGGACCGGCGCATGCGCGGCACAGGCGCTGCCGCAAATGCCCGGCGGTACTGCGGCCGAGCAGCGGCAGTGGTTGTTGCAGCAGGTACGCATCGGCGAGGCGACCGGGCGCCAGAGCCTGATCGAAGATGCGTTGGCACGGCTGCGCATGCTGGCACCGGATGATCGTGGCACCCTGCTGGCGATCCTGGAGGTGCAGTTGTCGCAGCAGAAGGTGGAGGATGCGACCGCGACGCTGCAACGATTGCGGCAGGTCGGTGCGGGCAGTCGCGAACTCGCTGCGGGTGATCGCCTCTGGCAGGCCTACCAGGGCGATCTGCAGCAGGAGCTGCAGCAGGCACGCCTGTTCGCAGCCGGTGGCCGCAGTGCCGATGCGCTGGCGATCTACCGCCGCCTGTTCAATGACGCGCCTCCGGGGTTGCAGCTGGGGCTGGAGTACTGGCGTCTGCGTGGCGCGCAGGCGGATGGCCGCGCGCTGGCGATCCGGGAGCTGACCGCATTGGACCAGGCGTATCCAGGCAACACCGGGCTGCTGCAGACGCTGTCGCAGCTGCTGTTCGCGGCCGGTCGCGACGATGAAGCGCTCGACGCGCTGCGGCGCATGGGCCGCAACCCCGACGCCCGCGGGCTGGCTGCCGATGCCGAGTGGGCGTACCTGCAGGACCAGCCCGCCGATGAGCGCGGCGTGCGTCGCCTGCAGGAGTTCATCACCCGCAATCCCACCTTCAATGACATCGCCCTGGTGCGCGAGCGCTATGCCGAGCAGCACAGGCAGGTCAGTGATCCGGCTTGGCGGGCGGGTCTGCGTGGCCAGCAACTGCTTGAACGCGGGCGCGATGCCGAGGCCGAACGTGCCTTCCAGCAGGCGTTGCGGGCCTATCCGCGCGAAGCCGCCTTCCTGGGCGGATTGGGCATGGCGCAGATGCGACAGGGCCGTCGCGCGTCGGCGATCGGCCTGTTCGAACGCGCGATCCAGGCCACGCCCGTCGGCGAGAGCAGCGACAAATGGCGCGACCTCATTGCCAGTACGCGCTACTGGCTGCTGCTGGACCAGGCCGATGCCGCACTCGGTGCCGGTCGGCTGGACGAGGCGGATGCGTTGTACGCGCAGGCGCGGCGGCAGCAGCCACGCGAGGTCAACGCACGGCTGGGGCAGGTGGATGTTGCCGTGGCCCGTGGCGACGACGCCTCGGCCGAACGCCAGCTGCAGGCCGCGAGGCGGATGGCGCCGAACGATGCCAACGTGATCCGCAGGTTGGTGCAGCTGTATGGGAGGACCGATCCGCAGCGTCTGGAGACCTTCATCGATGCGTTGCCGGCCGCGCAGCGCCGGTTGTACGCCGAGGATCTGCGTCAGCTGCGGATCAGTCGCCTGCGCGAACGACGTGAGCAGGCCTTGGCGACCGGCGATGCGGAGGCCGCCCTTGCGCTCGGGCATGAGCTGCGCGTGGAGCTGCCCGCCGATGCGTGGCTCGCCCGTGCCCTGGCCGTTGAGCTGCAGGCCGCGGGTCGGCCTGCCGAGGCCGATGCGGTGGTCGCGGACATGGTGACGCGCAATGACAGCGCTGAAGCACGCTACGCGCAGGCGTTGTATCTGTCCGGCACCGATCGCCTGCCGCAGGCACTGGCAGTGCTGGACGCGGTGCCGCTGGCGGAATGGGATGACGATATCCGCGCACTGTCCGCACGGCTGCGCCGGCAGCAGCTCATCGATCATCTCTGGTCGCTGCGTGCGCAGGGACGCGAGCCGGAAGCCATCGCTCTGTTGCAACAGCAACCGGCCAGTGCCGAGAACAACCTGCTGCTGGCCGACTGGGCGCGCCTGCGCGGCGACCACCCGCAGGCCCTGCAGTATTACCAGCGGGTACTTGCGGAGCAGCCGGACAACGTCGATGCACAGCTTGGCCAGGTGCAGGCCTGGATCGGTGCCGGCGATCTGGACAACGCGCGGCGGCAGATGCGGCTGTCGCCCCCGGTGGTCGCCGAAGATGCGCTCGGCCAGCAGCGCCAGCTGGCCGGCATCTGGACCGACCTGCACGAGGACGCCAAGGCATTGGCGATCCTGCGCGCGCTGCTGGCCCGCAGGGACGGTCCGGATCCACAGTCCTGGCGCGACGCGGCGCGACTGGTGCGCCGCGAGGATCCGCAGCAGGCGCTGGACATGTACGCGCAGGCGATGGCCGACAACGGCCTGCTGGCCGCAACGCAGGCACAGCCGCGCGACAACCGCGCGCTGACCCTGGCCAGTCGCGAGACCGCGGGGGACGACTGGCTGCGGCGCAGCCTGCGCAGCGACGTGGAAACGCTGTACCAGCAGGAAAATCCCACGCTGACGGTGATGCAGGATACCGGTCGTCGCAGCGACGGAACGCCCGGCATTTCCCGCCTCGGGCGCGACACCCGCATCGCGCATCTGGATGCGCCGTTTGCAGGCGGGCTCGGCTGGGCGCGCATCGAACAGGTGCACTTCGACGCAGGGCGGTTCCGCACCGGCGCCGACGGCACTTACGACGAGGATTTCGGCAGCTGCGACCTGTCGCTGCTGCGTGCCGACGGCTCCCGGCTGCAGGCCCCGGGATGTACCCGCTTCGTGCATCAGCGGCGCAGTTCCGGCGCAGGGTTCGCGGCCGGCTGGCGCACGCTGGACGATCGCTGGAATGTCGACCTTGGCCATACGCCGTCCCACTATGTGATCGGCAACTGGCTGGGAGGCATCACCGCCAATGGCGATCTGGGCCGTCTCGGCTGGGGGGCGACGCTGTCGCGGCGGCCGATGACCAACTCCCTGCTGTCACAGGCCGGTGCCTACGATCCTCGCAGCGGCATTGCCTGGGGTGGGGTGACCGCCAATGGCATCACCTTCAGCCTGGGCTTCGATGAGGGCGGACGCAATGGCGTCTGGTCGAACTGGAGCTGGCACCGGTTGACCGGTCACAACGTCGCGGACAACACGCGTGCGCGTGCGATGGTCGGCTGGTACCACAAGCTGATCCAGCGTACGGACATGCGCCTGGACGTCGGCACCACGGCCATGTACTGGCGTTACCAGAAGGATCTGGGCGGCTACTCGCTGGGCCAGGGCGGCTACTACAGCCCGCAGCGCTATGCCTCGTTGAGCCTGCCGGCCAGCTTTGCCTGGCGCAATGATCTGTGGTCGCTGCGGGTGGATGGGTCGGTCAGTGTTTCCAGCGCGCGTACGGCGTCGATCAGCCGCTTCCCGGACCAGGCGCTGATCGAGCGCGTGGTGGCACAGCTGGAGCCGCAGTACGGTGCTCTCGCGCTGGACGAGGCTGGCCTGTACACCGGCGACAGCCGCAGCACCGGCACCGGCTATCGGCTCTACGCGGCCGTGGAGCGGCGGCTGGGCGATCACATCGTCCTGGGTGCGGCGGGAACCCTGCAGCGCAGCCGTGACTTCTCGCCGAACACATTCCAGCTCTATCTGCGCTATACCTTCAAGCCCTGGCAGGGCAACCTGCCGCTGCCCGTGTCGCCACTGGTGCCCTATGGCGAGTTCCGCTGACCCGCAACGCCGCCGACTGCTGCAGGCGACGGCCGCCTTGCCGTTGCTGGCCATGGGCGCAGGGCGTGCGCTCGCAGCGCCGCGCTGGCCGGCCTGGCAGGTGCTGCTGGACAGCAGCCTCAGCAACGACGGACGCATGATCGATCGCAGCCAGGACGACCAGCGCAGTACGTCGGAAGGGCAGTCGTATGCGTTGTTCTTCGCGCTGGTCGACAACGATCAGGCGCTGTTTGATCGCGTTCTGGGCTGGACCCAGGACAACCTGGCCGGGGGCGACATGCGGCAGCGGTTGCCGGCCTGGCTGTGGGGCCGCGATGACAAGGGCGGCTGGCGCGTACTGGACGACAATCCGGCGTCCGATTCCGATCTGTGGCTGGCCTACGCCCTGCTCGAAGCGGGGCGGCTCTGGCACCGTCCTGCGTTGCAGGCCATCGCCGGGGGCATGCTGGGGCAGGTGCGGGAAAGGGAAGTCGTGCAGCTGCCCGGTCTCGGCCCGATGCTGCTGCCGGGACCGCAGGGATTCGTCGAAGGCGATGCGACCCGGGTCAATCCCAGCTATCTGCCGCTGCCGCTGCTGCGGCGCTTTGCCGCGGCCGATCGCAGTGGGCCCTGGGCGGAACTGGCGGACAACGCGACCACGCTGCTGGAGCAGACCAGCCCGCATGGCTATGCACCGGACTGGGCGGCGTGGCAGCAGGGGCGCTTCGTGGTCGATCCGGTGAACGGAGCGGTGGGCGGCTACGATGCGATCCGCTGCTACACGTGGGCAGGCATGACGGCCCCGCGCGATCCGTTGTTCCGGCGGCAGCTGGCGGCGTTGTCCGGTCCGCTGCAGCGCCTGCGCAGCGGTGCGGCACTCTGGGAAAAGGTCGATACCCGCAGCGGGCAGGGGCAGGGCGAAGGAAACTATGGTTTCCGCGCGGCTGTACTGCCCTGTGTGCTGGCACAGCGCGAGCAGGGGCTGGCGAAGTCGCTGCTGGCCAGCCTGCCCAGCCCGGAACAGCAGCGTGCCGAGGCACCGGCCTACTATTCGCAGATGCTGGCCCTGTTCGGCCGGGGCTGGGCCGAGGGCCGCTGGCGTTTCGGCGTGGATGGCCAGCTGCGACCGGCCTGGCGATGAGTACACCACCAGCCCGCCGTGACAGCGGGCCCCTGCCCTGATTACTCCAGCGCGAAGCGCAGCACGAACAGCACGGCCACCAGCCACACCGCCGGATGCACCTCGCGCCAGCGGCCAGTGCCGGCCTTCAGCGCGGCGTAGGCGATGAAGCCGAAAGCCAGTCCATTGGCGATGGAGTAGGTGAACGGCATCGCCAGCGCGCACAGGGCCGCCGGCACCGATTCGGTGAGGTCGCTCCAGTCCACTTCCACCAGCTCGCGCAGCATCAACCCGGCAACGAACAGCAGGGCCGGTGCGGTGGCGTAGCTTGGCACCATCGAGGCCAGCGGCGAGAACAGCAGGGCGGCCAGGAACAGCGCGGCGACCACCAGGGCGGTGAGGCCGGTACGGCCGCCCACCTGCACGCCCGAGGCGCTTTCGGCGAATGCCGTGGTGCTGCTGGTGCCCAGCATGGAGCCGGCGACGATTGCCGTGCTGTCGGCCAGCAGTGCACGGCCGAAACGCTTCTGCGCACCCGGCAGCTTCAGCAGGCCGGCGCGGCCGACCACCCCGTACAGCGTGCCGGTGGCATCGAACACCTCCACCAGCACGAACACCAGCACCACCTGCAGCAGTACCGCGATGGGGGCACCGCCGTCGTGGTGCAGCAGGCCCGGCAGGTCCAGCTGCAGGAAGGTCGGCGCCAGGCTTGGCGGCAGGGACACCAGTCCCTGGTACTGCACGTCGCCCAGCGCCCAGCCGGCCCCAGTGACCGCCAGGATGCCGATCAGGATCGCACCACGGATGCGGCGCGCCTCCAGCACGGCGATCAGCAGGAAGCCGGCCAGTGCCAGCAGCGGTGGGGCGGTGTTGAGCGGGCCCAGCGCCACCAGCGTGTCCTCGTTGCCGATGATCACCCCGGACTTCTGCAGGGCGATGATGGCCAGGAACAGGCCGATGCCGGCGACGATGGCTGAGCGCAGTGACGAAGGAATGCCGGATACCAGCCAGGCACGCACGCCGGTCAGCGACAGCACCAGGAACACCAGGCCGGAGATGAACACTGCCGCCAGCGCCTGCTGCCAGGGCAGGCCGGCGGCGCCGACCACGGTGAAGGCAAAGAACGCGTTCAGGCCCATGCCCGGAGCCATGCCGACCGGGAAATTGGCTGCCAGCGCCATCACCGTGGAGCCCAGCGCGGCCGCCAGGCAGGTGGCGACGAATACCGCGCCCGCATCCATGCCGGTGGTGCCGAGGATTTCGGGGTTGACGAAGACGATGTAGGACATCGTCAGGAAGGTGGTGACACCGGCCAGCAGCTCGGTGCGCACGGTGGTGCCGTGCTGCTGCAGCTGGAACAGGCGTTCGAACAGGGACATGGGGCTTCTCGTGAAGGTGTCTCCCGGCAAGCGGGCGACCCACAGAAGGAGAAAGGCCGCGCGAGCGCGGCCTTTCCTGTTGCGTTACTTCAGTGCCTTGAAGCGCAGGCGCTTCGGCGCAGCGTCATCGCCCATGCGGCGCTTCTTGTCTTCCTCGTACTCGCGGTAGTTGCCCTGGAAGAACTCCACGTGCGAGTCGCCTTCGAAAGCGATGATGTGCGTGGCGATGCGGTCCAGGAACCAGCGGTCGTGCGAGATCACGAAGGTGTTGCCCGGGAACTCCAGCAGCGCGTCTTCCAGCGCACGCAGCGTTTCGATGTCCAGGTCGTTGGACGGTTCGTCGAGCAGCAGCACGTTGCCACCCTGCAGCAGGGTCTTGGCCATGTGCAGGCGGCCACGCTCACCACCGGACAGCGAGCCGACCATCTTCTGCTGGTCCTGGCCCTTGAAGTTGAAGCGTCCGATGTAGGCGCGCGACTGGATCTCGATGCCGTTGATGTTGAGGATGTCCAGGCCACCGGCGATTTCCTGGAAGACGTTGTGGTTGCCTTCCAGCTTGTCGCGGCTCTGGTCCACGTAGGACAGCTGCACGGTCGGGCCGATCACGATCTCGCCCGAATCCGGCTTCTCCTGGCCGGTGATCATCTTGAACAGCGTCGACTTGCCGGCGCCGTTCGGGCCGATGATGCCGACGATCGCGCCCGGCGGAATCAGCATCGACAGGTTGTCGATCAGCAGGCGGTCGCCGAACTTCTTGGACACGTTCTTGAACTCCATCACCATGTTGCCCAGGCGCTCGCCCGGCGGGATGAAGATTTCGTTGGTCTCGTTGCGCTTCTGGTAATCCTGCGACTGCAGCTCTTCCAGGCGGGCCAGACGGGCCTTGCCCTTGGAACGGCCGCCCTTGGCGTTCTGGCGCGACCACTCCAGTTCCTTCTGGATCGCCTTCTGGCGGGCCTTTTCCTGGTTTTCTTCCTGCTTCAGGCGCTCATCCTTCTGCACCAGCCATTCGGTGTAGTTGCCCTTCCACGGAATGCCGCGGCCGCGGTCCAGTTCCAGGATCCACTCGGCGGCGTTGTCCAGGAAGTAGCGATCGTGGGTAACGGCCACCACGGTGCCGGTGTAGCGCGCCAGGAACTGTTCCAGCCATTCCACCGACTCGGCGTCGAGGTGGTTGGTCGGTTCGTCCAGCAGCAGCATGTCCGGCTTCTGCAGCAGCAGGCGGCACAGCGCGACGCGGCGCTTTTCACCGCCGGACAGGTTGGCGATCTTGGCATCCCACGGCGGCAGGCGCAGCGCATCGGCAGCCACGTCCAGCTGGTTTTCCAGGGTGTGCGCGTCGCCGGCGGCCAGGATCGCCTCCAGGCGCTCCTGTTCCTTGGCCAGGGCGTCGAAGTCGGCGCCTTCCTCGGCGTAGGCGGCGTACACCGCCTCCAGCGCAGCCTGGGCCTGCAGCACTTCGCCCACGCCTTCCTCGACCGACTCGCGCACGGTCTTGTTCGGGTCCAGTTCCGGTTCCTGCGCCAGGTAGCCGACCTTGATGCCCGGCTGCGGGCGTGCCTCGCCCTCGAAGTCGGTATCCACGCCGGCCATGATCTTCAGCACGGTCGACTTGCCGGCGCCGTTCAGGCCCAGCAGGCCGATCTTCGCGCCCGGGAAGAAGGACAGCGAGATGTCCTTGATGATCTGCCGCTTGGGCGGGACCACCTTGGACACGCGGTTCATGGTGTAGATGTATTGCGAGGACATGAGGTCTCCGTAGGCGCGACCCTGCGCCCGACCGTCACGGGAGGTTTCCCGGTGCGGCAGCGGGCACAGACTTGAATGGAATACCGCCAATTATAGCCGGAACCGGTTACCCGCCGCGCCACGGGGAGCCGGCCGGGCTGGCCGCGGCCTGAATCGCCGTCACAGTCCTGAAGCGGGAAGCGTTTCCAGCCGGAAACGGTTCAGATCCGGTGCGCAATATGGGGTCACCACCACCCAAGCAGAGGTCTGACATGCGCATCAATCGAGTAATGGCCGGAGCCGTGGCCTCTGTGCTGGCGCTCGGCGCGGTTGCCCCGGCATTTGCCGACGACGACCACCGCGGCCGCGGTCACGACCGCCGCGAGTGGCGGGAGGATCGTCGCGAGTGGCGACAGGACCGTCGTGACTGGGAGCGCGACCGCCGTGAGGCCCGGCGCGATTACCGGCAGGACCGCCGCGAGTGGCACCGTGACCATGACCGCTACTACCGCCCGGCACCGCCGCCGCGTGTGGTCTACCGCCCTGCCTACGGCCCCGGCTATGGCTGGAAGGTGGGGCACCGCTACCGCGACTACTATCGCGGCCCGATCTACGTGGTGAACGACTATCCGCGCTACCACCTGCGCCGTCCGCCGCATGGCCACCACTGGATCCGCGATGACCGCGGCAACATGCTGCTGGTGGCCATCGCCACCGGCGTGATCGCCCAGTACGTGCTCAGCAGCCGCTGAGGACCCCGCAACATCACTCGGAACCATACGGGGCCGGATTCCTTCGAGGGATCCGGCCCCGTCCGTTTCGGCCCCAGCCGGCCGGTGCGGGGCTACAATCAGGGGCTGAGCCGTACACCCCCTTTCCCTGCCTGCTGGAGTACCCGATGTTCCCGCGTGACGTCCGCATCGAATCCTACGATCCCGAACTGGCCAAGGCCATCGCCGCTGAGACCCAGCGCCAGGAAGACCATGTCGAGCTGATCGCCAGCGAGAACTACACCAGCCCGGCAGTGATGGAAGCGCAGGGCAGCCAGCTGACCAACAAGTACGCCGAAGGCTATCCGGGCAAGCGCTACTACGGTGGTTGCGAATACGTGGACATCGCCGAGCAGCTGGCGATCGACCGCCTCAAGCAGCTGTTCGGCGCCGACTATGCGAACGTGCAGCCACACAGCGGCTCGCAGGCCAACCAGGCCGTGTACTTCGCGCTGCTGCAGCCGGGCGACACCATCCTCGGCATGAGCCTGGCCCACGGCGGCCACCTCACCCATGGCGCCAAGGTGAACGCCTCGGGCAAGCTGTTCAACGCCGTGCAGTACGGCGTGAACGACCAGGGCCTGATCGACTACGACGAAGTCGAGCGCCTGGCCCTGGAGCACAAGCCGAAGATGGTCGTGGCTGGCTTCTCGGCCTACTCGCAGGTGATCGACTGGGCACGCTTCCGCGCCATCGCCGACAAGGTCGGCGCCTACCTGTTCGTCGACATGGCCCACGTCGCCGGTCTGGTCGCCGCCGGCGTCTATCCGAGCCCGCTGGACCATGCCCACGTCGTCACCTCCACCACCCACAAGACCCTGCGCGGCCCGCGCGGCGGCATCATCGTCGCCAAGGGTGCCGATGAGGACCTGGTCAAGAAGCTGCAGTCGATCGTGTTCCCGGGTATCCAGGGCGGTCCGCTGATGCATGTCATCGCCGGCAAGGCGGTGGCCTTCAAGGAAGCGCTGGAACCGGCCTTCAAGACCTATCAGCAGCAGGTGGTGAAGAACGCCCAGGCGATGGCCAACACGCTCATCGCGCGCGGCTACAAGATCGTCTCCGGCGGCACCCAGAACCACCTGATGCTGGTGGACATGATCGGCAAGGACGTGTCCGGCAAGGACGCGGAAGCGGCACTGGGCAAGGCGCACATCACCGTCAACAAGAACTCGGTGCCGAACGACCCGCGTTCGCCGTTCGTGACCTCGGGCCTGCGCCTGGGTACGCCGGCGGTGACCACCCGTGGCTACACCGAGCAGGACTGCGTGGATCTGGCCAACTGGATCGCCGATGTCCTCGATGCGCCGAACGATGACGCCGTGATCGCCCGCGTGCGCGATGCCGTCAGCGCGCAGTGCCGCAAGTACCCGGTCTACGGTTGATCGGGTAATGGGGTCGGATCCCGTCCCGCAGGGGAAGGGCTCTGACCCCGGCCCAGGGAGAGCAACGCACATGGATGAGCGTATGGATGAACGTCTGCACAAGCGCCTGCACCTCGTGCAGGCCCTGCTGTTCGGGCTGCCAGGCGTGCTGCTGGGAGGCACCGTGGCCTTGGTGGGCGTGTACTCCGGCCTGACGCAGGAAACCCGCCTGCCGAGCCGGCTGCTGCTGGTGTGCTGGGGCACCGCCGGGGCGCTGGGCATTGTTGCCTGGTTGTACATCGGCGCCGGTTTCCTCCTGCAGGGCCGGTCTGGCCTGCAGGCAGTGGGCCGGGTGTGGTGGGCGTTGCTGGCGCTGGGCGCGCTGGCAGCAGTGCCCGCCGTCGTGCTGGGGCTGGTGGTCGGCCTGACCGAACGCATGGACGGCTTCAGCCTGTTGCTGTTCGGCCCGCCGCTGTTGCTGCCCGCGGCGCATCTGGCCTGGCTGCGCTGGCGGCCTGCTCACCTTCCGGGCGCCTGACTTTCCAGGCAAGTCGCATGGTGGTGTAGGGATGGCATGTCCAGCCTCACGCATCAGGGTGTTTCTGAGTATCTGGGTGCATCTGGGACGGCTGCAGGGTTGCCCTTGACGAGGGGCCGTACAGCACATGGAATTTGCCGGAAAGCCCCTTCTCAGGTACCTTTGCGACGCCGCCATGACCATGGCGTAGGTTGCCCCCTGAGCCAGGCGTTCCATGTATTGCCCCTTCTGCCAACATGCCGATACCCGGGTCATCGACTCGCGCGTCTCTGAAGACGGCGCGACGATCCGCCGTCGGCGTGAGTGCGAGGCCTGCAACGAGCGCTTCAGCACCCTGGAAACCGTCGAACTGAAGCTGCCGGCCATCGTCAAGAGCGATGGCACCCGCGAGGCCTTCGACCAGCGCAAGGTACGCGCCGGCTTCGATCGCGCGCTGCAGAAGCGTGCCGTGCCGGAAGACAAGATCGAAGCGGCGGTGCGTGCGGTGGTCCATCAGTTGCGCCTCAGTGGCGAGCGTGAAGTGCCTTCGATCAAGGTGGGCGAGTTCGTGATGAACGAGCTGCGCAAGCTCGATCACGTGGGGTACGTGCGATTCGCCTCGGTCTACCGCAGCTTCGAGGATGTGGCCGATTTCCGCGAGGAAATCGAAAAACTCGAACGCGAGCTGCCGGCCAGCACCGAACAGCTGCAGCTGCTGGGCGATGTGATCGCCCTGGCCAAGAAGAAGAAAGGCTGACCGCCTCTGCGGCGGCCTGTGCCAACCCTGGTTGGCACTGATGGCGCATCCACGGGTGGGTGCCAACCTTGGTTGGCACCGATGGCATGGATCAACACCGGCAGCGTTACCATGGCCAGATGACCACCCCATTCTCCGTCCTCGACCATCTGCACATGGCCAGCGCGCTGCGCCTGGCCGAGCGCGCCGCCTACACCACCCGCCCCAATCCGATGGTCGGCTGCGTGATCGCCCATGGTGAACGTGTGGTCGGGCAGGGCTGGCACCAGCGTGCCGGTGGCCCGCATGCCGAAGTGTTCGCGTTGCGCGAGGCCGGTGGTGAGGCGCGCGGTGCCACTGCCTACGTCACCCTTGAGCCCTGCGCGCATTACGGGCGCACACCACCGTGCGCACTGGCACTGATCGAGGCCGGTGTATCGCGTGTGGTCGCTGCGCTGCGTGATCCCTTCCCGCAGGTCGATGGCGGCGGATTCGACCTGCTGCGCGGCGCCGGCATCGAGGTCGCCGAAGGGCTGATGGCGGCGCAGGCACGCGAGCTCAACAAGGGCTTTCTGTCACGCGTGGAGCGCAATCGCCCGTGGCTGCGGGTGAAGCTGGCCGCCAGCCTGGACGGGCGTACGGCGATGGCCGACGGCGCGTCCAAATGGATCACCGGAGCAGCGGCGCGCGAAGACGTGCAGCACTGGCGTGCACGCGCCGGCGCGATCCTGACCGGTGCCGACACCGTCCTGGCTGATGATCCGATGCTGACCGTGCGCCTGCGGGACGTCGACGTGATGCCGCCGCTGCGCGTCGTGCTCGATTCGCGCCTGCGTTCCCTGCAGTGCAGCCGCGTGCGCGAGGGTGGGGCACCGACGCTGTACCTGCATGATGCGGCGGTCAGTGCACCCGATGCAGCCGATGCCGAATTCGCCAGCGTGCCCAGTGCCGACGGCCGTCTCGATCTTGGCGCGATGCTGACCCTGCTGGCCGGGCGCGGCATCAACGAAGTGCATACCGAAGCCGGCGCTACGCTGGCCGGTGCGCTGCTGCGCGGCGGTTGGGTGGATGAGCTGCTGCTGTACCAGGCGCCCACCCTGATGGGGGAACGCGCCCGCCCGCTGCTGGCCGGACTGGGCATCGAGGCGATGCAGCAGCAACGCCGGCTGCGCGTGGTCGAGCAATGCCAGGTGGGTGAGGACCTGCGCCTGCTGCTGCGCACATGATGCAGTGACAGACGCCGTCCTCGGTCTGCACTGTCATTCGTGGAATCGGACCGAGGCGGCGATGGCATCAATCGCCTCTTCCACGTCCTGCGTGCTCTCCGCCGGCAGAATCGCGGCCAGACGGACAAACCGCTCACCTGGCCAGAGTGCAAGGTAGTGGCGGTAGTGACGCCCGTCGGGTGTGAGTCCATCAACGCGGTGTCCCTCGATGCCGCCGAACGGCACGTCGCTCCTCGAGGCAACGGTTCCTCCCTGGATGCGGACAGTTCCAGCAATCAACTGATCGGATACCTCCGCCAGATCGTCCGAATCAAACGGCAGAGAAAGCTGGGAGGCGACGACCACCAGAGGTTGGCGACCCTCGGGATCCGTATCCAGTTCACCGGCCGTAAGGATTACGGCCGAGTTTGCATGGGTGTCGATCAGCCGGAAGGGTGGCTCGGGTCTGACGCTGAAGGGCATGGCGGCGACTTTCTGCTCAAGCGTGGCCTGTGCCCCAAGGGTCACCGAGGCCAGAGCACGCATTGCCTGCTTGTGCGTCAGCCCATGTTCGCGCGGGGCTTGGATCGTGATCATGACCGTTGGAGAGCCGCTGAACAGCGCAACCCACTTGTCGAAGGTGTAACCGTGGGCGATCTGGCTGCCAATGACCACCGGAATCGTCCGCCCCTCGCTGGTGACCGATTCCAGACGGTCGACCCGGACGCCCTGGCTGGCAAAGCGGTTGCGCGCGGTTGCCTCGTCTACAAACAGTCCGCTGACGGCGGCACGGGCATCGGCGGGCAGTTCGGCGACCAGGATGCTGGCGCGACCATCTCCGCTGGCGAAGCCGGAGAAATGGGGTGCTGGCGCGAATCCCGGAGGTGGCACGAGGCTGACGACCGAGCCGGGTATGGCCATCGGGGTCTGAGCGCCCTGCGCGCAGCCGATCAGCAGCAGGGAGGGCAGCAGCCGCAGCGCGGCGCGAGCAAGGGGTCTGAGCGAAGCGAACATCTGTATTTCCAACATGATAGAGAGAAGAGATACGTGGTGACTCGTGCCGGCTCTGCCAGCAGACACCGATGGCTCTCGGTGTGCCTTGTGAGCAGTGCTGCGTCCACGGCTCGGCATCGGCGCGTCGCTGGACGGCCTGCTCATGAGCGTTGTTCAGGCGTAACACACGCCGGGAGAATTCGTCATCGCGGGCCAGCGAGCATGGAACGCGCTGGCGAACGACGCGCGTGCACCGTCCACCCCCAAGCTTCACGCGGCGGGCGTTACCTGTCCATGCAACAGTTCCGAAAGTCGGACTTCGGCGGTCACTGACACTGACAGCTGGAGCACGGTGCGCGCATTGCACGCGCCTGGAGAACCGGGCAAAAGCCCTGCACGACGGCGAGCGCCACCCGCATCGCCAGGTGTTCGGCAACATCCGGACGACGATGAGGAAGGTTGACGGCAGCGCAGTGTCGCCGGGTATGGCCCAGCGCTACCACTTAGCGGCTCAGGTGCATTCGTCGGTCCACATCATCTCGGCCAGCGGGCGCAGTGCCTTGCACTCCTGCGTCATCTCCTCGACCGACTGCACCTGCGCTTTGGCCTTCAGCTCTTCGGCCATCGCGTCCACGCCGCTGATCTGGTCGGGCGCGATCTTCGCCACGCAGCTGCGGTGCTGCTGCAGCAGCAGGTCGCAGCCGGGTATGCCGGTCACTTTCGGCGCGTTGGCCGCCTGCGCGTCCTGCATCCAGTCCTCGAACGGAGCCAGCGCACCGGCCACGGTGCCCACCAGATCATCGAAGTTGCCGCTGTACCAGTAGCCGTTGTCCTTGGCCGGGTAGAGGGTGAAGGTGCCGCTGACCGGCACGCGTGCACCACTCTGCAGCGCCTGGGTGTAGGCGTCGGTGAACTGCTTGCGCGAGGCCGGGCTGGCATGGTCGGCCAGGCTGGCGGCGAACAGCGGGCGGACCTTGCCCAGGTCGGGCACCTGGCAGGTGTAGGTGATCCGCGCCAGCTTCTGGTCTTCAACGTATTCGTTGTCTTCGATCACGCTCTGGGTTGCGCGGCACTTCGAATCACGCAGCGCCTTGGCGTACAGCGCTTCGGTGGCCGCAGCGTCGATCGAAGCGCCGGTGCTGGCCAGTACCGTCTGCCAGGGTTCGGCCAATGCCTTGGCCAGCGCGCCCGGGTTTGGGGTCACGGCGTCCTGGCCCTCGAACGCCGGCTTCAGCGCGTCGTTGAGCGTGCGCGTGGCGGTCGCGTCGTCTTCCAGCAGTACGCGGGAATAGAGATCGAACGTCTGTTCGGGGCTCAGCTGCGTCGAGGCGGCGCTGGCGAACAGGGGAGCGCACAACAGTGCAGTGGCCAGCAGGGAGCGCAGGGGGGTCTTCATGACAGTGATTCCGGGTCCAGAGGCGGGCAAGCCTAGCGCATCTGCCCACGCTTTCGATGGTGCGATGCAGCCAGGTAACGGTGTGCAGCGGAAAAAAAACGGGCCCCTTGCGGGGCCCGTTCGATCGCACGACGAGGATCGGGCAATCAGAAGCTGGCGCGGACGCCGGCCGAGAACTGGGTGACATCGCGCTGGCCGGAGACTTCTCCCACCAGGCCCCAGGTCGGGGTGAAATTGATCTGGCCACCGACGGTGCCGACCCAGGTGCCCTTGAAGTCGTTGCCGCCATCCATGTAGCCGGCCTTGGCCCACGCTTCGGTCTTCGGCGAAGGCTTGCCACGCACGCCCATGGTGGCGCGGGCCAGGTTGGTGTGATCCTTCAGGTGTTCGCGGCCGAACAGATCCGATTTCACGGTCAGCTCGGCGTTCTGGCGCACCCAGGCGATGTCGGCGGTGTAGTCCAGGCGGTCCGTCCACGGCATGTGGTAGCCGATGCCCAGCTCAGGCTGGTCCAGTTCGAACTTGGCCGACGCACCGGTGAAGTGGTAGCTCTTGCTGGTACGCGACCAGCTGCCGAACACGTGCACCTGCTCGGCCAGCGCGAACGAACCGCGCACGTAGCCGCCGTCAAGCTTCGGGTCGTTGAAATCGCTGTCGTCGGTCTTGACCTGGGTCCAGCCACCTTCGACGTAGGTGTAGCTCAGCCCTTCGGCGGCCGAGGCCAGCGGAGCGACGGCCAGCAGGCTGGCGATGATCAGGAGCTTGCGCATGGGAATTCCTGTGAATTGCAGTCCATTGGCGGGCGCGCCGGAGGCGCAGCCCGTGGCGACCTCATGTCGTCCGCGGCGAATTTTAATGAAAGTTTTACAAAATGCGAGAGACAGCCGTCACAGGCTGGGCAGGCTTGGGGTCAGATCCGTTTCCCGCCGGGAAACGGCTTCGGCCCCGGGTGTCCCACCCCGTTCAGCCCGGGCTGGTACACTGTCCACGCCGGTTCGCCGGTATACAAACGTCTTCAGGGCGGGGTGCAACTCCCCACCGGCGGTAGGTGCGCAAGCACGAGCCCGCGAGCGCCCCGGCCCACGGCCGGGGGTCAGCAGATCCGGTTCAATGCCGGAGCCGACGGTCATAGTCCGGATGAAAGAAGACGGTGCCACAGGGCTCATGCCCTGCGCGTGCCTGTTTGCCTTGCGGCGTTTTTCGCTCACATCCTGCGGAGAACGTTACTTGTTTACTGGAATCATCGAAGGCGTCGGCCGTCTGGCCGCACGCGAGTCCATCGGCGGCGATGTCCGCTTCACCTTCAATGTCGGCAACCTGCCGTTCGACCACGTGCAGATGGGCGAAAGCATCGCCATCAACGGTGTCTGCCTGACGGTCATCGCATTCGACGCCAACAGCTTCCAGGCCGATGCCTCCACCGAGACGCTGGGCCTGACCACGCTGGGCCAACTCGAGCAGGGCGCGGTCATCAACCTCGAGCGTGCCATGCGCCCGACCGATCGTCTGGGTGGGCATCTGGTCAGCGGCCACGTTGATGGCCTGGGCCAGGTGCTGTCCATCCACGATGACGCGCGCGCCCAGCGCTGGCGCTTCGCCGCGCCGGCCTCGCTGCTGCGCTACATCGCCAAGAAAGGCTCGATCTGCGTGGACGGCGTCAGCCTCACCGTCAACGAAGTGGACGAGGAAGGCTTCGAGGTCGCGCTGATCCCGCATACCGTGGCCAACACCGCCTTCTCCGCCTCCGGCGTGGGCAGTGCGGTGAACCTGGAAATCGACCTGGTCGCCCGTTATGTCGAACGTCTTGTTGGCGGGCACCTGCAGGGAGGCGCAGCATGAACTTCGCGCCGATCCCCGAGATCCTGGAAGACATCCGCCAGGGCCGCATGGTCGTCATCGTCGATGACGAGGACCGCGAGAACGAAGGCGACCTGATCATGGCTGCCGAGCTGGTCAAGGCCAGCGACATCAACTTCATGGTTACCCATGGCCGTGGCCTGGTGTGCCTGCCGTTGACCCGCACCCGCGCCGCCGACCTGGGCCTGGCGCCGATGGTGCAGGCCAACACCGCGCAGTTCCAGACCAATTTCACCGTCAGCATCGAAGCGGCTGAGGGCGTGACCACCGGCATCTCCGCCCATGACCGCGCGCATACCATCCGCACCGCGGTGAAGCCCAACGCGCGGCCGTCGGACCTGCACCAGCCCGGCCACATCTTCCCGCTGATCGCCCAGCCGGGCGGCGTGCTGACCCGCGCCGGCCACACCGAGGCGGGCGTGGACCTGGCCATGCTGGCTGGGCTGGAACCGGCCGGCGTGCTGGTGGAGATCCTCAACCCGGACGGCAGCATGGCGCGTCGCCCGGAGCTGGAAGTGTTCGCCCGCGAGCACGGCCTGAAGATGGGCTCCATCGCCGACCTGATCGCCTACCGCCTGGCCACCGAGAAGACGGTCGAGCGCGTTGATGAGCGCGACATCGATACCGAGTTCGGCCCGTTCAGGCTGGTGACCTACCGCGACCGCATCGCCCACGACCTGCACTTCGCCCTGGTCCGCGGCACTCCCGACGCTGGCACGCCTACGCTGGTGCGCGTGCAGGTGGAGAATCCGCTGGCCGACCTGCTGCACTGGCGTCGTGACGATTTCGGCGTGGCCGCCACCGACGCGCTGCGTGCGATCGCCGCCGAAGGTGCCGGCGTGATGGTGGTGCTGTCGGCGCCGCGCGATGGCGAGGCGCTGCTCGCGCGCCTGCGCCAGCAGCCCGCACCGGTGGTGCCGGGCAAGGACAAGGATGTGGGCCAGTGGCGCCGCAATGGCGCCGGTGCGCAGATCCTGTCCGATCTGGGTCTGGGCAAGCTGCGCGTGCTGGGCACGCCGCGCCGGCAGATCGGCCTGGCCGGCTATGGCCTGGAAGTGGTGGAGACGGTGGCCCTGTAACGGTCGCCCCGTGGGGTCGGAGCCCGCGGTGCGGGATCCGACCCCGGTAGCGCCGGGCCATGCCCGGCGGATGCCAGGCCCCCGCCAACCACGGCCGGGGCCCATCCACGCTAGAATTACCCCTTAATCGAGTCCCCCAAGCCGCATATGAGCCACTACGAAGGCGATCTTCGCACTCCCGAGTCGGCGCGCTTTGCCATCCTGGCCAGCCGCTGGAACGCCCGCATCACCGATACGCTGGTGGCCGGCGCGCGCCAGAGCCTGGCCGGCAACGGCATCACCGAAGCCAACATCGACGTGATCCGGGTGCCGGGCGCCTGGGAACTGCCGCTGGTCGCCGCACGCCTGGCCGCCGCCCATGAACACGCCGCCATCCTCACCCTCGGCTGTGTGATCCGCGGCGACACCCGTCATTACGAACACGTGGCCGACCGCTGCGCCGAAGGCCTGATGCGCGTGCAGCTGGATTTCGGCGTGCCGGTACTGAACGGCGTGCTGGCGGTGGAACGCGTGGAAGATGCCGAGGCCCGCGCCGGCGGCAGCCACGGCAACAAGGGCGAGGAAGTCGCACTCGCCGCATTGGAAATGGTCAATCTTCTGGAGCAGCTGCCATGAACAAGAACACCCAGGGCAAGCCCTCCGGTAAACCCGTCCGCCGCGATGGCATTGATCCGGTGCTGCGCTCGCGCGCGCGCCGTCGTGCCGTGCAGGCCGTCTACGCGTGGCAGATCTCCGGCGGCAACGCACAGTCGCTGATCGCCCAGTTCGCGCATGAGCAGGCCCGCGAGATCGCCGATCTGGCGTACTTCGAGGCGCTGATGCACGGCGTGCTCGACAACCGCACCGACATCGACGAAGCGCTGGGCCCGTATCTGGACCGTGGCATCGAGGAAGTCGATGCCATCGAACGCGCGGTGCTGCGCCTGGCCGCGTACGAGCTGCGCTACCGCCTGGACGTGCCGTACCGCGTGGTGATCAACGAGGCCATCGAATCGGCCAAGCGCTTCGGCTCCGAACACGGCCACACCTACGTCAACGGTGTGCTGGACCGCGCCGCCGTGGAATGGCGCAAGGTCGAATCGGGCCACTGACCCGATCGCTGTAGAGCCGTGCCCTGCCTGGCTTGCCGCGCAGGGCAGGGCTGCGTCCGGTAGTGTGGCGCGTGATCGAACTGCAGCCGCGCATGGCCCGGCTGCTACATAAGAGCAGAACGCCCCATGTCCCTGGCCGAATTCGCCCTCATCGACCGTATCCGCGCCCGCACCGCCGAGCGCGATGACGTGCTGCTCGGCATCGGTGACGATGCCGCGCTGCTGCAGCCGCGCGCGAATGAACAGCTGGTGGTGACCGCCGATACACTCAACAGTGGCGTGCACTTCCCGGTGGAGACGCCGGCCTTCGATATCGGCTGGAAGACGCTGGCGGTCAATCTTTCCGATCTTGCGTCGATGGGCGCGCGACCGGCCTGGTGCACCCTGGCGCTGTCATTGCCGGAAACGTCCGAAGACTGGATCGAGGCATTCGCCGATGGCTTCTTCGCATTGGCCGACCAGCATGACGTCGCGCTGATCGGGGGTGACACCACGCGCGGACCGCTGTCGTTGTCTGTCACCGCAATGGGCCAGGTGGGCCGTGGTCAGGCCCTGCGCCGCGACCGTGCACAGGCCGGCGATGACATATGGGTCAGTGGCACGCTGGGGGATGCGGCAGGTGCGCTGCGCCTGTGGCAACAGGGGGCGCTGAACGTGGCCACGGCCACGTTGCTGGCCGATTACGAACGCCTGCGCGTGCGCCTGCTGCGGCCGACGCCGCGTGTCACCCTCGGCCTGCGCCTGCGTGCCTTCGCGCATGCGGCAGTGGATGTGTCCGACGGACTGCTGGCCGATCTGGGCCACATCGCCCGCCGCAGTGACGTGGCAGCGCATGTCGATACCGATGCGTTGCCGATCTCGCACGCGCTGCGTGAGCTGCTCGGCCGCGATGGCGCGCGCGACTGTGCATTGCGTGGCGGAGACGACTACGAGCTGTGCTTCACCGCGGCCGCCGATCAGCGCGACGCACTGCATTACCTCGCCGAATCGCTGGACCTGCCGCTCACCCGCATTGGCCGCATCGCCGAAGGGCAGGGCGTGCACGTGGATGGCGAAGTGGCCGACGGTGGTTATCAGCACTTCGCCTGACGAATGAGAACGCCGGGCATGGCCCGGCGCTACCGTCCTGACACGGACGGCGTTCATGCACAGGGCGGCGCCTCATGCAGGAGGCAGCACCTTGCCCGGGTTGAGGATGCCATCCGGGTCCAGCGTGGCCTTGATCGCGCGCATGGTCGCCAGCGTGGCGGGAGTGAACGCCTGCGCCATGAAATCGCGCTTGGCCAGGCCAATGCCATGTTCACCGGACAGTGTGCCGCCCAGCGCCAGCGTCAGCGCGAAGATCTTCGGCAGCGCCGCATGCGCTCGCGCGCTCTCATCGGCATCGTCCGGGTGGTACAGGATGTTGACATGCAGGTTGCCGTTGCCGGCATGGCCGAAGGTGACGATGGTCAGGCTGTACTCGCCTGCCAGCGCCTGTACCCCGGCAACCAGGTCGGGAATGCGCGATACCGGCACCACCACGTCTTCGTTGATCTTGCCGGGTGCAACGCTGCGCAGCGCGGGCGACAGTGCCTTGCGCGCCGCCCACAGCTGGTCGCGTGCGCGGCCCTCCATCGCTACGTCCAGTTCCATCATGCCGTCGCCTTCGGCAGCGCTGGCCAGCGCCTGCAGCAGGTAGGGCAGGGTGTCGTGGTCGCCATCGGCCTCGACCAGCAGCATCGCGCCGGCCTCCGGTACGTCGGCGCCATTGAGGCGCAGCAGCTCCAGGCTGCGCGCGTCCATGAACTCCAGGCGGGTCGGTACCACTGGCTGCGACATCAGCCGCGATACCGCGGCGGCGGCGGCATCGGCATCGCGGTACAGCACGCGCAGTCCGGCCTGCGCGACCGGCAGCGGCGTCAGCTTCAAGGTAGCTTCCACGATCAGCGCCAGGGTGCCCTCGCTACCCACCAGCAGGTGGGTCAGGTCGTAGCCGGTGGCATCCTTGGTATAGGCACCACCGCAGCGGATCACCTCGCCGGTGCCGGTGACCGCGACCAGCCCCAGTACGTTGTCTCGGCTGGTGCCGTACTTCACCGCGCGTGGGCCACCGGCATTGCAGGCGAGATTGCCGCCGACGCTGCAGATCTCCGCGCTGGACGGGTCCGGCGCCCAGAACAGCCCATGCGGTGTCAGCGCCTGCTGCAGGGCGCCGTTGAGCACGCCAGGCTGCACCACCGCGCAGCGATCACCGGCACGGATCTCGACGATGCGATCCATGCGGGTGAACGACAGCACGATGCTGCCCGGCAGGGGCACCGCCGCCCCGGTGGTGCCGGTGCCCGCGCCACGCGCGACCAGGGCCACGCCGTGCACGCGGCAGGCGCGGACCAGCGCCTGCACCTGTTCGGTGTCGGCCGGCAGCGCGACGGCGGCGGGGCGTTGCCGGCGCCATGAGTTGTCCTGCGCATTCGCCTCCAGCGCGGTGTCATCCATGCGCCAGCCCTCCGTGCCCAGCAGGGCGGACAGTTCGGCAACCAGGGCAGCGGGCAGGGCAGGGCTCATGTTGGATCTCGTGGAACAACCGGTACGGAGTGGATGGCCTTACAGGCGGCTTCTGCGCCGGGCATCGGCACGGCAGCGTGGGTGATGATCGAGGGCATCAGCAGTCGTCCAGCCGGAATGCGTCGCGCAGCCAGTGCAGCTGTGGCGGTTCGCCGCTGGCCTCGACCACGTCGAAGCGGCAGGGCGCATCGGCCAGTGCAGGATGCGCCTGCAGGTACAACTGTGCGGCCTGTACCAGGCGCCGGCATTTGCGGGGGTCGACCGAGGCGGCAGCGCCGCCGAAGTCGCTGCGCGCGCGGTACCGCACCTCCACGAAAACCACGGTACCGGCGTCGTCCATCACCAGGTCCAGTTCACCGCTTCGATAACGGACATTGCGCGCGCGTGGCTGCAGCCCGGCCTGTTGCAGGTGCAGCTCGGCGGCGGTTTCCATCGCCGAGCCCCGCTGCGTGCGCTCAGCGACCACCGACGATCGGCATCGGCCGGCCGCCGCTGAAGGTCGACCACGCCGGCTGGCGCAGGATGTTGCCATTGCCATCGAGGAACAGGGTGCCGGTGGCGCCTTCCAGGCCGCCTTCGTTGGCCAGCTTGTCCAGATAGCTGCTGATCTTCCACGCGTCGGCGCCGAAGGCGAACAGGCGGCCGGCGGCACCGCGCGCGCTGGGCAGCGTGCTGGCGACCTGGCTGGCCGACGGCAGGCCGGAGACACTGCGCACGTTCCAGGCTTCATTCGGGTAGACGATGCCGTCCAGTGCCACGTCTTCCTCCACCTTGCCGCTGCCGATGGTCAGCTGGGACGTACCGACGCGGGTGGCGCCGCCGACACCGGCCAGCGCCAGCTGCGGCGCAAGCAGCCGCGCCTGCGGAGCGCGCACGGCGAGAAACACAGCGTCGACCTGGCCGGCATTGCGCACCTGGGCGCCGACATCGCCCACCGCTTCAGGGACCGATACCGTGGCGGCCACCTGGCCACCGCGCTGGGTGAAACGCTGGGAGAAGGCCGCGGCGGCGCGGCGGCCGGTATCGTCGCTGCTGCTGATGACCAGGGCGCGATTGCGCTCACGGCCGCGCAGGTATTCGGCGGCGACGATGCCGTCGTCTTCCGGGGCGAGCGAGAAGCCGGCGCTGCCGGCCGGCGGTGAATCCTTGCCACGGTTCAGTGCCAGCACCGGCACCTGCAGCGGCTGGCGGCCGTATACCGCATCCACTTCATCGCGGCCCAGCGGGCCGACGACGAAGTCGGCACCGGAGGCCACTGCCTTGTCGTAAGCAGCCAATGCACCGGCCGGCGTGCCGGCGGTATCGAAGAAATTGATGTCCGGGCGGCGGCGCGATTCGCCGTAATAGGCGGCGAGCAGGCCATCGCGCACCGGCTGTGCCGCGGTGGCAAGGCGGCCACTGAGTGGCAGCAGCACGGCCAGCTTCGCCGGCGGGCGGTAGCCATCGCTCATTGCCGGCGGGCGCTTGCTGGTATCGAACTGGGCGGCACCGTCGCGGTCGAACGGACGCGGAAGCGGCAGGCCGCGGGCGATCAACGCACGGCCGGCGAAGTTGTACAGCGGATCGTTGGCCGGCAGCGCGGCGGCACGGCTGCGCAGGGTGGCATCGTCGAGGGTGCCGAGCAGGCCTGAAATGGCCGCCTGGTTCTCGTTGCGCGCGCTGCCGGTGAGGCCGGCCTGCGCGCGTGCGCGGTCGCTGGCGGCGCCGAAGGCATCGCCAGTGGCCTGCAGGGCCTGGGCACGGGCGAGCAGCCAGCGCGTGCGCAGGCCGGGTGCGACGTTGTCGCCATTGTCCTTGAGCAGGGCCAACGCCTGTGCGGGTTGCTTGTCAGCCAGTGCCAGCTCGGCGCCGGTCAGCTGGTAACGCTGCAGGCTGGCACCGGACAGCTGGCGGGCGCTGAGCTGCCCCAACAGGCTGCGCGCGCGGGTGCTGTCGCCGGCCAGGTGCCACGCCCAGGCTGCATCCGCCAGGGCATTGCTGCGCGCGCTGCCGCGCAGGGTGGCCGCCAGGCCCTCCAGCTGCATCGCGGCGTCGCGCGGCTTGCCCTGTTCGATCAGCGCCAGCGCCTGGCTCTGGGCCGGCGATTCGGGCGCGCTGGTGAAGCTGGTGGTGGCACAGCCGGCCAGGAGCATCAGCGACAACGAAAGGGCGGAGATGCGTGCGGCGGGCTTGTTCATGATCGGGTCCATGCGATGAGGGCAGCGGCCTTGGCCAGGTACACGCTAGGATTCTACCCTTGCCCCGTGAGTACCGCTGAAATGAGTGTCCCCACCCTGTATGTCGTCGCCACGCCGATCGGCAACCTGGCCGATCTGAGTCCGCGCGCACAGGAGGTGCTGCGTTCGGTAGCGGCGATCTGTGCCGAAGACACGCGGCGCAGCGGCCAGCTGTTGTCCCATTTCGGCATCCAGCAGCCGCTGGTGGCGCTGCACGAGCACAACGAAGACGCCCTGGCGCAGCGACTGGTCTCGCGCCTGCAGGCGGGCGAATCGCTGGCGCTGGTCAGCGATGCCGGCACGCCGCTGGTCAGCGATCCCGGCTTCCGCCTGGTACGGGCCGCGCGCGCGGCGGGCATCCGGGTCAGCCCGGTTCCGGGTGCCTGTGCCGCCATTGCCGCGCTCAGCGTGGCCGGCCTGCCCAGCGATCGCTTCAGTTTCGAGGGATTCCTGCCGGCCAAGGCCAGCGGGCGCCGCGACCGGCTGCAGGCGCTCGCCGGCGAGGTGCGCACGATGGTGTTCTACGAATCCTCGCACCGGATCGCCGAGTCCCTGGCGGACATGGCGGCGATCTTCGGCGGTGAGCGGCCTGCGGTGCTGGCGCGGGAGCTGACCAAGCTGTTCGAGACCGTGCTGGATGGCGATCTGGCGGCCTTGCTGGCAACGGTCGAAGCCGACGAGAACCAGCGCAAGGGCGAGTTTGTGGTGATGGTGCAGGGGGCCGGCGACGACGAGGAAGCGCAGCTGGCCCATGGCCGTCGCGTCTACGCCACATTGAGCGAGCACCTGCCGCCGTCGACCGCCGCCAAGCTGGCCGCCGAGCTGACCGGCGCACCGCGCAAGGCGTTGTACGGCCGGTAGCGCCGGGCCATGCCCGGCGTGCGCGTCGCGCGGCATCGAACAGCCACCGGGCAGGAACCACCCGCGTACGGTAGAATGCGCGCTGGCGGAGCCGGCCAGACAGTCGCGTCATCCCTTGCGGGGTGCCGAGGAAAGTCCGGGCTCCACAGGGCAAGGTGCCAGGTAACGCCTGGGCGGCGCAAGCCGACGGAAAGTGCAACAGAAAGATACCGCCTACGTCTTCTTCGGAAGGCCGGTAAGGGTGAAATGGTGCGGTAAGAGCGCACCGCGAGTCTGGTAACAGACCGGCACGGCAAACCCCACCTGGAGCAAGACCAAATAGGGATCCTTTGGCGCGGCCCGCGTTGGATCCGGGTAGGTTGCTTGAGCGTTGCGGTGACGTAACGCCTAGAGGAATGACTGTCCACGACAGAACCCGGCTTATCGGCCGGCTCCGCCTCCATTCACTTTTGTAGCGCCAGGCCATGCCCGGCGGCATCCTGCCCGCCGCTCAGAAGTCGATGCGGCTTCCGGCAACAAGTACGCCCTGCGGCCCGAAGCGGCGTTCATGGATCTGCCCGTGGCCATCACCATCGATCAGCAGCACGGTGCTGGCACGGGTGCCGTAGTCGTCGCCGCGGATGAAGGCCGGGCTCAACCAGCGCTCGCGTTCCAGTCCGATGCCGGTGTCCGGCAGGTCACTGTCGGCAGGCCGGTGTTCGTCGGCCAGCGCGGTCCATAGCGGGGTCAGGTCCGGGGTCAGATCCCTTTCGCTTTGCGAAGGAGATCTGACCCCGTCTTCTTCCAGCCAGGCCGTCAGCGCGGCCATCAGCCGCTGTGTCTTCGGCCAGGGGGCATCCAGTGCACCGTTGGACATGCCATGCACGCCCGGCCCCAGGCGCTGCCGTTCGGCAGGGTGGTTGCCCAGATACTCCAGGCTGTCGCTATCGGCCAGCAGCAGGTTGAACGGGGCGTAGGCGCCGGCCACGGCCGCCAAGCGGTCGATATGCACTGCGGCCGGGTCGCGGCCACGCAGGAAGTCGGCCACCAGCGCGCCACGCGAGGGACCGGTCTGGGCGGCCAGCGGATCGCGCACATTGGTGACCACCGCCATCCGGCCGCCGGCACCGACGCCGGCCCAGCCTCCTCCGGAGCGGAGGTCGCGCCCGCCGATGACGGAGGTCTCATCCTGCCAGCGGGCCAGCGCCGCAGTGGGGCGGGCGTGGAACTCATCACGGTTGCCGGTCATCACCAGCCGCCAGCGCGGATGGTGCATCCAGCCAAGAGCAAGCAGGCACATGACGTCATTGTGCCCGGTTTGCGCAGTCTGGCGCCGCTTTCAGCCAGTTCCCGATGAATGCGGGGGCGATGTTTCACGCCCCCTGCACAGGCCTGAACTTCCGTTCAATCTCAAAAATTGAGACGGATCAGCAACTTGTGGATAAGCCTTGAACAATTCTCTAAAGGTTGCTGCAAGCCATTGATGTGGCTGGCGATTTCCCTGCGGAAAAGTTGTTGACAACCCTTCGCTCGCTGCTAAGGTGGGCATCAGAGGGAAATCCGGGTGTTTTGTGGGTTTTCGTGGTTCAATGTTTCACCGGGCGAAGGACAAGGTGCAGGCGTCGTGTTTCAGGGCGAGACGGCCATCACAGTTGACGACAAGGGGCGCATGGCGGTTCCCACCGCTTACCGCGACCTCGTCGCGCGCGCCAGCAACAACCGTCTCGTGTTGACCTACAACCCGTTCGAAGCCGGCTGCCTGTGGCTGTATGCCGAGTCCGAATGGGAGCGGGTCCGCGACGATGTCATGTCCAAGCCCAATACCCAGCGCGTCGTGCGCCTGTTGCAGCAGAAGCTGGTCGGCTCGGCCGCCCACCTGGAGCTGGACGGCAACGGTCGTATCAGCATTCCCGCCAGCCACCGCGGTGCGGTGGGCATAGAAAAGAAGGCGGTATTGCTCGGTATGGGCGACAAGTTCGAATTGTGGAGCGAGCAGGCGCATCGTGCCCTGATCCAGCAGACGTTGTCTGACGAGGATCTGGGCGATGGGTTGCTCGACCTGAAGTTGTGAGCCGGGGTGCCCGGATGCGCCCAGAAGCGCAGGCCGGTCACCTTCCGGTGTCGCAGTCGCCGGCGGTGCACCTGCCGGTCCTGTACACCCAGGTCCTGGACGGCCTGAGGGTGATCGAAAACGGACGTTATCTGGATGGCACGTTCGGTCGTGGCGGTCACGCACGTGGCGTGCTCACCCAGTTGGGGCCGGAGGGACGCCTGCTGGTCATGGACAAGGATCCGGAAGCCATCGCTGTGGCCGAGCGCGACTTCGCGCCGGACCCGCGCGTGTCGATTTTCCGTGGCAGCTTCGCCCAGCTGCTGCAGTGGAACGAGACCGCCGAAGGCCTGGATGGCGTGCTGTTCGATCTCGGCGTGTCCTCGCCGCAGCTGGACGTGGCCGAACGTGGTTTCAGCTTCGGCAAGGACGGCCCGCTGGACATGCGCATGGATCCGGACAGCGGCGAAAGTGCCGCGCAGTGGATCAACCGCGTCGAAGAGCGCGAGATCGCCGACGTGCTGTGGACCTACGGCGAAGAGCGGCAGAGCCGGCGCATCGCCCGCGCCATCGTTGCCCGCCGCGAGAAGCAGCCGTTCTCCCGCACCGCCGAACTGGCCGAACTGATCGCGTCGGTGATGCCCCGCGGCAAGGACAAGATCCATCCGGCCACTCGCAGTTTCCAGGCCATCCGCATCCACATCAACCGCGAGCTGGCCGATCTGGAGGCCGGGCTCGACGCGGCGGTGGAACGGCTCAAGCCCGGCGGCCGGCTGGCGGTCATCAGCTTCCATTCGCTGGAAGACCGTATCGTCAAGCAGTACATGAACCGTCTGGCCAAGGCGCCGCCTGCCAACCGCCGCCTGCCTGAAGCGGTCGCGTTCGTGCCGACCCTGGACCTGATCGGCGGGGCCATCAAGGCCACGGACGACGAACTGGCCGCCAACCCGCGCGCGCGCAGCGCCGTGCTGCGCGTGGCCCAGAAGCGGGAGGCCGACGCATGAGCCGCCTGCTGCTGATCATTCTGCTGGCCTCCACCGTGGCCTCGGCGATCGGCGTGGTGTTCGTGCGCCACCGCCACCGGCAGACGTTCATCGAGCTGTCGCGCGCCGAGCGTGCGCGCGATGACCTGAACATCGAATTCGGCCGCCTGCAGCTGGAACAGGCCACTCTGGCCGAAGCCAACCGCGTCGACCGCATCGCCCGTGAAAAGCTGGGCATGAAGTTCCCCGAAGCCGCCGACGTAGTGGTGGTGCGCCCATGAGCAAGACCGGCCGCAACCGTCCACGCAACGCCTTCAACCTGCGCCAGCGCCTGCGCTGGGTGGCGCTGGCGCTTGGCCTGTGTTCGGTGTCGTTGGTCGGCCGCGCGGCCTACGTGCAGATCATCAACAGCGATTTCTACCAGCGCCAGGGCGAGGCCCGCTACCTGCGCGAGCTGCCGATCAAAACCTCGCGCGGCATGATCACCGACCGCAACGGCGAACCGCTGGCGGTCTCCACCCCGGTGGCCTCGATCTGGGTGAACCCGCAGGACCTGCTGCGCGCGCCTGACCGCATTCCGGAATTGGCGCAGGCCGTGGGCATGTCGGTGGACGAGCTGAGCAGCCGCCTGTCGCAGAAGTCGGACAAGGAATTCATGTACCTGCGTCGCCGGATCAATCCGGATGAGGCAGAAAAGGTGGTCGCGCTGAAGATTCCAGGCGTGGCCGCGCAGCGCGAGTTCCGCCGCTTCTACCCGCAGGGCGAAGCGATGGCGCATGTGCTGGGTTTCACCAACATCGACGACCGCGGCCAGGAAGGCCTGGAACTGGCGTTCGACGAATGGCTGCGCGGCAAGCCGGGCGCGAAGCGGGTGATCCGCAACCGCAAGGGCGAGACCGTCGAGAGCGATCTGCTGCGTGCCGCCGAACCGGGCAAGGACCTGACCCTCAGCATCGATCGCCGCATCCAGTACCTGGCCTTCAAGGAACTGCGCAATGCGCTGGTGGCCAACAAGGCGGCCGGCGGTTCGATGGTCATCATGGACGTGACCACAGGCGAGATCCTGGCCATGGTCAACCTGCCGACCTACAACCCGAACTCGCTGACCGGTGCGTTGCCCGATTCGCGCCGCAATCGCGCGGTGACCGATCTGGTCGAACCGGGCTCGACGATGAAGCCGTTGACCATCGCCACCGCGCTGCAGGCAGGCGTGGTGACCAAGGACACCATCGTCGACACCAATCCGGGTTACATGACCCTGGGCCGCTTCACCATCCGCGACGTGCCGCGCAACAACGGGGTACTGAACGTGACCGGCGTAATCACCCGCAGCTCCAACGTGGGTGCCGCCAAGGTCGCGGCGAAGATGCCTGACCAGACCTTCTATGACGGTGTGCGGCGCTTCGGCTACGGCTCGGTACCGCACAGCGGTTTCCCGGGTGAGTCCGGAGGTGTGGTGATGCGTCCGGGCCGTTGGTCGGGAACCACCAAGACCACCATGTCCTATGGCTACGGCCTGTCGGTCACGCCGTTGCAGATCGCCACCGCGTACTCGGCGCTGGCCAACGGTGGTCGCCTGATTGCACCGACCTTCGTCAAGGGGCAGCGCAACGAAGGCCAGCAGATCATCGACGAGAACGTCGCCAAGCAGGTGGTGGCGATGATGGAAACGGTGGTCACCCAGGGCGGCGCCAAGCAGGCGGCGGTCCTGGGCTACCACGTCGCCGGCAAGACCGGTACTGCGCGCAAGGCCGGCCCCGGCGGCTACGAGCGCGGTCACTACAACGCGCTGTTCGCCGGCGTGGTGCCCGCCACCAACCCGCGCTTCGCCACTGTCATCGTCATCAATGATCCGCAGGCCGGCAAGTTCTACGGCGGCCTGGTGTCGGCGCCGGTCTATCACAACGTGATGGAAGGCACTCTGCGCCTGATGGATGTGCCGCTGGACGACCTGCAGTCGTGGCTGGCCGCGCAGCAGTCCGGAAAGATGGGGCACTCGGCCTCGATCCTGCCGGCCCCGCCGGCCGAGACCGCGCTGCCGGTCGATGCCGCCGCCGAATTCGATGCCGCGCTGCCCAGCGCGCAGGTCCAGACGCCGCCCGCCACGGGAGGCACGCAATGAGCCCTTCGATGTTGCTTTCGCAGTTGCTTCCGGACGTGGCCCTGGCGGGCCATGATCCCGTTCTGACCGGCCTGGTGCTGGACAGCCGTGCCGTACTCCCCGGCAATGCCTTCGTGGCCATCGCCGGCTTCGGCGCACATGGCCTGGGCTTCGTCGATCAGGCGCGCGCGGCGGGCGCCGGCGCGATCCTGTTCGAGCCACCGGCACCGGACGATCTGCCCGCACCGGCCGATGCCATCGCGGTGCCGGGCCTGCGCGCACGCATGGGCGCAATGGCTGACCAGTTCCACGGTGCACCGTCGCGGGCAATGGCGATGGTGGGTGTCACCGGTACCAACGGCAAAACGTCCACCGTGCAGCTGCTGGCCCAGGCCTGGCATCTGCTGGGAACGCCCAGTGGCAGTATCGGCACGCTGGGTGCCGGACTTTACGGCGCGGTCGAGCCGACCGGTTTCACCACGCCGCTGGTGCTGCAGATGCATGCCCTGCTGGCGCAGCTGCGCGACCAGGGTGCGCGTGCGGTGGCGATGGAAGTCAGTTCACATGCGCTGGACCAGGGCCGCGTCGATGCCGTGCATTACGACGTGGCCGTGTTCACCAACCTCACCCGCGACCATCTCGATTACCACGGCGACATGGCCAGCTACGGCGCGGCCAAGGCCCGCCTGTTCCATCGTCCTGGCCTGAAGGCCGCGGTGATCAACCTCGACGACGCGTTCGGTCGCCAGCTGTTCGCCGACCTGCCGGCCGGCGTGCTGCCGATCGGCCTGAGCTCGCGCGATACCGACGGCGCCGTCGTGCTCGCCGACGCGCTGCAGCTTGATGGCCGTGGCATCGCCTTCGACCTGGTGATCGAAGGACAGCGCGCAGCTGTCCGATCGCCGCTGCTGGGCCGCTTCAACGTCGACAACCTGCTGGCCGTGGCCGGCACCCTGCACGCACAGGGCCAGTCACTGCCGCGTATCGCCGAGGTACTGTCGGCGCTGCAGCCGATCCGCGGCCGCATGAACCGCCTTGGCGGCGAGCAGGGCCTGCCGACCGTGGTCATCGACTACGCGCACACGCCGGATGCACTGGAACAGGCACTGGACAGCCTGCACGGGCATCTGCAGGGCACGCTGTACTGTGTGTTCGGCTGCGGCGGTGAACGTGACACCGGCAAGCGCCCGCAGATGGCGGCCATTGCCGAGCGGCTGGCCAACCAGGTCATCGTGACCGATGACAACCCGCGTGGCGAGGACGGTGACCGCATCGTCGCCGACATCCTTGCAGGATTTACCGATGCCGGCGCGGTGACGGTGCAGCGCAACCGTGCGCGCGCGATCGGCCTGGCCGTGAAGCGCGCCGGTGCCGGCGACATCATCCTGATCGCCGGCAAGGGCCATGAGCCCTACCAGGAGATCAAGGGCGTACGCCACGACTTCGACGACACCGAAGTGGCGGCCGCTGCACTGGCTGCCAAGGCCGGTGTGTTGGCGGCGGAGGGTGCACGATGAAGCGCACCCTGCTGTCGCTGATCGCGCACTGGGCCGGCGGCGAGATCCACGGCGACGATGTCGCCATCGATGCCATCAGCAACGATACCCGCAGTCTTGGCCCGGGCAGCCTGTACGTGGCCCTGCGTGGCGAGCGCTTCGATGGCCATGACTTCGCCGCCGACGCGCAGGCCCGTGGCGCCAGCGCGCTGCTGGTCGAGCGCCTGCTGCCGGTCGAGCTGCCGCAGGTGCTGGTCGCCGACAGCGAACTGGCGCTGGCGAAGATCGCCACGGGCATGCAGCGCGACCGCAGCACCGAGGTCTTCGCGATCACCGGCAGCAACGGCAAGACCAGCGTGAAGAGCCTGCTGCTGGCCATCCTGCACCAGGTGGCACAGCACGCGCACAAGGTGGTCTATGCCAACCCGGGCAACCGCAACAACGAGATCGGCCTGCCACTGGCGGTGATCGATGCGCCGGAAGATGCCGACTACGCCGTCTACGAGATGGGCGCCGGCAAGCCGGGCGACATCGCCTACCTGACCGATATCGCCCGCCCGCGCTATGCGCTGGTCAACAACATCGCGCCTGCGCATCTCGAGCGGATGGGCAGTCTGCTCGGCGTGGCCACCACCAAAGGCGCCATCTACGCCGCACTGCCGGCCGACGGCGTGGCGGTGATCAATGCCGATGATGCCTACGGACGCTGGTTCGAGCAGCACTTCGTCGGCGTTCCGCCGCGCTGCCGCGTGCTGCGTTACGGCCTGGAACACACTGCCGACATCACCGCGCGTGACATCCGCGCCGGTGCGCAGGGCAGCCAGTTCACGCTGGTCTCGCCGATGGGCGAAGCACGCGTGGTGCTGGGCCTGCCGGGCCGCCACAACGTCAGCAATGCGCTTGCTGCCGCCAGCCTGGCGCTGGCTGCCGGCATCGACCTGGCATGGGTCGCCGCCGGCCTGGCCGACGCACAGCCGGTGCCCGGACGCCAGATCGCCCACCAGCTGCGCAATGGTGCGGTGCTGGTGGACGACAGCTACAACGCCAATCCCGGTTCGCTGGCCGCCGCCATCGATGCGCTGGCGGCCGCCCCGGAAGAGGGCTGGCTGGTGCTGGGTGACATGCGTGAGCTTGGCCCGGATGCGCAGTCGCTGCACGCGCAGGCCGGCGTCCGCGCGCGCGCCGCAGGGCTGAAGCGCCTGTATGCGCTCGGTCCGCTCAGTGCCGCCGCCGCCGCCGCGTTCGGCGAAGGCGGCCGCCAATTCGCCACCCATGACGCGCTGTCGCAGGCGTTGAAGGACGAGCTGCACGCCGGCGTGCGCTGCCTGGTCAAGGGTTCCCGTGGCAGCGCCATGGACACGATCGTCAAAGCGCTGCTGGCGCAAGGAGAGGAATCCCCGCATGTTGTATGAACTGGCTCGATGGTTGCAGCAGTTGGAGAGCCTGTTCGGGCTGTTCAACTACCAGACGTTCCGCGCCATCCTTGCCGCGTTGACGGCCCTGTTCCTGTCGCTGTGGCTCGGCCCGGCGATGATCCGCAAGCTTGCCCAGTTCAAGGGCGGCCAGCCGATCCGCAAGGACGGCCCGCAGACCCATTTCTCCAAGGCCGGCACGCCGACCATGGGCGGTTCGCTGATCCTGCTGACCGTCACCCTGTCGGTGCTGATGTGGGCCGACCTGCGCAACCGCTACGTCTGGCTGGTGCTGGCGGTGATGCTGTGCTTCGGCGCGATCGGCTGGTACGACGACTGGATCAAGATCGTCCGCCGCGACCCGAACGGCTTGAAGTCGCGCTGGAAGTACCTGCTGCAGTCGATCTTCGGACTGGCCGCCGGCCTGTTCCTGTTCTATACCGCCGATGTACCTGCCGCACTGACCTTCTACATTCCGATGTTCAAGTCGGTGGCGCTGCCGCTGGCCGGAATCGGCTTCGTGACCATCGCCTACTTCTGGATCGTCGGCTTCTCCAACGCGGTCAACCTGACCGATGGCCTGGACGGCCTGGCGATCATGCCCACCGTGCTGGTCGCCTGCGCGCTGGGCGTGTTCGCCTACGCCTCCGGCAACGTGGTGTTCGCCAACTACCTGCAGATCCCGCAGATTCCCGGTGCCGGTGAGCTGGTCATCATCTGCGCCGCCATCGCGGGCGCCGGGCTGGGCTTCCTGTGGTTCAACACCTATCCGGCGATGGTCTTCATGGGCGACATCGGCGCGCTGGCGCTGGGCGCGGTGCTGGGCACGATCGCGGTGATCACCCGCCAGGAACTGGTGCTGGTGATCATGGGCGGCGTATTCGTCATCGAGACCCTGTCGGTGATGATCCAGGTCGCCTCGTTCAAGCTGACCGGCAAGCGCGTGTTCCGCATGGCGCCGATCCACCACCATTTCGAACTGAAGGGCTGGCCGGAGCCGCGGGTGATCGTGCGCTTCTGGATCATCTCCGTCGTGCTCGTGCTGATCGGCCTGGCCACGTTGAAGGTGCGCTGACGATGAACGACCTGTCCCGCCAGGCAACACGCCTCGAAGCCATCGAAGGCAGCTACGACAAGTGGCTGCTGGGTGCGATGCTCGCGCTCACCGGGCTGGGCGTGGTGATGGTGGCGTCGAGCTCGATCGCGTTGATGAGCAGCCCGTTCTACTACCTCAACCGCCACCTGGTGTTCCTGGCGATCGGCATCGTGCTGGCGGCCATTGCCGCGCGTACCGAGCTGAAGTCCATCGAGCAGTACAACCAGGTGCTGCTGCTGGGCTGCTTCGCACTGCTGCTGGTGGTGTTCATTCCCGGTCTGGGCAGCAGCGTCAATGGTGCCCGCCGCTGGATCAACCTGGGGGTCTCCAAGTTCCAGACCGTGGAAGCGGTGAAGGTGCTGTACATCGTCTGGCTGTCCAGCTACCTGGTGCGCTTCCGCGACGAGGTCAACGCGACCTGGCCGGCGATGCTCAAGCCGCTGGGCGTGGCCGGTGCGCTGGTGGTGCTGCTGCTGCTGCAGCCCGACTTCGGTTCGTCGACCCTGCTGCTGGCGATCACGGCCGGCATGCTGGTGCTGGGCGGAGTCAACATGCCGCGCATGTCGATGCCGGTGATCATCGGCCTGGTCGGCATGAGCGCGCTGGCGATCATCGAGCCGTACCGCATGCGCCGCATCACCTCGTTCCTGGACCCGTGGGCCGACCAGCAGGGCGACGGCTACCAGCTGTCCAACGCGCTGATGGCGGTGGGGCGCGGCGAGTGGACCGGCGTCGGCCTCGGCAATTCGGTACAGAAGCTGTACTACCTGCCCGAAGCACATACCGACTTCATCTTCTCGGTGACCGCCGAGGAATTCGGCTTCATGGGCACCTGCGTCATCATCGCCCTGTTCGCGCTGCTGGTCGGCCGCACCTTCTGGCTGGGCATGCGCTGCGTGGAAATGAAGCGCCACTTCTCCGGCTACATCGCCTTCGGCATCGGCCTGTGGATCAGCATGCAGACCTTCGTTTCGATCGGCGTGAACCTGGGCATCCTGCCGACCAAGGGCCTGACCCTGCCGCTGATCTCCTCGGGCGGTTCGTCGGTCCTGATGACCTGCGTGGCGATGGGCCTGCTGCTGCGCGTGTCCTACGAGCTGAAGCGTGCCGAGCGCCGCCAGGCCGTGCGCATCGGCGGCGGCGACGATGCTGCCACCGCACCGGCCGAAGAGCCGTCCGCCCCGTCCGCGGGGGCGCTGCCGATGGGCGCGGACGCGCCTGCCGGCGCGGGCCCTGCCGTGCGTGGCACCAGCCGCCTGCAGTCCCGCGTCGAACCGACTTTCGGGAGGCTCGGATGAGCGCTGCCGACCACAACGTTCGCCCGGTGATGATCCTGGCCGGTGGTACCGGCGGGCATATCTTCCCGGGGCTGGCCGTGGCCCGCGTGCTGCGCGAGCGTGGCGTGCCGGTCACCTGGATGGGCGCCGAAGGCGCGATGGAAACCCGGTTGGTGCCGCAGCACGACATTCCGATCGACACGCTGTCCATCACCGGCCTGCGTGGCAAGGGCAAGCTGGCACTGCTGGGCGCACCGTGGCGGCTGATGCGCGCGTTGCGTGCGGCCGGCATGATCATCCGCCGTCGCCAGCCGCGTGCGGTGATTGCCTTCGGCGGATTCGCCTCGGGACCCGGTGGCATGGCCACCCGCCTGCATGGGCTGCCACTGCTGGTGCACGAGCAGAACCGCGCACCCGGCATGACCAACCGCATCCTGTCGCGCTACTCGCGCCGCCTGCTGACCGGGTTCCCGGGCACCTTCGCCAAGGGTGAAGAAGCGGTGGGCAATCCAGTGCGTGCGGAGATCGCCGCGATCGCGCCGCCGGAACAGCGTTTCGCCGATCGCCACGGTCCGTTGCGCGTGCTGGTGGTGGGTGGCAGCCAGGGTGCGCGCGCACTCAACAGCGGCGTGCCGCAGGCCATCGCAGCGCTCGGTGCCGAAGTGCCGGTGCAGGTGCGCCATCAGAGCGGCGAGAAGCTGCACGCCGAAGCGGTCGAGGCCTATGCCAAGGCGGGCGTGCAGGCGCAGATCACGCCGTTCATCGCGGACATGGCCGAGGCATTCGCGTGGGCCGACCTGGTCGTGTGCCGTGCCGGGGCATCGACCCTGGCCGAGTTGTGCGCGGTCGGTGTCGGCAGCGTGCTGGTGCCATTCCCCGCCGCCGTCGACGATCACCAGACCCGCAACGCGGAGTATCTGGTCGAGCGCGGCGCGGCGGTTTTGCTGAAGCAGGACGGAACGCTGGCAGACGGCATTGCCGCACTGCTGCGCGATCTGTCCGAAAATCCCGGCCGCCGCATGCAGATGGCGCAAGCCGCGCGTGCCCTGGCCAAGGTCGATGCCGCCGAGCGCATCGCCGATATCATTCTCGAGGAAGCTGTATGAAGAAGGCATGCCAGCGCGCCTGCCCTGCGCGAGGCCGCGCATGATCCGTCGCCTGCACGACACCAACGACCTGGTGCGCGCCTTCCCGCGCGTGCACTTCGTCGGCATCGGCGGCACCGGCATGAGCGGCATCGCCGAAGTGATGCTGACGCTGGGTTATGAAGTGTCCGGTTCGGACAATGCCGACAATGCGGCCACCCGCCGCCTGGCCGGCCTGGGCGCACGCATCATGCGTGGCCATTCGGCGGCCAATGTGCTGGGCACCGACTGCGTGGTGGTGTCCAGCGCGATCCGCGAAGACAACCCGGAGCTGATGGAGGCGCGCAGCCAGCGCATTCCGATCATGCCGCGTGCGGCGATGCTGGCCGAGCTGATGCGCTTCCGGCGTGGCATCGCCGTGGCCGGCACCCATGGCAAGACCACCACCACCAGCCTGACGGCAGCGGTGCTGAGCGAGGGCGGCCTGGACCCGACCTTCGTGATCGGTGGCCAGCTGCTGGCCGCCGGCGCCAACGCCAAGCTCGGCGGTGGGCAGTGGCTGGTGGCAGAGGCCGATGAGAGCGATGGCAGCTTCCTGCGCCTGAATCCGCTGATGTCGATCATCACCAACATCGATGCGGACCACCTGGAGAACTACGGCAACGACTTCGCCCGGGTGCAGGCCGCATTCGCCGAATTCCTGCAGCGCCTTCCGTTCTACGGGCTGGCGGTGCTGTGCATCGACGATCCGGAAGTGGCTGCACTGGCCGCCAGGACGCCGCGCCACGTCATGAGCTACGGCATGAGCCCGCAGGCCGACGTGCGCGCCGAGAACGTGGTGCAGGAGGGCTCGCGCATGCGCTTCACCCTGCGCCTGCCGCAGGGCACCAGCCAGGAAGTGGTGCTGGCACTGCCGGGCCGGCACAACGTGCTCAACGCGCTGGCCGCCGCTGCGGTCGGTTGGCAGCTGGGCGTGGCACCGGATGCAATTGCCCGTGCGCTGGAGGCCTTCGCCGGCGTCGGCCGTCGCTTCAATGACCTGGGCGAAGTAGCCACCGCCAGCGGTGCCAGGGTGCGGATCATCGATGATTACGGTCATCACCCGAGCGAACTGGAGGCGGTGTTCGCCGCTGCCCGCGGCGGCTGGGCCGACAAGCGCCTGGTGGTCGCGTTCCAGCCCCACCGCTACAGCCGCACCCGCGACCAGTTCGACAAGTTCGCTGCAGTGCTGTCCAGCGTCGACGCGCTGGTACTGAGCGAGGTCTACCCGGCCGGCGAGGAGCCGATCGCAGGTGCCGATTCGCATGCGCTGGCACGCGCCATCCGCGCCCGCGGCCGCAGCGAGCCGGTGGTGGTGGGCAAGGCCGCCGAGCTGGCGAGCGTGCTGCCGGACGTGCTGCAGGATGGTGACCTGCTGCTGATGATGGGGGCCGGCGATATCGGCGCCGTCGCCACCCACATCGCAGTGGAAGGCTTCAAGGCGGAGGGCGAGGCGTGAGCACGCTGACCTTCCCGCCGCTGCGCAGTACCGACCCGGCCGCGTTCGGTCGCGTCGCCGTGCTGCTCGGCGGTACCTCCAGCGAGCGCGAGGTGTCGCTGGATTCCGGCCGCAACGTGCTGGAGGCGCTGCAGTCGCGCGGCGTCGATGCGTTCGCCGTGGACGGCATTCCGGCCCTGGCCCGGGCATTGGCCGGCGGCGGCATCGATCGCGTGTTCAACATCCTGCACGGCCACAACGGTGGCGGAGAGGATGGCATCGTGCAGGGCCTGATGGACGCCTTCGGCGTGCCGTATACCGGCTCGGACGTGCTGGGTTCGGCATTGAGCATGGACAAGATCCGCACCAAGCAGGTATGGCTGTCGGTCGGTTTACCCACCCCGCAGTACCGGAAGGTCACTGCCGAGACCGTCCACGCACAGGCGCGCGAGCTGGGCCTGCCGGTGGTGGTCAAGCCGGCCAACGAAGGCTCCAGCGTGGGCATCAGCCGTGTGACCGACGAAGCAGGCCTGGACGAGGCGGTGGCGTTGGCCGCGCGCTACGACGGCCAGCTGCTGATGGAGCAGATGGTGGTCGGCGACGAGCTGACCGTCGCCATCCTTGGCGACGTCGCACTGCCGTCGATCCGCATCGTGCCCAAGGGCCAGTGGTACGACTACAACGCCAAGTACATCGCAGAAGATACCCAGTACCTGTGCCCGGGCCTGGACGGCGAGGCCGAGGACGAGCTCCGTCGCATCGCGCTGGCCGCGTTCCGCGCCGCCGGCTGCCGTGGCTGGGGGCGCGTGGACGTGATGCGTGACCGGGCCAGTGGCCGCTTCTTCCTGCTGGAAGTGAACACCGCGCCGGGCATGACCAGCCACTCGCTGGTGCCCAAGGCGGCCCGCCAGGCCGGCATCGGCTTCGAGGAGCTGGTATGGCGCGTGCTTGAACAGACCCTGGAGGCTGGCCACGCATGAACGCGGTGCTGCGCATCTTCGTCTGGCTTCTGGCGCTGTCGGTGGTGGCACTGCCGGTGGTGGCCGTTGTCAATGGCTGGGTCGGCGCCGAGCGCTGGCCGCTGGCGAAGCTGCGCGTGCACGGTGAATTCAAGCGCGTGCCGGCCGAGCAGCTGCAGCAGGTGCTGTTGCCGTATGCGCGTGCCGGGTTCTTCGCGGTCAAGCTGCAGGATGCGCAGGACGCACTGGAGAAGCTGCCGTGGGTGGAAAGCGCGCAGGTGCGCAAGCAGTGGCCTGACGTGCTGGAAGTGACCCTGGTCGAGCACAAGCCTTTCGCCCGCTGGGGCGAGGGTCGCCTGCTGTCCGAGCAGGGCAAGCTGTTCCCCACGCCGAAGAAGCTGGCCGACCTGCAGCTGCCCGAGCTGGATGGCCCCGACAGCCAGACCGAGGAAGTGGTCAAGCTGTACAACGATTCACGCGCGCTGTTCGCGCCTGCCGGCGTCGACGTGCGCCGGCTGACCATGGATGCGCGCGGCAGCTGGTCGCTGGTGCTGAGCAACGGCACCGAAGTGGTGGTCGGGCGCGATGACGCCCGTTCGCGCCTGCAGCGCTTCGTGCGCGTGCTGCCACAACTGGCCAACCAGGCTGCGCCGATCGAGCGCGCCGATCTCCGCTACACCAATGGTTTCACGCTGAGCTGGGGCACCCCGGCCGCGCCGGCTGACGCGCCGGCGACCCCGGCAAGAAGGACGCAGGAAAGGACATGAATCGCAAGGGTGACAAATCGCTGATCGTCGGCCTGGATATCGGCACCTCCAAGGTGGTGGCGCTGGTGGGCGAGTATTCGCCGGGCAATCCGATCGAAGTGATCGGCATCGGATCGCACGAGTCGCGCGGCCTCAAGCGCGGCGTGGTGGTGGACATCGAATCGACCGTGCAGTCGATCCAGCGTGCGGTCGAAGAGGCCGAGCTGATGGCCGGCTGCGAGATCCGTTCGGTCTACGCCTCGATCTCCGGCAACCACGTGCAGTGCAAGAACTCGCCGGGAATCGTGCCGATCCGCGATGGCGAGGTGACCTGGGGCGACCTGGACCGCGTGCTCGACGCTGCCAAGGCGGTGGCGATTCCGGCTGACCAGAAGATCCTGCATGCGATCCCGCGCGAGTACGTGCTGGATGATTCGCAGGAAGGCATCCGCAACCCGGTGGGCATGACCGGTGTGCGCCTGGAAGTGCATGCACACCTGGTGGTGTGCGCGCAGTCCGCCGCCGCCAACATCAGCAAGTGCGTGCAGCGCTGCGGCCTGCAGGTGGATGATCTGGTGCTGTCCTCGCTGGCCTCCAGCGTGGCGGTGCTGACCGCCGACGAACGCGAGCTGGGCGTGGTGCTGGTCGACATGGGCGCAGGCACCACCGACATCGCGGTGTTCGTGCAGGGCGCGATCTGCCACACCGCATCGCTGCCGATTGCCGGCGACCACGTCACCAACGACATCGCGCACATGCTGCGCACGCCGACCCCGGAAGCCGAGCAGATCAAGGTGCGCTACGCCTGCGCCCTGGCCCAGCTGGCCACTGCCGAGGAGAGCATCCAGGTGCCGTCGGTGGGTGATCGCCCACCGCGGCGCATGCCGCGCCATTCGCTGGCGCAGGCAGTGCAGGGCCGCTACGAGGAAATCTTCGAGATGGTGCAGGCCGAACTGCGTCGCTCCGGCTTCGAAGAGCTGGTGCGCGCGGGCATGGTGCTCACCGGCGGTGCATCGAAGATGGAAGGCGTGGTCGAGCTGGCTGAAGAGATGCTGCAGATGCCGGTGCGCGTGGGAATTCCGCAGCACGTCACCGGCCTGGGCGAAGTGGTCGGCAACCCGGTGCACGCCACCGGCGTGGGCCTGCTGCTGATGGGCAGCCAGATCGAGCATCCGCGCCGGCCATCGCTGCCGACCGGGCGCGCCGGCAGCATGTTCAAGAAACTCAAGACCTGGTTCCGCGGCGAGTTCTGACGCGGAACCCTTAACGCCGGGCATCGCCCGGATGCAACACCCGCAACACAACGCAACACCGGCAACACACAACCCACACAGCCGCAACGGCGGCATGCAGCAGGACGGCAGGACGCCCGAATGCCCATGCCATCGAAAGCGGATACAACGAGGACACGGACATGGCGCATTTTGAACTGATCGAAAAGATGGCACCCAATGCGGTGATCAAGGTGGTTGGCGTGGGCGGCGGCGGCGGCAATGCCGTGGCGCACATGGTCAACTCGGCGGTGGACGGCGTGGAGTTCATCACCGCCAACACCGACTCGCAGGCCATCAAGAATTGCGGTGCGAAGCTGCAGCTGCAGCTGGGCACCAACGTGACCAAGGGCCTGGGCGCAGGCGCGAACCCGGAAGTGGGCCGCCAGGCCGCCCTGGAAGACCGTGAGCGCATCATGGACGCCCTGCAGGGCGCCGATATGGTGTTCATCACCGCCGGCATGGGCGGTGGCACCGGCACCGGTGCGGCGCCGGTGGTGGCGCAGCTGGCCAAGGAAATGGGCATCCTGACCGTGGCCGTGGTCACCAAGCCGTTCCCGTTCGAAGGCCGTCGCCGCATGCAGGTTGCGCTGAAGGGCATCGAGGAACTGAGCCAGCACTGCGACTCGCTGATCACGATTCCGAACGAGAAGCTGATCACCGTGCTGGGCCGCAACGCCACCATGATCCAGGCGTTCCGTGCTGCCAATGACGTGCTGCAGGGCGCCGTGCAGGGCATCGCTGACCTGATCGTGCGTCCGGGCCTGATCAACGTCGACTTCGCCGACGTGCGCACCGTCATGTCCGAAATGGGCCTGGCGATGATGGGTACCGGCACCGCCCGTGGCGATGACCGTGCCCAGGCTGCCGCCGAAGCGGCGATCCAGAACCCGCTGCTGGACGATGTGAACCTGGCCGGTGCCAACGGCATCCTGGTCAACATCACCGCCGGCGCCGACTTCACCATGGCCGAGTTCGACGAGATCGGCCGCACCATCGATGGCTTCGCGTCCGAAGATGCCACCGTGGTGGTCGGTACCGTGCTGGATCCGGACATGCAGGACGAAGTGCGCGTGACGGTGGTGGCTACCGGCCTGAACCGCGTGTCGGCCAGCAAGAGCCAGCGTCCGGGCGAGCGTGCGCCGATCAAGCTGGTGCGCAATGCCACCACCGGCCAGCCGGAGTTCGGCGAGTTCGACACGGGTGGCGACGCGGTCTCCAAGGCCGTGGGCGGCATGGGCCTGGGCCTGCGTCGTGCCAGCAGCGATACCGCGGCAGCCTCCACCGCGTCGGCCCCGGCCTCTTCGGCCCCGGCGGCGGCGGAACTGCCGAACGATTACCTGGACATCCCGGCGTTCCTGCGCCGCCAGGCGGACTGAGCGGAGCTGCCCGGGGCTTGTCCTCCCCGGGTCGCGCCACCATGTCCTGAAGTGCGGGCGCCGGGCCAGGATAGGCCCGGCGGCCCTTCACGCGTGTCCCACCCGCGCGCCGGTGTGTCCTGCCGCCGTTTCAGCCGGGGTAGGGGAGTGCGCGTGTTAATCTAAGGTGTCACTTCCGGTCTGCCCCCATGATCCAGCAACGCACCCTCAAGAACACGATCCGCGCCACCGGCGTTGGCCTGCACAGCGGTGACAAGGTCTACATGACCCTGCGCCCGGCACCGGTCAACCACGGCATCGTGTTCCGCCGCGTGGATCTGGATCCGGTGGTGGAAGTGCCGGCCAAGGCGGAGCTGGTCACCGAAGTGACCCTGTGCACCGGCCTGACCTGCAACGACGCCAAGGTCCAGACCGTTGAACACCTGATGTCGGCTCTGGCCGGCCTGGGTGTGGACAACATCATCGTTGAGCTGTCCTCGGCAGAGCTGCCGATCATGGACGGTTCGGCCGGCCCGTTCGTGTTCCTGCTGCAGTCGGCAGGCATCGTGGAACAGGATGCGCCCAAGCGCTTCATCCGCGTGCTCAAGACCGTGGAAGTGACCGAGGGTGACAAGGTGGCCCGCTTCACGCCCTACGAGGGGTACAAGCTGGGCTTCACCATCCAGTTCGACCACCCGATGATCCCGGCCAAGCAGTCACGCCAGGAAATCGAATTCTCCACGCTGGCGTACACCAAGGAAATCTCCCGCGCGCGCACCTTCGGCTTCATGCGCGACCTGGAGTACATGCGTGAACGCAATCTGGGCCTGGGCGGGTCGATGGACAACGCCATCGTGCTTGACGAGTTCCGCGTGCTCAACGAAGACGGGCTGCGATACGCCGACGAATTCGTGCGCCACAAGATTCTTGATGCGATCGGCGACCTCTACCTCGCCGGTGGCCAGGTGCTGGGCGCCTACGAGGGCTTCAAGTCCGGTCACGCGCTCAACAACAAGCTGGTGCGCGCGCTGATGGCCGATGCCAGCGCGTGGGAGTGGGTCAGCTATGACTCGCCGGCGGTACCGGATCCGGTCGAGTACGCCACCCCGGCCTACGCCTGATCCACATAACGTTTTGAATTGAAAGGAAAAAACGCCGCCTCTCAGGGCGGCGTCCGCATTTCTGGAGGCTGCGATGGATACGACGCAGCAGGTGACGCGACTGTCGGTCTGTCGTCACGGTTTCGTGAACCTGTTGGATCGGAAGCCTGAATTTAACGTTGTTTTAACAACAATCTAACGACAGGTCCACCGGGGACCGCTAGGATGCGACCCGGCCCCCGAAATGTTTCACGCTGCGGTGACACGCGCGACGGGGAGCGGAGCAGGAGGCTCCGTTGTCCTCAGGACCGCTTCTTCGGCTTCGAAGGAACATCCTGCAGGGCTGCCAAGGCGTCGCGTAGCCCTTTGTGCGTGGCGGCTGAAACTGCGTGGGGGCCATTCCGGTTGTCGATCGCTGGGGAGCGTGAGGGAGTGGTGGACGCAGTCTTGATGGTCACCCTGGTGGCCTTCAGCCCGATGGACCGGGCCGCGTCGAGAAGCTGGGCCTCGGCAAGCCGGAACTTGGCATGCCAGACCGGGGACTCGACGAGAAAAACGAGGTGTTCCCCGTCCACATTGGCCAGCCGGCAACGGCTGCGCAGAGGTGGCGGCAACTGGGGGCGCAACTGACGGTCCAGCGCGTCGAGCCACAAGGCACGCCGCAGCGGGTTCCCGCTTTTGTCCGCCATTACCGCATCCAGTGCCGGTTTCGGCACGGAAGCGGGGCGAACGCTGGATTTCGGCTCAGACATGAAAACTCACTGATGGCATTCAAAAAGATCGTAATCAAAACGCGTGAAGGTCAGGCCAAATCGGCGCTCACGCGTTTGCGGTTCTATTTCGAGGACCGCCCCCGTGCCCTGCTGGGCAGCGTGCTCGGGGTAGGCTGCATTATCGGCTTTGCAGGCGGAATCGGCGCCAACGCGTTCAACGATTCGCGGCTGCAGGCCAAGGTCGACCGCCAGGAGGCTGAACTGGCCAAGGTCCAGCGCGATGCGCAGACCCAGGTCAACGCGTTGGCGGCCCGCCTCGGCGAGCTGCAGGCGCAGGCCACCCGCCTCAACGCCCTGGGCGAACGGCTGACCCAGATGGGCAAGCTGGAAGATGGCGAGTTCGACTTCAACGAAACTCCCGGCCTGGGTGACGGCGATGCCGGCGGCCCGACCTCGGACATCCCGGTCAAGGATGTCAACGCCGACTTACAGGTGCTGGAGCAGCGTTTCGCTGCTTCAGGCCGCCAGCTGTCGGTGATGGAATCGCTGATGTTCGATCACCAGCTGCAGCAGAACGCCGTGCCTTCGCGCATGCCGATCCGCAACAGCTATGTCACGTCCGGCTTCGGCACCCGTGCCGACCCCTTCGGCCGCGGTGCCGCCACCCACAAGGGCATGGACTTCCACGCCCGGGTCGGCGATCCGGTCATGGCCGTGGCCGATGGCGTGGTCAGCTTCTCCGGCGTCAAGGGCGGCTACGGCAACGTCGTCGATGTCGACCATGGCAACGGCTACGTCACCCGCTACGCGCACAATTCGCGCCTGGTCGTGAAGGTCGGCGATCTGGTCCGTGCCGGCCAGGAAGTGGCCAAGGCCGGTTCCACCGGTCGCTCCACCGGCGCCCACGTGCACTTCGAGGTGTGGGAAAACGGCAACGTGGTCAACCCGCGCAAGTTCCTCGGCGACGGCGGCAACACGCCGGTCGGCCGTATCAGCCGCGGCTGATTCCAGCGCCGGGCATGGCCCGGCGCCACCCTCCTTGGGGTCAGATCCTTTCGCCACGGCGAAAGGGATCCGACCCCTTTGCTCAACCCCGGTTTGCCGGATCCGGGCCGATCACGCCGCACGGGACGCTTGAAACCCCTCCCGGCCGTCCCAAGCTACAATGGGTGTTGCCATCGACAGGGCGCCAAGCGCCCTGTTTCGTTTGCGGCGGACGGATTCCCCAGGGAAGGCCGGGCGTCGTGTCCATCCAACCCGGTTCCTTCAATGATCAACAGCCTGCTTACCCGCGTATTTGGCAGTCGTAACGAACGACAGCTGCGCCAGCTCAACCGCATCGTCGCCAAGATCAATGCGCTGGAGCCGGAGATCGAGAAGCTTTCCGACGAGCAGCTGCAGGCCAAGACGCCGGAGTTCAAGCAGCGCATCGCCGGCGGTGAGGCCCTGGACAAGGTCCTGCCGGAAGCATTCGCGGTCTGCCGCGAAGCCGGTCGCCGCGTGCTCGGCATGCGCCACTACGACGTGCAGCTGATCGGCGGCATGGTCCTGCACCTGGGCAAGATCGCCGAAATGCGTACCGGTGAAGGCAAGACCCTGGTGGCCACGCTGCCGGTGTACCTCAACGCGCTGGAAGGCAAGGGCGTGCACGTGGTCACCGTGAACGACTACCTGGCCCGCCGCGATGCCGCGCAGATGGGCAAGCTGTACAACTGGCTGGGCCTGAGCGTGGGCGTGGTGTATCCGGGCATGCCGCACAGCGACAAGCGCGAAGCCTATTCCGCCGACATCACCTACGGCACCAACAACGAATTCGGTTTCGACTACCTGCGCGACAACATGGCGCTGTCCAAGGCCGATCGCTACCAGCGCGGCCTGCATTACGCCATCGTCGACGAAGTCGACTCCATCCTGATCGACGAAGCACGCACCCCGCTGATCATCTCCGGCCCGGCCGACGATTCCCCGGAGCTGTACATCCGCGTCAACCGCATCGTGCCGAACCTGGTCAAGCAGGAAGTGGAAGACGGCGAGGGCGACTTCTGGGTCGACGAGAAGGGCAAGCAGGTGCACCTGTCCGAAGCGGGCATGGAGCACGCCGAACAGCTGCTGGTCGAGGCCGGCATCCTCAACGGCGACACCGAAGGCCTGTACGCGGCGCAGAACCTGACCGTGGTCCACCACCTCAACGCCGCCCTGCGCGCGCACGCCATCTACCAGCGTGACGTGGACTACATCGTGCGCGATGGTGAAGTGGTGATCGTGGACGAGTTCACCGGCCGTACCCTGGCCGGTCGCCGCTGGTCCGACGGCCTGCACCAGGCGGTGGAGGCGAAGGAAGGCGTGCCGGTGCAGCGTGAGAACCAGACGCTGGCCAGCATTACCTTCCAGAACCTGTTCCGCATGTACAAGAAGCTGTCCGGCATGACCGGTACGGCCGATACCGAAGCATTCGAGTTCCAGAGCATCTACGGCCTGGAAGTGGTGGTGATCCCGACCAACCGCCCGACCATCCGCAAGGACAGCCCGGACCAGGTGTTCCTCAACCGCAAGGGCAAGTTCAACGCGGTGCTGGCCGACATCGAGGAATGCGCCAAGCGCGGCCAGCCGGTGCTGGTCGGTACCACCTCGATCGAAACCTCGGAAATGCTGTCCGAGCACCTGCGCAAGGCGGGCGTGAAGCACGAAGTGCTCAACGCCAAGCAGCACGACCGCGAAGCGACCATCGTCGCCAATGCCGGTCGTCCCGGCGCGGTGACCATCGCCACCAACATGGCCGGTCGTGGTACCGACATCGTGCTCGGTGGTTCGCTGGAAGCCGAGCTGCATGCGCTGGGCGAAGATGCCACCGATGAACAGAAGGCGGCGATCAAGGCCGACTGGCAGCAGCGCCACGAAGCAGTGAAGGCGGCAGGCGGCCTGCACATCGTCGGCACCGAGCGCCATGAATCGCGTCGTATCGACAACCAGCTGCGTGGCCGTTCGGGCCGCCAGGGCGACCCGGGTTCGTCCCGCTTCTACCTGTCGCTGGAAGACAACCTGATGCGCATCTTCGCCTCCGACTGGGTGCAGAAGGCCATGCGCATGATGGGCATGAAGGAAGACGACGTCATCGAAGACCGCCTGGTCAGCCGCCAGATCGAGAAGGCGCAGCGCAAGGTCGAGGCCCACAACTTCGACATCCGCAAGAACCTGCTGGACTTCGACGACGTCAACAACGACCAGCGCAAGGTCATCTACGCCCAGCGCGATGAACTGCTGGACGCCGAATCGGTGAAGGAGAACGTCGATGGCATCCGCGACGACGTCGTCTTCGACATCGTTGCGCGCTTCGTGCCGCCGAACTCGGTGGACGAGCAGTGGGACCTGCGTGGCCTGGAAGCGACCCTGGAGTCGGAGTTCGGCCTGCAGATGTCGCTGACCGACCTGGTCAAGTCGCACGAGGAACTGGACGCCGAAACCATCGCCGCCAAGGTGCAGGAGCGCGTCAACCAGCACTTCGCCGAGAAGGAAGCCAGCGTCGGCGACGAGACCATGCGCGCGCTGGAAAAGCACGTGATGCTGACTGTGCTGGACCAGAGCTGGAAGGAGCACCTGGCACGCATGGACTACCTGCGCCAGGGCATCTACCTGCGGGGTTACGCGCAGAAGCAGCCGAAGCAGGAGTACAAGAAGGAAGCCTTCGAGCTGTTCTCGGACATGCTGGAGAACGTCAAGCGCGAAGTGGTGACCCTGCTCGCCCGCGTGCGCATCCGCAGCGACGAGGAAGTGCAGGCACTGGAAGCGGCCGAGCGCCAGCAGGTCGAGGCACGCCTGCGCCAGTCGCAGTTCCAGCACCAGGACGCCGGCGGCTACAGCGCCGACGAGGAAGCGGCGCAGGTGCAGGCCGCGCAGCAGGGCGTGGCCCAGGTGCAGCGCGAAGAAGCCAAGATCGGCCGCAACGATCCGTGCCCGTGCGGCAGTGGCAAGAAGTACAAGCACTGCCACGGCCAGCTGAGCTGACCGGCCACAGAGCCCCGCGAAAGCGGGGCTCTCCCGTTCTGGGGCAGGAAAGTACGCGATCCGCGATTGCGCCGGTCCCCCTGTTGTAGGCATGCTCCCTGCATGCCTTCCCCCACCCGATCGATCCATGTCGTGGCGGCCGTCATCACCGACGCCCGTGGCCGCGTGCTGCTCAACCGTCGTACCGAGAACCGCGACATGGCCGGCCTGTGGGAGTTCCCCGGCGGCAAGCGCGAAGCGGGCGAAACCTCCGCGCAGGCCCTCGTGCGTGAACTGCGCGAGGAACTGGGCATCGAAGCCGAGGTCGGCGACTGGATCATGGACGTGCCACAGCGGTACCCGGACAAGCACCTGACGCTGGAGGTGCGGCACGTCCGCAGTTGGAAGGGCACGCCGCGCGGTCGCGAAGGCCAGGCCATCACCTGGGTCGCGCAGGACAAGCTCGGACGCTACTCGATGCCGCCGGCCGACCTGCCGGTGGTGGCGGCACTGCGCGAGCCCGACTGCTATCTGGTCACCCCTGCACCGGGTGAGGACGAGGCCGGTCAACGGCAGTGGCAGGAACGGCTGCAGCGCGCGGTCAGTGGCGGCCAGCAGCGCATCCAGCTGCGCCTGCCGCTGCAGCATCCTCGCCGTCAGGCCCTGATCGAGCAGGCGCTGCGTGCGCACCGGCGCGGGGTGCAGTGGCTGCTGAACCGCGATATCGAACTGGCGCGCTCGCTGGGTGTCGGCGTGCATCTGGGCAGCGAACAGCTGTTGTCCCTGCAGGCGCGACCGTTGCCGGATGGGCAGCTGGTGGGAGCCTCCTGCCACGATCTTGAGCAGCTGCAGGCCGCACAACGGCTGGGATGCGACTTCGCCGTGCTTGGGCCGGTGCAGGCGACCGCCAGCCATCCCGAGGCAACGCCGCTGGGCTGGGATGCGTTTGCCGCCCTGCGTGCACAGGTATCGCTGCCCATCTACGCGCTGGGTGGGATGGCACGCGGCCAGGTCGCTGAGGCGCGCCGCCATGGTGGGCAGGGCATCGCCGCCATCCGCAGCCTGTGGCCGGAGTAGAGCACGCTCGCGGGGTCAGATCCCCGCGCAGCCGGGCTCTGACCCCATTGCCGGGATCGGACCCCTAGCGATCACAATGTGATCCAGAAACAGCCGTACTGACGTCGCAGTCCCAGCACCGTCGCGGCGCGGGTGGCGCTGCCAGGCAGCGTCTGCTCAAGCCGCAGGCCTACGGGATGGCGCGACGTGGAGGGCTCGGTCGCGGATCCGGCCAGTGCAGGATCCTCGTCCTGGAGAAGGGCCTGTGCCTGCTGCGGATAGACCGGCACGACGTCCACCAGTGGCCGCCGCGCCAGCGACTCCAGCTGGCCGAGGATGCGCTGCGCGCCCGCGTCGGACACCGCCCCCCAGAGATAGAGTGAGGACAAGCGGTTCACGTCGTTGCCGGTGATGCCGGTGCGCAGGGCCTGTACCAGCTCGCTCAGGCGGCGCGGGCAGCGCGCCCCCAGCGAGTCCTGCGGCAGGTGGTTGCCGGCAGGAGCGGGAGGTGGCAGCCGTGATCGCGCGCCGATGCTGTCGCAGGGCCGGTCGGTGTAGACGCTCTGGCCTTGTGCATCGGTGCAGCGGTTCAGGCGCGAGGCCTGGCCGTGGGCAACGCCGGGCGCAGCGGACAGCAGCAGCGGCAGCAGCAGGAGTGAAATGGATCTCATCGACGCAGGGTAGCGCCGAATGCACGCGTGCAGCGTGCTTTCAGCCCCGCAGCAGTTTCAACACGGCCGTTGTCGGCTTGGCCAGGTTCAGTGTGTAGAAGTGCAGGCCCGGCGCGCCGCCTTCGATCAGGCGCTGGCACAGCTTGGCCACCACTTCGGCGCCGAATGCACGCACCGATGCCGCGTCATCGCCGTAGGCCTGCATCTTGCGGCCGATCCAGCGCGGGATCTCGGCACCGCATTGCTCGGAGAAGCGGCGCAGCTGGCTGAAGTTGGCGATCGGCATGATGCCGGGCGTGATCGGCACGTCCACGCCAAGCCGGCGCACTTCATCCACGAAGTGGAAGTAGGCGTCGGGGTTGAAGAAGTACTGGGTGATCGCCGCGTCGGCGCCGGCATCGATCTTGGCCTTGAAGTGCTTCAGGTCGGCCAGGGCATCGGAGGCCTGCGGATGTGTTTCGGGGTAGGCACCGACCTCGATGCGGAAGGCATTGCCATGTTCGGCACGGATGAAGGCGATCAGTTCGGCGGCGTAGCGCAGGTCGCCAGGAAAGCCCATGCCCGAGGGCAGGTCACCCCGCAGTGCGACCAGCCGGCGGCAGCCGATGGCGCGGTACAGCTTGAGCAGCTCGCGGATTTCCTGGCGGGTGCCGCCGACACAGGAGAGATGAGGCGCCGCCTCGAAGCCGTGGTGCTGGTTGAGATGGCGCACGGTCTCTGAGGTGTAGCTCAGGGTCGAGCCACCGGCGCCGAACGTACAGGACACGTACTCGGGCGCGTAGTCCTTCAGCTTCGCCGCGGCACGGTCGAGCTGGCTGCGCTGTTCGTCGGTCTTGGGCGGATAGAACTCGAAGCTGATGGCGGTCATGGCACGGGCGATGGCGGCGGGTGCGAACCAGTATATCGCTTCATCAAGATGGATGTGCAATGAATGTGTGAAGCGCCTGCCGCGAAGGGGGAAGGGCGGGTACCCTGTGCCACTGAATTCCTGATCACGCCGCACACCATGTCCATCGTCCTTACCGATTTCGCCCGTCCCCGCCTGTTCCCGCGCGTGCCGCGCGGCAACACCATCCAGGACTGCACTGCCGAGCAGTTCGAGGCGTATCTCAACGCACACGCACCGCTGAAGGTGCTCGACGGCTACGCGCCGTTCTGCAAGCTGTTCGTCTACGAGAACTGGACCAGCACGCGCTGCCTGACCGTGCCGGTCACCGATGCCAACCGCCACCTGCTGCGCAGCGGCTACGAAGCGCGCAACCGCGATGAGCTCCCGGTGCTGGTGCGTTGGTTCGAAGGCGTCGAATCGCCGCGTGCGAACTACCTGGTGGTGATCCTGTACAGCGCCGAGCAGCTGGCCAAAGAGGGCTCACCGATCGATGCGGACTGGGGCATCGTCGGCTGCATCTACACTGCCGAACCGGAGGAGGTGCCGATGGCGCCGATCACGATGATGCGCAATGCGCTCGGTGTGGAGGAGGGGGGTTCCGGCGTGCCGCTGGACCGTGAGGCCTACCAGCGTTCGGTGGCGTTCTGGGAGAACAACGCCAACTGGCGGCCGTAAGCCCGGTCACGTGCGTCCGGCCGCGCTCAGCCGGAAAGCCATTCCCACCACGGGTAATGGTATTCGCGGTCGATTGCCTGCCAGTGCTGGCCGCAGTGTGCACAGGCGACCATGTGGCAATCGCCCCAACCATCCTCGGCCTCCTGCAACGAGAGCAGCTGCATGTGGCTTTGTTCAATCAGGCGCCGGGGATCGAAGAACGGGTAGGTGGGGTTGAGCGCGCACAGGCAACCCTCGTGCGCCTTCCAGTAGCGCAATCGTCGCAGCGCCGCCTTCAGGTGCGCCTGGTTGCTGACCAGCATGCCGCCGAGTTCGACGGGCTGGCAGTGTCGCTCGATCAGGTCGGCGTGCGATGCCAGAGCTTCCAGCGAGGAGGGGGTGAACAACCGTGCAACCGTACGCGCGGCGTCGGTGATGCGGCTGGCGTCGCGCGACAGCAGATCCTGCAGCAGCACGTCGGCCTGTGCATCGTCGAGCCGGGGTATCGGCGCTGCGGACCACGGCCAGCGCATCAGCGGGCCTTGCCGATGGCGGCGTAATGGCCGGCCGTAAGGCGCAGCAGGTCGGCCGGCGCCAGTTCCACTTCCAGTCCACGACGCCCGGCGCTGACATGCAGGCTGGGCAACACCTGCGCACTGGCATCCAGGAACGTGCGCAGGCGCTTCTTCTGCCCGAGCGGGCTGATGCCACCGACCACGTAGCCGGTGGCGCGCTGGGCGGCGTCGGCAGCGGCCATCTCACACTTCCGGCAGCCGGCTGCTTCCGCCAACGCCTTCAGGTCCAACTGGCCGGCCACCGGCACGATCGCCACCAGCAGCTCGTGGGTTTCGGTGCTGGCCAGCAGGGTCTTGAATACCTGTGCCGGATCGAGGCCCAGCTTGTCGACGGCCTCGCCACCATACGATTCGGCGTGGGCATCGTGCACGTAGCTGCGTACGGTGTGGGCGATCTTCTCGCGCTTGAGCAGGGTGATGGCCGGAGTCATGGGCGCATCGTAGCGTGGGGCGACGCGGCTGCCTTGACCGAGGCTGTTGCCATGATCTGGTAGCGCCGGACCATGCCCGGTGGCGTGGAGATCGTATTGCCTGCGTGTCGATGAGCAGGCGCCCTGTACCCGCCGGGCATGGCCCGGCGCTACCGGCGTGCCGAATGCAGAACGGGCGCCCGAAGGCGCCCGTTCTTTCTGCTTCCGTTACCCCGGGCGCGGCATCAGTAGCGGTAGTGGTCCGGCTTGAACGGGCCTTCCACCGGCACGCCGATGTAGTCGGCCTGTTCCTGGGTCAGGGTGGTCAGCTTCACGCCGATCTTCTCCAGGTGCAGGCGTGCCACTTCCTCGTCCAGCTTCTTCGGCAGCAGGTAGACCTTCTTCTCGTAGCTGTCCTTGTTCGCCCACAGGTCGATCTGTGCCAGGGTCTGGTTGGCGAAGCTGTTGGACATCACGAAGCTCGGGTGGCCGGTGGCACAGCCCAGGTTCACCAGGCGGCCCTCGGCCAGCAGGAAGATCGCATTGCCGTTCGGGAAGACGTACTTGTCGACCTGCGGCTTGATGTTCACGTGCTTGATGCCCGGGTAGGACACCAGCGCATCGACCTGGATCTCGTTGTCGAAGTGGCCGATGTTGCAGACGATCGCCTGGTCCTTCATCGCGCTCAGGTGCTCGATGCGGATGATGTCCTTGTTGCCGGTGGTGGTGACGTACAGGTCGGCACGGCCCAGGGTCGATTCGATGGTGTTGACTTCATAGCCTTCCATCGCTGCCTGCAGGGCGCAGATCGGATCGATTTCGGTCACGACCACGCGTGCGCCGTAGGCACGCAGCGAGGCGGCGCAGCCCTTGCCGACGTCACCGTAACCGCAGACCACGGCCAGCTTGCCGGCCAGCATCACGTCCATGGCACGCTTCAGGCCATCGGCCAGCGACTCGCGGCAGCCGTACAGGTTGTCGAACTTGCTCTTGGTGACCGAATCGTTGACGTTGATCGCCGGAATCAGCAGGGTGCCGGCCTGGGCCAGCTGGTACAGGCGGTGCACGCCGGTGGTGGTCTCTTCGGAGACGCCCTTCCAGTCCTTGACCACGCGGCCCCAGTAACCCGGGCGCTCCTTGGCCACGCGCTTGAGCAGGTTCTTGATGACCTGTTCCTCGTGCGAGGAGGAGGCGGTGTTGACCCAGTCACTGCCGTTTTCCAGCTCGTAGCCCTTGTGGATCAGCAGGGTGACGTCGCCACCGTCATCGACCACCAGCTCCGGACCGGTCAGGGTGCCGTCGGCCAGGGTGAAGGTGAGCGCGTCCAGGGTGCAGTCCCAGTACTCTTCCAGGGTCTCGCCCTTCCAGGCGAACACCGGGGTGCCGGTGGCGGCGATGGCCGCAGCCGCATGGTCCTGGGTCGAGAAGATGTTGCACGAGGCCCAGCGCACGTCGGCGCCGATGTCCTTCAGCGTTTCGATCAGCACCGCGGTCTGGATGGTCATGTGCAGCGAGCCGGTCACGCGCACGCCCTTCAGCGGCAGCTCGGCCTGGTACTTGCGGCGGATCGACATCAGGCCCGGCATTTCATGCTCGGCGATGTCCAGTTCCTTGCGGCCCCAGTCGGCCAGGGTGATGTCGCGGATCTTGTAATCGCCTTCGGTGGAGAAGGTCTTGGCAACAGCGTTCATGCAGTAGCTCCGGTTGTGGGCGAGCGGGTGCTCGCATCTAGCCGGGCGCCGTTGTTACAGAGCCACCTCACCGAGCCTGGCCGGCCTCATGGGGGTCCGGTCGCAGCGCCCCTCGGGAGGGGAGAACGGCCATTATATCGCGCGCCCGGTGTTTCATCGGCGTGACCCAACCATCGGCAGATGGGCGCCTGTGCACGGACTGTTAAGGTCGGGTTTTAACGCACCCTCAGGTGGAACGATGAGCACGCATGTACGCCGCAACCGGCGCTTGACCGGCCTGGTCCTGTCCATGGCCCTGTTGGCGGTGGCCCCGCTGGCCTGGGCGGCAGCGCCGCAGCCTGCGGCGGCCCAGGCCCAGGGGGCAAACGGCTACGAGCTGCCCTCGGCCGAGCTGCAGGCGGTGGTCGACGCCCCGCGTGCGCCCTCGCTGTACCTGTCGCCGCGCCGCGATGTGGCCGCGCTGATGCAGATGCCGTCGCTGCCGTCGATCCAGGTGGTGGCCCAGCCGGAACTGAAGCTGGCAGGCCTGCGCATCAACCCGCGCACGTTCTCCGACAGCCGTTTCAGCTTCGGCGAGAAGCTGTGGCTGATGAGCGTGGCCGACGGCAGGGAGCGGCAGATCAGCGGCCTGCCGGGCACGCTGTCGATTGCCAGCCTGGCATGGTCGCCGGACCAGAAGTGGCTGGCCTTCAACCAGGTCGACGCCGCCAGCGGCGCCAACGAACTATGGCTGGTGGATGTGGCCGCCGGCAGCGCCCGTCGCCTGGTCGCCGGCCTGAACACGGTGATCGGCAGCGGCTACCAGTGGCTGCCGGACAGCCGTGGTCTGGTGGTGTTCACCCGCCCGGCCAACCTCGGCGCCGCCCCGGCCGCCGACGGCATTCCCACCGGCCCCGCCGTGCAGCAGACCAGCCAGGGCGGCGGCGTGGTGTCGATCCGTACCTATCAGGACCTGCTGAAGAACGAGGCCGACGCGCGCCAGTTCGACTACTACGCCACCACCCAGCCGATGGAAGTCAGCCTGGATGGCCGCACCCGCGCGATCGGCGCGGCGGGCATCTTCATGGGCTTCTCGGTGTCGCCGGATGGCCGCTTCGTGCTGCGCCAGCCGGTGCAGCGGCCGTACTCCTATGTGGTGCCGGTCAGCAGCTTCCCGCGCCGCATTGAAGTGATCGACCGTGCCAGCGGCCAACTGGTGCACACCGTGGCCGTGCGCCCGCTGGTGGAAGGCCTGCCGACCGGCAACGACGCCGAAGTGACCGGCGTGCGCGACATCAGCTGGCGCGGCGATGCCGATGCCACACTGGTCTGGGCCGAAGCCCAGGACGGTGGTGATCCGAACCGCGACGCCAAGGTGCGCGACGCGGTGCTGATGCAGGCCGCCCCGTTCGACAGGCCGCCGGTGACGCTGGCCCAGCTCGGCAGCCGTCTGGCCGGCATCAGCTGGGGCCGTGGCGACCTGGCCCTGCTCACCGAGTCGTGGTGGAAGACCCGCAGGACCAAGACCTGGTTGATTGCCCCGGACAACGCCGGTGCCGAGCCGCGCCTGCTGTGGGATCGTGATGCGCAGGACCGCTATTCCGATCCTGGCCGGCCCCAGCTGTCCAGCGACGATCGCGGCCGCTCGCTGCTGCAGACCAGCCCCGATGGTGGCAGCCTGTATCTGGTTGGTGCCGGTGCTTCGCCGGAAGGTGACCGTCCGTTCGTGGACCGCTTCGACATCGCCAGCGGAAAGGCCATCCGCCTGTTCCACTCGCAGGCGCCGAACTATTCGGTGCCGGTGGCATTGCTGGACAACCAGGGCAGCTCGCTGCTGCTGAGCCGTGAAAGCCCGGACGAGCCGACCAACTTCCATGTGCAGTCGCTCACCGATGCCGGCGCGGCATCGCGCGCGCTGACCCACTTCCCGCATCCGCTGCCGCAGCTCAAGGGCGTGCAGAAGGAGCAGATCCGCTACAAGCGTGCCGACGGCGTGGACCTCACGGCCACGCTGCTGCTGCCGCCGGGCTACGATCCCACGCGCGACGGCCCGCGCCCGCTGCTGATGTGGGCCTACCCGGGCGAGTTCAAGAGCGCCGCGGCCGCCAGCCAGGTCACCGATTCGCCGTACCGTTTCAACGCGATCAGCTACTGGGGCCCGCAGGCCTTCCTGGCCAAGGGCTATGTGGTGCTGGCAAGTCCTTCGATGCCGATCATCGGCGAGGGCGACAAGGAACCCAACGACACCTATATCGAACAGCTGGTGGCCAATGCCCAGGCTGCGGTGGACGAAGTGGTGCGCCGTGGCGTGACCGACCGCGACCATATCGCCATCGGCGGCCATTCCTACGGTGCGTTCATGACCGCGAACCTGCTTGCGCATACGCGCCTGTTCAAGGCCGGCATCGCCCGCAGTGGTGCCTACAACCGTACGCTGACGCCGTTCGGCTTCCAGGCCGAAGAGCGCAACTACTGGCAGGCGCAGGACGTGTATCAGAAGATGGCGCCGTTCAACTATGCGGACCGGATCAAGGATCCGATCCTGTTCATTCACGGCGTGGATGACAACAATTCCGGCACCTTCCCGATGCAGAGCGAGCGCATGTTCGCCGCGGTGAAGGGACTCGGAGGGACGGCGCGCCTGGTGATGCTGCCGAACGAATCACACGCCTATCGTGCACGCGAATCGATCATGACCATGCTGGCCGAGAGCGAGCGCTGGCTGGAGCAGACCATCGGCCCGGCAGCCTCGGGCAAGGCGAAGAAGAAGCGCTGACACGTGCATGCCGGCGGCCCCTGCGAGGGGGCCGCCCCGACGCGGTTGCATTCCACATCGGCAGCGCTGGCGTTGCATGCAGATGAAACCATTTCTGCATCGCAGCACAGCCCCCGATCTGGGATAGGCTTGGATCCAGGATCCGTTGACCGAGGCCCGTGCGTCGCCGATGAACGAGTACCGCAGCAGCATCGAGTTTGCTTCTCCCGATCTTCCGCTCCGCGATGACGTGCGCCGGCTCGGCGCGCTGGTCGGCGACCTGCTGGTCGAGCAGGTTTCGGCAACCTTCCTCGACGATGTCGAGGATGTGCGCACGCGGGCCATCGCCCGCCGCGAAAACCAGGCGCCGCTGTCGGAGCTGGCCGATGGCCTGGCCGGTCGTACGCCGCAGCAGGCCGAGACGATGGTGCGGGCATTCAGCACCTACTTCCAGGTGGTCAACATTGCCGAGCGCGTGCACCGCATCCGCCGCCGCCGCGACTACCAGCGCGCCGGTACTGCCGCGCCGCAGCCGGATGGCCTGCAGGATGCGCTGCAGCACCTGAAGGCGCAGGGCGTGACGCTGGATGAGTTGGCGCAGTGGCTGCCGCGCATCGATATCGAACCGGTGTTCACTGCGCATCCGACCGAAGCCGTGCGCCGCGCACTGCTGGAGAAAGAGCAGCTGATGGTGGCCAGCCTGGTCGACAACCTCGACGGCCAGCGCACGCCGGGCGAGGCGGCAGCGGATGCTGCACGCTTCCGCATGGCGCTGACCGCTTCCTGGCAGACCACCGACTCCTCGCCGGTGCGGCCGACGGTCGATGACGAGCGCGAGCATGTCGGCTTCTATCTGGTGCAGGTGCTGTACCGGGTGATACCCGTGCTGTACGAATCCCTGCAGCAGGCGCTGCGTGATACCTATGGCGAAGAACTGGCGCTGCCGCGCCTGCTGCGTTTCGGCACATGGGTGGGCGGCGACATGGACGGCAACCCGAACGTGGACGCCCGCACCATCCGCAGCACGCTCGATGCCCAGCGACAGGCAGTGCTGGGGCGCTACCAGAAGGAACTGCTGCAGCTGGCCAGCCTGCTCAGCCAGTCCACCGAGCGGGTGGGCGTGAGCGATGCGCTGCAGGCGCGCGTGTCGCACTACCAGCAGCTGTTGCCGAAGGTGCAGTCGCGCCCGCGGCACGCCGACATGCCGTACCGGCTGCTCAACGACCGCATGCGTGCGCGCCTGCAGGCCACCCTGGACGATGCAGAGGGAGCCTATGCAGGCCCGGACGAGCTGATCGACGATCTGCAGCTGATCCTCGACAGCCTGCGTGCCAACCGTGGCGAGCATGCCGGCGGATTCGCCGTGCAGCGACTGTTGTGGCGGGTGAAGACGTTCGGCTTCCATCTGGCGCGGCTGGACGTGCGGCAGGAATCGAGCGTGCATGCGCGCGCGCTGGCGGCGGTGCTGGGCGGCGAAGCGGCCTGGGAAGGATTGGATCCATTGGCCCGCGCAGGCCTGCTCGGCCCACACGCCAGCGGCGAGCAGCCGCTGCCGGTGGGTGACGACGAGGGCAACCAGCGACTGGATGCGGTGTTCGCGGCGCTGGCCGACGCGCGCGCGCGGCATGGCAGCGAGGCGCTGGGCAGCTACATCATCTCGATGGCACATGATCGCAGCGATGTGCTGGCCGTGCTTGCGCTGGCGCGCCGTGGCGGATTGGCTGACGAGGACGGCGCGGTGCCGCTGGACATCGCACCGCTGTTCGAGACGGTGGACGATCTCAAGCGCGGTACCGCGACGCTGCGCGACCTGCTGGCCGATCCGGTCTATCGCGCTCATCTGCGGGCACGCGGTGATGTGCAGATGGTGATGCTGGGTTACTCCGACAGCAGCAAGGACGGCGGCATCGCCGCCTCGCGCTGGGGCCTGCAGCGTGCGCAGGTGGAACTGCTGGACGTGGCGGCGGAGGCCGGCATCCGCCTGACCTTCTTCCACGGCCGTGGTGGTTCGATCAGCCGGGGCGGTGGCAAGACCACGCACGCGGTGGACGCGTCGCCACGTGGCAGCATCGATGGTCGCCTGCGCGTGACCGAGCAGGGCGAGGTGATCCACCGCAAGTACGGCATCCGCGCGCTGGCGCTGCGATCGCTCGAGCAGGCCACCGGTGCGGTGCTGCGGGCCAGTCTGCGTCCGCGTGCCGCGGAACCTCGCGAGGAGGGCTGGCGACCGGTGATGGACGTGGTCGCCGCCGCCAGCAGCGAGGTCTATCGCGCCTTCGTCGGCCAGGCCGGTTTCATGGATTACTTCCGAACGGCGACGCCGATCGATGTGATCGAGCGGATGACGCTGGGTTCACGGCCGTCGCGTCGTCTCGGCCAGGATGCGGCACTGGGCAACCTGCGTGCGATCCCGTGGGTATTCGCCTGGAGCCAGGCCCGCGCGGTGATTCCCGGCTGGTATGGCGTGGGCAGCGGCCTGCAGGCGGCGGTGGATGCCGGCCATGAACCTGTCCTGCGCGACATGGCGCGCGACTGGCCGTTCTTCCGCACCTTCCTGGACGACATCGCAATGGTGCTGTCCAAGGGCGATATCACCATCGCCGAACAGTTCTCGCGTCTCTCCGGTGACCTGCACGGGCGCTTTTTCCCGCAGATCCAGCACGAACTGGCGCTGACCCGCCGCTGGCTGCTGGCACTGATGGACCAGCAGACCTTGCTGGAGCACGATGCGCGACTGGCGCTGTCGATCCGCCTGCGCAATCCCTATGTCGATCCGATCAGCGTGCTGCAGGTGGACCTGCTGCAGCGCTGGCGCACAAGCGGGCGGGAGGACGAAGAACTGCTGCGCGCGCTGGTGGCCTGCGTGAATGGTGTTTCGCAGGGCGTGCAGAATACCGGGTGAGTGCATCCGCCGGGCATGGCCCGGCGCTACCCGCTTCGGTGGGTGCGGGGCTTGCCCCGCACGCTCTCATTCTTCAGGCGAAGGCGGATTGGACGCCAGCAGTTCCAGGTGCCGTTGCTCCATTTCCTGCCGCAGCTGGCGCCGGATCAGCGCGGCGGCCTGCCGGCGCTTTTCGTCCGAACTGGCGGGCTGCAGCGGGGGGACAGGCGTTGGCCGCCCCTCTTCGTCCACCGCCACCATGGTGAAGAAACAGCTGTTGGCGTGGCGCACGCTGCGCTTGAGGATGTCCTCGGCCACCACCTTGATGCCGATCTCCATCGACGAGGTGCCGGTGTAGTTCACCGAGGCCAGGAACGTCACCAGTTCGCCCACCGCGATCGGTTGGCGGAACATCACCTGGTCCACCGACAGGGTGACCACGTAGCTGCCGGCGTAGCGGCTGGCACAGGCGTAGGCAACCTGGTCGAGCAGGCGCAGGATTGCGCCGCCGTGGACCTTGCCGGAGAAGTTGGCCATCTCCGGCGACATCAGCACGGTCATGGACAGCTGGTGGGTTTTGAGTTCGGTCGACATGCACCGATTGTATCGGCGTGGCGCAGCTCGTGTAGAGCCGAGCCCGTGCTCGGCTGCTCTCGGCGCAGGCAAAAGAAAGCCGAGCATGGGCTCGGCTCTACAGAAAGCAGAAGGGCCGCTTGCGCGGCCCTTCGTGTTTCTTACTTCAGCTTCGCATCGGCGCGCAGGGCGGCGGCACGATCGGTCTTCTCCCAGGAGAAGGCCGTGGCGTTGACCGTCTCGCCGGCACCGTTGAGGTAGCTGAACTCCTTCGGCTTGCGGCCGAAGTGGCCATAGGCCGCAGTCTGCTGGTACATCGGGTGGATCAGGTCCAGCATCTTGATGATGCCGTACGGGCGCAGGTCGAAGTGCTTGCGGATCAGCTTCTCGATCTTGTCGTCGCTGATCTTGCCGGTGCCGAAGGTGGTGACCGAGATCGAAGTCGGCTCGGCCACGCCGATGGCGTAGGAGACCTGCACTTCGCAGCGGTCGGCCAGGCCGGCGGCAACCACGTTCTTGGCGACGTAGCGGGCAGCGTAGGCGGCCGAGCGGTCAACCTTGGACGGATCCTTGCCGGAGAACGCGCCGCCACCGTGACGGGCCCAGCCGCCGTAGGTGTCGACGATGATCTTGCGGCCGGTCAGGCCGCAGTCGCCCACCGGGCCGCCGATCTCGAACTTGCCGGTCGGGTTGATGTGGAACTTGGTGCCCTTGTGCAGCCACTTGGCCGGCAGCACCGGCTTAATGATCTCTTCGCGGACGGCCTCGATCAGGTCCTTCTGCTTGATGCCCGGGGCGTGCTGGGTGGACAGCACCACCGCGTCGATGGCGGCCACTTCGCCGTTCTCGTAGCGCAGGGTGACCTGGCTCTTGGCGTCCGGGCGCAGCCACGACAGCGGCGAGTTCTTCTTCTTGCGGATCTTGGCCTGCTGCTCGACCAGGCGGTGCGACAGGTGGATCGCGGCCGGCATGTAGCTGTCGGTCTCGTTGGTGGCGTAGCCGAACATCAGGCCCTGGTCGCCCGCGCCCATTTCTTCCGGCTTCTTGCGGTCCACGCCCTGGGCGATGTGCGGCGACTGCTTGCCGATCAGGTTCAGCACGCCGCAGGTGGCGCCGTCGAAGCCGACGTCGGAGCTGTCATAGCCGATGTCCAGGATGACCTTGCGGGTCAGCGCTTCGAGGTCGATCCAGGCGCTGGTGGTGATCTCACCGGCAACAATGGCCACACCGGTCTTGACCATGGTCTCGCAGGCCACGCGGGCGCGCTGGTCCTGGGTCAGGATCGCGTCCAGCACCGCGTCGGAGATCTGGTCGGCAATCTTGTCCGGATGGCCTTCGGAGACCGATTCGGAGGTGAACAGGTAGCTGGACATCAGGCTTAATATCCCTTGATTCGGATGGAAAGATGGGCGCGCATCATACACGGGGTGCGCCGCCTGTGCATTGTGAACCCGTACGGGTTGCCGGTGGTTAAGGTGACGTGCCCTCTGGCACAAGGCTTGGCGGGCGTCTGCAGGACACGGTGCGCAGGCAGTGTTCCACTGGCGTGCCCATTGCCGCAAGGCCGTGTTGCGGGGGGGAAGGGGCGGTTCCGGCGTTGCCGGAGCGGGACCGGCCGTCATCGTTCTGCCCCGAAACCGCCATCTGCCTGCCGCGTGCCAGGCGCAGGCTGTCGGCCAATCCGGCCGCCGGGTATCAGTGAGCACGCCATGCAGGAACTCGAACAGCGTCTGCAGCAACGCTTTCCGGAGTGGTTCCACGGCCGCCGCGGCCAGCTCGCGCGGCCACTGCTGCGCAGTGTCGGTCGCTGGTCGCGGCTGGACCGGGTGGAGGACTTCCTGCGGCGCAACGCGGACGTGCGCGGATTCGGCTTCGTGGCCGCCGGACTGGAGTTCCTGGACGGCCAGTACCAGGTGGATCCGGCCGCCCTGGCTCGCATTCCGGCCACGGGCCGTCTGCTGATCGTGGCCAATCATCCTTCCGGTGCACTCGACGCGCTGGCGCTGCTGGACGCGGTCGGCCGCATCCGCCGCGATGTGCGGATCGTGGCCAACGATCTGCTGGGCGCCATCGGCCCCCTGCAGGACCTGCTGCTGCCGGTCCGCATCCTCGGCGGCAAGGTCCAGCGCGGCAGCCTGCAGGCGGTGGAGCAGGCGCTGGCCGCCGAGCAGTGCGTGATCGTGTTTCCGGCCGGCGAGGTATCCCGGCTGTCGTTGCGCGGCATCCGTGATGGTCGCTGGCAGCGCGGGTTCGTCAGGTTCGCCCGGGCCGCCGGCGCCCCGGTGTTGCCGGTGAGGGTGGAGGCACGCAATTCGGCCCTGTTCTACGGCGCCTCGACCCTGTTCAAGCCAGCCGGCACCGCGCTGCTGGCGCGCGAGATGTTCGCGCGGCGTGGTCGGCCGCTGCGGTTGCGCGTCGGTGAACCGATGCAGCTGGGACAGGGCGACCCGGGCGAACAGCTGCTGGCGGTACGGCGCGCGGTGTATGCGCTGGGCCGCGACCTGCGCCCCGGCGAGACTGCCGGTGCCGGCCCCGAACCACTGGCCGCACCGGTGCCGCCGTCGCAGGTGGCGGCCGCCATCGCTGGCGCTGTCCGGCTCGGACAGACCGCCGACGGCAAGCAGATCCTGCTGGCCAGTTGCAGCGCCGACTCGCCGCTGCTGCTGGAACTGGGACGCCTGCGCGAGCTGACGTTCCGCCAGGTGGGCGAGGGTACCGGCCACAGCCGCGACCTGGACGCCTTCGATCCGCAGTACGAGCACATCGTGATCTGGGACGCTGCCGCGCAGCGCATCGCGGGCGCGTACCGCATCATGCGGGGCGCGCACGCGCTGGCCCGGCGCGGACTGGCAGGGCTCTACAGCGCGTCGCTGTTCCGCTATTCCGACGATGCCATCACCCATATCGCCGAGGGGCTGGAGCTGGGCCGCAGCTTCGTGGTGCCCGATTACTGGGGCAGCCGCAGCCTGGACTACCTGTGGCAGGGAATCGGCGCCTACCTGCAGTGCCGGCCCGGCATCCGCTACCTGTTCGGTGCGGTATCGATCAGTGCGGCGCTGCCGCGCGATGCGCGCGAGCAACTGGTGGCCTACTACCAGCGCTACTACGGCGGCATCGCCGGCCTGGCCGAGTCGAACCGGCCCTTCCAGTACTTCGCGGCACCGCCCAGTTTCGGCGAACTGGATGCGGGCGCAGCCTTCGATGTCCTGAGGGCCAACCTGGCCGCACTCGGGACCGGCGTGCCGACCCTGTACCGCCAGTACACCGACCTGTGCGAGCCCGGTGGCGCGCGCTTCCTTGCGTTCGGTGTCGACCCGGCGTTCAGCGACTCGATCGACGGTCTGATCGAGGTGGACCTGTGCGCGATCCGACCGCACAAGCGCAAGCGCTACCTGCGTGATGCCGGAGCGCAGGCATGAGCGCGCTGGCGACGTTGTCGCCACACCGTCGCGCCGTGTTCGTCTCCGACGTGCATCTGGGGTCGCGCCATTGCCATGCGGCCGAACTGGCCGTGTTTCTCGCCCAGCTGCGCTGTGAACGGTTGTACCTGGTCGGTGACATCATCGACCTGTGGTGGATGGCGCATCACCGCGCCAACTGGCGGCAGTCGCACAGCGACGTCATCCAGGCGCTGCATGCACTGCGTCGCAACGGTACCGAGATCATCTACATCCCCGGCAATCACGATGCCTCGCTGCGCCATGTCTGCGGGCTGATGCTGCCGGCGATGCAGGTGCGCCGTCGCGCGATCCACGTGACCGCCGACGGGCGACGGTTGCTGGTCGCCCATGGTGACGACTACGACGGTGTCACCCATTTCGGCGGCCTGCAGGAAAAGTTCGGCGACTGGCTGTACTACCGCATCCTGACCGGCAACCAGGCGCTCAACGCGGTACGCCGCCGGCTGGGCATGCGCTACTGGTCGCTGTCGGAATTCCTCAAGAAGCGCAGTGGTGCGGCCGAGCGCTACATCGAGCGCTTCGTGCAGGCCGGGCTGGACGACGTGCGCCGGCGCGGCCTGGACGGCATCATCTGCGGGCACATCCACCGTGCGGCGCTGGTCGAGCGCGATGGCCTGGTCTACGCCAACGACGGCGACTGGGTGGAGAGCCTGACCGCGCTGGCCGAAGATCATGACGGCGCGCTGCGCCTGCTCGATCACCATGGGCGGACGCTGGTGGAGCTGCCCGGCGCAGCCCGGCGCGCGGCGGCTGCCTGAGCCCAGCGGCACCGGCCACCGTCCGGGCTCTGCTGTCGCCCGGCAAAGCCGTTAGCATCGGGCCATGGATTCCTTGACCCAGATCGTTCTCGGCGGCGCCGTTGCCGCTGCCATCGCCCCGCCCGGACATCGCCGCGCGGCCCTGCTGGCCGGTGCTGCACTTGGCACCTTGCCGGATCTGGATGCCTTGTGGCTGGGCTTCACAGCCGAGGATCCCGTAGCGGTGATGGTCGACCACCGCAGCTTCAGCCATTCGCTGCTGGTGCTGCCCTGGGTGGCAGCGCTGATCTGGTGGCTGTTCAAGCGCTACGGCCGGGGGCGGGTGGCGCAGTCGCCGCTGCGCTGGTTCTGGGCCATCCAGCTGGCGCTGGTCACCCATCCACTGCTGGATGCGTTCACCGTCTACGGGACCCAGCTGTGGTGGCCACTGCGGCCACACCCGACCATGGGCTCGAGTGTTTTCATCATCGACCCGGCGTACACGGTATGGCTGCTGCTGGGCTGCGTGGTGGCGTGGTTCGGGCGCGCGCGGCCCTGGGCCGGCAAGGTACTCGGGGTTGCCCTCGTGCTCAGCACCGGCTACCTGGGATGGGGCCTGCTGGCCAAGGCGCAGGTCGACCGTGCCGCCCAGCAGAGCCTTGCGGCCATGGGGCTGGGCGATGCGCCACGATTCTCGGTGCCGATGCCGTTCAACACCCTGCTGTGGCGGGTGGTGGCGATGACCCCGAACGGTTACGTGGTCGGCGATCGCTCGCTGGTGGCCGACCGCGGCCCGATGCAGTTCGAAGGCCACCCGTCCAATGTGCAGGCCCTGCGTGAAGCGCAGTCGATTCCGGCGGTTCAACGCCTGCAGTGGTTCAACCGTGGCTTCATGCGTGCGCAGATAGTGGACGGAATGCTGGTGCTGAGTGATCTGCGCATGGGCCTGGAGCCGGATTACACCTTCAACTTCGCGGTAGCACGGCAGGTCGATGGGCGCTGGCAGGCGATCGTGCCCGAGCAGCGGCGCACGGATTACAGCAGCCCAGCGGCGCGCGCCGATGTCGGCGTCAGGCTGGCCGCGATGTGGCAGCGGATCTGGCATGCGCCGGCAGCGACGGGCGCCACCGGCGGGAGTGCCCCGGTGCACGCGGGCGATTGATCGGCAGGCGGGGATGCTGTGCCGGCGTCAGGCCGGCGGTGCTGTGCGGTTGAGCTGGATCGAGCGATGCAGGACCTGGCGCGGCGCATTGGCGATGTCGAAGCCGACGAATGCCAGCAGGAACTGCAGACCTGAAATCAGCGAAACCATGACGATCATGAGCGTACCGACCGGCGTCGCAACCTCCGCCGATGCCGATGCGATCCAGTGGTACGCGCCGAACACGCCACCGAAGGCGAGCAGTCCCAGCCCGGCGATCAGCTCCAGCGAGGCGATGGTCAGGTCGCGCAGGAAATAGTTGTAGCCGACACGCTTGAGCGTGTTGCGCACGTGCTTGAAGGCGAACTCGCCCAGTACCCGGCTGATGCGCAGGTTGCTGGTCTCGTCGGCATAGCGCGCGTCCATCGCCACGTCCTGCACCACGGCACGCACCGTGTTGAGGCGGAACAGCATGTCGGTCTCGAAGAAGTAGCGGTCGCTGATCGCATCCAGGGGCAGGTGGCTGGCAACGCGGGCGTGGATGGCGGTGTAGCCGTTGGTCGGGTCGAACACCTGCCAGTAGCCGGAAGACGCCTTGCTCATGAACGACAGCGCGAGGTTGCCGATCCGCCGCAGCAGCGGCATGCGACGGATGTGGCTGAGGTTCCAGAAGCGGTTGCCCTTGGTGTAGTCGGCGTTGCCCTCGGCGATGGGAGCGACGAAGTCCATCAGCAGTGTGGGATCCATCTGGCCGTCGCCATCGACCTTCACCAGGATGTCCATGCCCTCGGCGATGGCCGCGCGGTAGCCGGTCTTGATCGCACCACCGACGCCGCGGTTCTGCGCATGGAACAGCACCCTGACCCGGGGATCGCGCGTGCTGTCCTGGACCATCCGGCCGCTGCCATCCGGGCAGGCATCATCAACGCAGTAGATGGCGGTGACCGCATCGTCGATCGCTGCGAGCACGCCGAGCACGTGGCGGGTCACCCGGTAGCAGGGAATGATGACGGCGATCTTCGGTGGCGTGGCCGGGCGCGCGTAGGCGTTCATCTGCATCGTCCTCAGGGCTGCGGCGGTGCCGGCGGCTGCGCGGGCGCGGCCAGCATCGCGGCTGCGGGCACTTCCACCAGGTCGGCGTACATCGAACGGGGTTCGGCGACGTCGCTGACCATCACATGGTGATAGCGGTTGAACGTGGTGTTGAAGCGGTCTTCGGGCATGTCCGGGAAGCGCGCGCGGAAGTACGCCAGCTGCGGGAAATACAGCGTGTGGTTGACTGCCGGGATACCGACGCCGGACAGCAGCGCACCGTAGCGCCCTTCGACCACCAGCGCTCCGTCCGCAGCCTGCCGTGCACCGCGCGCCTGCATCGACGCCAGCACGGCGCTGCGGTCCATGTCGAAGATCGGCCGGGCCGACTGCACCGGATTGAACAGCCCGTTGGTCAGCACGTTGCCGAGCGCGGCCACCGCCAGCACCAGCGCCACCGGATGCCCGGCGAACCGCGGGCGGCGCGCGGCGAAGGCCAGCACGCCCACGCACAGCAGTGGCCATGCATCGGCCGTGGCATGCAGCCGGCTGAAACTGCCCTGGCCGAAGGCGAACTTCAGCAGGCATCCCGCCAGCAGCAGGGCCGCGAGCAGCAGCAGGCGGCCGCGTCCCAGGCGCACCCCGCCGCGCACCAGCACGATCGCGCAGCCGATGTTCAGCAGCAGGCCCAATGCCAGCAACGCACGGGTGGGCGGCACCATCGACAGTCCGGTCAGCTGGCCGATCCGCAGCGGCACCGGCAGGAAGATCCAGCAGGCGACCAGCGCGATGCCGGCGGCCAGCACCCCCAGCGACAGCCGGTGGCCGCGCGCCCAGCGCAGCACCTGCGTCCAGTCGGCGAGGACGGCGGTGAACAGCGGCAGCAGGCTGCTGAACACTGCGATCTCGCAGGCGTTGGACGGCTCGAACGCAGGCAGCGGATAGAACCCGCGCGTCATCAGGTTGGGGAACCCGTGGGTGAGCAGCGCGACCGGGCTGACGCCGCCGCCGGCGCTCTCGCGCTGGCCGGGATAGACGGTGTTGCGGACGATCTCGATCGCTTCGTGGAAATAGCCCAGGAACGCCAGCAGCGCCAGGCCGCCGGCGACCGCCGCATCGAGCAGGCGTGCCACTGTCAACGCATCGCGGCGGAAGGCCAGCACCAGCACGCCCATGGCCAGCAGCGCTGAAATGATGAAGGGCGGATAGGCCACGGCCAGCAGCCAGACCACAAGTGCGTAGGCGCTGGCGAGGATGCGCAGCCAGCGGTTGTCGATCCGCAGCCAGGCCACGGCTACCCACGGGGCCAGCGCGAACGCGCCCCAGTTGGTCGTCCACCACACCTGCACGTAGGGCGAGAAGTACAGGGTCAGCGCGACCAGCACGGCCGCCAGTGGCGGAACCCGCAGCTGGCGCAGGAACAGCGCCCAGCCGCACAGGAACGCCATCGCCATGAACATGAAGAAGAACGAGTAGGCGTTGGCCGGTGGCAGGATGAAGAAGGCCCAGTGGTACGGCTTGAACAGCAGGCCCCAGTCCAGCAGCGGAAGCGCCTGGAACGAGCGCAGCGTCTCGTGGTACGGCGAAAACGCGTTGGTCGCGCCGAAGTCGTTGGCCACCGCGATCTGCACGTAAGGGGTGTAGACCATCCACTCGTCCATGCGGATGCCCCGCGCCTTGCCGAGCAGGGGCTCGATCGGTGCCAGCCCCAGGTACTGGCTGGCCATCGCATACGACGAGGGCGTCAGTGCAAATGCGACATACAGCAGGCACAGCACCGCCACGATGCCCAGGCACAGACGGGCCTGGCGGGAGTCGAGGCCATCCAGCAGGCCGCCTTCCCGGGCGGCGAGGGGCAGCGTGCTACCCGGAGTCGTTGCGCGTGCTGTCATCAGGAATCCCTTCAGGCGCGGAGCTCGGTGGTCCCGTTGCCGCGCACGCGGAAGGGGCCGGGTCCAGCGCGCGCCCGTCCTCGACGCCAGCCCGCGACGATTCTAGCGGGTTGCCAGCCATGCGGCGCGTGGCACCGCCGCAGCGCAGCGGTACAGGCGCCGGTCAATACACCGTCGCGCGGCCCTGCACGAACGAGAAGAAGAACACGGCATTGGGATCGTTCTGCACCAACCGGAACTCGCGACGCATGCCCTCCACCGTATCCTCGTCCACGGTGCCGGCCTGCAGCAGCTGCTCGGCGGCCGACAGCAGCAGCTGCTCCCAGAACGCGATCATCGTCTTGCGCCGCGCCGGCTCGCGGTTGTCCAGGTGGATCGTCTTGATCTCGGTATGCACATCGCGGAAACCACCGGCCAGCAGCAGGTTGCCGAGCTTGGCGCCGACGAAGGGATCGCCGCCGTGGTCGTACTGGAAATCATTGAATGCCATCCAGTAACGCCAGATGTGCGGCGAATACGGATCGAGCAGGAACGATGCGTTCATCACTTCGGTGATGTAGACCGGCGATCCCGGTGCGAGTACGCGGCGCACCTCGCTGAGCACGCGGGCCGGCGAAGGTACATGCTCCAGCACCCAGCACAGGAATGCCGAATCGAAGCTGCGTGCCTCGAACGGCAGCTCGCCTGCATCGGCCTGCTGCAGGGTGTAGCGATCGCTGCACCACGGCGTGCGCGCGAGGTTCTCGCGCGCGGTCGCCAGCTGCGTTTCGCTCAGGTCCACGCCGGTCACGTGCAGGTCCGGGAAGCGGCGCAGCAGGATCTCGGTCTGCGCGCCGACGCCGCTGCCGACTTCCAGCAGGCGTCGTGCGCTGCCGTAGTCGATCTGGCCGAAGATGCTCGATTCCAGCAGGCGGGCCTGGGTCATCAGGCGCTGCTGTTCGGTGCCGGAGAACCCGTGCAGGTAGGTGGGGGAGGAAATCGGCGGTGTCATGGTCGCGGGCTCGTGGTGCGTCGTGCAGGGTCGACTGCGGGGCGTGCGGGGTCAGGCAGCCGACGGCAGCGCCGGTTGCCCGGCGATCAGTCGGTCGAAGTACTCGGTGGTCAGCGTGATCTGGCTCTGCGGATCTTCGGCGCGGTTGACCACGGCGCGGAACGCCGCATTCTCGGGCCGGTCCTTGGCGTACCAGCCCAGGTGCTTGCGCGCGATGCGCACGCCCTGCGGCTCGCCATAGAAGGCATGCAGGGCGTGCAGGTGGCCAAGCAGGATATCGCGCACTTCGGCCAGTGACGGCGGGGCCAGTTCCTCGCCGGTGGCCAGGTAGTGCGCCACCTCGCGGAAGATCCACGGCCGGCCCTGCGCCGCGCGACCGATCATCACTGCGTCCACGCCGGTCTGCTGCAGGACGAAGGCGGCCTTGCGCGGCGAATCGATGTCTCCATTGGCGATCACCGGAATGCGCAGCGCTGCCTTGATCTCGCCGATCGTGGCGTACTCGGCCTGGCCGGTGTAGTGCTGATCGCGGGTGCGGCCGTGCACGGCCAGGGCGGCGATGCCACTGTCCTCGGCGATGCGCGCGATCAGCGGCCCATTGCGGTGGTCGCAGTCCCAGCCGGTGCGGATCTTCAGCGTGACCGGCACATCGACCGCGTTGACCACGGCAGCAAGAATGCGCGCCACCAGCGATTCATCACGCATCAGCGCCGAACCGGCCCAGGCATTGCAGACCTTCTTGGCCGGGCAGCCCATGTTGATGTCGATGATCTGCGCACCATGGTCGACGTTGTAACGCGCCGCCTCGGCCAGCTGCTGCGGCTCGGTGCCGGCGATCTGCACGCTGATCGGTGCCGGTTCACCCTCATGGTCCATGCGGTGGATCGACTTGCGCGTGTTCCAGAAGCGCGGGTCGCTGATGGTCATCTCGGAGGCGGCCAGGCCCGCGCCCAGCCGTTTGCACAGCAGGCGGAACGGCTTGTCGGTGACGCCGGCCATGGGCGCCAGCACGACGTTGGGAGCAATGGTGTAGGGGCCGATCTGCATGCGCCCATTGTAGGCCGCAGGCGGTCACATGGCCGGGTCGGCGAGGCGCCGGTTCAGGCCGATCCGGACCGACCTCATGCCGTACGGGCATCAGCAGATGCTTGACGGTTGCTTCCGCCGCCCCCAGTGGCGGGTCATCGTGGGCGGCTGGGGCAGGGCTGCGTGCCCTGCATGGGCGCAGGCAGAAAAAGGCCCGGGCACCTGCGCGCCCGGGCCGGTTCATGCAGCTGCGGCGTGGACCTACCGGATTTCCACGTCGGCCGGGGTCAGCCGTGGCATCGCCGCTGCGGCGCCTTCCTTCTCGGTCGAGCGGCCCGCGAACTGGTTGGCGAAGCGCACATGGCGTGCGAACGGCGCCTCCGGCAGCTGGGCAAGGGAGGCGGCCAGCGCGCCGTTGAAGGCGTCGCCGGCACCGGTGGTATCGATCGCCTGCACCTGCTCGGCACCCACGCGGTAGTACGGCTGGGTGTCGCCGCGCAGGTTCTCATCGGCATGCGAAACGAACACGCCCACCGAGCCCAGGGTCACCACCACGGTACCGTTGCCGACCAGCTTGCGGCACAGCGCATGCAGGCTGGCACCATCCAGCGCGGCCACGTCGTTGGCATCCACGCGCTCGCCGACATGGCGGCCCAGCAGGGCGGCGAACTCGGTCTCGTTCGGGGTGATCACATCGGCCAGCTTGAGCAGGCCGATGGTCGAGGGGGCGTCGGCCGGTGCGGTGTTGAGCACGGTGGTGACACCGGCCTCGCGGGCGGCAGCCAGTGCCGCTTCGATGGTCTGCACCGGCGACTCCAGCTGCACCAGCACCACCCGGGCACCGGTCAGCAGCGCCTGTTGCTGCTGCAGGAAATCGGTGCTCAGGGCGGCATTGGCGCCCGGGCCAATCACGATGGTGTTGCGACCCCGTGCATCGACATAGATGCCGGCGGTGCCGGTCGGTTCGCTGCTGGCTTCGGCGATCAGCGCGAAACCGTCCTGGCCGGCGAGGTCGCGGGCGGTGGCACCGCCGGCGTCATCACCCAGGGCGCACACGAAGTGGGTGTCGGCGCCCGCGCGGCATGCGGCCACGGCCTGGTTGAAGCCCTTGCCACCGGGGCCGGTGCTGTAGCGGCCGGCAATGGTCGCGCCCGGTGCCGGCAGCGACTCGCACCGCCACACGTGATCGACATTGAAGGAACCGACGACAACGACACTGCTGCTCATAGGGAATCTTTTCTCGAACTAGGGTTCAACTGAAATGCGTCAGCACGCCGGCGATGGTCGCCGTCATGAAGGTGGCGATGGTACCGCCCAGTACCGCGCGCAGGCCGAACTTGGCCAGGTCGTGGCGACGTTCCGGGGCCAGGCCACCGATGCCGCCGATCTGGATTGCGATCGAGCTGAAGTTGGCGAAGCCGCACAGCGCATAGGTGGCGATCAGGCGACCTTCATTGGACAGGGTCACGCCGGCGACCTGGCCGTTCACGATCTGCGACAGCTCGGTATAGGCGACGAATTCGTTGATCACGACCTTCTGTCCGATCAGCGACCCCACGGTGGTGGCGTCGGCCCACGGAGTGCCGATCACCCAGGCGATCGGTGCCAGCAGGTAGCCGAAGATGGTCGACAGGTTGGTCGGCTTGCCGATCTGTGCGGCCAGGCCGGTCACTTCGCCGAGCCAGGTCAGCGGGGCGTTCAGCAGGGCGATCAGGGCGATGAAGGCCAGCAGCATCGCGCCGATGTTCAGCGCCAGCTTCAGGCCGTCGCCGGCGCCGGCCGCCGCCGCGTCGATGATGTTGCTGGAGGTCTTCTCCACTTCCATCTTCACCGTGCCGCGGGTCAGCGGGGTGCCGGTTTCCGGGATCAGCAGCTTGGCCACCACCAGCGTGGCCGGTGCGGCCATGATGCTGGCCGCCAGCAGATGCTTGGCGTAGAACGCCTGCTGGGTCGGGTCGCCCCCGCCGAGCATGCCCACGTAGGCCGCCAGCACGCCGCCAGCGATGTGGGCCATGCCACCGATCATCATGGTCAGCAGCTCGGACTGGGTCATCTTGGCGATGTACGGGCGCACGGTCAGCGGCGCCTCGGTCTGGCCGATGAAGACGCTGGCGCAGACGCTGGTGGTTTCGGCACCGGACACGCGCATCACCTTGGTGATCGCCCACGCCATCACCCGGACGATCGCCTGCATGACGTTCAGGTGGTACATCACGCCCATCAGCGCGGAGAAGAAGATGATGGTCGGCAGCACCTGGAAGGCGAAGATGAAGCCGTAGTTCTGGACGTCCATCAGCGAGCCGAAGATGAACTTCGAGCCCTCGTTGACGAAGCTCAGGACCTTCACGAAGCCGTGGCCGAGCGCATCGAACACGTCGCGGCCGCCGGGGACCAGGATCACCAGCGCCGCAAAGGCGATCTGCAGGGTGATGCCGGTGGCGACGAGCTTCCAGTCCACCGCGCGCTTGTTGTTGGAAAACAACCAGGTGATGCCGATCAGCACCGCCAACCCGAACAGGCCGAAGCCGATCCTGCCCAAACCTTCGACCATGTGAGTGACTCCCCTGGGGCGTCGCGAAAAACGGGAAGCCTAGTGCAGGGCAGGGGCCGGGGCAAGGAAAAGCAGCGTGCGCGCGGCCATCGGCACCGATCGGGCCAGCAACGGCAAGGGGTTGCGGTCGGCACGACGGGTAGAATGGGGCTCGATTCCGGCCCGGATGCGGGCCCGCAGCAGGAGATTCGCATGCATTACCGCCGCCTGGGCTCCACCGGCCTGCCGATATCCGCCCTGTCCTTCGGCGCCTGGGTGACCTTCGGTGACCAGATTCCGCGCGACGAGGCCCGCAACCTGGTTGCCGCGGCCTGGGACCATGGCATCAACTTCTTCGACAATGCCGAGGGGTATGCCAATGGCCGCGCCGAGCAGGTGATGGGCGATGTGATCGCCGACCTGCGCCTGCCGCGCGATGGGTTCTGCGTGTCCAGCAAGGTGTTCTTCGGCAGTGCCAAGGATCCGCGACCGACCCAGCGCGGCCTGTCGCGCAAGCACGTCACCGATGCCTGCCATGCCGCGCTCAAGCGCCTGCGGGTGGACTATCTGGACCTTTATTACTGCCACCGCCCGGATCCCGACGCGCCGATCGCCGAGACCGTGCACGCGATGGATACCCTGATACGGCAGGGCAAGGTGCTCTACTGGGGCACGTCCGAGTGGTCGGCGGCACAGATCCAGCAGGCGCTGGACATTGCCGCGCGACACAACCTGCAGGGGCCATCGATGGAGCAGCCGCAGTACAACCTGCTGCACCGCGAGCGGGTGGAAACCGAGTACGCCCCGCTGTACGCGGGGGCCGGCCTGGGCACCACCATCTTCTCGCCGTTGGCGTCCGGCCTGCTCAGTGGCAAGTACGACCGTGGCATTCCGGCCGACGCCCGGCTGGGCCGCGAGGGCATGGAGTGGCTGCAGGATCTGGTTCTGGGCGCCGATGCACAGGCGCGCCTGGCCCAGGTCCGTCATTTCAGCGCGGTGGCACGCGAGCTTGGCCACGCCCCGGCCAGCGTGGCCATCGCCTGGTGCCTGCGCAATCCACAGGTGTCCAGCGTGATCCTGGGCGCCAGCCGGGTCGAGCAGCTGCTGCAGAACCTGCAGGCCCTGGAAGTGCTGGAGCAGATCGACGCCGCCGGCTGGGCCCGGATCGAAGCCGCCTTCGTCTGACCCGCAGCATTTTCCCGCCGGGGAGTCGAGCTGTGCTCGACCCCAGGGTCGCCGCCACCCACCATTCGATTCACAAAATCTATCGAATTTTGGATTTCGATCATTAATCTCATCAATCAAATTGAGAATGGTTGTTGATTGTCAACTGAGAATCATTATCATTTAACTCGTCCCTCGCACGAGTCCAGATGCTCATGAACGCTCAACCTGTACTGCTGCGCCCTGAAACACTGACCCTCCGCGATCGTCCGGTCCGCGTCGTTCCGCCGGAAGAGGTCATCGACAGCGAAGCCCTGCTCAAGGGCCGTCGTGAAATCCTGATCCAGCACGGCGATCGCTTCTATCGCCTGCGGCACACCAGCAACGACAAGCTGATCCTGACCAAGTAACGCGGCCTGGTCGCCCGCCTCCCTCCCTCCTGCCGGGCGCCGCCCGCAGGGTGGGCGACCCGACCGCTCCCGCTCTCTCCCCCTCGGTCTACCGCGTACGCTCCGGCGTGCCGGTGGCCGGGGGTTCCCCTGCCTGACCGAACGAACCCGATGACCCGCCATACCGCCCTTTGCCTTGCTGTCTGGATGGCGCTGCCGCTGTCCGCCCACGCTGCCACCGCCGCCAGCGCCGCCAGCGCCGCGCCCGATGCGCGCGAATTCGATCGCGTGCAGGTCACCGCCACGCGCACCGAGCGCGCAGTGAGTGACGTCGCCGCGACGGTGGACGTGATCGACCGCGAGCAGATGGACCGGCACCTGGTCCAGGACATCAAGGATCTGCTGCGCTACGAGCCGGGCCTGTCGGTCAGCCGCAGCGCCGCGCGCTTCGGCCTGGGCAGCATCCGTATCCGTGGCCTGGACGGCAACCGTGTGCGGGTGCAGACCGATGGCATCGCGATGCCGACCAGCTTCAACATTGGTTCGTTCTCCAACGCCAACCGCAACTTCACCGATCTGGACACGCTCAAGCGCGTGGAGATCGTGCGCGGCCCGGCCAGCTCGCTGTACGGTTCCGATGCGCTGGGCGGCGTGGTCGCCTTCGTCACCAAGGATCCGGCCGATTACCTGAAGGATGGCAAGGACAGCTACGTCGGCCTGAAGTTCGGCTACGACGGTGAATGGAAGGGCCTGCTCGGCGGTGTCACCACGGCGTTCGGCGGCGAACACTGGAGCGGCATGGTCAACATCAACCATCGCCAGGGCCAGGAAACCGACAACAAGGGTGACGTGCGCAGCAACGACAACACCCGCACCGCCCCCAACCCGCAGGACCGCGACGGTCGCAGCGGCCTGGCCAAGCTGGTCTATGCACCGAGCGAGGACCAGCGCTTCCGCCTGACGGTGGAAGGCAACGAAGACAAGACCGAGACCAACGTGCTGTCTTCGATCGACCGTACCACCACCACCGGCATGAAGGCGCGCGACAAGCAGAACCGCACCCGCGTGTCGTTCGCGCATGAAATGGATGCGCTGGACAAAGGCTTCGCCGACAGCCTGCACTGGCAGCTGTATACCCAGCACAGCGAAACCACCCAGATCACCGATGAGGACCGTGCCAACCGCAGCCGTCGCCACCGCGAGTTCAACTTCGACCAGCGTGTGTACGGCCTGCAGGCGCAGTTCAACAAGGCCTTCAGCACCGGCAGCGTCGAGCACGCGCTGACCTATGGCTTCGAGGGTGCACGCACCGAGATCCGCCAGAAGCGCGATGGTTTCCAGGTACTGGCCAACGGCCAGACCAGCACCACCATCCTGCCCGATGCGTTCCCGGTACGCGATTTCCCGATCAGCAAGACCACCGAGCTGGGCCTGTATGCGCAGGATGAAATGCGCATGGCTGGCGGCAAGCTGTCGCTGGTGCCGGGCGTGCGCGTGGACCGCTACGAGCTGAAGCCGGAAGTGGACAACATCTTCGCCGAGGACAATCCCGGCGTGGCGGTGGCGAAGCTGACCAAGACCAGCGTCTCGCCCAAGCTTGGCATGGTCTATCGCTTCACCGACGAATGGTCGCTGTTTGCCGGTTACTCGCACGGCTTCCGCTCGCCGCCGTACAACGACGTCAATCTCGGCTTCACCAACTTCGCCTTCGGCTACACGGCCATTCCCAATCCGGACCTGAAGCCGGAAACCAGTGATGGCATGGAACTGGGCCTGCGCTTCCTGTCGCCGGCTGCCTACGTCAGCGTCAGCGGCTACTACAACGAGTACAAGGACTTCATCGAGTCGCAGTCGCTGGTCGGCACCAATGCGCAGGGCCTGATGGTGTTCCAGTCGCGCAACATCGCCGACGCCCGCATCTACGGCGCTGAACTGAAGGCCGGCGTCGACTTCGGCCAGATCAGCCCGACCCTGCAGGGCTGGGCACTGCGCAGTTCCGTGGCCTGGTCGCGCGGCGACAACAAGACCGAGGACACCCCGCTGGATTCGGTCGACCCGCTGCGCGGCACCGTCGGCCTGATGTACGACACCGATGCCTGGGGTGTCGAACTGGCCGGCACGTTCGTCAAGCGCAAGGACCGCGTCGCCTCGGCCACGGTGTACCGCCCGGCCGGCTATGGCGTGGCCGACCTGATGGCACATTGGAACTTCGCCCCGGGTGCGACCTTCAACGTAGGCGTGTTCAACCTGGGCGACAAACGCTACATCGATTGGTCCAACGTGGGTACGACGCTGTCGCCGACCAGCCGCGTGCTGGATCGCTACACCAGCCCGGGTCGTACCTTCTCCGCCAGCCTTGCCGTGTCCTGGTGACCTCATGAGCCGAGCCTTGTCCGCACGCAGGAATGACTCCATCGCCGCGCCACACCGCGCGGCATGGCCGACCCCGGCACAGCTGGCCACGCTTGGCACCGTGTTGTGTCTCTACCACGCCGACGGCAACGAGCTTGGCGGCTGGCGCCAGGCGGTGCGCGTGCATGCCTGCCAGGGCGTGGACAGCGAGGGCCTGCGCGAAAGCCTGTGCTTCCTTGACGGCCGTGGCCGCTGCGTGTGGCGCCTGTACCTGCTGCCGGACAGCGATTTCCTGGCCTGGGACCGGTTGGTGGCCGCGCTGCCGCCGGGCCCACAGCACGACAGCGACGGCAGTGTCGGTGAACGCCTGTGGCGGCGCCTGGCTGGTCATCTCGGCGGCCAGCGTTGGCGCCTGTGTGCGCTGCGCCTGCATGCCGCCGATGATGGCCGCACTCTGGCGGCCAGCCTGTCGACGCTGTCGTCGCTGGGCGCGGCCACCGCACGCCGCATCGCGCGCCTGGAAGGCGCCGAGGGCGAGCTGGCCATCGACGACTGCTGCTGTGCCGACGCCGCGCGCCGGCCGGCACCACGGATTCCCGGCGACCTGCCGCTGATCCGCCTCTGATCTGTTCCTGATGGAACGCCCGACGGCCACGGATGGCCTCTCAACGAACCTGCAACCCCGAAGGAAGATCCCGATGAAATTCCAGACAGCCAGCGTCCTGCTGTTGCTCGCCGGCAGCGGCGTGGCCAGCGCGCAGCCCTCCGACATCGCCCGCGACCACGACAGCATCCTGGCCATGCAGGGTGAGTACACCGTGGATTTCGCCTTCGACGAAACCGTGCTGCTGAAGCCGGGCTACGAGCGCGCGCCGGCGATGCGCAGCGGCGGCAATGAAATGGTCATCGTGGTCGAGGACAGCCCGAAGCGCATCGTGCTGCAACACCTGCTGCTGGACGAGAAGAGCGGCCACATCACCAAGCACTGGCGCCAGGACTGGGTCTACGAGGCCCCGAACCGCTTCGAGTTCAGTGCCGACCAGACCTGGCGGGTGCGCAGCATCCCGGCGGCGGTGAACCAGGGCGCCTGGACCCAGTGCGTGTATGAAGTGAGCGATGCACCGCGCTACTGCGGCACCGGCAAATGGACCTACACCAACAACGTGCCGAGCTGGACCAGCGACCTGAGCTGGCGCCCGCTGCCGCGCCGTGAGTACACCAAGCGCAGCGACTACAACGCGCTGGCGGTGGTCAACCGCCACACGCTCACCCCGAACGGCTGGACCCACGAGCAGTTCAACACCAAGGTGCAGCGCAACACCGACGGCAGCCAGGTGGAGATCGCGCGTGAGTTCGGCTTCAACGACTACGTGAAGACCACCGAGATCGACTTCACCCCGGCGCGCGATTACTGGAAGGCCACCGCCGGCTACTGGGCCAAGGTCCGCCAGCGCTGGGACGGTTTCCTGACCCAGGCTCCGGGCGTGCACCTGAAGACCAAGCTGGATGGGATGGCGATGATCATTCCGCTGTTCACCCAGGCGCAGGACCTGCAGGACGGCAAGCAGGTGAAGGACGCGCAGATCGACGAAGTGTTCGCCAGGTACGTGGAAAAGGCCCAGTAGGGTCGAGCCCTGCTCGAGGCCACAGCCGGATCCACGCATGGCGTGGATCTACCGCAAGGAAGGGTGCCGGGCTTGCCCGGCACGCCTCCCGGCGCGCGCCTGCGTCAGGCTTCGCGCAGGGCCAGGGCGGGCGGGGTATGCAGGATGCGCCGGGTGCCCCACCAGCCCGCCAGCAGGCTCAGCCCGATGCCGACCACGCCGCCCAGCAGCAGGCCCGGCCACGGCGGCAGCAGCGGCAGCTCGAACACCTTCTGCGACACCACCAGCCCGATCACGGCCGTGGCGCCCACCGCCAGCAGCGCGGCGAGCGTGCCCAGTGCTCCGAACTCGACCAGCACCGCACCGCGCAGCTGGCGCCGGGTCGCGCCCAGCGTGCGCAGTACCGCGCTGTCGTAGCGGCGCTCGCCGGCCGTGGCCTGCAGGGCAGCCAGCAGGACCAGCACGCCGGCCAGCAGGCTGAACACCATCACCAGCTGCACCGCCTGTGCCACCCGTTCCATCACGTCGCGCACCTGCGAGATCACCGCATCCACGTCCAGCAGCGACAGGTTCGGCTGTGCACGCACCAGTTCGCCCAGCCCGGCTGCCTGGCCGGCCGGCAGGTGGAATGCCGAGAGCAGGTTGTGCGGGGTGTCGCCCACGGCGTTCGGATTCAACAGCACGAAGAAGTTCGGCCGGAACGTGTTCCAGTCCGCCTTGCGCACGCTGGTCACGGTGAACTCGCGCTGCTGCTCGCCCACGGAAATGCCGATACGGTCGCCGGTCGAGACGCCGTAGCGTTTGGCCCAGCCGGTTTCCACCGAGGCTTCGGGCGCAGTGCTGTCCGCCTTCCAGAAGTGGCCCTCAAGCAGCGTATTGGCCGGCGGGAAAGTGCTGCGCCAGCTGAAGTTCAGTGGCCGGTTCTCGTCGTCGTCCTCGCGCGGGCCGTTTTCCCGCCCCTGGCCGTCCTGCGCCTGGTCCACGCGCACCGGGGGCTTGCCGTTGATCGCGATCAGGCGGCCGGTGGCCATCGGTTCGATGCTGGCATCGGCAGCACCCAGCGCGCGCAATGCTGCCAGCACGCCGTCGCGTTGTTCGGGCTGGATGTTGATCAGGAAGTAGTTCGGCGTGTTCTCCGGCAGGCGCTCGCGCCACTGCTGCAGCAGCCCCGGCCCGGTCACGGCCAGCAGCAGCAGCGCGCACAGCGACAGCGACAGGCCCACCAGTTGCATCACCGCCAGCATCCGGCGGCGGGTCAGGGCGGCCAATCCCAGCCGCCAGTTGCCGTGCAGGCGGTGCTGCAGGCTGCGCAGCACCTGCAGCAGCACAAAGCCGCCCAGGCCCGCCGCTGCGGCGAGAGCGGCCAGGCCACCCAGCACCCACAGGGCCAGCTTCAGGTCGCCGGTCACCTGCACGGCCAGCACCAGGCTGGCCAGCAGGGCGGCGACGTAGGCCAGCAGCGAGGCGGGCGGCAGTGCAGCGAAGGAGCGGTTGAGTACGCGCATCGGCGGCACTTCGCGCAGGCGCAGCAGCGGCGGCAGGCCGAAGCCGAACAGCAGCAACAGACCGATGCCTGCACCGGTCAGCGCCGGTGTTGCCTGTGGCAGCGGCAGGCGCTGCGGTATCAGGCTGCCCAGCACCTGTACCAGGCTTTCCTGCGCGGCCATGCCCAGTCCAATGCCGAGCAGGCAGGCCGGAACGGCCAGCATCAGCAGCTGCAGTGCCAGGCCCAGCAGGATGTCGCGCTGGCGTGCTCCCAGGCAACGCAGGATCGCCACCTGGTCGATGCGGCGCAGGGCGAAGCGGTTGGCGGCCAGCGCGGTGGCAACGCCGGCCAGCAGCACCGCCAGCAGCGCGCTCAGGCCGAGGAAGCGCCCGGCCAGATCGAAGGCCTGGCGCACGCCGCGCTGGGTGTCATCCACGCTCAGCAGGCGCATGCCCTTCACCTGTGGCTGCAGCCATTGCCGGAACGCCGCGATCCGGTCGGCCGGCCCGGCGAACATCAGCCGGTAGCTGATGCGGCTGCCGGGACCGAGCAGGCCGGTGCCGTCGACATCAGCGCGATTGACCAGCAACGTCGGCGACAGCGTGAGGAGGTCGCCGCCGGCATCCGGTTCGGCCTCGATGATGCCGGCGATGCGCAGCGTACCGGCGCCGAACTCGAGGTCATCGCCGGCCTTCAACCCCAGCGCCTGCAGCAGGCGGGGATCGGCATAGGCCTGGCCCTGCGGCGGCATGCCGGCATCGTCGATCAGCGCACCACCGGGCGTGCTGCGTACCCGCAGCGTCCCCCGCAGCGGATAGCCGGCCTGTACCGCCTTGATGCTGGCCATCTGGCTGGCATCGCCCTGGAACAGCACGGTGCCGAAACTGGCCATGCGGGTGGATGCCAGTCCCCGCTGCCTGGCCTCTTCGGCGAAGGCGGCCGGCGGGTCGTCACGACCGGCGACGCCGAGGTCGCCGCCGAGCATCTCCGCAGCGCTGCTGGTCAGTGCCAGGTTGACCCGGTTCACCAGCGTGCCGACCGCGGTCATCACCGCCACGCCCAGTACCAGCGCGGCGAACACGGTCAGCAGGTCGCCGGCCAGGGCTTCGCGGCGCAGCGCGCGCCACGCATGCCGCAGCAGGTTCATGCGCGGGCCTCGTGCGCGACCGCCTGCAGGCGGCCGTTGTCGATGCGGTGGATGTGCTGGCAGCGCTGGGCCAGGCGCAGATCGTGGGTGACCAGCACCAGCGTGGTGCCGCTGCCGGCGTTGAGCTCGAACAGCAGGTCGCTGATGTGCTGGCCGGTGCTCTGGTCCAGCGAGCCGGTCGGCTCGTCAGCGAACAGGATGCGCGGCCGGGTGACGAAGGCACGCGCCAATGCCACGCGCTGCTGTTCGCCGCCGGACAGCTGGCGCGGGTAATGGCGGGCGCGATGGGCCAGCCCGACCTGGTCCAGCACGGCGTCCACCCGCGCGCGATCCTCGCGCCCGCCCAGCTCCAGTGGCAGGGCGACGTTCTCGGCGGCGGTCAGCGCCGGCAGCAGGTGGAAGCTCTGGAAGACGAAGCCGACCTCGCGAGCACGCAGCTGCGCGCGGGCTTCCTCATCCAGGCTGGACAGTTCGTGCCCGGCCAGAGCGATGCGACCGCGGCTGGGCAGGTCCAGCCCGGCGAGCAGGCCGAGCAGGGTGGTTTTGCCGGAGCCGGAGGCGCCGACGATGGCCACGCTGGTGCCTTCATGGACCGTCAAAGTGATGTTGTCCAGTATGTGGACTTCACCCTCCGGGCCATGCACGGATTTGCCGACCTGGTCGACGGCGATGGCGACGGGCGCGCTGCGGGGGGACAGGCTGTCGATGAGGAGACTCCAATGCGCAAGACGGGATGGAGCCGGCGAGCCGGCATGATGATGGTGCTGTTGCTAGGGTTCCTGCTGTTGCCCGGGCTGGCCTGTGCCAAAGGTCCGGCCGGTACCGTCCTGGTGCTCGGCGACAGCCTCAGTGCTGCCCACAATATCCCTGCCGATGCCGGCTGGGTCAGCCTGCTGCAGCAGCGGGTCAGGCAGCAGTCGAAAACGCCGGCGCGGATCGTCAACGCCAGCATGAGCGGCGAGACCACCGCCGGCGCCCTGACCCGGCTGCCGGGCCTGCTGGCGAAGGAGAAGCCGGACGTGGTGGTGATCGCTCTGGGGGGCAACGACGCCCTGCGCGGGCTGACCCCGGCGCAGGTGCAGGGCAATCTGGAAAAGATGGTGCAGGCCAGCCAGAAGGCGGGCGCCAAGGTGCTGCTGCTGGGCATCGATGTGCCACCGAATTACGGCCCGGCGTACCGCCAGCGGCTGGCGGCCGCCTACCGCGCGCTGGCCGACCGCTACGCTGTGCCGCTGCTGCCGTTCCTGCTGGAGGGGGTGGCCCTGCAGCCGGGGATGATGCAGGCCGACGGTCTGCACCCCACCGCCCAGGCCCAGCCGAAGGTGCTCGACAACGTCTGGCCCCTGCTCAAGCCGCTGCTCTGAGCAGCGGATCGGATCTCTTGACGGAACTTCACATTGCCTCCACCGTCGATCCGGCATGTTTCACAAAGCTGAAGTTAGAGGGAATCACATGCGTCAGACGAAGGAGACTTCCGGCTTGGTGCTGGTGGTCGAAGACAACCGCAACATCTCCGAGATGATCGGCGAATACCTGGAAGGTCGTGGCTTCGAAGTCGACTATGCACAGGATGGCCTGGACGGCTACCGGCTTGCGGCGGAGAACAGCTATGACGTGGTGGTGCTGGACCTGATGCTGCCGCGGCTGGATGGCATCGAAGTCTGCCGGCGGCTGCGCAACGACGCGCGCAAATCGACGCCGGTGCTGATGCTGACCGCGCGCGATACGCTGGACGACAAGCTCACCGGCCTGGGGTTCGGTGCCGATGACTACCTGACCAAGCCGTTCGCGATCCAGGAACTGGAAGCACGCCTGCGCGCGCTGATCCGCCGTGAACGCCGCCAGGTGGGTTCGGAAGTGCTCAAGGTCGCCGACCTGGTGCTCGATCCGGTCAGCATGCGCGCCACCCGCGCCGGCACCGAACTGCAGCTGTCGCCGATCGGCCTGCGCCTGTTGACGATTCTGATGCGCGAATCGCCGCGGGTGGTCACCCGCCAGGAAATCGAGCGCGAGATCTGGGGCAACGGGTTGCCGGATTCGGACACCCTGCGCAGCCATCTGTACAACCTGCGCAAGATCATCGACAAGCCGTTCGATCGCCCGCTGCTGCATACCGTGCAGAGCGCCGGCTATCGCATTGCCGACATCGCCCAGCCGATGGCCTGAGCAGGGACCGTGCCGGTGCAGCTGCAGGCCCGGTGCGGTAGCGGACGGGCAACAGGGCAGGGGATGACCGACCGGCAGTGTCGGCGGTCATCATCCCTGCACGACCACGGCGCGGTGCGCTGCCTATAATCGCAGCGCTCTGACCGGGACCCCGCAATGCCGCACGGCCTGCCGCGCAAGATCCGTATCGCCTTCATCCTGCAGGCAGTGCTGGCCAGCCTGGGCATCCTGCTGGGCGCATGGCTGGTGTCGCTGGTCATCAAGCACAGCCTGGTCGGTGCAGCGCTGCGCGAGGAAGCGGCGTATTACTGGACGCTGCACGACGCGTCCCCCGCACAGCCTCCCCCCAATACGCAGAACATCCGCGGCTACCTGCTGGAAAGCGGCCAGTCCGCGTTGTCGCTGCCGGCCAACCTGCGCGACCTGGAGCCCGGTTTCCACGAACTGCCGGCGGATGACCAGCTGGTCCTGGTCGATGTGCGGCCGGCCGGCCGCCTGTATCTGGTATTCCTGCGCTCACGCGCGGAAATGCTGGCGTTCTGGTTCGGCATCGTGCCGGTGTTGCTGACCCTGCTGGCGGTGTATGGCGCCAGCTGGATCACCTATCGCGCGTCCAAGCGTCTGGTATCGCCGGTGAACTGGCTGGCGCGGCGCGTGTCGCGCTGGGATCCCGGTCACCCCGAGGCAGCCGATCTGGAACCGAACAAACTGCCGGCGGACATGCAGGGCGAGACCCGGCAGCTCGCCGCGGCCCTGCATTCGCTGGCCAACCGGGTCAGCGCGCATGTCGCCCGCGAACGCAACTTCACCCGCGATGCCAGCCATGAACTGCGCACGCCGTTGACGGTGATCCGCGTGGCCAGCGACATGGCGCTGGGGGATGATTCCCTGCAGCCGCGCCTGCGCCGCAGCCTGCAGCGCATCCAGCGTGCCGGGCGTGACATGGAAGCGGTGATCGACGCCTTCCTGATCCTTGCCCGCGAGGCGGATGTCGAGCCGCAGGTCGAGCTGTTCGATGTCAACGACATCGTCCGTCACGAGGTGGACAACGCCAACGAACTGCTGGGTACGCGCCCGGTCGTGGTGCACCTGCACAGCGACGGACCGGTGAATCTGCATGCGCCGCCGCGGGTGCTGCAGGTGGTGGTCAGCAACCTGGTGCGCAACGCCTGCAGCTATACCGACGAAGGCCGCATCGACGTGCATGTGCGCGACGACCGGGTGGTGGTGCGCGACACCGGCATCGGCATGTCTGCCGAAGCCCTGTCGCGCGCGTTCGAGCCGTTCTACCGCGCCGAACCCAGTCGCCCGCAGGGCACCGGACTGGGCCTGTCGATCGTGCGCCGGCTGTGCGATCGCTTCGGCTGGAAGGTCAGCCTCTCCAGCGAACCCGGGCAGGGAACCGAAGCCACGGTGATCTTCCGCTAGAGGGCTTTTGCCGGATCAGAAGCGGGCATTCCGCGGAATGCCCGGGCGGTAGCGCCGGGCCATGCCCGGCGTGCGCAGTGCCTCAGTCGCAGGTCACCTTCGGTGCCAGCGCGCGGGTCCAGATGGCATATCCGGCGGGTGTCATGTGCAGCATGTCCTCACGGAACAGCGCGCGATCAGGCTGGCCGTCGGCGCCCAGCATCGGCGTGTAGATGTCGGTGAAGCCGGTGTTGGGCAGCCTGGCCAGCGCCGCCTTGACCAGCGTGTTGGCCTCGTTGATCGCCGGCAGCAGGTGCGCCCGTGACGGGCTGGGCTTGATCGACACGTATTCCACCCGGGTCTTGGGCAGGTCGCGATGCACGCGCTGCACGAAGGCGACCACATCGTCGCGCACCTGCACGGCGCTGCGGCCGCTGTTGAGGTCGTTGTCGCCGGCGTACAGGAAGACCTTGCACGGCGCGTACGGGATCACGATCTGTCCGGCATACCAGGTGCTGTCCCGGACTTCCGAGCCGCCGAAGCCCCGGTTGAACACCGGCTGGCCGGCGAAATCGGCCGCCAGGCTGTCCCACATCCGGAATGACGAACTGCCGATGAACTCGATGCCACCACGAGGCGGCGGGGCGACCTTGTCGGCGGCGGCGAAGGCGGCCATGTCGGCGGCCCAGGCCACGTTGGAGACCTGCTCGGGAACGCGGGGCGACGGCGAGGGAACGCGTGCCAGCGCCAGCGGCGCAAGGGTCAGCAGGCCCAGCATCAGCAGAGCGGGACGGCGGTGGGACATCGTGCACTCCAGGCAGGAAGGAGGGAGCCATCATAGGAGGCGGGCGCGGCCCGCGCTTGTCCCCGGCAGGCCATTCGGCCCGGCCGCGCGGAGTATGGCCGGCGGCCTTGTGGCAAAATGGCGACTGTCTGCCCATCCCTGTGCACCCATGACTCCCTGCCGTGCGTCTGAGCGGTCGCTGCGCCGCGCCCCCGTTGCTGGATGCTCCACCCGTGGCTGACCAGTTCGGCCACATGCCGCGCGGCCCGCGCCGCATCTTCCAGGCCGCGCGCTGGTCCTGGCAGGGCCTGCGGGCTGCCTGGCTGCATGAGTCCTCGTTCCGGCTGGAGGTCTACCTGCTGGTCCTGCTGACCCCGGTGGCGATCTGGCTCGGCCAGACCCCGGTGGAGCGCGCGCTGCTGATCGGCTCGATGCTGCTGGTGCTGGCGATGGAACTGGCCAACTCCGCCATCGAGGCCGTGATCGAGCGCTACGGCAGCGAGATCCACGAGCTGGCCGGGCGCGCCAAGGACATGGGTTCGGCCGCCGTGTTCGTGCTGATGATGAACGTGCTGCTGTGCTGGGCCCTGGTCGTGGTCCCGCATGCACTGGCCGGCCGCTACGGCTGAACCCCCATTCCCCCACTGCCTTGAAGAGTTTCCATGTCCTTTGAGTTCCTCGCCGACCCCAACGCCTGGGTGACCCTGTTCACCCTGAGCGCACTGGAAATCGTGCTCGGCATCGACAATTTGGTGTTCATCTCCATCGCGGTCAGCAAGCTGCCGGAAGAGCGCCGTCCCTTTGCGCGCAAGCTCGGCATCGCCGTGGCCTGCATCACCCGTATCGCACTGCTGGTGTCGCTGGCCTACCTGGCCCACATGTCCGCCAACCTGTTCACCGTGGCCGGCATGGGCATCTCCATCCGCGACCTGGTGCTGATCGTGGGTGGCCTGTTCCTGATCATCAAGGGTTACATGGAGATCAAGGAACTGATCACCGGTGGCGAAGACGAGAATCCGGCCACCAGCAAGGCGTCGGGCGTGTTCGGCATGGTCATCCTGCAGATCGCCATCATCGATATCGTGTTCTCGCTGGACTCGGTGATCACGGCCGTCGGAATCGCCGACCACATCCCGGTGATGGTCGCTGCCATCCTGCTGTCGGTGCTGGTCATGCTGCTGGCGGCCAATCCGCTGGGGCGCTTCATCGACGCCAACCCGACGGTGAAGATGCTGGCGCTGGCCTTCATCCTGCTGATCGGCGCGGTGCTGATCCTGGACGGCCTCGACGTGCATGTGCCCAAGCCGTACATCTACGCCGCGATGGGCTTCTCGGTGCTGGTGGAATGGTTGAACCTGCTGATGCGCCGTCGCGCGCGCGACCACCACGTGCCGGGCGCCGGCGACTGGTAAAGCGTATGACCTCGAACCCCCGGCCCGGCCGGGGGTTCTGCTTTGCGGGCCACCGCGTCCGCCGGGCCATGCCCGGCGGGGGCTTTTGCCTGCAATGCCGGCGTACACCTTCACTTGTGAACCCGCATCAACAGTGTTTTCCCCGGACAAGGCTTAATCCGGTGCGGCAAAGCGCGCAGGCTACGCGCTCCCGATTCCCGCCCCCAGGAAGTCCCCCATGAAGTCCAGAGCCGCATTGCTGGCGCTTGCCGTCGGCGCCTTCGCCATCGGCACCACCGAGTTCGCCCCGATGGGCCTGCTGCCGGTCATCGCCGACGGCGTAGGGGTTGGCATTCCCACCGCCGGCATGCTGATCACGGCCTACGCCATGGGCGTGATGCTGGGCGCGCCGGTGATGACGCTGCTGATGGGACGCTTCGGCAAGCGCACCGCGCTGATGCTGCTGATGTCGATCTTCGTGGTCGGCAACCTGCTGTCGGCGCTGGCGCCGAACTATGGCCTGCTGCTGTTGTCGCGGCTGGTCACCAGCCTCAACCACGGTGCCTTCTTCGGTATCGGTGCGGTGGTCGCCGCCAGCCTGGTACCGAAGGACAAGCAGGCGGCGGCGGTGGCCACGATGTTCATGGGCCTGACCATCGCCAACATCGGCGGCGTGCCGCTGGCAACCTGGGTCGGCCAGCAGCTGGGCTGGCGCCTGTCCTTCGCCGGCACCGCAGTGCTGGGCGTGGTGGCGATCATCGCGCTCGGCCTGGCCCTGCCGGCCTCGGCACCGGGTCCGCGCCCGGACGTGCGCCGTGAACTGAAGGCGATCCTGCAGCCGCAGGTGCTGCTGGCCATGGCCACCACGGTGCTGGGCGCCGGTGCCATGTTCACCTTGTACACCTACGTGGCGCCGGTGCTGACCGAGCTGACCGGTGCCTCCAATGCCTTCATCGCGATGTCACTGGCGCTGATCGGTATCGGTTTCACCATCGGCAATGGCATCGGCGGGCGCATGGCCGACTGGTCGCTGGATGGCGCTACGCGGATCCTGCTGGCGGCGCTGGCGGTGTTGATGTTCGTGCTGCCGCTGGCCTTCATGAATCCCGTGACCGCAGCGCTGGGTGTACTGCTGTTCGGCGCGGCGACTTTCGCCATCGTGCCGCCGCTGCAGATCCGGGTGATGGAAGCGGCCACCGAGGCGCCGGGCCTGGCGTCGTCGATCAACGTGGGCGCGTTCAACCTCGGCAATGCCGTGGGTGCGGCGCTCGGCGGTGCGGTGATCAGCTCGGGCCTGGGCTACGCGGCCATTCCGGTGGCCGGCGGCCTGCTGGCGGCATCGGGCCTGCTGCTGGCGTGGCTGGGGCGTCCCCGCACTGCGGTGGCCGAAGCCTGCTGAGGGGTGTTGGATTCCGGCAGGGCTTGCAGCCCTGCACCCGCCGGATCAACGTCAACGTCAACGGCAAAAGCCTGCATTCCGTGGGTTGGCGGGGTGGGTCCGGTTGAGGGGGACGCTGTAAGTACCCCTGCGGGGCCCGGCCCATTCCCGCGATCTGTCGCAACGGCGTTCCTCTCTGGTAGGTGTCGACCTTGGTCGACACGAATGCCTGAAGAACCGGCTTTTGCTTTTGATTTTTTTCTTTTGATCTTCCCGCGGTGCGCAGGAAACCGTATGAGGCCGGGCGGGTGGGCGTGGCGGGGGTATCCGCGCCATGGATGGCGCGGCTAAGCCTCCCGGGACGGATTCACGGCGTCCCCCGCCATGCCCACCCGCCCGGACTACTCAGGCGATCCCTGAGCATGGCCACCGCGGAGGGGGCGGCGCCCGATGGCCGGTCTTTCACCCGAACCATGGCATGCTCGGCGCCAAGCCCACCCGGAACCTCCGCCATGCGCCTGTTCACCCGTGTCCTGCCCCTGATGCTGCTGGCCTCCCTGCTGTCCGGCTGCGGCTACAACGCGATCCAGCAGAAGGATGAAGCGGTCAAGGCCAGCTGGTCCGAAGTGCTCAACCAGTACAAGCGCCGTGCCGACCTCGTGCCCAACCTGGTACAGACCGTGAAGGGCTTCGCCAGCCAGGAAGAGCGCGTGCTGACCGAAGTCACCAACGCCCGCTCGCGTGTCGGCCAGATCAACGTCAACGCCGATGACGAAGCCTCGCTCAAGCAGTTCCAGCAGGCCCAGGGCGAACTGGGCAGCGCGCTGTCGCGGCTGCTGGTGGTGACCGAGAACTATCCGGTACTGAAGTCCGACCAGAACTTCCGCGACCTGCAGGCCCAGCTGGAAGGCACCGAAAACCGGATCACGGTTGCGCGTGGTCGTTACATCCAGCAGGTGCAGGACTACAACACCTACATCCGCTCGTTCCCGCAGGTGATCACCGCAAAGCTGTTCGGCTACAAGACCAAGCCGAACTTCACCGTGGACAACGAAGCGCAGATCTCCAACGCACCGGCCGTCGATTTCGGCAACGCGCCGCAGCAGCAGCCGGCGCCGCAGCCGGGCCACTGACCGATGCGCCTGGCCAATGCGCTGTTGGCCCTGCTGCTGTGGCTGCCGCTGGCGGCGCAGGCCCAGCAGCTGGCGCCGATTCCGGCGCTGGATTCGCCGGTGGTCGACACCACCGGCACGCTGGATGCCGCGCAGAAGCAGGCGCTGGTGCAGCAGGCGCTGGACCTGCAACAGCGCAAGGGCAGCCAGCTGCAGGTGCTGGTGGTGCCCACGACGCAGCCGGAGGACATCGCGCAGTACACGACGCGGGTCTTCGACCAGTGGCAGATCGGCCGCAAGGGTGTGGATGACGGCGTGCTGCTGGTGGTGGCCAAGGATGACCGGCGTGTGCGCATCGAGCCGGGCTATGGTCTTGAAGGCGCCATCCCCGATGCCATCGCCAACCGCGTCATCCAGGAATATCTGGTGCCACGCTTCCGCAGTGGCGACTACGCCGGCGGCATCACCGATGCCACCGCCGTACTGGTCGGGCTGATCGACGGCGAGTCGCTGCCGGCGCCGGTCAGTGGCCAGCGCGGGCGGGAGGCCGACGGCGGTGGCGATACCTGGATCCTGGCGTTGTTCATCGGCGTGTTCGCAGGCACGGTGCTGCGGGGCGTGTTCTCGCGGGTGCCGCGGCCGGTGCGCGGGCTGCTCGGAGGTGCGGGTGCGGCGGTTGCTGCCTTCCTGTTCACCTCCACCCTGCTGGCCAGTGGCCTGGCCGGCGTTGTCGGGCTGGTGGTGGCGATGCTGTCCGGTCATCCCGGCCGCTTTGCCGCGGCGGCAGTGGCTGGGGCGGCGGCAGCTGGGGCGGTGGGGGCGGGTTCGGGGGCGGCGGTGGTTTCGGCGGCGGTGGCGGCTGGGGTGGCGGCGGTGGCCGTTCCGGCGGCGGTGGTGCTTCGGGAGGTTGGTGATGATCCGTCGTCTTTGCCGTCATCTGTTCTCGCCCTCGGTACGACGGGCGTTTCCCCCCGCGACGCTGCAGGCGATCACCGCGGCCATCGCTGCCGGTGAGCAGCGCCACGGCGGCCAGGTGATGTTCGCTGTCGAAGCCGACCTGCCGCTGCACGCGGTCTGGCGCGGAATCACGCCGCGCCAGGCGGCGGAGCAGGCATTCGCCCACCTGCGCACCTGGGATACCCGGCACAACAACGGCGTACTGATCTACCTGCTGCTGGCCGACCACGCCATCGAGATCGTCGCCGACCGGGGCCTGAGCGACCGGGTCAGCGCGGCGCAGTGGCAGCGGGTGTGCACCCACCTGCGCGAAGGCCTGCGCGGCGCCAGTCCGGTGGATGCGCTGCGCGATGCGATCGACGAAGTCTCCAGCCTGGTGGAAGGGCACTTTCCGGCCTCGACGCGGTCGGAGGATGACGCGCTCCCGAATGCGCCGCAGATCCTGGGCTGAGCCCCGGTCCCGGGCCGGGTCGGGGCGCTAAAATACCCGTACTCCTGCCAGGCGTCTTCCATGATCTATTTCCACGACATCGACCCCATCGCCCTCTCGCTGGGGCCGATCAAGGTGCATTGGTACGGCATCATGTACCTGCTGGGTTTCACCGCCGCCTGGCTGCTCGGTCGTCGCCGGATCGCCGCCGGGCGCCTGCCCGGCGTCGATGCCAACGGATTCTCCGACCTGTTGTTCTACGCCATGCTGGGCGTCGTGCTGGGCGGGCGCATCGGTTACATGCTGTTCTACGCGCTGGGCGATTTCCTGCACAACCCGCTGCTGCTGTTCAAGGTATGGGACGGCGGCATGAGCTTCCACGGTGGCCTGCTGGGCGTGCTCGGCGCCTGCTGGTGGTGGTCGCGCAAGCACAGGCTGCACTTCTTCGACACCATGGACTTCATGGCGCCGCTGGTGCCACTGGGCCTGGGTTTTGGCCGCATCGGCAACTTCATCGGCGCAGAGCTGTGGGGCAAGTACACCGACGGCAGCTGGGGCGTGGTGTTTCCGTCCGGCCTGCCGGCTCCGCTGAACCAGCTTGACCACGCGACCCTGCAGGCGCAGTTCGCGACCGGCGCGCTGAACCAGTACGCACGCCACCCCTCGCAGCTGTATGAAGCCTTCCTCGAAGGGCTGGTGATGTTCGTGGTGCTGTGGGCGGTGTCGGCGAAGCCACGCCATCGCTATCTGGTGGGGGGGCTGTTCGCGCTGATGTACGGTGTCTTCCGCTTCGCGGTGGAATTCGTGCGCATGCCCGACAACGGCATCTACGTAGCGTTCGACTGGCTCACCCGCGGCCAGATCCTCAGCCTGCCGCTGATCGCGCTGGGCCTGGTGCTGCTGGCGATGTCGCGCCGCGCACCGGTACTGCAGCCGCAGCCGCAGCCGCTGGCGGTGGAGGGCAAGGCATGAAGGCCTACCTGGACCTGCTCTCGCACGTGCTGGAGCACGGGACGGAGAAGAGCGACCGCACCGGTACCGGCACCCGCAGCGTGTTCGGCTGGCAGATGCGCTTCGACCTCAACGAAGGTTTCCCGCTGGTCACCACCAAGAAACTGCACCTGCGCTCGATCATCCACGAGCTGCTGTGGTTCCTGAAAGGCGATACCAACATCGGCTACCTGAAGGACAACCAGGTAAGGATCTGGGACGAATGGGCCGACGGCAACGGTGATCTTGGCCCGGTGTACGGCAAGCAGTGGCGCAGCTGGGCCACCGCCGATGGTCGCGAGATCGACCAGATGCAGTGGCTGGTGGACGAGATCAGGCGCAACCCCGATTCGCGGCGGCTGGTGGTCAGCGCCTGGAACGTGGGCGAGCTCTCGCAGATGGCGCTGATGCCCTGCCACAACCTGTTCCAGTTCTACGTGGCCGATGGCAGGCTCAGTTGCCAGTTGTACCAGCGCAGCGGCGACATCTTCCTCGGCGTGCCGTTCAACATCGCCAGCTATGCGCTGCTGACCCATATGGTTGCGCAGGCGACCGGCCTGGGCGTCGGCGATTTCGTGCACACGCTGGGCGACGCGCACCTGTATTCGAACCATTTCGAGCAGGCCCGCGAGCAGCTCTCGCGCTCGCCGCGAGCGCTGCCGAAGCTGTGGTTGAACCCGGAGGTGACCGATCTGTTCGGCTTCCAGTTCGACGACATCCGCATCGACGGATACGATCCACATCCGGCGATCAAGGCGCCGGTGGCGGTGTGAGCGCGATGAAGCTTTCGATGATCGTGGCGCTGGATCGCAACCGTGGCATCGGCCAGGGCAATGCCATGCCCTGGCACCTGCCGGATGACTTCAAGCACTTCAAGGCGCTCACCCTGGGCAAGCCGATCCTGATGGGGCGCAGGACGGCCGAGTCGATCGGCCGCGTGCTGCCGGGGCGGACCAACCTGGTGCTGACCCGCAGCGGTCAGGTACCGTTCGAGGGCATGCGCGCGGTGGCCTCGCTGGACGAAGCGAAGGCGATCGCTGAAGGCGAAGGGGCCAGTGAGCTGTGTGTCATCGGAGGCGGCGAGATCTTCCGCCAGCTGCTGGACCAGGCCAGTGACCTGTACCTGACCTGGGTCGATGCCGAAGTGCCGGCCGACACCCATTTCCCGCAGGTGGACCCGCGGCTGTGGCAGGAAACAAGCAGTGAGCCGCATCCGGCCGACGAACGTCACGTCTACGCGTTCCGCTTCGTGCATTACGTGCGCCGCTGATCGCCGCACCTGTAGAGCCGAGCCATGCTCGGCTCCCTGAGGGCTCAGCCCTGCGGCGGTGTGCTGGTGCTGCTGCCGCCACCCGTACCGCCACCACCACCACCACCGCGCCGACGGCGGCGACGTGGGCCGCGGTTGCCCGGGTTGGCAGCGGTGTTTCCGCCGCCCTGTTCCTTGCCCTGTGCCGCAGCGGTAGACCGCTCGTGGGCCGGTCGCGCCGGCGGCCGGGCATTCGGAACCGGAGCAGGTACATCGCGGCCGGGCACCTGCACCACGCGCAGCTCATCGGTATCGAGCTGGATCGCGGTCAGCTTGCCGCCCCACACCGCGCCGGTGTCGATGGCGTGCACGCCCTGGGTGATGGTCAGGCCCAGCGCCGACCAATGGCCACATACGACCTTCAGGTCGCGCTCGACCCGGCCGGGCACTTCAAACCACGGATACAGTCCCTGTTCCTGCGTGCCCGGCGTGCCCTTGTCCTCGATGCCGATGCGTCCGCGCGGAGTGCAGTAGCGCATGCGGGTGAGCACGTTGATGATCGCCCGCGAACGGTCGTAGCCGGACAGGTTCGGTGCCCAGCTTGGCTTGTCGCCATACATGTTGCGGAACAGCTTGCGGTAGCCCGCGCCGTGCAGTTGCACTTCGACTTCGGCCGCATGCTTTTCGGCCATCTGCGTGGTCCATTTCGGCGCAAGGCCGGCGTGCACCATCATCCAGCCCATCTCGCGGTCCACATGCACCAGCTTCTGCAGGCGCAACCAGTCCAGAAGTTCGTCGCGGTCCTCGGCCTGCACGATGCGCAGCAGGTCCGGATTGACCTTGCGCTGCTCTTCCTCGGTGCGTGCACCGACCGCCAGCAGCGAAAGATCGTGATTGCCCAGTACGACCACGCTGTGCTCGCGCAGCGAATGCACCAGCCGCAGCGTTTCCAGGGATTGACCACCGCGGTTGACCAGGTCGCCGCAGAACCACAGGGTGTCCTGCGCGGGGTCGAAGCGGAGCTTCTCCAGCAGTCGCTGGGTCACGTCATAGCAGCCCTGCAGGTCGCCGATCGCCCACACACTCATCGTCCGGCCTCCGTGTCAGTGCAGGGTACGTGGGATGGCCAGCACGAACGGTGCGACCGGCGCGGCGAATTCGGTGCCGTCATCGGCGACCATGTCGTAGTGGCCCTGCATGGTCCCGTGATCGGTCGCCAGCATGACACCGGACGTGTAGTGGAAGTCTTCACCGGGACGCAGCCGCGGCTGCTCACCGATCACACCTTCGCCATCGACGTGCTCGACGCGGCCGTTGGCATCGGTGATGCGCCAGTGGCGCGCGACCAGCCGCGCGGCCACCCGGCCCTGGTTGTGGATGCGGATCGTATAGGCGAACGCATAGCGGCCGTCCTCCGGCACGGACTGGTCATCGAGGAATCGCGGTGCGACCTCGACGGAAATGGCGTAAACGTCAGCGTCTTCCATACCGGCAGTGTAATCAGGAGGCATTGGCCAAGGCGATGAATTCGGCCACGTCCAGCTGTTCGGCACGGGCATCGGGGCGCACGCCGGCAGCGGCGAACTGGTCGGCCGACACCACGTTGTTCAGTGCGTTGCGCAGGGTCTTGCGGCGCTGGCCGAAGGCGGCCTTGACCACTTCGGCGAAGCGGGCATGGTCACGGATGCCGACCGTGGCCGGATCATGCGGCACCAGCCGCACCACGGCCGAATCGACCTTCGGCGGTGGCCGGAACGCACCCGGCGGCACCACGAACAGCGAGGTGACTGTGCAGTAGGCCTGCAGCATCACGCTGAGGCGGCCGTAGACCTTGCTGCCGGGGCCGGCTGCCATGCGGTCGACCACTTCCTTCTGCAGCATGAAGTGCATGTCCCGGACCACGGCGGCATGCTCGAGCGCATGGAACAGGATAGGCGAGGAGATGTTGTACGGCAGGTTGCCGACCAGACGGATCGGCTGTCCGGCCGCCAGTTCGGTGAAGTCCACGCGCAGCACGTCGCGGTGGACGATGGTCAGCTCGCCCAGCGGCTCGGCGGCAGCGGTCAGCGGCGCGATCAGGTCGCGGTCGAACTCGATCACCGTCAGTGACGGATGCACGCGCAGCAGCGGCAGCGTGATCGCTCCCTGGCCGGGGCCGATCTCGACCAGGCGGTCACCGTCCTTGGGATTGACCGCCATCACGATCTTGTCGATGTAGTGGCGATCGGCCAGGAAATGCTGGCCAAGCTGCTTCTTGGCCGGGGCGGTGAACACCGGGCCGGAGGGGGAATGCGGGGAATTCATGCGCTCAGTGTACGTTGCCGCGCAAGCTGCGCACACAGCGTCGTTGCCGCCTGCAGGCTGGATGGATCGGCAATGCCGCGGCCGGCCAGGTCCAGCGCGGTACCGTGATCGACAGCGACGCGCGGGTAGGGCAGGCCCAGGGTCAGGTTCACGGCCTGCTCGAAGCCGGAGTACTTCAGCACCGGCAGGCCCTGGTCGTGGTACATGGCCAGGACCGTATCGAAACCTGCCAGCTTGCCTGGCAGGAACGCGGTGTCGGCCGGCAGCGGCCCGACCAGATCCATGCCTTCAGCGCGCAGGCGCTGCAGCAGCGGGATGACCAGATCCAGTTCCTCGCGGCCGAGGTGACCGTCTTCACCGGCGTGCGGGTTCAGGCCGAGCACGGCGATGCGCGGCGATGCCAGCCCGAACTCGCGGCGCAGCGCGGCGTGCACGGTGCGCAGGGTGTGCTCCAGGCCGGGTGCGGTGATCGCATCGGCGACCTCACGCAGCGGCAGGTGGGTGGTGGCCAGGGCCACGCGCACGATGTGATTGGCCAGCATCATCACCACCTTCACCCCGGCCTGGTCGGCCAGCAGTTCGGTGGTGCCGCTGTAGGCGATGCCGCCCTCATTGATGACCGCCTTGTGCACCGGGCCGGTGACCACGCCGTGCAGCTCGCCCGACAGGCAGGCCTGGCCGGCGCCGAGCAGGGCGCCGATGACCGCGCCGGCATTGGCCGGATCGGCGTGGCCGAAGCGGCTCGGGACGGCATTGGCCACGACGCGCAGACGCAGGTCGCCCGGGAAGCGGGCTTCTGCTTCCTCGGGCAGCAGTTGCAGGGGCAGGTCCAGCGCGGCGGCGGCTGCGCGCAGGGTATCCGGGTCGGCGAAAGCCAGCAGCCGGCAATCATCGCGCGGCTGCTGGATCAGGCGGATGCACAGCTCCGGGCCGATCCCGGCGGGCTCGCCCGGTACCAGAGCGAGCTCGGGGCGCATCGGTCAGGACTGCGGCGGCGTCGCGGTGTTTTCCGCGCGGTCACCGCTGCGGAAGCTGACGTAGGCTTCGCCACGCAGCTCCTGCAGGAAACGGTTGTATTCGTCTTCCAGCTTGCGGCGGCCGATGGTTTCGCGGACCTGCGCACGCTGGTTGTCGTTGGTCACGTCGGTCTGGCGGGTCGCCACGCGCTGCACGATGTGCCAACCGGCGTCGGTGCGGAACGGCTGGCTGACACCGCCGTCCTGCACGCTCTGGACCTGCTGGCCGAAGGCCGGACCGAACGCATCGGCCGGGAACCAGCCCAGATCGCCGCCCTGGCCCTTGCTGTTGTTGTCCTCGGACGACTCCCTGGCCACCGTCTGGAAGTCGGCGCCGCCGGCAATGCGGGCACGCAGGGTGTCGATCTTGGCCTTGGCGGCCGCATCGGTCTGGTTGTCGTCCACGCGCACCAGGATGTGGCGGCCGTGGAACTCGGTGACGGTATGGGTGCCGGCAGCGGCGCTGGAATCGCGCACTTCCACCAGCTTCAGCAGCTGGAAGCCGCTCGGACCACGGATCGGGCCAACCACGTCACCGGCATTCATCTTTTCCATCAGCTGCGCGAACGCGGCCGGGATCTCGTCCATGCTGCGCCAGCCCAGGTCGCCGCCTTCCAGTGCATTGGGGCTGTCCGAGTAACGTACGGCGGCGGCATTGAAGTCCAGCTCACCCTTGTCCAGCAGGGCCTTCACGCCGTCGGCCTTCTTCTGGCCGGTGGCGATCTGCTCGGCATTGGCGCCGTCGGGCAGGGCGATCAGGATGTGCGCCAGGTGGTACTGGTTGCCGGCGGTGGCCTGCTGCTTCAACGCGGCATCGACTTCGCCCTCGCTGACGCTGATGCGGCTCTGCGCGAAGCTCTGGCGCAGGCGCTGCACGGTGATCTCGTCACGCACCGAGGCGCGGAAGTCGTTGAAATCGATGCCGTCACTTGCCAGGCGCTGGCGCAGCGCGTCCAGATTGGAACCATTCTGCTGGGCGATGGCATTCATCGCCTGGTTCAGCTCCTGGTCGCTGACGCGGATGCCGCTGCCCTGCGCACGGGCCACCTGCAGCTTGACCAGCACCAGGCGCTCGAGCACCTGCCGGCTGAGTACGTCATCCGGCGGCAGCTGGGCCTCGCGGCCGGCGTACTGCGCCTTGATGTTGGCGATGGCGCGCTGGAGTTCGCTCTGCAGGATCACGTCCTCATCGACGACAGCGGCGATGCGGTCCAGCGGCTGCGCCTCCTGGGCAAGTACCTGCAGGGGGGCGGACACGCTGGACACCGCCAGCAGCGAGGCGAGAAGAACGGGGAAGCGCTTGGTCATGGGATCAGATTCGGATCGTAGTCGTCCCGGGTCGTCCCGGTATTGCTGGGGGGCACGAGATAGAGGTCGTCGCGGTTGTAGCCGAGGATAGCACGGCGCAGGGTGCGGTCCGTGTCCTGGCCCAGGGAGCTGAGGCCCTTCAGCACGAACTCCAGCTGGATGGAATTGTTCAGCTCGCCCTCGCGGTTGCGCACGTAGCGGCGGGCCACCGCGCGCACGGCCAGGCAGCAGCTGTCCCACTGGACGCCACCGATGATTTCCAGCGGCTTCTTGTCTTCCAGCGAGTAGTAGTAGCGGCCGACCAGGCTCCAGCGGGGGTTCAGCGGGTACAGGAACGACAGGTCGGCCTGCTTCAGCAGGTCGGTGCCGTCCGGGTTGATGCGGTGGCGGTAGGTCAGGTTGACCACGCCATCGTTGGGCATCAGGTAACGGGCGCGGAAGCTGGCCAGGTCCTCACGCTTGTATTTGGGGTCCCACTGGTAGGTCGCGCTGAGGGTCCAGCGGTCGTTGACCATGTAGTTGGCATCGGCGATCCAGGCCGACTTGCCCTTTTCCACCGGCGGGCCACCCGGCACGGCGGTCACCCGCGATTCGTCGAAGTACTGGATCTGGCCGATGGCCGCCGAGAACCGCTCGCGGCCGGTGGTCTGGTCGATGAAGCGGGTGCCCAGCGCCATGGTCAGCTGGTTGGCGTCGTTCTGGCGGTCGGCGCCGGTATAGCGCGAGTCGCGGAACAGCTGGCCCCAGCTGAAGGTGAAGTCGCGGGTATCGAAGATCGGCAGCTCGTCCTGGTTGCGGTAGGGCGTGCGCAGGTAGAACAGGCGCGGTTCCAGGGTGTGCAGGAACGAGCGGCCGCCGATGGTGGTCTCGCGGTCGAAGAACAGGCCGGCATCGATGCTGCCGATCGGCAGGCTGCGGCTGGGCGAGGTGTTGCCGCGCAGCTGCTCGGGGGTAGCGGTGGCCGGATCAACGCCCTGCGAAACCAGCACGTTGCGGCGGATGCTGTCGGCCAGCTGCCGGTCCAGGTCGTAGGCGGTGTAGCGGTAGGCCAGGGTCGGGGTCACGTACCAGGCCGCACCGCTGAACGGCAGCGACACATAGGGTTTCAGGTCCAGGCGTGCCCCGCCGTACATCCGCTGGGTCTGGCCGGTACGGGTGTACTCGAGGTCCGGTCCGGCCTCGGGGCCGTACTTGAAGTTGATGTCTTCATGGGTGAAGCGCACGGCTTCGGCGTACACGCCGGTTTCCAGCCACGACAGGACCGGCTTGTCCCAGTTGAAGTACAGGCGCGGCTGGCGGTTGTAGGCCAGCGCGCTCTCGTTGAGCGTGTAGTCGGTCAGCTGCCAGCGGTCGGCCATGATTCCGGCCGTCCAGTTCTGGCCGGTGCCGTACAGGCCAACGGTGCTCTGCAGGTTCGAGGCGGTCACGCCCACCAGGCGGTTGGCGAAGTCCTCGACGTAGCGCTCGTCGCTCACCCAGGCCAAGTTGGCACGTGCCTGCCAGTGGCTGTCCACGTTGTGGTAGCCGCTGAACATGACACGGCCGCGATCGCGGTCGCGCAGCTTGTCGTTGGGGATGTAGGCGGTCAGCAGTTCGCCGCGGCCGCCGTTGTAGAGGTAGCGGAACTCGTTGTCGAGCATCAGGCCGCGCCGGCTCATGTAGCGCGGCATCAGCGTGTCGTCGTAGTTCGGTGCCAGGTTCAGGTAGATCGGCTGGGTGTAGTCGAACCCGTTGCGCCCGGACATGCCCAGCTGCGGGAACAGCAGGCCGGTCTTGCGCCGGTCGTCGATCGGGAACTTGAAGTACGGTGCCCACAGCACCGGCACCTTGCCGATGCGCAGCACGGCATTGCGCGCCGTGCCGAAGCCCTCGTCGTTGTCCACTTCGATCTGCGGCGCCGACAGCTTCCACACCGGCTGCGACGGGTCGCAGGTGGTGTAGGTGGAGCGGTGCATCTGCCCGACCGCGCCCTGCAGGTCGACCGATTCGGCGTCGCCGTTGCCACGGCGGGACACCAGCTGGTACTGGATGTCGGTGATCTTGTGGGTGTCGCTTTCCTGGTTGCCCTCGGCGCGCTTGGCGACCATGCGGATCGACGCGTCCTGGTAGCGGACATTGCCATCGGCGATGTAGTTGCCGGACTCGGTGTCGAAGCTGAGCTTGTCGGTGCCGACGAACTGGTCGCCGCGACGCAGGGCGACGTTGCCCTCGTACTGCGGCACCGTGGTGGTACCCAGCAGCTGATCGCCCTCGATATCGGTCGGCTGCTGCTCGCGCGCGGCGCTGGCGGCGGCCTTGTCCTGGCCCGGAACCGGGGTCGGGGCGTCGGTGAACGCGGGAATGACGTCGGTTGCCGGGCACAGGCCCCAGTTGAGCGGCTTATCATCGGCCATCGCCGGCAGGCAGACGGCGATGCTCAGAGGCAGGGGAAGCAGGCGGAGGGCTCGGCGCACGCGGTTCGGATTCGGGCGAAAACGGACGGTAGCTTGCCCCATCCCTTGCATAGGGGCAATGAAGGCGGCCCGGTCGCACCGGTTCGGGTTCATCCAGCCGGGGGGGACGCCGCCGGCGACATCAGGGCCTGCACGTGGGCCACGCTGCATTCGGCCAGGGCCTGCAGGTCGTAGCCGCCCTCCAGCATCGACACCACCCGGCCGGCCGCATGGCGACGCGCCAGCGCATGCAGTTCGCGGGTGATCCAGGCGAAATCCTCGGTCTCCAGCATCAGATCCGCCTGCGGGTCGCGCAGATGGGCGTCGAAGCCTGCCGAGATCAGCATCAGCTGCGGGCGGAAGTCGTCGATGGCCGGCAGCATCTCGTCGGCCCAGACATTGCGGAAGCGGAATCCGCCACTGCCCGGCGGCAGCAGGATGTTCATCAGATTGCCCGCGCCACGGTCACGGCGCAGGCCGGAGTTGGGGAACAGGCCGGCCTGGTGGGTGCTGTAATACGACACCCGTGCGTCGTGCTGGAAGATGTCCTGGGTGCCGTTGCCATGGTGGACGTCGAAGTCGACCACCGCGATCCGCTCCAGCCCGTGGCGGTCGCGCGCGTAGGCTGCGGCGATGGCGATGTTGTTGAGCAGGCAGAAGCCCATGGCCGTGCTGCTGGTGGCATGGTGACCCGGCGGGCGCACCGCGCAGAACGCCAGCGGGTCCGCGCCCAGCATCACCGCATCCACCGCGGCCACACCGGCACCGGCAGCATGCACCGCCGCGCTGGCCGAGCCGGGCGAGGTCCAGGTGTCCATGTCCAGCTGGCGCAGGGGCACGGTCTGCGGTTGCAGCACGAAGTCGAGCAGGGCGCTGTCGTGGACCCGGCTCAACTCGCCGAACTTGGCGGGTGGGGCCTCGCGCCAGTCCAGCTGGCCGGGGAATGCGCCGCGCAGGGCGTCGAGCACGCCCTGCAGCCGTTGCGGGCATTCGGGATGGCCCGGACCGGGATCGTGCAGCAGGCAGGACGGATGGGTGAAGACCAGCATCGTACGGACTCAGCCCTGCCGGTGCTGGGGCTGCCAGAGCGCCTCGCCCTGCCCATCGGCGCGGGCCAGCACCCGGGCCAGCACGAACAGCAGGTCCGACAGCCGGTTGAGATACTGCAGCGCTTCGCTGCGCACGTTCTCATGGCGGGACAGCATCACCGTCTCGCGCTCGGCGCGGCGGACGATGGTCCGTGCCAGGTGGCAGCGTGCGGCGGCTTCGCCACCGGCGGGCAGGATGAACTCCTTCAGCATCGGCAGCGTGGCGTTGTAGTGGTCCAGCTGCTGTTCCAGTGCCGAGACATCGGCGGCATGGATCGCGGCATGGCCGGGGATGCACAGCTCGGCGCCCAGGTCGAACAGCTGGTGCTGCAGATGGACCACCAGCGCGCGCACGTCGTCCGGAAGCGGTGCGGCCAGCAGCAGGCCCAGCGCCGCGTTGGCTTCGTCGACGGTGCCGTAGGAGGCGACGCGGGCATCGTCCTTGGCTACGCGCTGGCCATCGCCCAGTCCGGTGCTGCCGTCGTCACCGGTGCGGGTGTAGATGCGCGAGAGGCGATGGCCCATGGCGCAGCTCAGTGCCGGATGTCGCGACGGGCCTGCTGGAGCTTGAGCACCTGCTCCACGGCCAGTTGCAGGGCGGCGGCCAGCGCCACGTAGATCGCCGTGGTCCGCAGGTAGGGGCCGAACCACTGTGCGTAGTTCTGCGCCCAGCCCGCCAGCGTCGGCTCGGCAACGTTGCGGGTGGTCCAGTAGAAGCCCCCCTGCGCAAGCAGGTGGCACAGCGCCACCGAGGCCACCAGCAGGAGCGCACCCTTGGCCAGCACCGGCCAGCGCGCGCCGCGGTAGTTGTGGCCCAGCAGCATGCCGCCGGCCCACAGCGAGAAGTACGCCGGCAGCAGCAGCCAGTAGCCGGGCGACACGCAGTAGTGCTGCCAGAAATCCAGCCCCGCGCTGCGGATCACGATCCAGTCGACCAGCACCGCGAACAGCATCAGCAGCGGAAAGGCCCAGCGCGTCCAGCGCGCCAGGTAGAAACCGCCGATGAAGAACACCGCCCAGGAGGCATCGGGGATCGCCGCGAAGTGGTTGACCCGGGTCGCCGCCAGCAAAAGCACGAGCACGGACAGGACGAAGGCGCGATTGGCGGTGTCGGACATGGCGGCGGGCCCGGAGCGGATTCAGCTTTCATTCTAGCCCGCCGCGCGGGTTGGCGCAGGCAGCGTCGCGTTCGGTGTACAGCCGGGGCGAGCGCGTATCATGAACGCCATGAGTGAACGACATGACGTGCTGATCGTCGGCGGCGGACTGGTGGGTGCCAGCCTCGCCATCGCCTTGGACCGCCTGGGCCGCGACGTGGGCCTGATCGAGGCCAGCCCTGCCGGTGGACTGCCGGCGGTGTTCGACCAGCGCAACCTCAGTTTCGCCGCCGCCACCGTCAACGCGCTGACCGCGCTGGGGGTAATGCGGAAGCTGGCGATGGCGCCGGGACCGATCCGTCGCATCCATGTCAGCCGCGCCGGCGACTTTGGCCGGGTGCAGCTCGATGCGGCCGATTACAACCGGCCGTGGTTCGGCCAGGTGGTGGTCGCACGTGACTTCGGTCATGCGCTTGAGGCACGCCTGCAGGAACTGCCGCGGCTGCGGCGTTACCGGCCGATGCGTTTCCTCGGCCTGGGCGGGGTGGTGGAGGGCTGTCGCCAGGTGCATGTGGCCGACGACGCCGGCGAGCGCACGCTGCTGGCACGGCTGGTGGTCGGTGCCGATGGCACGGCCAGTGCGGTGCGGGAGGCGCTGGCCATCGAGGTCGACCGCCACGATTTCCAGCAGACCCTGTTCGTGGCCCGCGTGCGCAGCCAGCGCGCGCCCGACGGCACGGCCTGGGAGCGCTTCACCGATACCGGCCCGACGGCCCTGCTGCCGCGTGGCGACCGCCATTTCGGCACGGTGCATGGGGTGGCGCGCGAAGACGCCGACGCGGTGATGGCGCTGGACGACGCAGCGTGGCTGCAGCGCCTGCAGCATGCCATCGGCTGGCGTGCCGGGCGTCTGCTGGAGTCGGGTCCGCGCAGTGCCTACCCGCTGATCCAGGTGCTGGCGCGCGCCCTGGCAGGCGAGCGCGCGGTGCTGCTCGGCAATGCCGCACAGACCATCCATCCGTTGGGCGCGCAAGGCTTCAACCTGGGCCTGCGCGATGCGCTGACCCTGGCCGAACTGCTGGAAGACGATGCAGGCGATGCCGGCAGTGATGCGCTGCTGCGTGCGTATGTGGCCCGTCGGGAAGAGGATCGCCAGCAGACGGTGGCGTTCTCCGGAGGACTGGCGCGCCTGACCAGCAATCCTGCGCCGTTGATGCGCCCGTTGCGCAGTCTCGGCCTGGTGGCCGCGCAGCGCGGTTCGGTGCAGTCGATGCTGGTCGGCGGGGCGATGGGTTTCCGTGGCGTCGTGCCGCGACTGTGCCGCGGAGAAGCCGCATGAACCGCCGCGCGCGCCTGGACGTGGTCATCGTGGGAGGCGGCGTGGTCGGTGCCGCGTGTGCACTGGCGCTGGCCGATGCGGGGCTGGCCGTCGCCCTGGTGGAGGGCCGTGAGCCCGCGCCCTGGCAGGCATCGCAGCCGGACCTGCGCGTGTTCGCCTTCGCGGCTGACAACGTGCAGCTGCTGGACCGTCTCGGCGTGTGGCCTGCGATCGTACAGGCGCGGGCCTGGCCGTATCGCCGAATGCAGGTATGGGATGCCGCGGGAGGCGAGGACCTGCTGTTCGACGCCGACCGCCTGGGGCGTCGCGAGCTGGGCTTCATCGTCGAGAACGGGCTGTTGCAGGATCGCCTGTGGGCGGCACTGCCGGCGGCCGGGGTGCAGCTGCATTGCCCGGCACGGGTGGAGGCGCTGGAGCAGGACGAGGAGGGGGTGCGACTGCGCCTGGATGACGGACGCAGGCTGGAAGCGGCCCTCGCCGTGGCCGCCGATGGTGCCGAGTCGACGCTGCGCGAGCTGGCGGGCATCGACGTGGTGCGCCACGACTATCACCAGCGTGGCGTGGTGGCCTACGTCGACAGCGAGCTGCCCAACCAGGCTACGGCCTGGCAGCGTTTCCTGCCGACCGGTCCGCTGGCGCTGCTGCCGGTGGCCGAGCGCCGCAGCTCGATCGTGTGGACCTTGCCTGACGAAGAGGCGGTGCGCGTGCTGGCGCTGGAGGAGGAGGCATTCAATCGCGAACTGACCCGCGCCTTCGCCGCACGGCTGGGCGAACTGCGCCTGGTGTCGCCGCGCGCCGCGTTCCCGCTGCGCCGCCAGCTGGCCCGCCACTATGTGGCCGGCCGCGTGCTCGCACTCGGCGACGCCGCGCATGTGGTGCATCCCCTGGCCGGGCAGGGCGTGAACCTGGGGCTGCGGGATGTCGCTGCCCTGCGGCAATGGCTGGCGCCTTCAGCCGAGCGCCGTGGCCAGCCGCGCCTGTCGCCGCAGCGCCTGCAGCGCTGGGCCCGCGAGCGGCGTAGCGACAACCAGGTGGCCGCCTACAGTTTCGATGCGATCAACCGCCTCTTCTCCAACGACGAGATGCACCTGACCCTGGCCCGTGGCCGCGCGCTGGGCTGCGTCGGCAAGTGGCCGCCACTGGTTCAGGCGTTCTGGAAGCGCGCCGCCGGCGTGTGACGACCCCGTTTGGCGGTTGATCCGCCGGTAGCGCCGGGCCATGCCCGGCGAGCGCGCAGCGCGGTTCACCGGTCCCGCCGGGCATGGCCCGTCGTTACCAGCAGCGGATCAATCAATCAGTGCGCCGGCCAGATCGGCGCTATCCAGCGCGGCAACGGGACGCCGTTCGGCGGATCATCAGGCCGGTAGCGCCGGGCCATGCCCGGCGGGATCCGTGAACCGGATCAATCAATCAGCCAGCCGGCCAGGTCGGCACGATCCAGCTTGCCGCGGCGCTTGCTGTCCAGCGCGGTGAACTCATCGGCCAGTGCAGGATTGGCCTGGGCCTCCGCACGGCTGATGAAGCCATCACCGTCGGTATCCAGCGCGGCAAAGTGGATGCGGTACTGGCCGGTCACGCTGCTGGGTTCAACCGAGCGCACCGTGACCTGGGCCTCCCCTGCGGGCATCGGGATATCGACGCTGCCGGTGACCCGTCCGGCATTCAAAGGCTGCTGGCGGATGGCTCCGCCGGTCGGACCCAGCGGTTGGCTCTGCGCGGGTGTGGGCGGCAGCTGCTGCGCCAGCACGGGTGACGTGGCCAGCAGGACAGCCAGCAGCACGGGCAAACGCGGACGGTACATGACGGACTCCTGGCAGGCGTTGACGGAAGCGTACCCGCGGCATCCTGTGCGGGCGATGACCCTGCCGCGCATCACCGCATCGGCGACGCCAGCACGGTGATCTCTTCGCGGTCGTGATAGAGCTGCTTGGCACGCACTTCCAGCGACGTGCCAGCCTGCTCCTGGAACAGGTCCAGGCACAGCCGGGTCTCGTCCCAGCGCTTCTTCATCGGCAGTTTCAGATTGAAGATGGCATGCCTGCACCAGCCTTCGCGGAACCAGGTGGCCATGCGTTCGGCAACGCGACGCGGTTGCTCGACCATGTCGCACACCATCCAGTCCAGCGGCTGCTCCGGGTGCCAATGGAAGCCATCCGCGCGCAGGTGCTCGACCAGGCCGGTATCCAGTACGTGCTGGCGCAGGGGGCCGTTGTCGATGCTCAGCACCTGCATGTGCTGGCGGGTCAACACCCAGGTCCAGCCGCCCGGTGCCGCCCCCAGGTCGGCCGCGCGCATGCCGGGTTTCACCAGTGCCTCGCGTTCTTCCGGCGCCAGCAGCGTCAGCAGGGCTTCGTCCAGCTTCAGCGCCGAACGCGAGGGGGCCTCCGGCAGCAGTTTCAGGCGCGGAATGCCCAGTGCCCACGGTGCGCTGTCGGCGGGGGCGGCCACGCAGATGAAGGCGTGGGTGCCGTCGACGAACACCACGTGCAGGCGTGGCAGCCGTGCATTGGGCTTGTCGCTGAGCTTGCCGGCCTTGCGCAGCGCCGGGCGCAATGCGTTGCCGAAAGCACGGGCGAGCCCGGACAGCGGCTTGCCGGCATCCGAATCCGGATGTTCGACCCACAGATCACCAAAGCGTGGCGCATCGGCCAGCACCTCCAGCATCGGCGTGATGCGATCGGCCGGATCCAGCTGCGGCAGTTCAGCCAGCACCACCAGCTTCTGCCGCGCGAAGATCAGGCCGCGCCACGGCAACCGCGGTGCCAGCGCGGCCGCTTCGTCGCACATGAACAACACATAGCCGTCATTGCGCTGGGTACGTGCGTAGCCGGCGAAGCCTGCCTCACCGGCGCGGAACTGCAGTTCGCCGGCCAGCTCCGGCTCGAAGCCCTGGCGGCACAGGCACAGCAGGCCGATGCCGGCCTCAGTAACGGGCGCCATCGCCTTCCCCATAGGAGCGCAGCACACTGCGCGCAGCGTCGCGGTTCAGGCCCTGCACCACCTCGATGCCGCGCTTGTTGAGCTCGCCCACCCAGTCGGCTGGCAGCGGGCCTTCGTCGAACGGGGTCAGTTCCTCTACATCGGCGGCACTGGCGCCGATCAGCAGGCGGTCGATGCCGGCCCACACCGTAGCGCCGTAACACTGGCAGCACGGCTGCGAGCTGGTGGCCAGGGTGACCGGCGACAGCACGGCATTCAGGCGCGGCGTCTGCAGGCGCTGCTGGGCCAGCATGTAGGCCATGTTCTCGGCATGTGCCAACGAGGTGGCATGCGGCATCACCCGGTTCACGCCGGCGGCGATCACCTTGTCGTCCGGACCGAACACCACGGCGCCGAACGGGCCGCCGCTGGCGTGCGCGACGTTCTGGCGCGACAGCTCGATGGCCAGCGCGACCTTGGCCTCATCGCCGGGATATCGACGATCCAGGTCGATCTGGTCGTGGATCCAGGCGGGAAGGGTCAGGTGGACTTGCGCATACAGCATCGCGGGGGTGCCTCGTGTGGGGAATCAGGAAAGGACGGCGCGCAGTGTAGCCCGCCCCTGCCTGTATCGGGTGTGGGCGAGGGTCAGCCCGGCCTGTGGCCAGCTCGCCGCACAGGCGCGCAGCGGGTGCAGGATGGGGGCGAAAGCGTGGCCGTTGACCCTGCAATCGGCTCGCACGGGCGATCGGCATTGCGTAGCGCAAACAGGCGAATGGCCAGGAATGAGCGCGCCTTCAGCAGGTCGTCGAAGGCTTCGATGCTTCGGGTGAACAGGCAGCACGGGCACGAGCTGTCGTCGTCATCGCTGCGGATGGATGCATCCACCCGCAGCGCGTTTGTGCGCCAACGGCTCCAGCATCATGGTGCGCTTGGTGTTCAGAAACACGCAAAGCGCCGGTCTGGCCCGAACTAGTCAAGGTAGCTTGTTCCGGGAGTCGCTTTGTCCTGTTTGACGAGCTTCACCTTCAGCTCCCAGCCTTCAACGCACTCCCTCCTGCCGCTGAACAGATAAAGAACTTCGCCTGCCGAAGCGTATTTCCTCATTATCGCGTTGTCTTCCAGATAGATCTGGCTGACAAAGACCATGGGGACATCATCGATGAAGCGCCAACTGGGTCCTTGCAGCCATCGAGGAGCTTCGTCCATCGAGAGAAAATGGGTGGCGATTGTTTCGATCATCCACTCCCGGGTCGGCGCGGGGACGGAGTCGATCCACTTTATGTCCGGCCTTGGATGAGGCGTCGAGAGATACTCGCCATAGACCTTCAGCATGAAGGGCTCGGACTCTCTCCCTTGTATGCCGACGCTCTTTTCCCGTTCAGCGATCCCGGAGAACGCCGCGCAGAAGATCATGAAATCCCGATCCATCTTCATGAGTGATTCCTATCAACCAAACTTCACACTGTCCTCGCCCGCCTCGTTGAGGAAGGCAGCGCTGAGGAAGTGGCCGGGGAAGACGTCGAGCATCGCCAGCGGGAAGACCATGATGGCTTAGCCTACGAGACCAGCCCGGCCAACTCCATCGCCGAAATGAACTTCAGCAGCGGGTGCTGCGTCAGAAACCAGAGCAGGGGGGAAGGGCGGTGATCATCGTTGGGGGCGCGCGGACGCCGTATCGGCGCCCGCGCGGTCGGCTCAGGCCGACCAGGTATCGCGCAGCGTCACGCTGCGGTTGAACACCGGCTTGGCTTCGGTGTGGTCGCGGCGGTCGGCAACGAAGTAGCCGGTGCGCTCGAACTGGAACGACTGCTCCGGCGCGGCGCTGGCCGCGGCCGGCTCGACATAGCCGGTGACGGTGCGGCGCGATTCCGGATTGAGGTAGTCGCGGTAGGTCCTGCCTTCCGACTCGTCGTCCGGGTTCGGCACCGAGAACAGCCGGTCGTACAGGCGGATCTCGGCCGGAACGCCGTGCACGGCGCTGACCCAGTGAATGGTGCCCTTGACCTTGCGGTTGGCCCCTTCCATGCCGGGGCGCGACTCCGGATCCAGCCAGCCGCGCAGCTCGGTGATGGTGCCGTCGGCATCCTTGATCACCTCATCGCAGCGGATGATGCCGGCACCACGCAGGCGCACTTCGCCGCCCGGGACCAGGCGCTTCCAGCCCTTCGGCGGTACTTCGGCGAAGTCCTCGCGGTCGATCCAGACCTCGCGCGCGAACGGCACCTGACGGCTGCCGAAGCTCTCGTCCTTCGGATGGTTGCTGAAGGTGAGCTGTTCTTCATGGCCTTCGGGCAGGTTGGTCAGTACCAGCTTGAGCGGGTCGACCACGGCCATGCGGCGCGGTGCGGCGCCATCGAGGTCTTCGCGCAGCGCGCCTTCCAGCACGCTGAAGTCGATCAGCGAGTTCTGCTTGCTGATGCCCACGCGTTCGGCGAACAGGCGCATTGCCGCCGGGGTGTAGCCGCGGCGACGCAGTCCCTGCAGGGTCGGCATGCGCGGGTCCTCCCAGCCGTCCACCAGCTGCTCGGTGACCAGCGCCATCAGCTTGCGCTTGCTCATCACCGTGTAGTTGATGTTCAGGCGCGAGAATTCGATCTGGCGCGGCTTGGCAGCTTCGCGCGGCAGGCCGGCATCGACCAGCGGCTGGGTCAGTGCGTCGTCATGGGCGAAATCGACGTTGTCCACGCACCAGTCGTAGAGCGGGCGATGGTCCTCGAATTCCAGGGTGCACAGCGAGTGGGTGATGCCCTCGATCGAATCGCCCAGCGCATGCGCGAAGTCGTACATCGGGTAGATCGGCCACGCATTGCCGGTGTTCTGGTGCTCGACATGCTTGATGCGGTACAGCGCCGGATCGCGCAGGTTGATGTTGCCGCTGGCCATGTCGATCTTCGCGCGCAGGGTGCGCGCACCGTCCGGGAATTCACCGGCACGCATGCGGCGGAACAGGTCGAGGTTCTCCTGGACACTGCGGTCGCGCCACGGCGAGGGACGGCCCGGCTCGGTCAGGGTGCCACGGTAGGCACGCACTTCCTCGGCCGACAGGTCACACACATAGGCCTTGCCCTGCTCGATCAGCTTCTCGGCGGCGAGATAGTAGGCCTGGAAGTAATCGGAGGCGTGGCGCAGCTCGTTCCACTCGAACCCCAGCCAACGGACATCATCCTGGATGGCGGCCACGTACTCCGGGTCTTCCTTGGCCGGATTGGTGTCGTCGAAGCGCAGGTTGCATACGCCGCTGAACTCGCCGGCAATGCCGAAGTTCAGGCAGATCGACTTGGCATGGCCGATGTGCAGGTAGCCGTTCGGCTCCGGCGGAAACCGGGTCTTGATCGCCTGGTGCTTTCCGCTGGCCAGGTCCTCGCGCACGATCTGGCGGATGAAATCGCGCTTTTCGTGGCTGTCGGCGGGGGTCTCGGGGCTGGCGGGGGTGTGCTCGGACATGAGGCTGGGCGAAAAAGGGCAGAAAGACCAACAGTCTAGCGCGTAAGGGGAAGGGCTGCCGGGGTTGCGCCCGCGCTACCGGGCGCAGGGGGGCCAGGGGTAGCGCCGGGCCATGCCCGGCGAGCGCAGCGGCGGCATTCAGCGCCCGGGCGTATGCTGGAGGCCTCTCCCGTGGAGCCGCCCCATGCACATCGTGTACAAGGCCGACAATCTGTTCGACGCCCACCTGGTGAAGCACGCGCTGGAAGATGCCGGCATTCCTGCCTTCGTGTTTGGCGAGCAGCTGCTGGGGGGCATGGGCGAACTGCCGCTGTTTGGTGTATTGAGGGTCGGCATCCCCGACGCCGCGCGGGCCGAGGCTGAAGGCATCGTCGCCGGCCTGGACTTGGGCCACGCCGCCGACGCCCCCATTTCCGATGCAGACGACATTGCCGGCCTTCCGGCGTAGGAGCGCATCATGTTGGGAATCGGACAGGGCATCCTGGGCATCGGCGCCTTCAAGCAGCGCCTGCCGCGCCCGGAAGAGGCGCTGCCAGGGCGTGATCAGCCACTGCCGCTGCACAGCAACCAGCACTTCGTGAACAGTCACCCGCTGAAGGACCGCTTTGCCGGCCTGCAGCAGATCCGTTTCGCGCTTGGCTGCTTCTGGGGAGCCGAGCGCAAATTCTGGTCGGAGCCGGGCGTGTACAGCACGTCGGTCGGCTATGCCGGCGGCGTCACGCCGAATCCCACCTATGAAGAAGTCTGCTCCGGCCTCACCGGCCACACCGAAGTGGTGCAGGTGGTGTTCGATCCGAAGGTGGTGAGCCTGGAACGGCTGCTGCAGCTGTTCTGGGAAAGCCACGACCCGACCCAGGGCATGCGCCAGGGCAACGACACCGGCACCCAGTACCGTTCGGCGATCCATGCCACCGACGAAACGCAGTCCGCCGCTGCGCTGGCCAGCCGCGAGGCCTACCAGGCGCAGCTGGACGCGGCCGGCTACGGCCCTATTACCACTGAGATCGTGTTCCCGGCGCCGGAGTACTACTACGCCGAGGACTATCACCAGCAGTACCTGGCGAAGAACCCGAACGGTTACTGCGGCATCGGCGGCACCGGGGTGAGCTGCCCGATCGGGCTGGATGTGGAGGCGCCGCGCTGACGCGCGGTGGTCCGCCTGCGGCGGGCAGAAGCGGAAAGCAACTGCCGAAGCAAAAGCCAGAGCCAAAGCCAAAGCCAAAGCGGCTCTGGGTTGCTGTGAGTAGGGCGGGGCGGTGTGGGTCGGCAGGACACGCCGTGAACCCATCCATGGGGGCTCGATGGCGCCATCCATGGCGCCAACGGTCCTGCCAACCCACACCACCCCACCTCCGACAGTTTCCCGGTGACGGTGGGCAAGAGCGTGGGTTACTGACGAACTGAAGGAAAACAAGAAGGACGCGGCCTTCGCCGCGTCCTTTTTGTTTGATCCTGCGGTGTCTTTTGTAGAGCGGAGCCATGCTCCGCTCCGAGCAAGCGAAGCGCGCGACCCGCTGTTGCTCTTCCTTCTTCCTTCCGTGGAGGGCAGCCACAGGAAACTGTCAGAGGGCGGGCGGGTCGGGTTCGCGGGAGTGTCCGCGGCATGGATGCCGCGGCCAAGCCTCCAGGGACGGATTCACGGCGTCTCCCGCGAACCCGACCCGCCCGACCCAGCGCGGCGGTTGCTTCATGCCTTTCGCGACCAAGCCCCCGCCACGAGGGGCTCAGCCGTTGGCTGGAACCCTTACAGCGCCGCGCGGATCCGCTCGCGCAGCGCTTCCAGATCCTTGGCGAACGCCTCGATACCGGTCGCCAGCTTCTCGGTCGCCATCGGATCGGCAGCCAGATCCGCCGCAAACGTCGCCGCATCGATCGGGGTCACCGCCACGCCGTTACCCTCACCGGGCACCAGCTTGCGCGGCAGCTCGCCGTGATCGGCGTCCAGCTTCTCCAGCAGATCCGGCGAAATGGTCAGGCGGTCGCAGCCGGCCAGCGCCTCGATCTGTGCGGTGGAACGGAACGAGGCGCCCATCACCACGGTCGGCGAACCACGGCGCTTGAACTCCGCATATACGCTGCGCACGAACTTCACGCCCGGGTCCTCATCGATGTTGGCCGGGGTCTGGCCGTTGGCCACGTACCAGTCAAGGATGCGGCCGACGAACGGCGAGATCAGGAACGCGCCCGCTTCGCTGCAGGCCAGCGCCTGGGTCGGGTTGAAGATCAGCGTCAGGTTGCAGTCGATGCCCTCGGCCTGCAGGATCCGCGCCGCTTCCACGCCTTCCCAGGTCGCGGCGATCTTGATCAGGATCTTCTCGCGCGGTACGCCGGCATCGGCGTACATCTGGATGAACTGGCGGGCCTTGGCCACGGTGGCGGCGGTGTCGTACGCCTGGTCAGCATCCACCTCGGTGGACACGCGGCCCGGCACCAGCGTGCTGAGCAGCGCGCCGACGCCGATGGTCAGCCGATCGGCCACCGCATGCACCACGGCCTCGCGGTCGCCGCTCTGCTGACGGCCCCAGGCCAGTTCGCGCTCGATCAGATCGGCATAGACCGGCAGGTCCAGTGCCTTCTTCACCAGGGTCGGGTTGGTGGTGCAGTCCACCGGCTGCAGGCGCTTGATCGCCTCGTAGTCACCGGTATCGGCAACGACCACGGACAGTTCGCGCAGCTGGGACAGTTTGGACGAGGTACTCATTACGGCTCCTGGTACGGGGAATCGGATCGCGCGCAGTGCGCAGCGGAGATCAGGGACGGTCGTTGTGCACTGCGGTCACGCGCAGGCGCAGCTTGCGACCACCGGGTGCAGTCCAGTCGATGCTCTGGCCGACCGACAGGCCGAGCAGGGCACTGCCGACCGGGGCCAGCACGGAAACCTTGCCTTCATCGACGTTGGCTTCGCGGGGGAAGACCAGGGTCAGGACGTGCTTCTCGCCTGAGACCCCATCTTCGCACTCCACGCGGGAATGCATCATGACGATGCCTTTGGGAATCTGGTCCGGCGCCAGCACGGTGGCCCGGTTGAGTTCTTCGGCAAGCGCGAGCGCGGCAGGCGTCTGGCTCAGCGCAGGGGCTTCGAGCATGGCCTCCAGGCGGTCCATGTCGAAGGTTGAGACAGTGATCGACGGCGGCAGGCCGCTGGCGGTGTTCATGTAAAACTCCTTGGTTGAAAACCATGCAAAAGGCGGCGCCTGCTGGCGCCGCCTGTCTGTATTGTGGGGACAAATGCGACCGGAATCGACTCCTGCCGCTCGAGGCCGGGGAGGCCGGGGTGTCAGCCGTTCAGCGCGGGGCCGGGAAGGCTGGCCGGATCGGCGGCCGTGCCATTGGCGGCTTCCAGCGTGAACAGCGCATGCGGCAGGCGCTTGAACTGGCTGGCCAGCTCCATCAGGAAGTCGTTCATCGCCGAGCTGCGGCGCCAGACCATCGCAATACGGCGGCTGGGCCGGCCCTCACCGATGAAATCGAGCAGGCGGATGTTGTTCGAGCGCGGGACGGGGGGCTGCACCGACAGGCTTGGCAGCAATGTGATGCCGACATCGGCGGCCACCATCTGCCGCAATGTTTCCAGGCTGGTGGCGCGGAACTCGGATTTCTCGTTGGCGCCGAACAGCCGGCACACTTCCAGCGCCTGGTCGCGCAGGCAATGGCCGTCTTCCAGCAGCAGCAGCTTCTGCGTGGCCAGTTCCTGCACATCCAGATGGGCGCGCTGGGCAAGCGGATGGCGACCGGAAACGGCCAACAGGAACGGCTCCTCGAACAGGAACTCGGCGTGCAGCTGGTCGTCGATCACCGGCAGTGCCAGCAGCGCGGCATCGAGCTTGCCTTCGCGCAGGCGCTCCAGCAGCACATCGCTCTTCTCTTCGACCAGCAGCAGTTCCAGTTCCGGGAAACGTTCGCGGATGCGCGGGATCACATGCGGCAGCAGGTACGGGCCCAGGGTCGGGAAGATTCCCAGGCGCACCGTGCCGGCTTCCGGATCGCGGCTGCGCCGTGCCGCTTCCTTCAGCTGCTCCACCTCGGACACGATCACCCGCGCCCGTGCAGCGGCTTCCTGGCCGGCCGGGGTCAGCATCACCTTGCGGGGGGCCCGCTCGACCAGCGGCAGGCCCAGCTCTTCTTCCAGCTTGCGGATCTGGGTGGACAACGTGGGCTGGCTGACGAAGCACGACGCGGCAGCCCGACCGAAATGCTTGTGGTCGGCCAGGGCTACCAGGTACTTCAGATCGCGTAGATTCATCCTCACATCCCAGGGATAACGGACCGGCTGGCGGCGTGGTCACCCCGCAGCTGACAATGCTCCCGGCAACCCGGGAGCAGTGGATCAGGCAGCTTCGGCAACGGCTCCGCTGCTCTTGCTCACCGACGAGCGGATCAGATGATCGAACGCGCTCAGTGCGGCGGTCGAGCCGGCGCCCATGGCGATGATGATCTGCTTGTAGGGTACCGTCGTGCAATCACCTGCGGCGAACACGCCGGGCACACTGGTCTGGCCACGGTCGTCGATGACGATCTCGCCGCGCGGCGACAGCGCCACGGTGTCCTTCAGCCACTCGGTGTTGGGCAGCAGGCCGATCTGCACGAAGATGCCTTCCAGCTCCACGCGGTGGGCGTCGCCACCGATGCGGTCCTTGTAGACCAGCCCGGTGACCCGGCTGCCATCGCCCAGCACTTCGGTGGTCTGGGCGCTGGTCAGCACGGTCACATTGCCGAGGCTGCGAAGCTTCTTCTGCAGCACCTCATCGGCGCGCAGGCTGGAATCGAATTCCAGCAGGGTTACATGCGACACGATGCCGGCCAGATCGATGGCAGCTTCAACGCCGGAGTTGCCACCACCGATCACCGCCACGCGCTTGCCCTTGAACAGCGGGCCATCGCAGTGCGGGCAGTAGGCCACACCCTTGTTGCGGTACTGCTCTTCGCCCGGCACATTCATCTGCCGCCAGCGCGCACCGGTGGACAGGATCACCGAACGTGACTTCAGCACCGCGCCGTTTTCCAGCTGCACCTGTACCAGCCCATCGTCGCCGGCCGGCACCAGCGCGGTCGCGCGCTGCAGATCCATGATGTCCACGTCGTACTCGCGCACATGCTGCTCCAGCGCGGTAGCGAGCTTCGGGCCTTCGGTCTCCTTGACCGAGATGAAGTTCTCGATGGCCATGGTGTCCAGTACCTGGCCGCCGAAGCGCTCGGCGGCGATGCCGGTGCGGATGCCCTTGCGCGCGGCGTAGATCGCTGCGGCCGCGCCAGCCGGGCCGCCGCCCACCACCAGCACGTCGAAGGCCTGCTTGGCGGCGATCTTCTCGGCGTCGCGCTTGCTGGCGTTGGTATCCAGCTTGGCCACGATCTGTTCGAGCGTCATCCGGCCCTGGTCGAAGACTTCACCGTTGAGATACACGGTCGGCACCGACATGATCTCGCGCTTCTCCACTTCCTCCTGGAACAGCGCGCCGTCGATGGCCACGTGCTGGATGCGCGGGTTGAGCACCGCGGCCAGGTTCAGCGCCTGCACCACGTCCGGGCAGTTCTGGCAGGACAGGGAGAAATAGGTCTCGAACCGGTACTCGCCTTCCAGGCTCTGCACCTGCTCGATCAGCTCGGCAGTGGCCTTGGACGGATGACCGCCCACCTGCAGCAGCGCCAGCACCAGCGAGGTGAATTCATGACCCATCGGCAGGCCGGCGAAGGTCAGGTGGATGTCCTGGCCGGGCGTGCCCAGGTCGAACGAAGGCACGCGGCCCTGGCCATCACGCAGCACCTGCAGCGAGATGCTGTCGGACAGGCTTTCCAGGGTCTGCAGCAGTTCCAGCATTTCCTGCGACTTGGCGCCGTCGTCGGCATGCGCGGTGATCTGGATGGGGCGGGTCACGCGCTCCAGATAGGTCTTCAGCTGCGACTGCAGGTTGGCGTCCAACATCGGGTCTTCTCCTGGCTTCAGGCAAACAGGGGGCGTGGCACCGCTGTAGAAGGTAGCGGACCAGCAGGGGGTAGGGGTGAACCCAAGACAGCGACCGTGGAAGGGGCTGGCTGGCCGCGACGGGCCGGCGATGGCTGTCTTGGGTTCACCCCCACGCCGGCGATGCCGCCGGCATGGAGATGGGCCTGCCGTGGCATGGGGCCACGGCGTGCCGGTGCTGCGTTAGATCTTGCCGACCAGGTCCAGCGACGGGGTCAGGGTCTTCTCGCCTTCCTTCCACTTCGCCGGGCACACCTGGTTCGGGTTGGCGGCGGTGAACTGGGCGGCCTTCAGCTTGCGCAGGGTCTCGGAGACGTCGCGGGCGATCTCGTTGGAGTGGATCTCCAGGGTCTTGATCACGCCTTCCGGATTGATGATGAAGGTGCCGCGCAGGGCCAGGCCCTCTTCCGGAATGTGCACGCCGAAGGCGTTGGTCAGCTGGTGGGTCGGGTCGCCGACCAGCGGGAACTGGGCCTTGCCGACGGCCGGCGAGGTTTCGTGCCACACCTTGTGCGAGAAGTGCGTGTCGGTGGTGACGATGTAGACCTCAGCGCCAGCCTTCTTGAACTCGGCGTAGTGGTCGGCGGCGTCTTCGATCTCGGTCGGGCAGTTGAAGGTGAATGCAGCCGGCATGAAGATCAGGACGGACCACTGGCCCTTCAGGCTGGCATCGGAAACCTTGATGAACTCGCCGTTGTGGTAGGCGTTGGCTTCAAACGGCTGGATCTGGGTATTGATGAGGGACATCATTTTTCCTCTGGGTGAAGGGAGTGGGTGAATCGACAGGAGCTAGGTTACCGGCTCAGTTGCGATAAGAACAATCCATTGATTGCATCTATTTGATAGATGCAGCCTATCAAATTGCCATGAGCCCGCACTGAACCTTGCGTCCCTCATCCTGCAACTGCCTGTGTGACAAGGAAAATCGCCAGGGACGCGTGAAGAGGGCTGATAGCCCCTCCTTATGCCCTCGGGCGAAACCTGAACGGATTCCAGCTTTTGTAGAGCCGAGCCCACGCCCGGCTGTGGATCCATGGAGCCGAGCCCACGCTCGACCGCGGATCTGTAGAGCCGAGCCCATGCTCGGCTGTTCCAGAAGCAGCCGAGCATGGGCTCGGCTCTACAATTGCGGAATGTCTTCCCCAACCCAACCCTCCCTGCGCCAGGTGGTGGCCGACGCCAGCGCCCGCCTGGGCGGCATCGACGCCCGCCACGAAGCCGAACTGCTGCTGCTGCATGTGCTGGAGCGTCCACGCAGCTGGCTGTTCGCCCATGCGACCGATCCGCTGCCGGCAACGGCGCAGGCTGCCTTCGAGGCGCTGCTGGCGCGTCGCGCCGCCGGTGAGCCGGTGGCCTACCTGACCGGCCGGCGCGGGTTCTGGACGCTTGATCTGCGGGTCGATGCGGCGACCCTCATCCCGCGTCCGGAAACCGAACTGCTGGTGGAGCTGGCGCTGGAACGCCTGCCATCGGACCGCCCGCTGTCCGTGGCCGACCTCGGGACCGGCAGTGGTGCGATCGCCCTGGCCCTGGCCAGCGAGCGGCCGCTGGCACAGGTGCTGGCCACCGATGCCAGCCCCGGTGCACTGGCCATGGCTGCGCGCAATGCCGCCCACCATGAACTGCGCAACGTGCGTTTCGCTGAAGGTGGACAGGACTGGTACGCACCGCTGCAGGGCGCGCGCTTTGCACTGATTGCCAGCAATCCGCCCTACATCGCCAGCGAAGATCCGCATCTGCAGCAGGGCGACCTGAGGTTCGAGCCGGCCAGCGCGCTGGCGTCCGGCATCGACGGACTGGACGATATCCGCCGCATCGTTGCAGGCGCGCCCGAACACCTGCAGCCGGCGGGCTGGCTGCTGGTCGAGCACGGCTGGGACCAGGGCGCGGCGATCCGCACGCTGTTCGATGCGGCCGGTTTCGCCGACGTGCAGACCCAGCAGGACCTTGAGCAGCGTGATCGGGTCACCCTCGGCCGGCGACCGGCCTAGAATGTGGGTTCTCCTGCCCCGGCAGGGCATCACCCTGGAGCTGCAAGCATGCGTACGCTGTACCCCGCCATCACCCCCTATGACGTCGGCACCCTGAAGGTCGACGACCGCCACACGCTGTACTTCGAGCAGTGCGGCAATCCGGATGGCAAGCCGGTGGTGATGCTGCACGGCGGTCCGGGCGGCGGTTGCAGCGACAAGATGCGCCAGTTCCATGACCCGGCGAAGTACCGCATCATCCTGTTCGACCAGCGCGGTGCCGGCCGTTCCACGCCGCATGCGGATCTGGTGGACAACACCACCTGGGACCTCGTCGCCGATATCGAGCGGCTGCGCGAGCATCTGAACGTCGACCGCTGGCAGGTGTTCGGTGGTAGCTGGGGGTCAACCCTGGCGCTGGCCTACGCCGAAACCCATCCGCAGCGCGTCACCGAACTGGTTCTGCGCGGCATCTTCATGCTCCGCCGCTGGGAGCTGGAGTGGTTCTACCAGGAAGGCGCCAACCGCCTGTTCCCCGATGCATGGGAGCACTATCTGAAGCCCATTCCGGTGGTTGAACGCCATGACCTGATCTCGGCGTTCCACCGTCGCCTGACCAGTGAAGACGAGGCGACCCGCCTGGAAGCAGCCAAGGCCTGGGCCGTGTGGGAGGGTGCGACCAGCTTCCTGCATGTGGATGACGACTTCATCAACAGCCACGAAGACCCGCATTTCGCGCTGGCCTTTGCCCGTATCGAGAACCACTACTTCGTCAATGGTGGCTTCTTCGAGGTGGAAGACCAGCTGCTGCGCGACGCGCACCGCATCGCCGACATCCCGGGCGTGATCGTGCATGGCCGCTACGACGTGGTGTGCCCGCTCGCCAATGCCTGGGACCTGACCAAGGTGTGGCCGAAGGCGAAGCTGGAAATCACCCCGGCATCGGGCCACTCCGCGTTCGAAGCGGAGAATGTCGACGCGCTGGTGCGCGCCACGGACAGCTTCGCGTAACGCGCCGGTAGCGCCGGGCCACGCCCGGCGGCGTTGCGATCTGTTGCCGCGGTTCGGACTCGCCGGGCATGGCCCGGTGCTACCCGTTCCCCACCTGCAGCAGACGTTGCTCCGGTAGCGCCGGGCCACGCCCGGCGGCGTTGCGATCTGTTGCCGCGGTTTGACTCGCCGGGCATGGCCCGGTGCTACCAGTCCCCTGCAAGCAGCGCGTCGGCCAGCACCTGCAGCTTCGGCGAGTGCTGGCGCGAAGGTGGGTAGATCAAAGAGAGTTCGCGGCTGCGGCCTTCATACGGTTGCAGCACGCGCAGCAGACGGCCGTCGGCCAAGGCGTCGGCCACGGCGAAATCCATTACCTGCACGATGCCGATGCCGGCGATGGCGGCTTCCACCAATGGGTCGCCGCTGTCGAACACCATCCGCGTCGGTGGCGTGAACTCGCGTAGCTGGCCGTCCTGAAGGAACTGCCAGTCCACCAGGCGGCCACTGCGCAGGTTGCGCACGGCCAGGCAGGCATGCCCCGCCAGTGCGGCCACATCGCCCGGTGCACCGCGCCGGGCGAGGTAGTCCGGGCTGGCGACGGTCACCCAGCGCAGCGGTCGCAGGGGCCGGGCGACGATGCGCTGGTCGGCGATGGTGCCGGTACGCAGCGCGGCGTCGAACCCCTCTTCGACCAGGTCGACCAGGCGATCGCTGAGCACGGCTTCGACCTGCAGTTGTGAATGGCGCTCCAGCAGCGGCGCCAGCAGGGGCACCAGCACCTTGCGGCCGAACATCGACGGCGCACTGATCTTCAGCGTGCCCGACGGCGTGCAGGGGCGATCGGCAAGCTGCCGTTCCGCGTCCTCCAGTCCGCACAGCAGTGGCGCGACCTGTTCCACAAACTGGCGCCCATCCGGGGTCAATGCCACGTTGCGCGTGTTCCGCTGCAGCAGCTTCACGCCCAGGTCCACCTCGAGCCGGCTGATCGCACGCGACAGCCCGGATTGGCTCAGGCCGAGCTGGCCGGCAGCGACGGTGAAGCTGCGTGCTTCGGCCACCTGCACCAGCATGCGCACCGCGTTGAGGTCCATCGATGATCCACTCATGCAGAAAATCATGACAGATATGGCGGGTGAGGGGTTTATTGATTCCGCTGCATCAATGAGACTGCGCTCCCCCTTCAGTCCAGACCACCGATGCCTCCCCTCAAATACCCGCGCTGGGCACTGACCCTGCTGGCCACCGCCCAGCTGATCATCGCCCTGGATGCCACCATCATCTTTGTCGCGCTGCATGACATGGGCCGCGCGCTGCAGATCAACGCGCAGCAGCTGCAATGGGTGGTCAGTGCCTACACCGTGGCCTTCGGCGGCAGCCTGCTGCTGGGCGGGCGTGCCGCCGACCTGATCGGTCGCCGCCGCTTCTACCGCCTGGGCATGCTGTTGTTCGCGGTGGCATCGCTGCTCGGCGCGCTGGCGCCGAATGCGGGCCTGTTGATCATCGCGCGCGCAGCGCAGGGCATCGGTGCCGCGCTGCTGTTCCCGGCAACGCTGGCCCTGATCAACACGCTGTATGAAGAAGGCCCGGCCCGCAACCGCGCGCTGGCGATCTGGAGCATGGCCAGTGCAGTGGGTCTTGCCTTGGGTACGCTGCTCGGTGGCGTACTCACCCAGGCCTTTGGCTGGCCGGCGGTGCTGGCGGTGATCGTGCCGCTGGCCACCGCGTGCGCGCTTGCCGCCGGTGCGTGGCTGCCGCCCGATGCTTCGCGCCCGCAGGGCCGTTCGTTCGATCTGGCCGGCTGCATCACCGTGACCCTGGGAGGCAGCCTGCTGGTGACCACGCTGGTACAGGGCCCCGAATGGGGGTGGGCGGCGCCCGTCACGCTGGGCTGCCTGGTGCTGTCGATACTGATCCTGTTCGCGTTCGTGCAGATCGAGTTGCGCAGCCGCGATCCACTGATGCAGTTCGCGCTGCTGCGCCTGCCGGGCCTTCGTGCCGCCCTGGGCCTGACCTTCGCGTTCATGAGCAGCTACGGTGTGCAGTACTACTTCATGGCGCTGTACTTCCAGGACGGCTACGGCTGGAGTCCGCTGCAGGCCGGCCTGGCATTCCTGCCGGCCACGGCGGTGTGCACCGTGGGCATCCAGCTTGCCGAGTGGACGCTGCAGCGCTGGAGCGCGCGCAGGGTGCTGGTGATCGGCAACCTGGCCGGTGCCGTCGGCATCGCCTGGGTGGCGGCGGCACTGCCGCATGCCTCGAATTTCTGGCCATTGCTGCCGGGCGTGGTGGTGTTGAGCATCGGCCAGGGCATGACCTGGACCGCGATGTGGATCGTGGCGGGTCAGGGCGTGCCGGCGGCGCAGCAGGGCGTGGCGTCGGGCATGGCGGCCACCGCACAGCAGATCGGCGGTGCGCTGGGCCTGGCGGTACTGGTGATGGTGGCCAACGCCGACGTGGCAGCTGCCGGCTCTCCGGATGCGCTGGCCGGGCTGGTGCGTGCGGAGTACGGCGCCGCAGTGTTTGCACTGCTCGGCGTGGTCATCGCGCTGGCCCTGCGCCCGGCGCCGGTCGCCCCGGCGGTCCCCGCCTGCCTGGCCAACGACGCATGATCGACCTGCAGGATGACCCGGTAGCGCCGGGCCATCCCCGGCGAGGCGCAACGCGACGGTGAATCCTCCAGTGCCGCCGGGCATGGCCCGGCGCTACCGGGCCCGGATGGCGTTACACCGATGCCAGCAGCCGTGGCTGCAACGCGCTGAAGATCCGCGCCAGCCGCTCGGCCCACGCCTGCTGCCCGGCCGCGTCGGCGATCAGGTCCTGACGGATCTCCAGTTCCACGTGCACCAGGCCGCGCCCTTCGCCGTGCACCGGTACCGCGTAGTCGCTGGTATTGCTTACCGAATACGGTTCGTTGTCACCGACCACCAGATCGCCTTCGTCGCGCAGTGCCTGCAGCAGGGCGTGGGCAAAGCGCGTGTCCTGGTGGTACAGCACGCCGGCATGCCATGGCCGCAGCGTGCCGTTCATGGAGGGAGTGAAGCTGTGCATCATCACCAGCAGGGTCGGGCGGCCGGCTTCGCGGCGCGCATCCAGTTCCGCTTCGATGCGGGCGTGATAGGGCGCGTGGATCGCGTCGATGCGCTGCTGCCGTTGTGCGGCCGACAGGCCGGCGTTGCCCGGTACCACGGTGTGATCGCTTGCTTCCGGAATCAGGGTCGGCGATGCCAGCGGACGGTTGCAGTCGATCAGCAGGCGCGAATAGGTCTGCTCGATGGCCCAGGCATCCAGCCGTTCGGCCAATGCACGCGTGGTGCCGGCGATGCCGATGTCCCAGCCGATATGGCGGTCAAGTTCGCGCTGCGGCAGGCCGAGGCCGGCCAGTGCGCGCGGTACCTGCTGCCCGGCGTGATCGGCCAGCAGCAGGTACGGCGAAGCGCCCTGCGGCCGGTGGATGGTGTAGATCGCCGGGTCGTCAGCGCCCAGCAATGCCGGCAAGGTGTGCAGGTCGGCGTCAGCCACGCGGGCGCCCGTCCAGGTGATGTTCGATCATCCACAGCCCGGCCCAGAGCTTGGCATCGAGCTCGTAGCCTTCGCCCATCTTCTGCACCAGCCACGCGGCAGCCTGCTTGAGCGGGACCTCGTGCACCGTGATGTCCTCGCTGTCATCGCCGCCGCCTTCGCCGATCCGGCGCAGGCCGGTGGCGCGCACGAAGGCGATCTTCTCGCTGCTGGCGCCTGAGGAGGTCGGGCCGATCATCAGCACTTCGGCGTGCTCGGCGGTCCAGCCGGTCTCTTCTTCCAGTTCGCGTACCGCCGAGACTTCGATCGACTCGCCGGCATGGATGTCACCGACCAGCCCGGCCGGCATCTCGATGGTCGATGCCTGCAGGGGCACGCGGAACTGCTCGACGAACAGCACCTTGTCCTCGGGGGTGACGGCGATGATGATCGCCGCCAGGCCACCGGCGTGGGTGCGTTCGCTGTACTCCCAGGTGCCGCGTACCAGCATGCGCTGGTACTTGCCTTCATAGACGACACGCGGGGCTTCGGTATTGCGCTGGCTCATGCGGGCTCGCCGGAATTGGAAAAGGAGGGAGTGGGAAGCGGGTCGGCCATGCCGGCGGCGTTGAACAGCCGGCGGCGGGTCATCGGGCCGAAGCGCAGGGTCTGGCACAGGCCGCCGAGCAGCTCCGGGTCGGCCGTCTGCCGCAGCAGGCCGGGCTGGCAGCCTTCCAGCGGCGCGTCCAGCGCGATGGTGGTCAGCTGTCGCCAGAGCAGGGCATGCTCGCGCTGCTCGCGCAGGCGCACTGCCATCTGCGCTGCGCCGCGCAGGCGCAGGAAGGGCACTTCGTCCAGGCGCTCGTACAGCACATCCAGGCTGCCGAAGTGGGCCAGCAGGACCGCCGCGGACTTGCTGCCGACGCCGCTGATGCCGGGGATGTTGTCCACCGCATCGCCGCACAGTGCCAGGTAGTCGGCGATCTGGTGCGCATGCACGCCATGCCGCGCTTTCACCCCGGCCACGCTCCAGCGCTGGTTGCGCGCATAGTCCCACTGCTCGTCGTGGTCCAGCAGCAGCTGCGACAGGTCCTTGTCGGCGGAAATGATGACACCGCGGTGGCTGCCGCGGTGCACATGCAGGGCGCTGCCGATCAGGTCGTCGGCCTCGTAGTCGTGATGGGCAAGCACGGCCAGACCGAGCGCCGCGCACAGTGCCTTGCAATGCACGAACTGGCGCTTCAGCGCCTCCGGAGCCGGATCGCGGTTGGCCTTGTACGCCGGATACAGGCGATGGCGGAAGCCGCTGTCCAGCGCCTCGTCAAAGGCGATGGCGATGTGCTGCGGACGCTCGCGTTCGAGCAGGTCCAGCAGGAAGCGCGCGAAGCCGTGCACGGCATTGGTCGGCCAGCCCTGCGCATCCTGGAACTGGTCGGGCAGCGAGTGCCAGGCACGGAACACGTAGATGCTGGCGTCGACCAGGTACAGCGCCGGCGCCGGTGCCGGCAAGGTCATGCCGGTGGCGTCCAGTCGCGCAGCAGGGCGGCTGGATCCGGACGCTCGCGCTCGGGCACGTCGGCGCGGGCGGTGCCGATATGGATGAAACCGGCGATGCGCTCGCCGTCGGCCAGCCCCAGATGGGCGTGTACGGCCGGGTCGAACGCCATCCACGCCGTCAGCCACTGGGCGCCGAAGCCCAGCGCCTGTGCGGCCTGCAGCAGGGCAAAGCAGACGCATCCAGCGGTCATCAGCTGCTCCTGCTCGGGCACCTTCGGGTCGGGGCGGGGGCTGGCCACCACCACGATCACCAGCGGCGCATGGCTGAAACGCTGGCGATCCTTCTCGAACACGGCCTCGCCGGCAGTGGGATCGCGCTGGCGGCTGCGCTCGGCCAGGAACGCGCCCAGAGTGTGACGCGCATCGCCGGCAATCTTCAGGAACCGGAACGGCACCCGCTTGCCGTGGTCGGGCACCCGCACCGCCGAGGAGAGCATGCGCAGCAGGGTCTGCGGGTCCGGCCCGGGCTCGCCCAGCTGCCGCGAGGGCACCGAGCGGCGGGCATCGAGGGCAAGCAGGGCGGCGGGGTCGGGCATGGCGTCTGAACCGGTCATCACGGGCATTTGATTATAGTCGCGGTGGTCGATGACGCCGTGGCTGCGGCGTCTGTCCCCTCACTATCAAACTGTGATGAACATCATGCCACTGGCGGCAATCGGACGCCGGCTTCCTCTCGCCTCGCGGGCCTTGCACGGCTTACGATATCCCTCTTGCCGGGCCGTGGGTCACGAGGTTTGAAGTGAGGACTGTTTCACTGTCCGTGAGGGGCGGGCCGGCCTACCATCGACGTATCGGTACATGGGGTGTGCCGGTCGTCGCGATGTCCATGTTGTCTGTCGCACCAGAGAAGGTGGGGAGCCTTCCCGAATGATGAGCGCGCCCACACCGTTGGGAACGTCGGGTCGTGACCCGGCCCAGTTCCAGCTTGCCCGTGACGCCGTCCTGCCCGCGCTGTGCCAGGCCTTCGGGGCGGCACTGGCGCGCTTCGACGACGCCCTGTTCGACCGTGCCGGCAATGCCGGCGCCTCGCAGCTGCTGTTCCTTGATGCGATGCGCGAGCTGCGCCGGCGGCGCGAGGAGATAGCGGCGGCCTTTGCCGGCCATCTGCAACGCGCCTGGGCGGCTCTGGTTGCCGGAGAGCCACTGTCGGCGGATGCGACCCTGTCCGGCCCGGCCGAGGATGGCCTGAGCCTGCTGGCCGAGCACGTGCTCGAATCGCGGCTGGCGGTGCGCAACTTCGCCACGGTGCTGCTGCGTGATTTCAAGCCGGTTCTGGCGCGGCTGGACCGCCGCCTGGGCTGGCTGGCCGGCGATGTGCCGCTGGATGCCGACCTGAACCCGATCAGCCCGGAACATCTGGGCGTGGCCATCCACGAGGCCTTCGCCGGCTGCGAACTGGCGCCGGAAGTCCACCTGGTGCTGATCAAGCTGTGCGAGCGCGACCTGCGCGCGCCGGTCGGCCGGATCTACGACAAGCTGGACGAGCAGCTCGCGGCGGCCGGCGTGATGTCGCAGATGGGCGCGGTGCGCCGCACCCCGGCGGCATCGGGCCCGCGTTCACCGCAGGGGCTGGACGATCTGGTCGAACAGCGCCCGGTGCCGGGGTTCGACAGCGATTTCAGCGATGACGAGCAGGCCGCACCGGCGTGGGCGCAGCGCTTCGCCGCGCGCTGGTCCGAGCGCCGAGGCCACCTTCAGCAGGCCGGTGGGGACGGTCCCGGCGCCGCCGGCAGCGAGGCCTATGGCCAGCAGGGGATGTTGCTGGAAGCGCTGCAGGAACTGCTGCAGCAGACGCGCCACGTGCGTGAGGACGCAACATCGGCCGCGCAGGTGGCCGTGGGCCAGCAGCGCCCGTTGAGCCAGCGCGAGATGATGTCGGTGCTGTCGCTGCTGCAGGCGACCCCCAGCGCCACGCTGCGTGCGGCGATCGGTGAGGATGGTGAGTCGCTCGCGCAGCGCCTGAAGAGCGAGGTGTTGTCCAGCGCCACCCGGCTGGGCGTCGACCCGGGCCAGACCCGCCTGGATCCGCAGGACGAGGACGCGATCGACCTGGTCGGCATGCTGTTCGACGTCATGCTGGATGAACGCGAACTGGAGGGTCGCTCGCGCGAACTGATCGGCCGCCTGGTGGTGCCCTTCGTCAAGGTCGCCATGCTCGACCGCCGCATGTTCGTGCAGAAGACCCATCCGGCGCGCAAGCTGCTCAATTCGTTGGCCGAGGCCTGCGAAGGCAACACCGGCGAGAGCCAGGCCGAGCGCATGCTGATGGCCAAGGTGGAGGAGATCATCGAGCGCCTGGTCGCCGAGTTCAACGAGAACCTGGCCATCTTCCTCACCCTGGAAGAGGAGTTCCGCGACTTCCTGGTGCAGCACCGTCGCCGCGTCGAGATTGCCGAGCGGCGCGCAGCCGAAACGCAGCGCGGCCAGGAAAAGCTGGAAATGGCCCGCACGCGCGCGGCCACCGAGCTGGATCGCCGCATAGGCGATGCCACCCTGCCACCGGCCATCGCCGAGTTCCTGCGCCAGCCGTGGCAGCACCACCTGACCCTGGCGCTGCTGCGCGAGGGCGAAGACGGTGCATCGGTCGCCGAAGCCCTGGCCCTGGGCGATGGCCTGCTGGAGGAAGTGGCCGAAGCGCGCCGGCAGATCATCGGCAAGCCCTGGCTGCAAGCCTGGCAGCCGGTGCTGGCCAAGGTGTTCGCCAGTGTCGGCGTACACGGCGATGCGGCAACCTCGGCCATCGATGCACTGCATGACACCCTGCAGGGCATCGCCGAGTCACGGCCGGAGCTGGAACGTGCGCTGCCGGAGCTGCCGCAGGTTGTCCTGCCCATGCCGCCGGTTGCGGACTCGCCGACGGTCGAACTGGGCAGCCAGGTGGATACCGACGATTTCGACAATGCCGATGCCGATCGCTTCCGCCGGATGGAGATCGGCAGTTGGCTGGACTTCGTCGACAAGGACGGCAAGGTGCAGGCCGGCAAGCTGTCCTGGGTGAGCCCGATTTCTTCCCGGCTGCTGTTCGTCAACCGGCGTGGCGTGCGCTTCTGCGTGGCTTCGCCGGAGGAACTGGCGGTGATGGTGCGGCTGGGCCGCCTGCGTGCGCATGTCGACGATGGCGCCTTCGACAGCGCCATGCAGGGCGTGATCGACCGCCTCGACCCGGGCAACGCCACCCTGCACTGAGCGGGAGCCGCCTGCTAGGATCGGGAAAACTCACCGATCAGCGGGGACCTGCATGGCCGTGGCGTTGCTGGGGATCAAGGAGACCGCGCCGGGCGAACGGCGCGTAGCGTTGACGCCGGAGACCGCGCGCAAGCTCGCCGCACTGGGCGTCACCGTCTGGTACGAAACCGGTGCGGGCGAGGCCGCCGGTTTTCCCGACGCCGCCTATCAGGACGCGGGCGCACGTGCATTCGATGACGGTCGCTGGGGCGAGATCGACATTCTTCTATGCGTGCAGGCGCCGCCGGCGCAGGTGCTGGCCCGGCTCAAGCCCGGCGCAGCCGTGGTCGGCCTGCTGACGCCGGCCAGCGATCCGACACTGGCGGCGCTGGCCAGCGAGGACCGCCTGCTGCTGTTCCCGCTGCAGCTGTTGCCGCGCACCACCCGTGCGCAGGCGATGGATGTGCTCAGTTCGCAGGCCGGCATGGCGGGCTACAAGGCTGCGCTCATCGCAGCCGAGCGTGCACCGCGCTTCTTCCCGATGCTGACCACCGCGGCCGGTACCGTGCGTCCGGCCAAGGTGCTGGTGATCGGCGCCGGCGTTGCAGGATTGCAGGCGATCGCTACTGCGCGCCGCCTCGGCGCCCAGGTGGAAGGATTCGATGTGCGGCCGGAAACGCGCGAGCAGATCCAGTCGCTGGGCGCACGCTTCCTCGACCTGGGCGTCAGCGCGGCGGGCGAGGGCGGCTACGCGCGGGCGCTGACCGAGGAAGAACGGGCCGAGCAGCAGCGGCGGCTGGCCGACCATCTGCGCAGCGTCGATGTAGTGATCTGTACCGCAGCCGTGCCGGGCCGTCCGGCACCGACCATCGTTACTGCGGCGATGGTGGAAGGCATGGCGGCGGGCAGTGTGATCGTCGATCTGGCGGCCGAGAGCGGCGGCAACTGCGCGCTGACCCAGCCGGGGCAGTGCATTGAACACCAGGGCGTGACCATCGATGGACCGCTGGGCCTGGCCAGCCGGGGTGCGACCCAGGCCAGCGAGATGTATGCGCGCAACCTGCTCAATTTCGTTGCCCTGTTCGTACGCGAAGGGCAGCTGAGCTTCGACTGGGAAGACGAACTGCTGGCAAAGACGCGCTGGCAGGCGTGAATGACATGGGGTCAGATCCCTTTGCCTCTGGCAAAGGGATCTGACCCCTGTATCCCGAAGGCCTACCGCGGCTTTGCCGGTGGCGGGTTGTCCCGCACCCAGTCGCGACGCTCCTCCGGCGTCATCCGGGACCAGCGATCGCGCAGGGCGTCGCGCTGGGCAGGGGGCAGCTGGCGCATCTGCCCGAACAGTGCGCGTGCCTGTTCACGCTGTTCCGGGCTCATGTGCTCGAACCGGCGCAGGCCACGGCGGGCCTTGTCGCGCTCTTCCGGGCTCATGGACTGCCAGCGCTGGCCATGGGCCAGCATGCGCTGGCGCTGACCGGCATCGGCGCCGTTCCAGCGGTCGCGCAGCGGGGCCAGCACCGCCTCGCGCTGGGCGGGGCTGAGCTGATCCCAGGCAGGCAGTGGAGCACCGGGAGCGGGCGGCGCGGGCGCATGGGTCTGCGCCAGCGCCGGTGCTGCAGGCAGCAGCGCCAGGGCGATCAGCAGGGGCAGGGAGAGATGTCGCAGCATGATTCACTCCATCGCCAGGTCGGTGTCGCCCAGCCACAGGTACAGATCGGGATTCTCGTCGTACAGCGCGCTGTTGTCTTCCACTGCGGCAACGGTCGGTACCGGCGCTGGCCGCGTCGGCACGTCCGGACCGGTGAACTGCACGCCGATCCCCAGCGCCACCACCAGCGAGCAGGCGCTGGCCAGCCACCAGCGCCAGCGCCCACGATGGGCTGCATGGGCGCCCTGGCGGGCCTGGCGCAAGCGCGACAGCGTTGCCGGCGACAGCGCCTGCAGAGAATGCGCATGCAGTCGCCGCAAGGCGTCATCGGAGGGCAGGGAGCGGTTCACGGGGGGTTCTCCAGATAATCCTGCAGCGCCTGCCGGGCGCGTGCGAGATGGGTCTTTACCGCGCCTTCGCTGCAGCCCATGGCGCGGGCGGTGGTGGCGCCGTCCAGTTCCTGCAGCACGCGCAGGGTGAACGCTTCGCGCTGGCGGGCGGGCAGCGTACGCAGCGCCTGCACCAGCTGCTGGTACTGCTGGTGCTGCTCGTGCGCCTGCGCCGGGGTAGGGCCGGGGTCGGCCCAGTCGATGTCGGCACCGTCGGCATCCTGGTTGTCGCGCCAGAACGGGAGGCGGAAGCGGCGTCGGCGCTGCAGGTCGATCACCCGCCGGCGCAGGATGCTCCAGAACAGGGGCGCCCATTCGCTGGCGGGCTTGTCGGCATAGTCCAGCATGCGCAGCAGGGCATCCTGCACGGCGTCCAGGGCATCCTCGCGCTGGCGCAGGCCGGCCTCGGCGAAGCGGAACGCGCGCGGGCCGATGCTCGCCAGGAACGCTTCCAGCGACGCCGGCAGGGCATCGGTGTCGGCGGTCGGGGGGACGGGGCTGCTCACCAGCACAGGGTACGGTTCCTTGCTCGGGGTCACCATCGACAACGCGTGAGCGCGGCCCCGGTTGACGAGGATGCGCGCCGGGTTCAGCCCATGGTTATGATGGGCCGACGAAGACAGAGCGGGAGCGTTGCTGATGAGTGACGGGTTCGTGGCGCTGTACATCTTCATGCTGGCCGCCATCGCCGGCCACGTGATCATTTCGCGGGTGCCGGTGATCCTGCACACCCCGCTGATGTCGGGTTCCAATTTCATCCACGGCATCGTGCTGATCGGCGCGATGGTGGTGCTCGGCCACGCACAGACGCCGCTGGAAAAGGCCTTGGGCTTCATCGCCGTGGTGCTCGGTGCCGGTAACGCCGCCGGCGGCTACGTGGTCACCGCGCGCATGCTGGAGATGTTCAGGCCGAGCGCGCCGCGGGCAGGCAAGGACGAACCGAAGGAGCCGCAGGCTTGAACATCAGCACCGTCGAACTGCTCGATTGGCTGGTCAAGGCCAGCTACCTGGTGGCCGCCACGCTCTTCCTGCTCGGCCTGCAGCGGATGGCCTCGCCGCTGACCGCGCGCAGCGGCATCCGCTGGGCCGGGCTGGGCATGCTGCTGGCCACCGCGGCCACCTTCTTCCTGCCCGACCTGCACAACGTGCCGCTTATCCTGGTCGCGCTGCTGCTGGGTGCCGGCCTGGCCTGGTGGTCGGCCGGCAAGGTCGCGGTCACCGACATGCCGCAGATGGTGGCGCTGTACAACGGCATGGGCGGTGGTTCGGCGGCGGCGATCGGTGCGGTCGAACTGCTGCGCTACGCCTTCCTGGCCCATCGCGATACCACCCATTGGAGCGAACAGGCGCTGGCCGACCTTGCCGCGCGCCAGCCTTCCACCACCGTGCTGCTGCTGGCGGTGGTCGGCGCCGCGATCGGCGCGGTGTCGCTGTCCGGCTCCGTGATCGCCTGGGCCAAGCTGGATGGCCGCCTCGACAAGCGGGTCACCTGGCCAGGGCAGCAGGCGTTGAACCTGGTGGTGGCGCTGGCGGTGGTGGTGCTGGCCATCGTCGCGGCCAGCACGCTCAGCACCTGGGCGATCATCGCCTTCTTCGTGCTGGCACTGGCACTGGGCGTGCTGATGACGCTGCCGATCGGTGGCGCCGACATGCCGGTGGTGATCTCGCTGTACAACGCATTCACCGGTCTGGCGGTGTCCTTCGAGGGCTACGTGCTGGGCAACGAGGCCTTGATCATCGCCGGCATGATGGTCGGCGCGGCGGGCATCCTGCTGACCCGCCTGATGGCCAAGGCGATGAACCGGCCTATCCGCAACGTGCTGTTCTCCAATTTCGGGGGGGGTGCAGGCGGAGAGGCACAGGCGATCACCGGCGCGCAGAAGCCGATCGAGGCGGCCGATGTGGCGGCAATGATGGCCTTCGCCGAGCGCGTGGTGATCGTGCCCGGTTACGGCATGGCCGTGGCCCAGGCCCAGCACAAGATCTGGGAACTGGCACAGCGGTTGGGGCAGCGCGGGGTCAAGGTGAAGTTCGCCATCCATCCGGTCGCCGGGCGCATGCCCGGGCACATGAACGTGCTGCTGGCCGAGGCCGGTGTGCCGTACGACCTGATCGCCGACATGGACGACATCAATCCCGAGTTCACCAGTACCGATGTGGTGCTGGTGATCGGCGCCAACGACGTGGTCAATCCGGTCGCACGTACCGATCCGGCCAGTCCGATCTACGGCATGCCGGTGCTGGACGTGATCAACGCACGCAACGTGGTGGTGATCAAGCGCGGTCGCGGGACCGGCTTTGCCGGGATCGAGAATGCGCTGTTCTACGCCGACAACACGCGCATGCTGTACGGGGACGGCGCTGAGGCGGCAGCGTCGCTGGTCAGCGAGCTGAAGGCACTCGACGGCGGGCATTGAGCTGTACCGGCAGCGCCGGGCCATGCCCGGCGCCTGCTGCGCGGGCCGCTGCGTTCGCCGGGCATGGCCCGGCGCTACCCGAATCAGGTGCGATCAGCGCGCCAGCCAGGCGCCGACGGCCACGCCGATCGCCAGCCACAGCCATTCCATCGCGCCATTGGCCAGGTTGATCAGCGTCCAGGCCAGATGCGGGCCCATGCGCAGCGAGGCGTCCCAGGGGTTGAGTCCCATCGAGCCGCCCATCCAGGCGCTGGCGATCGCCCAGTTCGCCACCGCCGCCACCAGCAGCGTGCCGGCCACCACCAGGGCCACGCGAAGACGGCCGGGACCGAGTGTGCCCAGACGCAGCATGAACACCAGTTCCAGAGCGGTCAGCACTGCCATCCAGCCGACCTGGCGGCCGGTCATCAGGGCCAGCAGCATCCAGGCGAGGGGAGCAACAACCAGGCCCAGCAGCAGCATGAAGGGCCAGAGCCAGGTCACGGTCCTGGCACGCGCGGCATTGGAGGACATCGAAGCTTCCTGAAAGTCACCCACAGGATACTGTGGTTTGCCGCGGTGCACCGGCGGGCGCAGGACGGCTGGGCTAGAATGCCGTCTTGCGTGGCCATGGCCACGGCCCCATATCGGTCCCCATGTATTCCCGTAGCAGCGAACCTGTCCACTTCGAACGCGATTGCGAGGCCGTGATGGTCCCGCAGGGCGACACCGTGACCCTGCCCGCCGGCAGCTATGGGTACATCACCCAGGCGCTGGGCGGCAGCTATTCGGTATTCGTCGAAGGCAACCTGTTCCGCATCGCCGGCAAGGATGGCGACGCCATCGGCAAGGAAGCACCCGCTCCGCTGGAACTGCCGGCCGACGCCACCGACGAACAGGTGGAGCAACTGGTATGGCAGCAGCTTCGCACCTGCTTCGATCCGGAAATTCCGGTGAACATCGTCGAACTGGGCCTCGTCTACGAGGTCGAGATCAAGCATCTGGACGAGGGCCAGCGCGAGATCGACGTGAAGATGACCCTGACCGCGCCCGCATGCGGCATGGGTGACATCCTGGTCGACGACGTGCGCAGCAAGCTGGAAATGATCCCGACCGTGGCCGAGGCCGACGTCGAGCTGGTGTTCGATCCGCCATGGAACCAGCACATGATGTCCGAGGCGGCCCGTCTCGAGACCGGCATGCTTTGACCCAGGGCCCGCAGTGACGCGGGCCCGGCACTACCCGCAACCAGAACAGGAATCCTCCGGTGTCCCAGTCCATCCCCAGCTTCGCCGTCACCCGTTCGGACCACCCGCGCAGCGCTGAAGAGCGCGCCACGATTCTGGAGAAGCCGGGTTTCGGCCTGCACTTCACCGACCACATGGTGGAAGTGCGGTGGGACAAGGACACCGGCTGGCACAACGCCAACGTGCGTGCCTATGGCCCGTTGCAGCTGGACCCGGCAGCGGCCGTGCTGCATTACGGCCAGGAGATCTTCGAAGGCATCAAGGCCTACCGTCATGCCGACGGCTCGATCTGGACCTTCCGTCCGGACGCCAACGGCCGTCGCCTGCAGCGCTCGGCACAGCGCCTGGCGCTGCCGGAACTGCCGGTGGAGATCTTCGTCGAGTCGCTGAAACAGCTGATCGCCGTGGACAGCGCCTGGGTGCCGTCGGCGGATGAGTCCAGCCTGTACTTCCGCCCGTTCATGATTGGCGACGAGGCCTTCCTCGGCGTGCGTGGCGCGCACAAGGCCGGCTATTACGTCATCGCCAGCCCGGCCGGTCCGTACTTCGCCAAGGGCGTGGCACCGGTGTCGATCTGGCTGTCCACCGAATATGCGCGTGCGGCCAAGGGCGGCACCGGCGCGGCCAAGTGCGGTGGCAATTACGCCGCCTCGCTGCTGCCGCAGCAGAAGGCCCAGGCGCAGGGCTGCTCGCAGGTGCTGTTCCTCGACCCGGTCGAGGGCAAGTACCTGGAGGAACTGGGCGGCATGAACGTCTTCCTGGTCTACAAGGACGGCACCCTGGTCACGCCGCAGCTGTCGGGCAGCATCCTGGAAGGCATCACCCGCGAGAGCATCCTGCAGCTGGCCCGCGACCGCGGCATGAAGGTCGAGGAGCGCAAGGTCAGCATCGACGAGTGGAAGGACGGCGTTGCATCCGGTGCGATCAGCGAGGTGTTCGCCTGCGGCACCGCTGCGGTGGTGACTCCGATCGGCCAGCTCAAGGGCGAAGGCTTCTCGGTGGGCGACCTCAACGCGCCGGCCGGCGAAGTGACCATGTCGCTGCGCAAGGAACTGACCGACATCCAGTACGGCCGCCTCCCGGACCGTCACAACTGGCTGGTCAGGCTGGGCTGATCCTCCCGCTAGGCTGTAGCGCCGGGCCCATGCCCGGCGGCGCTGTTCCCCGAAGGCCCGTCCCCGCGACGGGCCTTCGTCGTTTACAGGGAAGGCCGGCCGCCGATGTCGGCAAAGTCATCGGTGGACAGGACATCTGCCCAGTCAGGTTCGTGCGCGTGGCGCGAAAGTTCCTTCATCTTCACAAACCCTCGACCCGGAAAGTCTCAGATCGAACATTTCATGTTCCTGAAAAGACACTGAAAATATTGTGGTGTCCGGTTTAGGCCATTAGCGTCATCGGCACGGCGGATCGTAAGGGGGATCCGCTGGCTCGCCGGACTCCGGACCTCGCCAACGCAAGCCAGCCCATGGTTCGGGCCGGTGTTTCTGCCGATTCCGGCATTCACACCACTAGAAAGGGAAATACGATGTCCCAGGTAACGCAACCGCGTGTGCGTCGAGTGTGGGTGGTCCTTGGTGCTTCCGTTCTTTCATCGCTGCTGCTGGCCACGCCTGCGCTGGCCGGTGATGTCCAGCTCAGCGGGCTGCAGTCCGCGCCGACGCACCAGCGTTTCATCGTCAAGTATCGCGACGGCAGTGCGCCGGTGGCCAACACCACCGCCCTGGCATCGTCGCTGAAGACAGCGGCTGCGGGCCTTGCCAGCAGCCAGGGCCGCGCGCTGGGCCTGCAGCAGGTCCGCAAGCTGGCCGTCGGCCCAACCCTGGTCAGGACCGATCGTCCGCTGGACCAGGCCGAATCCGAGCTGCTGATGCGCAAGCTCGCTGCCGACCCCAACGTCGAATACGTGGAAGTCGACCAGATCATGCGCGCGACGCTGACGCCGAACGACACCCGCTTCAGCGAACAGTGGGGGTTCGGTACGTCCAACGCCTCGATCAACGTGCGCCCGGCCTGGGACAAGGCCACCGGCACCGGCGTGGTCGTCGCGGTGATCGACACCGGCATCACCAACCACCCCGATCTGAACGCCAACATCCTGCCCGGCTATGACTTCATCAGCGACGCGGCAATGGCACGCGACGGCGGTGGCCGCGACAGCAATCCCAACGACGAGGGTGACTGGTACGCCGCCAACGAATGTGGCGCAGGCTACCCGGCCTCCAACTCCAGCTGGCACGGCACCCACGTTGCCGGCACCGTCGCAGCGGTGACCAACAACAGCACCGGCGTGGCGGGTACTGCCTTCAATGCCAAGGTCGTGCCGGTGCGCGTGCTCGGCAAGTGCGGTGGCTACACCTCCGACATCGCCGACGCCATCGTGTGGGCCTCCGGCGGCAGTGTCAGCGGCGTGCCGGCCAATGCCAATCCGGCCGAGGTCATCAACCTCTCGCTGGGTGGTGGCGGCAGCTGCTCGACCACCTACCAGAACGCGATCAACGGCGCCGTCGGCCGTGGCACCACGGTCGTGGTGGCCGCAGGCAACAGCAACACCAACGTGTCTTCATCGGTACCGGCCAACTGCCCGAACGTGATCGCGGTGGCGGCCACCACGTCGGCGGGCGCACGTGCCAGCTTCTCCAACTACGGCACGGGCATCGACATCTCCGCGCCGGGCCAGGGCATCCTGTCCACTCTCAACACCGGCACCACCACGCCGGGCAGCGCCAGCTATGCCTCGTACAACGGCACCTCGATGGCAGCACCGCACGTGGCCGGCGTGGTCGCGCTGATGCAGTCGGTCGCACCGAGCCCGCTGAGCCCGGCCCAGGTGGAAAGCATCATCAAGAGCACCGCTCGGCCGCTGCCGGGTGCCTGTTCGGGTGGCTGTGGCGCCGGCATCATCGACGCCGATGCTGCAGTGGCGGCAGCGATCAATGGCGGTGGCAACCCGAACCCGGGCGGCACCGTGCTGCAGAACAACGTACCGGTGAGCGGACTGGGTGCCGCATCGGGCGCTTCGCTGAACTACACCGTCAATGTCCCGTCCGGCAGCAGCCAGCTGCGGGTGACGATCAGCGGCGGCAGCGGTGATGCCGACCTGTACCTGCGGCAGGGCAGCGCGCCGACCGATACCGCCTACACGTGCCGTCCGTACCTGAGCGGCAACAGCGAAACCTGCACGGTCAACAGCCCCGCTGCCGGTACCTGGTACGTACGGGTGAAGGCCTACAGCACCTTCTCGGGCGTGACCCTCAACGCCCAGTACTGAGCCCAAGACCCTCTCCTAGGGCACGCCCTGGCTTCGGCCGGGGCGTTTTTGCATGGGGCCGCGCGGTGGTGCGTGCCGCCGCGTCGTGGTGGGTGCCGACCTTGGTCGGCACTCCGTTCCTCAAACCGATTCGAAGCGGTTTGCGGCAACGTTCTTGCGCACGTGCTGCGGGTCGAAAATCCGCCCGTTCATCGCGATGTAGACGCCGGCCGGCAGCGACTGTACCGCGCCGATCGCGCAGCCGATGTTGAACTCCGCGTCCGAACCGCGGAAACGTGCCGGACTGAGCGCGCCGGTCATCACGATGGTCTTGTCCGCGATCGTCGCCAGCACCTTGCCGGTCTGCACCATCGAATCGGTGCCATGGGTCACCAGCACATGCCGGGTCGGCTGCGCCGCGATGGTGGCCCGGATCAGCTCGCGGTCCTCATCGTTGATGTGCAGCGAGTCCTTGCGCAGGATCGGAATCACGTTGAAGCGGAACGTCACCCCCAGCTCGCGCAGGATCATGCCGATCTGCGGATCGCCGATCTGGTAGTCCGACTTGTCGTCGAAGTAGATCTTGTCGATCGTGCCACCGGTGGTGACGACCAGGAGCTCTTCCATCATGTGCATGCGCGAAACCAGGACAGGTGCAGCGGCGCGGGGCCGGGAACGCAGATGATACGGCCCGGGAGGCGCAGCGTCAGCGTCGCCTGCCGAAGCGCGCACGCAGGCCCGGCAGGCTGGCGGCGAAGATCACGGTCAGTGCCAGGGCAATCTCGAGCAAGGCCAGCCAGCGCGTTTCCGGGTGGCTCCAGGCGCTCATCACGCCATGGCTGAACCAGCCCAGCGCCAGCACGGAGGCCCAGAACCCTGCCTTGCGCCAGCCCAGGCGCAGGGCGATGGCCAGTGCAAGCGGTGGGGCGGTGAACACCAGCTGGGTGGCCAGCCAGTGCTTGTCGTTGATGAACCAGCCTGCAAACAGCGCGGCCAGGCCCATCAGGGCCAGCAGCAGAACCGTACGCGGCGCGGCGTTCATCGGGCCAGCCGCTGCGCGATATCGGCGACGCGACGGCCCAGCGCCCGCGCCAGCACCGCCTCATCATCGGTCGGCTGCGGGTCGTCGGCCGCTCCCGCCACATGGCTGGCGCCGTAGGGCGTGCCGCCGCTGGTGGTGTGGCTCAAACCCGGTTCGGTGAACGGAATGCCGACGATCAGGCAGCCGTGATGCAGCAACGGCACCTGCATGGTCAGCAGGGTCGATTCCTGCCCGCCGTGCATTGATGCGGTCGAGGTGAACACGCCGGCGGGCTTACCCGCAAGCGTGCCATTGACCCATTCAGCACCGAGTCCATCGAGGAAGTGCTTGACCGGCGCGGCCATGTTGCCGAACCGCGTCGGACTGCCCAGCAGCAGCCCCTGGCAGTCGGCCAGATCCTGCACGCTCACGTAGGGGGCGCCATCGTCGGGCACCGGCGGCTGTGCGGTCTGGGTCACGGCCGCCACCGGCGGCACCGTGCGCAGCCGCGCCACCATTCCCGGCACCTCGCCGATTCCCCGCGCGATCTGGCGCGCCAGCCGTGCCACCGAGCCACCGCGGCTGTAGTAAAGCACCAGGATCTCGCCCATCGTGCCCAGGTCTCCTCATCGTGTGGACGCCAGTATGGCTATCCTGCGTGCATTCCGCATCGGGTACCCTTGCGCCGATGGAACCTCTGGATACGCTCAACCTATGGATGGAACGCGCGCGCGATCGTGCGCGTGCCGCCAGCTTCGGCCGCTTCCTGTGGCACCGCTTTCTCGATGACCGCCTGTTCCAGGCGGCCGCCGCACTGGCCTACACCACGGTATTCGCCCTGGTTCCGCTGGCGATCGTGGTGTTCGGCGTGCTTTCGGCCTTCCCGGTCTTCGACCGCTGGAGCGACCAGCTCAGCGACTATGTCTTCTCCAACTTCGTGCCCAATGCCGCACGCGCCGCCGAAGGCTACCTGCGGCAGTTCTCGGCCAGCGCTGGCCAGCTCACCGCGGCCGGCTTCATCGCCCTGGTCGTCTCGCTGCTGATCACCCTCAACAGCGTGGAAGAGACGTTCAACAAGATCTGGCGGGTCGGATCGACCCGGCCCAAGCTGACCCGCTTCCTGGTCTACTGGACCGTGCTGACCCTGGGCGCGATGCTTGCCGCCGCCTCGCTGGCAGTGTCGGCACGGGTACTGGCAATGCCGCTGTTCGGGACCCAGGAGGGGCGCTGGCTGGCCGACCTGTCGCTGCGGCTGGCACCGGTGCTGATCGAATTCGTCTGCATCAGCCTGATGTTCCGGGTCGTGCCGCACCATACGGTGAAATGGCGGCACGCCGTCCCCGGCGCGATCCTGGCGGCGGTGATCCTGGAGCTGGTGAAGTGGGGCATCGGTGCCTACCTGGGCAGTTTCCAGTCCTACCAGAAGCTCTATGGCACGGTCGCGTTCGTGCCGATCCTGCTGCTGTGGATCTATCTGTGCTGGGTGGCGGTGCTGCTTGGCGCATCGCTGGCATCGTCGATGGCGGCGTTCCGCTACCAGCCGGTCGAGCTGCGCCTGCCGCAGGGCTATGAATTCTATGGGCTGCTGCGCCTGCTCGGCCGCTTCCACCAGGCACGTGCCCGGGGCAGGGGGCTGGCCGATGACGAGATCCTGCGGCTGGAGCCGATGCTGACCGACTCGCTGCTGCAGGACCTGGCCTGCAAACTGGAGGCCATCGGCCTGCTGCGCCGCGACGAGCGGGGTGAATGGCTGCTCGCGCGCGACCTGGACCAGGTCAGCCTGGCCGATCTGTACGAATGCACCCAACTGCGCATCCCGGTGGCGGAGCAGCATCTGCCCTACCGCGAAGACAGCCTGGGCCAGGCCGCGCTGGCGGCGCTGGATGAACTGCGCCTGCCTCTGCGTGAGCGCCTCAAGCGTCGCGTGAGCGATATCTATCCCGATTCCGGAGACACCCCATGACCCGCACGACTCCGCTGCTGCTGGCAGTTCCATTGGCCGTGGCGCTTGCCCTGGCGGCCTGCAAGCCTGCGCAGGACACGACCCCGGCCAGCAGCCAGCCACCGGCCCAGGCTCCCGCACCGGCGGCACCGCCTGCGGCCGAGGACACGCCGGCCGAGCGTGTCACGGCCGAGTTCCCCACGTTGAAGATGAAGGCCGTCGATGGCAGCGATTACGACCTGGCGGCCCATCGGGGCAAGTGGGTGGTGGTGAATTTCTGGGCCACGTGGTGCGCACCATGCCGCAAGGAGATGCCGGAGTTGTCCGCGCTGCACGCCATGCGCAGCAACATCGAAGTGGTCGGCCTGGCCTATGAGGACATCGAGGTGCCGGAGATGCAGTCGTTCCTGACCAAGCATCCGGTGACCTATCCGATCGTGATCGTCGATCCGTTCGATCCGCCGGCGGACTTCGCTACGCCGCGGGGGCTGCCGCTGACGCATCTGATCGATCCGCAGGGCCGGGTGGCCCACAGCTTCCTCGGCCCGGTTACGGCGGCCGACATCGAGAAGCAGATCGCGGCTGCGAAGTAGTGGGTGTGCCGGCAGGGCCTGCGGCCCTGCACCCGCTACGCGCAACAGCAACAGCAACAGCAACGGCAGACATACCGTGGGGTGGCGGGGCGGTGTCGGAGTGCGGGGACGCCGCAAGTACGTCCCTGTAGGCTTGGCAGCCGCATCCATGCGGCTGACACCCCGCACTCCGACACCGCCCCACCTCTGACAGATATCTGCAATCTGATAGATCGACGCCATGCGTGGATCTACTGAAGCTCGCAGGAAACTGTCGAAGGCGGGGTGGGTCCGGTGGCGGGGGTGTCCGCGGCATGGATGCCGCGGCCAAGCCCCCATGGATGGGTTTACGGCGTCCCCCGCAACCGGGCCCACCCCGCCATCCCTCAGGAAACCTGCTTCTGCTTCTGCCGTTGCTCGTAGCGGGTGCAGGGCCGCAGGCCCTGCAGACAACCTCTACTCCTCGACCGGGAAGTCCTCGATCGGCTTCAGCACATCGTAGTGCTCGCGATGCAGCTTGCCCTTCAGATTCGGCAGCTCCGGCAGAGGCGCGTCCACGCGGGTGTCGGGCAACCGGTCCAGCAGGTTGCGTACCAGGGTCAGCCTGCCCAGCCGCTGGTCGTTGAAGTCCACCAGGGTCCACGGCGCACCTTCGCGATGGGTGGCACGCAGCATGGCCTCCCGTGCTTCGGTATAGGCGCTGTACTTGCTGCGCGATTTCAGGTCGACCGGTGACAGCTTCCAGCCCTTGAGGGGATCGATATGGCGCTCGGCGAAGCGCTTCTCCTGCTGCTCCTGGTCCACGCACAGCCAGTACTTGAACAACAGGATGCCGTCATCCACCAGCAGCTGCTCGAACACCGGGGCCTGGCGCAGGAACTGCTGGTACTCGCTCTCGCTGCAGTAGCCCATGACCCGCTCGACACCTGCGCGGTTGTACCAGCTTCGATCCATCAGCACGATCTCACCCGCCGCCGGAAGGTGCCCGACGTAGCGCTGGAAGTACCACTGTGTCGCCTCGCGGTCGGTCGGCTTGGGCAGCGCCACCACCCGGCACTGGCGCGGATTGAGGTGCTGGCTGATGGCCTGGATCGCGCCGCCCTTGCCGGCGGTGTCGCGGCCTTCGAACAGCACCAGCAACCGCTGCCCGCTGTGCTGCACCCAGCGGGCCATCGCGGTCAGTTCCAGCTGCAACGGCAGCAGAAGTTCGTCGTAGTCCTTGCGTTTGAGCTTGCCCATCGTCATGCCGCGCGGAAAGGAGGGCCCAGCCTAGCGCAGCGGTTGCTCAGGCGCCGTCGACGCCCTGCCAGCCCTGCTCGTGCGCCAGCTGCTGCAGCAGTGCCGAAAGGTCGCGGGCGAAACCGGCCATGTCGAACACGCCGCTACGCGCGCGGGCCTGTGCCAGTTCGGCGCGCAGTGCGGCCAGCGCTGCCGGATCGTTGCCGAGCGCACGGGCGGTGGCGATGAACGCCGCATCGTCGGCAACGTTCATCCGTGCCAGGCCCAGGTGATGGTTGAGGCTGCCGGCCACGCGCGCGGCGAAGGTCTCGCCCGGGCAGGTGAGTACCGGGCAGCCCGCCCACAGTGCGTCGGAGGCCGTGGTGTGCGCGTTGTACGGGTGTGTATCCAGGAACAGATCGGCCAGTTGATAGCGGGCCAGATACTGTGGATGCGGCAGCTTGGGCATGAACACCAGCCGCGCCGGGTCCAGACCCGCTGCCTGCGCCGCTGCCCGCAGGCGCGCATCGGCCTGGCCGGGGCCGGACAACAGCCATAGAACGCTGCCAGGCACCGCCGCCAGGACGGCGAACGCCCGCCCCATGCTGCGCGGGTTGAGCTTGTAGCTGTTGTTGAAGCAGCAGAACACCACGCCGTGTCCGGGCAGGCCGCACGCGGCGCGATCCGGTGCCGGCTCGAGCGCGCGGGTGTTGTCCGAGGGCTGGAACGCGCGCGGCAGGTACACCACGCGCTCGCTGTGGTGGGGCGCCAACGCCGCTGGCAGGACGAACGCATCGGCGATCACCGCATCCAGCCACGGTGCGCCGGATGTGCCGGGATAGGCCAGCCAGTTGAGTTGCAGCGGGGCAGGGCGCAGCGCCAGCACTTCCGGCGCGCCGCCACCGCCCCAGCCACGCAGGTCGAACAGCAGGTCGATGCCCTGTGCACGGATGGCGGCAGCGATGTCGGCATGGCGGCGCCCCGCCAGATCGTGCAGCCGGGTTGCCGCCTGCAGCCGCTGGCGGATGCGGCTGCCATCGTCCCGGTTCAGTGCGAACAGATGCAGCTGCAGTTCCGGGTGGCGGCCCAGCTGCTCGAGCAGGGCAACGGTCAACAACCCGGTCGGATGTGCGCCGAAGCCGTTGGAGAGGAAGCCGATCCGCAGGGCTCCCTGCGTCCGTACCTTCACAGCGGGCATCGGCCGCACCGATGCGGCCACGGCTGCGGCGCGCGTGCGGGCGCAGGCCAGTTGCTCGGCGGCGCTGGCGTCTTCGCTGAGGAAGGCAAAGGGCTCGATCGCGCCCTGCCCGGTCGCGACCGCGCCGCGCACCTGCGCGGCCAGGGCCTCCACGTCCTGCCAGTCGCACAGGCGGCGTTGCCATGCCAGTCGCTGGGCGGCGATATAGGGTTCGTCGGGCATCAGCCCATGTGCACGCCGGTACGCGGCCGCCGCGCCCTCGGGGTCGCCGGCATCTTCCAGGGCATGGCCCAGCCACAGCGCGATGCCGGGATGCTCCGGAGCGCGCGCTGAAGCCTGTCCCAGCAGCGTCGCAGCGTCGGCGTGCGCACCGGCCATCCATGCCACGCGACCCAGCCGGGCCAGTGCCTCGGGATGGTCCGGCCGCAGCTGCAGTGCACGCCGCGCGGCCTGCTCGCCTGCGCCGATGTCGCCGGCTTCCAGTTCCAGATCGGCCAGCATCACCCAGGCGACGAAGTCACCGGGCTGGCGCGCGATCGCCTGCTGCAGTTGTTGCCGCTGCTGCCAGGCCGACACGTCAGCCCGCCGACAGCTGGGCCAGGGCATCCACCTGGTGCTCGTGGCTGAGGCGCTGCAGCAGCGGGTCCAGATCGCCGGCGAGGATGTTGGGCAGGTCATACAGGGTCAGGCCTTCCACGCGATGATCGGTGATCCGCCCCTGCGGGAAATTGTAGGTGCGGATGCGCTGGCTGCGATCGCCACTGCCGACCTGCAGGCGGCGCGATTCGGCCTGCGCGGCGTCCTGGCGCTGGCGCTCGGCGTCGAGCAGCTGCGCCTTCAGGCGTTTCATCGCCTTGTCGCGGTTCGCGTGCTGGCTGCGTTCGGTCTGGCATTCGACCACCACGCCGGTCGGCACGTGGGTGATGCGGATCGCCGACTCGGTCTTGTTGACGTGCTGGCCACCGGCACCGGATGAGCGGAAGGTGTCGACCTTCAGGTCGGCGGGGTTGATGACGATGTCATCGACTTCGTCCGCTTCCGGAATGATCGCCACGGTGGCCGCCGAGGTGTGGATGCGGCCCTGCGATTCGGTGGCGGGCACGCGCTGCACGCGATGCGTGCCGGATTCGAATTTCAGCCGCGAGAAGGCGCCACGGCCGACCACGCGCGCCACCACTTCCTTGTAGCCGCCGTGCTCGCCGGGGTTGTCGGACTCGATCTCGACTTTCCAGCCCTGGCGCTCGGCATAGCGCGCGTACATGCGGAACAGGTCGCCGGCGAAGATCGCTGCTTCGTCGCCACCGGTACCGGCGCGGACTTCCAGGAACAGATTGCCCTCGTCACGTGGGTCGCGGGGCACCAGCAGCAAGGCCAGCTCCTGCTCCAGTTCCTGCAGGCGCGCCTGGGCCGAGGCGATTTCCTCATCGGCCAGCTCGCGCAGGTCCGGATCGGCGCGCATGCCCTCGGCGGCGGCCAGGTCGGCCTTGGCGCGCGCCTCGTCGGCCAGTGCGGTGGCGACCGGTTCAAGTTGGGCGAATTCGCGCGAAAGGTCGCGGAAACGGGTGTTGTCGGCGACCACGTCGGGTTCGGCGAGCAGGCGTTCCAGTTCTTCGCGGCGCTCGGCCAGCGCTTCCAGCTTACGGCGCAGGGTCGGCGTCATCGGTTCTCACGGGTGGGTGGCGGTAACCCGGCGTTGCCGGGAACAGGCGCTCGGCGGCGCGGGTCAGGTCGGCATCGCCGCTCAGCGCGGCCGCGCGCAACGCAGCGGTCGGGGGGTGCAGGAGCCGGTTGGTCAGGCCGTGGGCCAGCAGTTCCATGACCTCTTCGGCCGGCTTGCCGTTGGCCAGCTGCTGACGGGCACGTTCGAGCAGCTCGGCGCGGGTGGCATCGCCGAAGGCACGCAGTTGCCGCAGGGGCGCGTGGTGGGCGCCGGCCTGCAGGGTCTCGACGAAGCGCGATACCTGCAGGTCGATGATCGCTTCGGCTTCGGCGGCCGCCTCGCGACGGCCGCGTCGATTGTCTTCCACCGCGCGTTCCAGATCGTCCACGGTGTACAGGAAGGCATCGTTGAGCGTGCCGACCTCAGCCTCGATGTCGCGTGGCACGGCCAGATCGAACAGCAGCATCGGCTTGTGCCGGCGTGCACGCAGTGCATTGGCCACGGTCTCGCGGTGGATCACCGGTTCGCGTGCGGCGGTGGCCGAGAACACGATGTCGGCCTCGGCCAGATGGCGTTCAAGCTCGGTCAGCGGCAGGGCCACGCCGCCATGACGGCTGGCCAGTTCCTGCGCATGGGCGAGCGTGCGGTTGGCGATCAGCAGCCGCCGCACCTTGCCTTCGCTGAGGTGGCGGGCGGCCAGCTCGATGGTTTCCCCCGCACCGACCAGCAGCACGGTGGAATCATCCAGGCGGGCAAAGGCATTCTGCGCCAGGCGCACCGCGGCCGAGGCGACCGACACCGGGTTGGCGCCGACCTGGGTATCGGTGCGCGCACGCTTGGCCACGGAGAACGTCTGCTGGAACAGCCGGTCCAGGCGCTGGCCAAGCAGACCGTGGTCGCGCGCGGTTGACCAGGCATCCTTCACTTGGCCCAGGATCTGCGGTTCACCCAGCACCATCGAGTCCAGGCCCGTCGCGACCCGGAACAGGTGGCGCACGGCGTCGGCATCAGCATGCTGGTACAGGTAGCCCTGCAGGTCGCCGGCCTGGCTGCGCAGCCACTGGTCCAGCGCCTGCGCCGAATCGGCCACCGCGTACAGTTCCGTGCGGTTGCAGGTGGACAGCAGCACCGCCTCGGCGATCTGCGGGGTGTCGCGCAGCGAACCGAGCGCGCGCGGCAAGGCATCGCCGGCGAAGGCCGCGCGCTCGCGCAGTTCCACCGGCGCGGTCTGGTGATTCAGTCCGAGCACCCACAGGGTCATTGTTCAGTTGCTTGCGATAAGCTGCTGGCCATTGGACGACATTTTAAGGCCCCGATGCCGACGATGCCCGCATTGATTCGCATCCCCAGTGTTCTGCTGCTGTCCCTGGCGTGCAGCCAGGCCCTGTCGGCGGCGCCCGCCAAGCCCCCGGCGCGGGGCGCCGCCACCGAGGAACTGGCACTGGAGCCGGTGATGGCCGGCGAGTTCGCCCTGCAGGCCGGCAAGCTGGCCGAGGCGGCGCGCTGGTACCTGCAGGCCGCCCAGCGCAGCGACGGCGATGCCGGCCTGGCCGAGCGCGCGACCCGTATTTCCATGCTGGCCAACGACGATGCCAGCGCCGCCCAGGGCCTGGCCCTGTGGCAGCAGCGCGCGCCACGCTCGCTGGCCATGCGCAGCGCGGCCGGTGCGCTGGCGATGCGCCAGGGCGACGTGAAGGCGGCCCGCAGCGAGCTGCAGAGCCTGCTGCAGGACAGCGATGACCGCGGCTGGAAGTTTGCCCTGGCCGCGCTGGTCGGCGGTGGACGCGATCCGGCCGTGCCGGCGCAGGTGCTGGGCGAGCTGGTCGATGCCAACGCCATCCCGCCGAAGATCGAGGCCTGGCAGGAATTCGGTCGCCTGGCGCTGCGGATGGAAAAGCCGGAGCTGGCACGGCGCATGATCGATGAGGTGGTCAAGCGCTTCCCGGAAGAGCCGCGCGTGGCGTTGCTGCGCGCCAGCCAGCTGCAGCAGGCGGGGCAGACCGATCGCGCGCTGGCGCTGCTGCGCGAGGTCGAACCGAAGACCCGCCAGGATCCGGAACTGCGCAACGCGGTGGCCATTGCCTACGACAGCCTGAACCAGCCGGCCGCCGCCGAGCGGGTGCTGGCGGTAGGGCCGCAGGACGTGCAGACCTGGGGAATGCGGGCGTCGCTGCTGGCCAAGCAGGGAGACAAGGCGGCCCTTTCCAACCTGTACAGCGAGCTGTCGCGGCAGGCCGCCAAACCGGACCCGGCGCAGCGCCTGCTGCTGGGCAAGATCGCGGAGTATCTGAAGCGTTATCCGGAAGCGGTGCAGTGGTATCACAGCGTGCCGGGCGGCGACGAACTGAGCGAGGCCCGCCTGCGGGCGGCGAGCGCACAGGCGCTTGCCGGGCGCCAGAGCCTGGCGCTGGACGAGGTACACGCGATCCAGTCCGATGCCGGCGTGGACGATGAGGTGCGCCGCGACGCCTATCTGCTGGAAGCGGAACTGCGGCAGCGCGCCAGCGACGATGCAGGTGAACTGGATGCGCTGGCCCGCGGTCTGGCCGCTTACCCGGACGAGAATGCACTGCTGTACGCGCGTGCGTTGGCCTGGGAACGCCGTGATGATATTGCCCGTGCCGAGGCCGACCTGCGCAAGATCCTGATCACCGAGCCGGAGAACGTGCCGGCGCTGAATGCGCTGGGCTACACCCTGGCCGATCGCACCGGTCGCTACCAGGAGGCGCTGGAACTGATCGACCGTGCCCGCGTGGCCGAGCCGGACAATGCCGCCATCGTCGACAGCTATGGCTGGGTGCTGTATCGCCTGGGCCGCAACGAAGAGGCGCTGGTGCAGCTGCGTCGTGCGTGGACCCTGGCCAAGGATCCGGAGATCGCCGCACACGTCGGCGAAGTGCTGTGGGTGCTCGGCCGGCATGACGAGGCCCGCCACTTCTTCGAGGAAGCGGCCAGGCTCGACCCCGACAACCGCGCGCTGCAGCGTGCCCGCGAGAAATTCAATCCATGAGTGTTTCCCTGTTCCGGCCGCTGCTGTTGGCAGTGGCGACCGTCGCCATGACTGCCTGTACGTCGCTGGGCACCCAGAAGACACCGGCGCCGGCCGTGGTCGAGACCGTGTCGGCGGAAGCGGCACAGGCCGAAGCCGCTCGGGTAGCGGCGCTGCAGGCGCAGCCGGAGTGGTCCTTCCAGGGCCGGGTAGCGGTCAGCAAGGGCAAGGACGGTGGCAGTGGACGCATCGACTGGCAGCAGGCCGGGCGGCGCTACGTGATCGAGCTCAGTGCACCCGTGACCCGTCAGAGCTGGAAGCTGACCGGCGACAGCCAGCATGGAGGCGGTCGCCTGGAGGGACTGGCCGGCGGCCCGCGTGAAGGCGAGGACGCGCAGCAGCTGCTGCTGGAGGCCACGGGCTGGGAAATCCCGGTCAACTCCCTGCCCGAGTGGGTGCGTGGGCTGGCGGTTGCCGATCCCGCCGGCGCGGGCAAGGTCGAGCGTGATGGCGAAGGCCGCCCGCGCCGCATGCAGCAGATGGGCTGGCAGATCCAGTACCTGGACTGGTACCCCGCCGAAGCCGGGCGCCCGTCCCTGCCGCGCCGGATCGAAGCCAGCAGCGGAGACGCCAAGGTCCGCCTGCTGGTGGACCAGTGGGGGCAGGGCGCGCCATGAGCGCGGGTGCGGAGGATGCGGGCTGGTCCTGGTGGCCGGCCCCGGCCAAGCTGAACCTGTTCCTTCATATCACCGGCCGCCGCGCCGACGGCTATCACGAGCTGCAGACCGTGTTCCGCCTGCTGGATTGGGGGGACCGCATCGGCCTGCGCCTGCGTGAAGACGGCCAGGTACGTCGGCAGGGTGAGGGATTGCCGGGTGTGGACGAGGCCGACGATTTGGCCGTACGTGCCGCCCGCATGCTGAAAGAGGTCGCCAACATCGACCAAGGTGTCGACATCATCGTCGAAAAGCATATTTCGGCCGGTGGTGGGTTCGGCGGTGGGTCATCCGACGCTGCCACCGTGCTGGTGGCACTGAACCGGCTCTGGAACGCCGCTCTGGACGAGGACGCGTTGGCCGCGCTGGGCCTGCGCCTCGGCGCGGATGTGCCGGTGTTCGTGCGTGGCCGTAACGCCTGGGCCGAAGGTGTGGGAGAGCGGCTGCAGCCGATCACCCTGGCACCGGCCTGGTATGTGGTGGTCGAGCCCGGCGTTCATGTTCCGACCCCGGTCCTGTTCGCAGCCCCGGATTTGACGCGCGACAGCCCAGTGGCGAAAATAGACGACTTCGCTTCCGGGGCCTTGGTCGGGAACGCGTTCGAACCGGTGCTGCGCCGCCGCGAGCCTGCCGTCGAGGCAGCACTTGCCGCGTTGAGCGACATCGGTACCGCGCGACTGACCGGTTCTGGAAGTGGTTGTTTCGTCGAATTCGCATCGCAGACTGCCGCACAGCAGGGGCGGGCGAAGTTGCCGAAGGAGTTGCGGGCCAGGGTGGCTGCGGGCGTTGCGCGTTCGCCGCTGCTGGATGCACTCGAGCAACACTGATTTCAAATGCAGGGGCGTCGCCAAGAGGCCCAAGGCACCAGGTTTTGATCCTGGCATTCGTAGGTTCGAATCCTACCGCCCCTGCCAATGCGGCTGTGTCCGCGCCTTCAGCGCATCATCCGCGCGGGACGTGGAAACAACCGCGGTGTTGTCAGCAGCAAGGGTCCGGCATGGTCCTTGCCGCCACCGGATCCCCGCCACTCGTCCCCGCCCGAGACAATCATGATGCAAGAGTCCCCGAACCTGCTGGTCTTTTCCGGCAACGCCAACAAACGTCTGGCGCAGAACATCTGCAAGGAACTGGGGGTTCGCCCGGGCAAGGCGCTGGTCTCTCATTTCTCCGATGGAGAAGTGCAGGTGGAGATCGAAGAGAACGTCCGCAAGCAGGACGTGTTCGTGATCCAGCCGACCTGCGCACCGAGCGCGGAAAACCTGATGGAACTGCTGGTGCTGATCGACGCGCTCAAGCGCGCATCGGTAAACAGCGTGACCGCCGTGGTGCCGTACTTCGGTTACTCGCGCCAGGATCGCCGCATGCGTTCCTCGCGTGTGCCGATCACCGCCAAGCTGGCGGCGAAGATGTTCAGCACCGCTGGCGCTGATCGCGTGCTGACGGTCGACCTGCACGCCGACCAGATCCAGGGCTTCTTTGATATTCCGGTCGACAACGTTTATGCCTCCCCGCTGCTGCTGGCCGACATCTGGCGCGCCTACGGCACGGAAAACCTGATCGTGGTGTCGCCGGACGTGGGCGGCGTGGTCCGCGCCCGTGCCGTGGCCAAGCGCCTGGATGATGCCGACCTGGCGATCATCGACAAGCGCCGTCCGCGTGCCAACGTCTCCACCGTGATGAACATCATCGGTGACGTCGAAGGCAAGACCTGCGTGATGGTCGATGACATCGTCGACACCGCCGGCACCCTGTGCGCCGCTGCCGCTGCCCTGAAGGCGCGCGGTGCGCTCAAGGTCGCCGCCTACTGCACCCACGCGGTGCTGTCGGGCCCGGCGGTGGACAACATCACCAATTCCCAGCTCGACGAGCTGGTGGTGACCGATACCATCCCGCTGAAGGACGCAGCGCGGGTGTGCAGCAAGATCCGCCAGCTGAGCGTGGCGGAGATGCTGGCCGAAACGATGCGCCGCATCGCCTTCGGCGAGTCGGTCAGCTCGCTGTACGTGGACTGAGTTTTTCGTCCCTGCCGGCAACGGCAAGGACTTCCCCGGATGCTTCTGGTCGCGGAAGCATCTTCAATCGCCAAGCCGCAGGGCAAGGCAACAACCTGAGTAGTCGAAAATGTCGAAGACCCATGAAATCAAGGTCACCAAGCGTGAACTGCAGCGTAAGGGTGCGAGCCGCCGCCTGCGTCACGCCGGTGTGATCCCGGCCATCGTGTACGGCGGCAACGCCGAGCCGGTCGCCATCAGCCTGGACCACAACGAAATCTGGCTGGCCCAGCAGAACGAGTGGTTCTATGCCTCGATCCTGGACCTGAACCTGGACGGCCAGGTGCAGAAGGTCCTGCTGCGTGACATGCAGCGCCATCCGTACAAGCAGCTGATCATGCACCTGGACTTCCAGCGCGTGAACGAGAACGAAGCCCTGACCGCTTCGGTCCCGCTGCACTTCATCAACGAAGACACCTCGCCGGCTGGCAAGGCTGCCGACGTCGTGGTCACCCACGAACTGAAGGAAGTGACCATCAGCTGCCTGCCGAAGGACCTGCCGGAGTCGATCGAAGTCGACCTGGCCGACCTGGCTGCTGGCGACGTGGTGTACCTGTCCAACATCAAGCTGCCGAAGGGCGTGGAAATCCCGGCCCTGGCGCTGGGCAAGGACCACGACGACGCGATCGTCACCGCCAAGCACGGCAAGGAAGACGCTGCCGACGCTGAAGAAGCACCGGCCGCCGAGTAATGCCCCCGCGGCGCCTGCTCCGGCAGGCGCCGCCCCGGCATCTACAGGAAGATCCAATGGCAGGACTGCGACTGATCGTCGGTCTGGGCAATCCCGGATCGGAGCACGCCCGGACCCGGCACAATGCCGGGTTTCATTTCGTTGAGGCCCTGGCGGAAAAGGCAGGGGCGCGATGGAACGTGGACAGCAAGCTGTTCGGCGAGACCGCCAAGGTCGAGATCGCCGGGCAGACGGTATGGCTGCTCAAGCCTGCCACTTTCATGAACCTCAGTGGCAAATCGGTCACCGCCGCGCAGCGGTTCTGGAAGATCGAGCCCGAGGAAACCCTGTTGGCGCATGATGAACTGGACCTCCCGCCCGGTGTGGCGCGGCTCAAGTTCGACGGCGGTCATGGCGGCCAGAATGGCCTGCGTGACACCATCCGCCTGCTGGGTCACGGCAAGTTCCATCGCCTGCGCGTGGGCATCGGCCATCCCGGCCACAAGGATCGCGTGGTGGGCTGGGTGCTGGGCCGCCCGTCCAAGGACGACGACCTGCTGATCGCGCGCGCCATCGACGATGCGATCGACGTGATGCCGCTGGCCGTACAGGGCGATTTCAATGAAGCGATGAAGCGCCTGAACACCCCGAAGTAGCTGCCAACCCCGGTTGGCACCCGCAATGATCGATTGAAACAGCTTGGGAAAGCGGCGCGCGCGCTGTTTTCCCAATCAATTTCACCCCAGAGGTTGTCAAAGATGGGTATCAAATGCGGCATCGTCGGCCTGCCCAACGTCGGCAAGTCGACCCTGTTCAACGCGCTGACCAAGGCGGGCATCGCCGCGGCGAACTTCCCGTTCTGCACCATCGAACCGAACGTCGGCATCGTGCCGGTGCCGGACCCGCGCCTGAACGAGCTGGCAGCGATCATCAACCCGCAGAAGGTCATTCCGACCGCCGTGGAATTCGTCGACATCGCCGGCCTGGTCGCCGGTGCTGCCAGCGGCGAAGGACTGGGCAACAAGTTCCTCGCGCACATCCGCGAAGTCGATGCGATCACCCACGTGGTGCGCTGCTTCGAGAACGCCGACGTCATCCATGTCAACAACAAGGTCGATCCCATTTCGGATATCGAAACCATCGATACCGAACTGGCCCTGGCTGATCTGGACAGCGTCGAGAAGGCGCTGAACCGCGCCGAGCGCGCTGCCAAGGGTGGCGACAAGGAGGCCGCCGCGCGCAAGCCGGTGCTGGCCAAGCTGCAGGCTGCGCTGTCTGACGGCAAGTCCGGCCGTTCGGTGGGTCTGGACGAGGAAGAGAAGGCGCTGGTGCGCGACCTGTTCCTGCTGACCCTGAAGCCGGTGATGTACATCGCCAACGTGCTGGAGGACGGGTTCGAGAACAACCCGCACCTGGAAGCCGTGCGCGCGCACGCTGCTGCCGAGGGCGCGCAGGTGGTACCGGTGTCTGCCGCGATCGAGGAAGAACTGTCGCAGCTTGACGATGAGGATCGCGACACGTTCCTGGCCGACCTGGGCCTGAGCGAGCCGGGCCTGAACCGCGTGATCAACGCGGCCTACAGCCTGCTGGGCCTGCAGACCTACTTCACTGCCGGCGTGAAGGAAGTCCGCGCCTGGACCGTGCGCAAGGGTGCCACTGCCCCGCAGGCCGCCGCGGTCATCCACACCGACTTCGAGAAGGGCTTCATCCGCGCCGAAACCATCGCGTATGACGACTTCATCAAGTACAAGGGCGAAGCCGGTGCCAAGGAAGCCGGTCGCCTGCGCCTGGAAGGCAAGGAATACCGCGTGCAGGAAGGCGACGTGCTGCACTTCCGCTTCAACGTCTGATCCAGCGGCATCGGATCGACCCCGGACGCCCCGCCCCGAGCGGGGCGTCCGCGTTTCCGGCATCCGTCCCTGCGCTGGACAAAAATTGACCATGCTCTGAAACGCCTGCAGCGCAACGTTCGCACACACTTGTCCACATCAAACCCCCACCGCTTTCCACGCGCGGTGTGGAAAACCCAGCGTGCCGCTGTAGAGCCGAGCCCATGCCCGGCTGATGCCAGCCGAAGCCGAGCATGGGCTCGACTCTACAGAAGCTTGTCCGCGCAGCGTGGATAAATTTTCGCCACGCTTCGAAACGCCTGCGCGACAACGCTCTTACCCACTTGTCCACATCAAGTTCCCATTGCCTTCCACGCTGCGTGTGGAAAACAATCGCAGTCGTGGACAAAAAATCACCACGCATGGAAACGCCTGAGGCGCAAGGCTCTCGCCTACTTGTCCACACCAAGCCCCCATCGCTTTCCACGCGTGGTGTGGAAAACCACGGCCAACAGCAGATTCCGATTTCGGACTTGTTGCATGGTGCGCGGCGCGGTGCTGCTTCAGGCTGGCCTCTGACCCTTCCACTGACACGGTCGGCATCATGCCTGTGCGCGACCCGGAGAGTTGCTATGACGACGCGAACGTATGGGTGGGTAGTGGCGATCGCGGCCCTCGGGTTGCTTCTGGCCTACGGCTGCCAATACATGGTCGTGCGGCCTGCACGAGGGAGTGCATCAGCCCCGGAGTGCACTGCCGTCAGCCTGTTGAGTGCCATGCGCGAGCGGTTGCGACCCGAAGCGGACTTCAGCGAAAGCGGAGGTATCTACCTGGACTCTGTTGACCCGGAGGATCCAGAGGCACTGATCGCCTATGCAGCACTGGGCCGTATCTGCCGGGAGCCAGCAGGACGACGCACCGATGAGGGGCAGGCCCTTGCCAGACGGCTTGCCCGGATCGCATCCAGCTTCATCGTCGGGGGAAGGCTTGAGCCCGGTCGCTACGTCCTGACCGCGGCCACGACTGGCTCCCGGGGCGATGAAGTGGTGGCAGTGTCACCGGAACACCTTGCACTGCTGCGAAGCATGAACACCCGCACGCTGGGGAGAGCAGTGATGCTGATGGACAGCAAGCGTCCCTACGGTGATATGCATTACCTCTACATCGACATGGCCCGCGCGCTGGGGGAGCCGGTTCCGCTGGACGCGAATGGTAATGCGACGTTCGCGCCGGGGGTGATTGCCCGGTACGACGAACTGCATGGACAGATGCTTGATGTGGTCCGTGTCTTCTGGCGCTTTGCGGAGCCGGCGCAGTCTACGTCCTGAGCGGAACTGCACGCGGAAGGGGACGGAGGCCTGCGCCCCCGTCTTCCCGCCTGAGTTCAATGCAGCGGCACGCCTTACAGCGCGCTGCCGCCGAACTTGTGCGTGTACTGCAGATTGATCGTGCGGCCCACGCTGTCGAACCAGGAGACGTCGTAGTACGGGTACGCCGTGTATGTAGCGTCCTTCGGCGGCATCTTGTTGAACACGTTGACCACAGACAGAGACAGGCGCGAGTGGTCGTCGAAGCGATACTGTACCGACGCGTTGTAGCGGTACGTGGCCCTGATGTACGGGTTGTCGCCGCTGTCCCAGTCGAACACCTGGTCGTAGCTGTCCGAGGTGGGCAGCTTGCCCAGTCGCGAACCGTACACGGTGGCCGACCACGCATCTTTTTCCCACGTCACACTGACGCTGCTCTTGGTGCGCGGGATGTCGAAGCCGCTGTTCACCGCGAACTGGTCCTCGATCGCATCGCCGGTGTAGCGCTGGAAATCGTGCTTCTTCACCCAGGTGTGGCTGCCGTTGAAGATGAAGTCACCGATACCGGTCTGCAGGCGGTAGCGCAGGCCCGCATCGATGCCTGAGGTCGACTCGCGTGCCACGTTGATCGGATTCACGTGCACCCCGTACAGGCGGCCGTCGGCGGTCCGGGTCACCCGCGCCAGTGCGTCCACGCAGGTTGGTGACGTGATGTCGGCGTCGCCCAGGCGGCAGTTCGCTTCACTGGCCAGGATCGTGCGCACGTCCATGTCCTGCACCTGCCTGCGCATGTCGATGTCGAACCAATCCACCGAAAGATCCAGCCCTGCGGCCGGCGACCAGACGAAGCCTGCGCTCCACGAGGTGCTGGTCTCCGGGTCCAGCTCGCGGTTGCCGCTGCGGCTGCGGATGACGTTGCGCTCGTAGTCCGAGCAGTCGTTGGCCTGTTCGGCGCGGCAGCTGTACAGGTCCTCGGCGCTGGTCTCGTCGTTGCCGGGGCCGGCAAACACGTAGTGCAGGTCCGGGGCGCGGAAGGCCGTGCCGTACGAGCCGCGCACCAGCAGGCTCTCGACCGGGCGCCACTCAAGGCCGCCGCTCCAGGTCGCCTTGCCGATCGTGTGGCCGGAGTAGCGGTACTGGTCATAGCGACCGGCCACGCTCAGGTTGATCGTCTCGTGCAGCGGCATGCGCAGCTCGGCGGCCGTTGCCCAGCGGTTGCGCGAACCCTTGCCGTCGGAATCCTTCCAGCTGTAGTAGTAGTACTGGGTCGCCAGCGGATCGGGATTCAGCGCGTAGGCCTGCTGGCCCACTTCCACGGTCGCGGCAAAACCGGCATCGCCGCCGGGCAGGGCGAACAGCGAGCCGTTGGTCAGGGTGAGGGCGGCCGTCTCGGTGCGGGACTTCGGGGTATAGGTGGTGCGTGCGGCGATCGCGTCGTACTCGGCGCGGGTCAGCGGGCGGTACAGCCGCGACGGGTCAGCGTTGTAGATCGGGAAGCCGTCATCGTCCTCGCCCAGCTGCGGGCCCAGGAACAGGTCGTTGGCCCTGCCGGCGATGATCTGCGGCCAGCTGATCCGCGACTGGTACTGCGAATGGCTCAACGCCGCTTCGTAATCCCAGTTGCCGGCCAGGTTGCCCTTGAAGCCGGTGGTCACGCTGAAGGTCTTCTGCGTGCTGCGCACCATCGCGTTGCGCAGGCCACCCATTTCCTCGGGCGAGAACTGACGCTGCCAGAACTCGATTTCGCCGGTGGCTTCGTTGCTGAAGTAGCCCGACTCGTCGCCGTCGGCGGCCATCCGGCCCCACGACGTCACGTCGCGCATCAGCGCCAGCGTGTGGTAACCCATCTGCACGTCGGCGAACCACTGCTGGCCGTTGTCGAAGTCATAGCTCAGCGAGGCATAGCCGTTGGCGCCGCGGCGCTTGCTGAGGATGGTGCCGTAGCCGATCGACGCGTCGCTGCCGCAGTAGTAGCCGTAGCGGGGGCGGAAGGCATGGTAGGTGCTGCCCTGGTTCTGTCCGCTCAGGGCATCGCAGGTGGCCGCGCCCGGATCCAGGTAGTCATCGTTGTAGTCGGTGCGCAGGTAGGCACGGCGGGCGATGCGCGAGCCCTCGGTCGGCCCGTCCTGGGTCGAATCCTGGATGTCGCGCTCATAGGCCCACAGCGGCGTCTGCGACTGCAGCTCCACGCTGTACACCGCATTGAAGCGGCCCGCGCTGAACCCGCTGGACAGACTCATGTCGAAGGAATCGCCACCGCCCTCACTGGTGGTACCCATGCGCACGTCGACCGTGGTGCCGTCGGCCTTCTTCTTGAGGATGAAGTTGACCACGCCGGCGATCGCGTCCGAACCATAGATGGCCGAGGCGCTGCCGGTCAGCACTTCGATGCGGTCGATCATGCCCAGCGGAATGTTGGACACGTCGGTGAAGTTGCTGCGGCCCTGGAACGGCATCGGGAAATCGGCGATGCGGCGGCCGTTGACCAGCACCAGGGTGTGGTTGGGTCCCAGCCCGCGCAGGTCGACCTGCTGTGCACCCGGCGAGAAGTCGGCGCCGCTGGAGGATTGCTGGCTCTGCGTCTCGCCACCGTTCTGGGTCATTGCCCGCAGCACGTCCGGCACGGTGGTGAAGCCGCTGGAACGGATCTGTTCGGCGTCGATCACCGTGATCGGGGCAGGGCCCTCGACCTGGGCGCGCGGAATGCGTGAGCCGGTGACCTGCACCGCATCGAGCTGCCGTACCGGAGAGGAGGCTGGAGCCTGGGCCGCCGCAGAAGCAGCAAGCCCCATCAACGCCAGCTGGATCGACCACGCCATCGCCTGTCTACGCATGAGAAGTTCCCGGAAGTAATGCCGGCCCGCAGAGGAGGGGCCCATCCCCCATTCAGATTTCCGCAATGGGCGCCGGCATTTAACGCCTTTTTCATGCCCTTGACTACTGATGCCCCATCTGGCAAAGAGTGAAAACGCTTGCAGGTCGTTTCTGTTCAGGGAGATCAAGATGCGACGGTTCCATCGAAGGCTGCGTCACGTGCTTGCCGGCCTGGCAGTGCTGGTTCTCCTGGGCTCGCCGCTGGCCGCACCCGCGCAGGACCTGCAGGGGCCGGGATTCACCTATTACGAGACCGGCGATCTCGATGCCCCGCGACCGGGGCCGAGGGCGCCGGCGATGATGCTGATGGGCGGCGGAGAGTGGGTGCCGGAGGCGTTCCAGTGGTGGTTGAAGCAGGCCGGCAATGGCCGCGTGCTGATCCTGCGCGCCTCCGGCAGCGACGAGCTGCAGGAGCGTCTGCACCATGACATCGGCGGCACCACCGCCGTGCAGACCCTGGTGTTCGACAGCCGTCGTGGCGCCGACGACCCGGCCGTGCTGCGGGTGGTGGCCGCGGCCGACGCCATCTTCATCGCCGGCGGCGACCAGTCGCGCTACATCCGCTTCTGGAAGGGGACCGCACTCAACCGCGCGCTCAATGCCCACGTCCGTGCCGGCAAACCGATCGCCGGCACCAGTGCCGGACTGGCGATCCTCGGTGGCTATGCCTACGGCGCGCTTGACGGTGGCAGCGTCACCTCCGCCGCCGCGCTGGCCGACCCGATGGGCAGCGCGGTGACGATGGACAGTGGCTTCCTGCAGATGCCCTATCTGCAGCGGGTGGTCACCGACACGCACTTCGACCGGCGTGATCGTCTCGGTCGCCTGATCGTGTTCGTCGCCCGTGCCGCGCAGGACAGTGGCGACCCGGACATGATCGGCATCGGCGTGGACGAAGACACCGCGCTGTGCGTGGAGCCTGACGGACGCGCGCAGGTCTACAGCGCCGATGGTCATGGCAGGGTCTGGGTGGTCCGCCCGGGCCGTGGCGCGGACCGGCTCACGCAGGGCGAACCGCTGCGTTTCCACGCTGTGCCGGTTACCGTGGTGGCAAGCGGTGGCCGCATGCGGCTGGACGACTTCCAGGCCGACGCCGACTATCACGCAGCGGTCGATGTTGACGGTGGCCGGATTGAACTGATCCGTCGCTGACCGCTGCTGCCGGCCGCGCGCCGGCGCTTCCCTTCAGGCATCTCGTCGAGCCTGCTCGATGCCATCGCTTCCATTTCCGGAGATATCGATGAAGCTTCATCTGGCGCTGTCTGCGCTGCTGTCCCTGCCGTTGCTCGCCCATGCTGCGCCGGATGCGTCGCCCCTGCTGGTCATCCATGGCGGTGCCGGCGTCGAGCGCAAGGATCTGTCCGCCGCCGAGGAGAAGGCGGCACGTGCGGCACTCCGTGCGGCGCTGCTGAAGGGACATGCCGAGCTGGCAGCCGGTCGCCCTGCACTGGCGGCGGTCACCGCAGCGATCACCGTTCTCGAGGACGATCCCACGTTCAATGCCGGCAAAGGCGCGGTGTTCACCCACGACGGGCGCAACGAGCTGGACGCGGCCGTGATGGATGGCGCCACCCAGGCGGCCGGCGCGGTGGCCGGCGTGCAGCGCGTACGCAACCCGATCCTGCTGGCAACGGCCGTGATGCAGGGATCGAAACACGTGATGATGGTCGGGCAGGGCGCTGAGGCGTTCGCCGTCGAGCAGGGCATGACCCTGGTCGATCCTTCGTACTTCCGCACCGACAAGCGCTGGCAGCAGCTGCAGCGCGCACTGAAGGAGGAGGCCGGCGGCCAGGCCCACGCCGACCTGGAAACGGCCCGGCACTTCGGCACGGTCGGTGCGGTTGCGCTGGATGCGCAGGGGCGCCTGGCAGCGGGCACCTCCACCGGAGGAATGACCAACAAGCGCTACGGGCGTGTCGGCGATTCGCCGATCATCGGCGCCGGCACCTGGGCCGATGCACGCTGTGCGGTGTCGGGGACCGGGTGGGGCGAGTACTACATCCGCACCGCTGCCGCGCACGAGATCTGCGCGCGTATCCGCTACCAGGGCCAGTCGCCGGCGGAGGCGGGCAGGGGCGTGATCAACGAGGCGATTCCGCAGATGGGTGGGGATGGCGGTGCGATCGTGCTCTCCGCCGATGGAAAAGCGGCCACGCCGTTCAACACCGAGGGCATGTATCGCGGCTGGATCGGTGCCGACGGCGTTCCGCATGTGGCGATCTTCGCCGACGAGGCCTTGGCACTGCCCGGGCAATAGGCTTGCGTATCAAAGGGTTTGCGACGCATGTGAAAAAAAGTGAAAAAAAGCGTTGACAGGCCCCCGCTTCATCTCCAGAATTGCGGGCTCACCACCACACACCGCAACGCTTCGGCGGCACGGGATGGGGTTGAAACGGAGGGATACCCAAGCGGCCAACGGGGGCAGACTGTAAATCTGCTGGCTTACGCCTTCGGTGGTTCGAATCCACCTCCCTCCACCAGCTTCACGTTGTGGCACTTCCCGGTGCGGGAGTAGTTCAATGGTAGAACCTCAGCCTTCCAAGCTGATGGTGCGGGTTCGATTCCCGTCTCCCGCTCCATTGAATGAACTTTGAATATTATCGAGTTCATGCCATAATGCAAAACTCGCTCACGTAGCTCAGTCGGTAGAGCACTTCCTTGGTAAGGAAGAGGTCGAAGGTTCGATTCCTTTCGTGAGCACCATCTTCAGCACCACACCAGACGAATTCGAGATAAGCAGCCATGGCCAAGGGTAAGTTCGAGCGCACCAAGCCGCACGTCAACGTCGGCACCATCGGTCACGTCGACCACGGCAAGACCACGCTGACCGCCGCGCTGACCAAGATCGGCGCCGAGCGCTTCGGTGGCGAGTTCAAGGCGTATGACGCCATCGACGCCGCACCGGAAGAAAAGGCTCGTGGCATCACGATCTCGACCGCGCACGTCGAATACGAATCCCCGACCCGTCACTACGCCCACGTTGACTGCCCGGGCCACGCTGACTACGTCAAGAACATGATCACCGGTGCCGCCCAGATGGACGGCGCGATCCTGGTGTGCTCGGCCGCTGACGGCCCGATGCCGCAGACCCGCGAGCACATCCTGCTGTCGCGTCAGGTCGGCGTGCCGTACATCGTGGTGTTCCTGAACAAGGCTGACATGGTCGACGACGCCGAGCTGCTCGAGCTGGTCGAAATGGAAGTGCGCGAACTGCTGAGCAAGTACGAGTTCCCGGGCGACGACACCCCGATCATCTCGGGTTCGGCCCGCCTGGCGCTGGAAGGCGACCAGAGCGAGATCGGCGTGCCGGCGATCCTGAAGCTGGTCGACGCGCTGGACACCTGGATTCCGGAGCCGGAGCGTGCGATCGACAAGCCGTTCCTGATGCCGGTGGAAGACGTGTTCTCGATCTCGGGCCGCGGCACCGTGGTGACCGGTCGTATCGAGCGCGGCGTGATCAAGGTCGGTGACGAAATCGAAATCGTCGGTATCCGTCCGACCCAGAAGACCACCGTGACCGGCGTGGAAATGTTCCGCAAGCTGCTGGACCAGGGCCAGGCAGGCGACAACGCCGGTCTGCTGCTGCGCGGCACCAAGCGTGACGACGTCGAGCGCGGCCAGGTTCTGGCCAAGCCGGGTTCGATCACCCCGCACACCGAGTTCGAAGGCGAAGTGTACGTGCTGTCGAAGGACGAGGGCGGCCGTCACACCCCGTTCTTCAACGGCTACCGCCCGCAGTTCTACTTCCGCACCACCGATATCACCGGCGCTGCCAAGCTGCCGGAAGGCGTGGAAATGGTGATGCCGGGTGACAACGTCAAGATGACCGTGACCCTGATCAACCCGGTCGCGATGGACGAAGGCCTGCGCTTCGCCATCCGCGAAGGTGGCCGCACCGTCGGCGCCGGCGTGGTCTCGAAGATCATCAAGTAAGCCTGCAGTACCGGCGGTTGCATAGCGCTGCCGGTCGCGCGAGTGGCGGGCCGGGAACCTCGGTCCGCCTTCGCCGTCTAAGGGAAGGCAAGTTTCAAAACGTACGCCAGTAGCTCAATTGGCAGAGCAGCGGTCTCCAAAACCGCAGGTTGGGGGTTCGAGTCCCTCCTGGCGTGCCATCTGCCCACCTTATCCAGCGGCTCTTGCCGCTAAAGCAGACACACCGGATGAATAGCAAGATCGAACATTCCAAGGACACCTCCGCCAGCGGTGGAGATATCGTCAAGTACGTTGCCGCATCCCTGCTGGTGCTGGCGGGTCTGTTCGTCTGGTTCTGGTTCTCCGCCGACTCCGGTCGCGCCGCCCAGCTGGGCGCGTGGGCGGGTCAGCTGCGTGCGTTGGCGGTCGTGGTCGGTCTGGTTGGCGGTATCGGCGTGTTCATGCTGACCGGCAAGGGGCGCGACACCCGCGAATTCCTCTCCGAGTCGCGCTTCGAACTGCGCAAGGTGGTCTGGCCGACGCGCCAGGAAGCCGTTCGCATGACCTGGGTCGTGATTGTCGTGGTGCTCATCCTCAGCCTGCTGCTGGGTGGCTTCGACTTCCTGATCCAGAAACTGACTCAGTGGTTCCTGAGCCGCTAAGGAGAATTGCATGAAGCGTTGGTACGTCGTTCACGCCTATTCGGGCTTCGAGAAGTCGGTGGCGCAGGCTCTGCGTGATCGCATCGTCCGTGATGGCATGGAAGAGCGCTTCGGCGACGTCCTGGTTCCGACCGAGGAAGTGATCGAGATGCGCGCCGGCCAGAAGCGCCGGTCCGAGCGCAAGTTCTTCCCGGGTTACGTGCTGGTCCAGATCGAGACCCACGAAGAGGCCGGTATTCCGCGCATCGACAACGAAAGCTGGCACCTGGTCAAGGAAACCCCGCGCGTGATGGGCTTCATCGGCGGTACCGCCGATCGTCCGCTGCCGATCGCCGATTCCGAAGCCGAGTCCATCCTGAACCGCGTTCAGGAAGGTGTCGAGAAGCCGCGTCCGAAGGTGCTGTTCGAGCCGGGCCAGATGGTCCGCGTCACCGATGGCCCGTTCAACGATTTCAATGGTGTGGTCGAAGAAGTCAACTACGAGAAGAGCCGTCTGCGCGTCTCGGTGCTGATCTTCGGTCGTGCCACCCCGGTCGAGCTCGAGTTCGGCCAGGTCGAGAAGCAGACCGGCTGATGCCCGGTGATGCTGCCGGCCACGGGCTGGCAGCCTTCAGGTCGCCCTCCCTGTTCAGACAGGGCGCCCAAAATCTGATATAGTGCGCGGCTCCCCGCTGGGAAGCCAGCAGGACGAGGCCACCGAAAGGTGGCCTTCGGCATGATTTCAAAACGCGATGCCGGGACGCGTGATTCCCGGTCCGATGGGGAGCCTGTTGTCGAAAGGCGCTAGCACCCGGAGAGTACTCACATGGCAAAGAAAGTTGTCGGTTACATCAAGCTGCAGGTGAAGGCCGGTCAGGCCAACCCCTCGCCGCCGGTCGGTCCTGCGCTGGGTCAGCGCGGCCTGAACATCATGGAATTCTGCAAGGCGTTCAACGCTGCCACGCAGAAGCTCGAGCCGGGTCTGCCGGTTCCGGTGATCATCACGGCCTACTCGGACCGTACGTTCACCTTCATCACCAAGAGCACCCCGGCCACCACCCTGCTGAAGAAGGCCGCTGGCATCTCGTCGGGCTCCAAGCGCCCGAACACCGAGAAGGTCGGCAAGGTCACCCGTAAGCAGCTGGAAGAGATCGCCAAGGCGAAGGAACCGGATCTGACTGCCGCCGACCTGGACGCCGCCGTGCGTACCATCGCTGGCTCTGCCCGTTCCATGGGCCTCGTGGTGGAGGGTTAAGAAGATGGCACAGACCAAGCGTGAGAAGGCCATCAAGGCCGCCGTCGTTCCGGGCAAGGCTTACGCCTTCGAGGACGCGATCAACATCCTGAAGAGCGCCACCAAGGCCAAGTTCGTCGAGTCGATCGACGTTGCTGTGCGCCTGGGCGTCGACGCGAAGAAGTCCGACCAGCAGGTCCGTGGCTCCACCGTCCTGCCGGCCGGTACCGGCAAGTCGGTCCGCGTTGCCGTGTTCGCTCCGGCCGGTGCCAAGGCTGATGAAGCCCTGGCCGCTGGCGCCGAAGCCGTCGGCATGGATGACCTGGCCGAGAAGATGCAGGCCGGCGATCTGAACTACGACGTCGTCATCGCGACCCCGGACGCCATGCGCGTTGTCGGTAAGCTGGGCACCGTGCTGGGCCCGCGCGGCCTGATGCCGAACCCGAAGGTCGGCACCGTTTCCCCGAACCCGGGTGAAGCCGTGAAGAACGCCAAGTCGGGCCAGGTCCGTTACCGCACCGACAAGGCTGGCATCATCCACTGCACCATCGGCAAGGCCGACTTCGCCGAAGACGCGCTGAAGTCGAACCTGACCGCGCTGCTGCTGGACCTGATCAAGGCCAAGCCGGCCACCTCGAAGGGCACCTACCTGCAGAAGGTTTCGGTCAGCTCGACGATGGGCCCGGGCGTCACCGTCGACCAGTCGTCGCTGACCCTGAAGTAATTGTTTCAAGCGGTCACGGTACTTTCGGGTGCCGTGACCGTGACATTTGAAGGCATCGCAGGCAGCCCACCGCCTGCGGTAGCCGTCAAAGACCGCAGGCGCGGTCGTGGCAGGGCCGGCGACGGGCACGGAAGCTCGATATGGCAGGGAGTCGCCGCCGGAACAGTCATGAACGCTTAATCGATTCCCCGGAATCACCCTGCGTAGATGGTGCCCTTCTGGAGTTTTTCTGGTTCACGCACGTCTGGGTTTCCCAGGTTGGCCCACTCCAGGTCTAGAACGGCCCACCCCCCCGGAACATCATCCTGGTGTTCCCGGCGTCCAGGACGGATGCCGCACAGGACCGCACACGGCAGGAGCCGTAAGCGGAGTTCAATTGGAGGAGTGCAATGGCTCTCAATCTGTCCCAGAAGCAAGAAGTAGTCGCCGAGCTGGCAGACGTCGCCGCCAAGGCCCACTCCTTGATCGCAGCCGAATACGCTGGCACCACGGTCGCCCAGATGACCGCGATGCGCAAGCAGGCTCGTGAAACCGGTGTTTTCTTGAAGGTTGTCAAGAACACCCTGGCTTCGCGCGCCGTTGAAGGCACCGAGTTCGCCGTGGCCCAGGACCAGATGGTTGGTCCGCTGCTGTACGCGTTCTCGCTCGAGGAGCCCGGCGCTGCCGGTCGCCTGATCAAGGAAGCCGCCAAGGGCAACGACAAGCTGAAGGCTAAGGTCGTCGCCATCGGTGGCGAAGTGTTCCCGGCAAGCCACGTCGACGTGCTGGCCTCGCTGCCGACCCGCGATCAGGCCCTGGCCATGCTGGCCCGCGTCCTGACCGAGCCGGTCACGATGTTCGCCCGCGCCATCAAGGCTGTTGGCGAGAAGCAGGGTGGTGGCGAAACCGCCGCTGCCGAGCCGGCCGCCGAGACCGCCTGAGTTTCGACTTACCGTGGTTCCTGACGGAACCTCAACCCAGAAAATCATCCAAAGGTATTAATCATGTCCCTTACCAACGAACAGATCGTCGACGCCATCGCCGAGAAGTCCCTGATGGAAGTGATGGAGCTGGTCAAGGCCATCGAAGAGAAGTTCGGCGTCTCCGCCGCTGCTCCGGTTGCCGTGGCTGCTGCCGCTGGCCCGGCCGCTGCTGTTGAAGAGCAGACCGAGTTCACCGTCACCCTGAAGTCGGCCGGCGAGAAGAAGGTCGAAGTCATCAAGGCCGTCCGCGCCATCACCGGCCTGGGCCTGAAGGAAGCGAAGGACCTGGCCGAAGCCGGTGGCGTCCTGAAGGAAGGCGCTTCGAAGGACGACGCCGAGAAGATGAAGAAGGACCTGGAAGCTGCTGGCGCGACTGTCGAAGTCAAGTAAGCACTTCCTTTGCATCGTCATCGATTCTCGGCGATGCAGCCAAGGCTGGGGGCGTAAGCCCCCGGCCTTTGGTCGTTGTTGCAGGCCCGCGTACTGCGCGGGTGGAATCAGGCGGTAGAAAGCCCAACACGGGCTGCGGTCAAATCCCGGCACGCCCGCGCATCGCGCGGCAGCAGGGAAGTAGATGCAGACGAGTTGGCAGTTGGAAGTAGCGGGAGAAGGCGTGCTGGTGCCGGCAATACCAGCGACTTCCAACTGACAATTTCAAAGTTCCCTTCAGGGTCGTGGACGCACGGCCCGCACAACAAGGTGGAAGACCTCATGACGTCCTATTCGTTCACCGAAAAGAAGCGTATCCGCAAGGATTTCGGCAAGCAGCGCTCGATTCTCGAAGTGCCGTTCCTGCTCGCGATCCAGGTGGATTCCTACCGTGATTTCCTGCAGGAGAACATCGATCCGGCCAAGCGTGCCGATCATGGCCTGCACGCCGCGCTGAAGTCGGTCTTCCCGATCGCCAGCTACAGCGGCAATGCCGCCCTGGAGTACGTCGGCTACAAGCTGGGCGAGCCGGTCTTCGACGAACGTGAATGCCGCCAGCGCGGCATGAGCTACGGCGCCCCGCTGCGCGTGACCGTGCGCCTGGTGATCTACGACCGCGAGTCGTCGACCAAGGCCATCAAGTACGTGAAGGAGCAGGAGGTCTATCTGGGCGAAATCCCGCTGATGACCGAGAACGGCACCTTCATCGTCAACGGCACCGAGCGCGTCATCGTCTCGCAGCTGCACCGCTCGCCGGGCGTGTTCTTCGACCACGACCGCGGCAAGACCCACAGCTCGGGCAAGCTGCTGTACAGCGCCCGCATCATTCCCTACCGCGGTTCCTGGCTGGACTTCGAGTTCGACCCGAAGGACGCGCTGTTCACCCGTATCGACCGCCGCCGCAAGCTGCCGGTGTCGATCCTGCTGCGCGCGCTTGGCTACAGCAACGAAGAGATGCTGGCCGAGTTCTTCGAGATCAACACCTTCCACATCAACCCGGATGAAGGCGTCCAGCTGGAGCTGGTGCCGGAGCGCCTGCGTGGCGAAACCCTGGGCTTTGACCTCGCCGACGGCGACAAGGTCATCGTGGAAGCCGGCAAGCGCATCACCGCGCGCCACATCAAGCAGCTGGAAGCCTCGGGCATCGCGGCCCTGGCCGTGCCGGACGACTACCTGGTCGGCCGCATCCTGTCGCACGACGTGGTTGATGCCTCGACCGGCGAACTGCTGGCCCAGGCCAATGACGAGATCAGCGAAGAGCAGCTGCAGAACTTCCGCAAGGCAGGCGTCGATGCGGTCGGTACCCTGTGGGTGAACGACCTGGATCGTGGTCCGTACCTGTCCAACACCCTGCGCATCGATCCGACCAAGACCCAGCTGGAAGCACTGGTCGAGATCTACCGCATGATGCGTCCGGGCGAGCCGCCGACCAAGGACGCCGCGCAGAACCTGTTCCACAACCTGTTCTTCACCTTCGAGCGCTACGACCTGTCCGCGGTCGGCCGCATGAAGTTCAACCGTCGCGTGGGCCGCAAGGAAACCACCGGCGAAGCCGTGCTGTACGACAGCAAGTACTTCGGTGAGCGCAACGACGAAGAGTCCAAGCGCCTGGTCGCTGCCCATGGCGACAGCTCCGACATCCTGGACGTGATCAAGGTCCTGACCGAGATCCGCAATGGTCGCGGCGTGGTCGACGACATCGATCACCTGGGCAACCGTCGCGTGCGTTCGGTCGGTGAAATGGCCGAGAACGTGTTCCGCGTCGGCCTGGTCCGCGTCGAGCGCGCGGTCAAGGAACGCCTGTCGATGGCCGAGTCCGAAGGCCTGACGCCGCAGGAACTGATCAACGCCAAGCCGGTCGCTGCCGCCATCAAGGAGTTCTTCGGCTCCTCGCAGCTGTCGCAGTTCATGGATCAGAACAACCCGCTGTCGGAAGTGACCCACAAGCGTCGCGTCTCGGCCCTGGGCCCGGGCGGCCTGACCCGTGAGCGCGCCGGCTTCGAAGTGCGCGACGTGCACCCGACCCACTACGGCCGCGTCTGCACCATCGAAACGCCGGAAGGCCCGAACATCGGCCTGATCAACTCGCTGGCCGTGTACGCCCGCACCAACCAGTACGGTTTCCTCGAGACCCCGTACCGCAAGGTCGTGGACGGCAAGGTCTCCGACGAGATCGAGTTCCTGTCGGCGATCGAGGAAAACGAGTACGTCATCGCCCAGGCCAACGCCCTGACCGATGCCAAGAGCATGCTGACCGAGCAGTTCGTGCCGTGCCGCTACCAAGGCGAGTCGCTGCTGAAGCCGCCGGCGGAGGTCCACTTCATGGACGTCTCGCCGATGCAGACCGTGTCGATCGCGGCCGCGCTGGTGCCGTTCCTGGAGCACGATGACGCCAACCGCGCACTGATGGGCGCGAACATGCAGCGTCAGGCCGTGCCGACCCTGCGTTCGCAGAAGCCGCTGGTCGGCACCGGCATCGAGCGCGCCGTGGCGCGTGACTCCGGTGTGACCGTGAACGCCCGTCGTGGCGGTGAGATCGTGCAGATCGACGCTGCCCGCATCGTGGTCAAGGTGGTCGAGGAAGAGATCGTCGGTGCCACCGACGCCGGCGTCGACATCTACAACCTGGTCAAGTACACCCGTTCCAACCAGAACACCTGCATCAACCAGCGTCCGCTGGTCCAGGTGGGTGACGTCATCGCCCGCGGCGACGTGCTGGCCGACGGTCCGTCCACCGACATCGGCGAACTGGCCCTGGGCCAGAACATGCTGATCGCGTTCATGCCGTGGAACGGCTACAACTTCGAAGACTCCATCTTGCTCTCCGAACGCGTGGTGGAAGAGGATCGCTACACCACGATCCACATCGAAGAGCTGACCTGCGTCGCGCGCGACACCAAGCTGGGGCCGGAGGAAATCTCCGCCGACATCCCGAACGTTTCCGAGCAGGCGCTGAACCGCCTGGACGAGAGCGGCGTGGTGTACATCGGTGCGGAAGTCCGCGCCGGCGACATCCTGGTCGGCAAGGTCACGCCGAAGGGCGAGAGCCAGCTGACCCCGGAAGAGAAGCTGCTGCGCGCGATCTTCGGCGAGAAGGCTTCGGACGTTAAGGACAGCTCGCTGCGCGTTCCGCCGGGCATGGACGGCACCGTCATCGACGTGCAGGTCTTCACCCGCGACGGCATCGAGAAGGACAAGCGTGCGCGCCAGATCGAAGAGTCGGAGATCAAGCGCGTCAAGAAGGACTTCGACGACCAGTTCCGCATCCTGGAAGCCGCCATCTACATGCGTCTGCGTTCGCAGATCGTCGGCAAGGTGGTCAACGGCGGTGCCGGCCTGAAGAAGGGTGACGTCATCACCGACGCGTACCTGGACGGCCTGAAGAAGGCTGACTGGTTCGTGCTGCGCATGAAGGACGAGGACGCTTCGGAAGCCATCGAGCGCGCCCAGAAGCAGATCCAGGCGCACGAGAAGGAATTCGAGCGTCGCTTCGCCGACAAGCGCGGCAAGATCACCGCAGGCGACGACCTGGCTCCGGGCGTGCTGAAGATGGTCAAGGTGTTCCTGGCCGTGAAGCGCCGCATCCAGCCGGGCGACAAGATGGCGGGTCGCCACGGCAACAAGGGCGTGGTGTCCAACGTGGTGCCGGTCGAGGACATGCCGTACATGGCCTCGGGCGAAACCGTGGACATCGTGCTGAACCCGCTGGGCGTGCCGTCGCGTATGAACATCGGCCAGATCCTGGAAGTGCACCTGGGCTGGGCCGCCAAGGGCCTGGGCCGCAAGATCCAGGCAATGCTGGAAGCCCAGGCGGCCGTTGCCGACCTGCGCCGGTTCCTGGACGACATCTACAACCACGATGACACCAACGTGGCCAACCGTGTCGACCTGTCGCAGTTCAGCGACGAGGAGCTGCTGCGCCTGGCCCGTAACCTCACCGACGGCGTGCCGATGGCCACCCCGGTGTTCGACGGTGCCACCGAAGCGGAAATCAAGCGCATGCTGGAACTGGCCGATCTGCCGAGCAGTGGCCAGACCCAGCTGTACGACGGCCGCACCGGTGAAGCGTTCGATCGCCACACCACCGTGGGTTACATGCACTACCTGAAGCTGAACCACCTGGTCGACGACAAGATGCACGCGCGTTCGACCGGTCCGTACTCGCTCGTCACCCAGCAGCCGCTGGGCGGCAAGGCGCAGTTCGGTGGCCAGCGCTTCGGTGAAATGGAAGTCTGGGCGCTGGAAGCCTACGGCGCGGCCTACACCCTGCAGGAAATGCTGACGGTGAAGTCCGATGACGTGCAGGGCCGCAACCAGATGTACAAGAACATCGTCGACGGTGAGCACGAGATGGTCGCGGGCATGCCGGAATCCTTCAACGTGCTCGTGAAGGAAATCCGCTCGCTGGCCATCAACATGGAACTGGAAGACAACTGATCCATGCCGGCGCGGCGGCTCTCTCCGCCGCGCCGCTGGCAGTGACCTGAAAGCCCATCGACACAGCATTCCTCCTTCTGGAGAACACCATGAAAGACCTGCTCAATCTCTTCAACCAGCAGCGCCAGACGCTGGACTTCGACGCGATCAAGATCGCGCTGGCTTCGCCGGACCTGATCCGCTCGTGGTCCTTCGGCGAAGTGAAGAAGCCGGAAACCATCAACTACCGTACCTTCAAGCCGGAACGCGACGGCCTGTTCTGCGCCGCCATCTTCGGCCCGGTCAAGGACTACGAGTGCCTGTGCGGCAAGTACAAGCGCATGAAGCACCGCGGCGTGGTCTGCGAGAAGTGCGGCACTGAAGTGACCCTGGCCAAGGTGCGCCGCGAGCGCATGGGCCACATCGACCTGGCCTCGCCGGTCGCGCACATCTGGTTCCTCAAGTCGCTGCCGTCGCGCATCGGCCTGATGCTGGACATGACCCTGCGCGACATCGAGCGCGTGCTGTACTTCGAAGCCTACGTGGTGACCGAGCCGGGCCTGACCGCCCTGGAGCGCCGCCAGCTGCTGACCGAAGAACAGTACCTGCAGGCCCGCCAGGAGCACGGTGACGACTTCGACGCCGCCATGGGCGCCGAGGCCGTGTACGAACTGCTGCGCACGATCGACCTGCAGTCGGAGATGACCCGCCTGCGCGAGGAGATCGCCGCGACCGGTTCGGAAACCAAGCTGAAGCGACTGACCAAGCGCATCAAGCTGATCGAGGCCTTCCTGGAGTCGGGCAACCGTCCGGAATGGATGGTGATGACCGTGCTGCCGGTGCTGCCGCCGGACCTGCGTCCGCTGGTGCCGCTGGACGGTGGCCGCTTCGCGACCTCCGACCTGAACGACCTGTACCGCCGCGTCATCAACCGCAACAACCGCCTGCGCCGCCTGCTCGAACTGAGCGCGCCGGACATCATCGTGCGCAATGAAAAGCGCATGCTGCAGGAATCGGTCGATGCGCTGCTGGACAACGGTCGCCGTGGCCGTGCCATCACCGGCACCAACAAGCGCCCGCTGAAGTCGCTGGCCGACATGATCAAGGGCAAGCAGGGTCGCTTCCGTCAGAACCTGCTGGGCAAGCGCGTGGACTACTCGGGCCGTTCGGTCATCGTGGTCGGTCCGTACCTGCGCCTGCACCAGTGCGGCCTGCCGAAGAAGATGGCGCTGGAGCTGTTCAAGCCGTTCGTGTTCGCCAAGCTGCAGCGTCGTGGCCTGGCCACCACCATCAAGGCCGCCAAGAAGCTGGTCGAGCGCGAAGAAGCCGAAGTCTGGGACATCCTGGAAGAGGTCATCCGCGAGCATCCGGTGATGCTGAACCGCGCGCCGACCCTGCACCGTCTGGGCATCCAGGCGTTCGAGCCGGTGCTGATCGAAGGCAAGGCCATCCAGCTGCATCCGCTGGTCTGCACCGCGTTCAACGCCGACTTCGACGGTGACCAGATGGCCGTCCACGTGCCGCTCTCGCTGGAAGCCCAGCTGGAAGCGCGTGCGCTGATGATGTCGACCAACAACATCCTGTCGCCGGCCAACGGCGAGCCGATCATCGTGCCGTCGCAGGACGTCGTGCTGGGTCTGTACTACATGACCCGCTCGCTGGAAAACAAGAAGGGCGAGGGCATGGCCTTCGCCAACATCGCTGAAGTCAAGCGCGCCTACGACAACCGCGTGGTGGAACTGCACGCCAAGGTCAAGGTCCGCATCACCGAAGTGGTGACCGACGAGGAAGGCAACAAGCAGAACAAGACCTCGATCGTGGATACCACGATCGGTCGCGCCCTGCTGGCTGAAATCCTGCCGGAAGGCTTGCCGTTCGCGCTGGCCAACACCGAGCTGACCAAGAAGAACATCTCGCGCCTGATCAACTCCAGCTACCGTCAGCTGGGTCTGAAGGACACGGTCGTGTTCGCCGACAAGCTGATGTACACCGGCTTCGCCTACGCAACCCGCGCCGGCGTGTCGATCGGTATCGACGACATGCTGATCCCGGACGAAAAGCGCGGCATCCTCACCGAGGCCGAAGCCGAAGTGCTGGAAATCCAGGAGCAGTACCAGTCGGGTCTGGTCACCGCTGGCGAGCGCTACAACAAGGTGGTCGACATCTGGTCGCGCACCAACGAGCGCATCGCCAAGGCGATGATGGACACCATCGGTACCGAGAAGGTCGTCAATGCCAAGGGTGAGACCATCGATCAGAAGTCGATGAACTCGCTGTACATCATGGCCGACTCCGGTGCACGAGGCAGCCAGGCGCAGATCCGTCAGCTGGCCGGCATGCGCGGCCTGATGGCCCGCCCGGACGGCTCGATCATCGAGACGCCCATCAAGGCGAACTTCCGCGAAGGCCTGAACGTGCAGGAGTACTTCAACTCCACCCACGGTGCCCGTAAGGGTCTGGCCGATACCGCGCTGAAGACCGCGAACTCGGGTTACCTGACCCGTCGACTGGTCGACGTGGCGCAGGACGTGGTGATCACCGAGGTGGATTGCGGTACCACCGAAGGCCTGATCATGACCCCGATCGTGGAAGGCGGTGACGTGGTCGAGCCGCTGAAGGACCGCGTGCTGGGTCGCGTGGTTGCCGAGGACGTGTTCCTGCCGGGCAACGACGAAGATCCGATCGTCACCCGCAACACCCTGCTGGACGAGCAGTGGGTCGCCAAGCTGGAAGATGCCGGCGTGCAGAGCATCAAGGTGCGTTCGACGATTTCGTGCGAATCGGCCTTCGGTGTCTGCGCTCGCTGCTACGGCCGCGATCTGGCCCGTGGCCATCTGGTCAACATCGGTGAAGCGGTCGGCGTCATCGCCGCCCAGTCCATCGGTGAGCCGGGTACCCAGCTGACCATGCGTACCTTCCACATCGGTGGTGCGGCGTCGCGAGCTGCTGCGGTCGACAACATCACCGTCAAGACCACCGGCTCGGTCAAGTTCAGCAACCTCAAGTCGGTCGAGCATGCCAACGGCTCGCTGGTGGCAGTGTCGCGCTCGGGCGAAATCTCGGTGCTCGATGCCCACGGCCGTGAGCGTGAGCGTTACAAGCTGCCGTACGGTGCGACCATCACGTCCAAGGACGGCGATGCGATCAAGGCTGGCCAGACCGTGGCCAACTGGGATCCGCATAACCACCCGATCGTGTCGGAAGTGGCCGGCTTCATCCGCTTCATCGACTTCGTCGACGGCATCACCGTCATCGAGAAGACCGACGAGCTGACCGGCCTGGCCTCGCGCGAAATCACCGATCCGAAGCGTCGTGGTACCCAGGCCAAGGACCTGCGCCCGATCGTGCGCATCGTCGACGCCAAGGGCAACGACCTGTCGATCCCGGGCACCGATCTGCCGGCGCAGTACCTGCTGCCGCCGCGCTCGATCGTCAACCTGCAGGATGGCGCCCCGGTGGGCGTGGGCGACGTCGTCGCCAAGATCCCGCAGGAAGCCTCCAAGACCCGCGACATCACCGGTGGTCTGCCGCGCGTGGCCGACCTCTTCGAAGCGCGCAAGCCGAAGGATCCGGCGGTGCTGGCCGAGCGTTCGGGCATCATCAGCTTCGGCAAGGACACCAAGGGCAAGCAGCGCCTGATCATCAAGGACACCGATGGTTCGGAGCACGAAGAGCTGATTCCGAAGTACCGCCAGGTCATCGTGTTCGAAGGCGAGCATGTCACCAAGGGTGAAACCATCGTGGACGGCGAGCCGAGCCCGCAGGACATCCTGCGCCTGCTGGGTGTCGAGCCGCTGGCGGCCTACCTGGTCAAGGAAATCCAGGACGTGTACCGCCTGCAGGGCGTGAAGATCAACGACAAGCACATCGAGGTGATCACCCGCCAGATGCTGCGCAAGGTCGAGATCACCGATCAGGGCAGCAGCAAGTTCCTGAACGGCGAGCAGGTCGAACGCCAGCGCGTTATCGAGGAGAATGCCCGCCTGTCGACCCGCAACGAGCTGCCGGCGCGGTTCGATCCGGTCCTGCTGGGCATCACCAAGGCCTCGCTGGCCACCGAGTCGTTCATCTCGGCGGCGTCGTTCCAGGAGACCACCCGCGTGCTGACCGAAGCGGCCGTGCGCGGCACCTCGGACAACCTGCGTGGCCTGAAGGAAAACGTCATCGTCGGCCGTCTGATTCCGGCCGGTACCGGTCTGGCGTACCACAGCCAGCGCCGTCGTGGCGCGTCCGGCCTCACCGAGTCGGAGATGCAGACCCTGGCCGGCACCCCGGCGGCGGTCGAGGCTCCGGCAGTGGAAGCCGAGACCGAACAGGCTGCGGGCGAGGAATGAGGTGACCGGTCCGGCCGCAAGGCCGGACCCACCTTTGCGGTAACGCCCGGGGACATGCCCGGGCGGGCTTGAAGGGCAGGGCGGCGCAGGCCGTCCGACCTGGCTGTAGCGGCAGGCGGCTCCATCCGTGGAGGGCCGGTCGAACCTGAACGGGGTACATGGAGGCCCCCCAGTAACGTTCCGGGATCAGGGACGGGCTTGACAGGACGCGTTTGACGTCGTTCCTGGCAGGTTGCTACAATCGTCTGTCTCAGCAGGCCAGAATTTTGGCCTGCTTTAACATTTCCGCATCTCTGGCCGGATTTTCCGGCCACCAATCAGAAGAACCTACTGATGGCGACGATCAACCAGCTGGTCCGCAAGCCGCGGCAAGCGACCACCTACAAGAGTGCCTCGCCGGCGCTCGACAAGTGCCCGCAGCGCCGTGGCGTCTGCACCCGTGTCTACACCACCACTCCGAAGAAGCCGAACTCGGCCCTTCGCAAGGTTGCCAAGGTCCGCCTGACCAACCAGGAAGAAGTGATTTCCTACATCGGTGGTGAAGGCCACAACCTGCAGGAGCACTCCGTGGTCCTGATCCGCGGCGGTCGCGTCAAGGACCTGCCGGGTGTGCGTTACCACACCGTTCGTGGCTCGCTCGACGCCGCCGGCGTTGCCAAGCGTCGCCAGGCCCGTTCCAAGTACGGCGCCAAGCGTCCGAAGGCCTAAGGAGAGAGCACTATGTCGCGTAAGGGTAATACTCCGCAGCGTTCCGTCCTGCCCGATCCGAAGCACGGAAGCGAAACCATCGCCCGCTTCATCAACATGGTCATGCAGAGCGGCAAGAAGTCCGTCGCCGAAAAGATCGTGTACGGCGCCATGGACGTGATCACCGAGAAGAACAGCAGCGCCAACGCCATCGAGCTGGTGCAGAAGGCGCTGGACAACGTCGCTCCGGCGGTCGAAGTCAAGTCGCGTCGCGTCGGCGGTGCCACCTACCAGGTGCCGGTCGAAGTGCGTGCCTCGCGCAAGATGGCTCTGGCCATGCGCTGGCTGATCGACTCCGCGCGCAAGCGTGGTGAGAACACCATGCCGAAGAAGCTGGCTGCTGAACTGATCGACGCCTCGGAAAACCGTGGTGGCGCCATCAAGAAGCGCGAAGAAACCCACCGCATGGCCGAAGCCAACAAGGCATTCGCCCACTACCGCTGGTGAGTTTGACGGCCTTGCAAAACAGGCAGGGCAGCACCACCTAGGTGCTGCCTCGCGGTCCCAGAAGGACTGCGCCAACCCGAAGGCCGCCGAAAGGCGGCGTTCGGCCATCCGAAATCCAAGAAATCTGAGAGGCTCCCCGTGGCCCGTTCCACTCCCATCGAGCGTTACCGTAACTTCGGCATCATGGCTCACATCGATGCCGGCAAGACCACCACGTCCGAGCGCATCCTGTTCTACACCGGCAAGAGCCACAAGATCGGTGAAGTGCATGACGGCGCCGCCACCATGGACTGGATGGAGCAGGAGCAGGAGCGTGGCATCACGATCCAGTCCGCTGCCACCACCGCGTTCTGGAAGGGCATGGACAAGTCCCTGCCGGAGCATCGCTTCAACATCATCGACACCCCCGGGCACGTCGACTTCACCATCGAAGTGGAGCGCTCGCTGCGCGTGCTCGACGGTGCGGTGTTCGTGCTGTGTGCCGTCGGTGGCGTGCAGCCGCAGTCGGAAACCGTGTGGCGCCAGGCCAACAAGTACCACGTGCCGCGCATCGCGTTCGTCAACAAGATGGACCGTACCGGTGCCAACTTCCAGAAGGTCGTCGGCCAGCTGAAGGCCAAGCTGGGCGCGGTTGCCGTGCCGATGCAGCTGCCGATCGGCGCTGAAGACAACTTCAAGGGCGTCGTCGACCTGCTGAAGATGAAGGCCATCCACTGGGATGAAGCCTCGCAGGGCATGAAGTTCGAGTACAGCGACATCCCGGCTGAACTGCAGGCGGCTGCTGAAGAAGCCCGCCAGTTCATGGTCGAGACCGCTGCCGAAGCCAGCGAAGAGCTGATGGAGAAGTACCTGGGCGGCGAAGAGCTGGCCGAGGCTGAAATCATCAACGCGCTGCGTACCCGCACCCTGGCCACCGAGATCGTGCCGATGTACTGCGGCTCGGCGTTCAAGAACAAGGGCGTGCAGGCCATGCTGGACGGCGTGATCCAGCTGCTGCCGTCGCCGGTCGATGTGCCGGACGTGAAGGGCGTGGACGTCGACGACGATACCATCGAGATGACCCGCAAGTCGGATGACAAGGCGCCGTTCTCGTCGCTGGCCTTCAAGATCATCACCGACCCGTTCGTCGGCGCGCTGACCTTCTTCCGCGTCTACTCGGGCACGCTGAACGGTGGTGACACCGTGCTGAACTCGGTGAAGGGCAAGAAGGAGCGCATCGGCCGCATCCTGCAGATGCACTCGAACAACCGCGAGGAAATCAAGGAAGTTCTGGCGGGTGACATCGCTGCGGCCGTGGGCCTGAAGGACACCACCACCGGTGACACCCTGTGCGCCGTGGACGCCCCGATCATCCTGGAGCGCATGACGTTCCCGGAGCCGGTGATCTCGATGGCCGTCGAGCCGAAGACCAAGTCGGACCAGGAAAAGATGGGTCTGGCCCTGGGTCGTCTGGCTCAGGAAGATCCGTCGTTCCGCGTCAAGACCGACGAAGAATCCGGCCAGACCATCATCTCGGGCATGGGCGAGCTGCACCTGGACATCATCGTCGACCGCCTGAAGCGCGAGTTCAACGTTGAAGCCAACGTCGGTGCGCCGCAGGTGGCCTACCGCGAAACGATCACCCTGGCCGACGTCAAGTCGGACTACAAGCACGCCAAGCAGTCCGGTGGTAAGGGTCAGTACGGTCACGTCGTGATCGAGCTGTCGCCGATCACCGCTGAAGACCGTGCCGATCCGAAGCTGGCTCCGGCCATCAAGGACGACTTCCTGTTCATCAACGACATCACCGGCGGCGTGATCCCGAAGGAATTCATTCCGTCGGTCGAGAAGGGCCTGCGCGAAACCATCACCAGCGGCCCGCTGGCTGGCTTCCCGGTCGTGGACGTCAAGGTGAAGCTGGTGTTCGGTTCGTACCACGACGTCGACTCCTCGGAAATGGCGTTCAAGCTGGCTTCGTCGATGGCCTTCAAGCAGGGCTTCGCCAAGGCCAAGCCGGTGCTGCTGGAGCCGATCATGAAGGTCGAGATCGTGACCCCGGAGGATTACCAGGGTGACGTGATGGGCGACGTCAGCCGTCGTCGCGGCGTGCTGCAGGGTTCCGACACCACCGGTGACGGTTCGGCCAGCATCATCAACGCGATGATCCCGCTGGGTGAAATGTTCGGCTACGCCACTGCGCTGCGTTCGCAGACCCAGGGCCGCGCCACCTTCACCATGGAATTCGATCACTACGAGCCGGCTCCGACCAACATCGCCGAAGCCGTCATGAAGAAGGGCTGAGCCTCGCTCAGCCTCTCTTGAAACCACTTACGAACAATCAAGGTATATAACAATGGCAAAGGGTAAGTTCGAGCGCACCAAGCCGCACGTCAACGTCGGCACCATCGGTCACGTCGACCACGGCAAGACCACGCTGACCGCCGCGCTGACCAAGATCGGCGCCGAGCGCTTCGGTGGCGAGTTCAAGGCGTATGACGCCATCGACGCCGCACCGGAAGAAAAGGCTCGTGGCATCACGATCTCGACCGCGCACGTCGAATACGAATCCCCGACCCGTCACTACGCCCACGTTGACTGCCCGGGCCACGCTGACTACGTCAAGAACATGATCACCGGTGCCGCCCAGATGGACGGCGCGATCCTGGTGTGCTCGGCCGCTGACGGCCCGATGCCGCAGACCCGCGAGCACATCCTGCTGTCGCGTCAGGTCGGCGTGCCGTACATCGTGGTGTTCCTGAACAAGGCTGACATGGTCGACGACGCCGAGCTGCTCGAGCTGGTCGAAATGGAAGTGCGCGAACTGCTGAGCAAGTACGAGTTCCCGGGCGACGACACCCCGATCATCTCGGGTTCGGCCCGCCTGGCGCTGGAAGGCGACCAGAGCGAGATCGGCGTGCCGGCGATCCTGAAGCTGGTCGACGCGCTGGACACCTGGATTCCGGAGCCGGAGCGTGCGATCGACAAGCCGTTCCTGATGCCGGTGGAAGACGTGTTCTCGATCTCGGGCCGCGGCACCGTGGTGACCGGTCGTATCGAGCGCGGCGTGATCAAGGTCGGTGACGAAATCGAAATCGTCGGTATCCGTCCGACCCAGAAGACCACCGTGACCGGCGTGGAAATGTTCCGCAAGCTGCTGGACCAGGGCCAGGCAGGCGACAACGCCGGTCTGCTGCTGCGCGGCACCAAGCGTGACGACGTCGAGCGCGGCCAGGTTCTGGCCAAGCCGGGTTCGATCACCCCGCACACCGAGTTCGAAGGCGAAGTGTACGTGCTGTCGAAGGACGAGGGCGGCCGTCACACCCCGTTCTTCAACGGCTACCGCCCGCAGTTCTACTTCCGCACCACCGATATCACCGGCGCTGCCAAGCTGCCGGAAGGCGTGGAAATGGTGATGCCGGGTGACAACGTCAAGATGACCGTGACCCTGATCAACCCGGTCGCGATGGACGAAGGCCTGCGCTTCGCCATCCGCGAAGGTGGCCGCACCGTCGGCGCCGGCGTGGTCTCGAAGATCATCAAGTAATCTGTTAGACTCTGCGCCCCGATGTTGCCTGGGTAGGGCATCGGGGCGTATCAAAATGGGAAAGCAGGCACAGGATGTGCCTTGTGTTCCCCGGACCAGGAAGGGTCAAGGCCATTCAGGCGGCGTCAACAGGAGACTGTTGACAGCTGCCTGGCGTGCCATTATGCTTCTACGTCTGGGCAGGCCGGGAAACTGGTCTGCCTACGTTTTTGAGGTCTACGGATTGACCTTGTCGGCCTGCAGGAGTGCGGGCCGTCCGTATGCAGGAATTTCATGGGGCAAAGCAACCCAGAGGCTTTGTCTGTCGCTCTTTTAACGAAGGAACCTACCGCCATGGCGGACCAAAAGATCCGGATCCGGCTGAAAGCGTTCGATCATCGTCTGATCGACCGTTCGGCCAGCGAGATCGTTGAAACGGCAAAGCGGACCGGCGCGCAAGTGCGTGGCCCGATCCCGCTGCCGACCAAGATCGAGCGTTACACCGTTCTCGTTTCCCCGCACGTCGACAAGGACGCGCGTGACCAGTACGAGACCCGCACGCACAAGCGCGTGCTCGATATCGTTGACCCGAATGACAAGACCGTGGACGCGCTGATGAAGCTCGAACTGGCTGCCGGCGTCGACGTTCAGATCAAGCTGACCTGAGGACTACGACCATGACGAAGAAGTATTCGTTGGGCTTCGTGGGCCGCAAGGCCGGCATGAGCCGCGTGTTCACCGAAGATGGTCGTTCCATCCCGGTGACCCTGATCGAAGCCACCCCGAACCGCATCGCGCAGATCAAGACCGTCGAAACCGACGGCTACAGCGCCGTGCAGGTGACCGTCGGCGCGCGTCGCGCTGCCCTGGTCAACAAGCCGGAAGCCGGCCACTTCGCCAAGGCGAAGGTGGAAGCGGGTCGTGGCCTGTGGGAATTCCGCGTTGAAGACGCGCAGCTCGGCGATTTCGCCGTCGGCGGCGAAGTCAAGGCGGACATCTTCGAAGTCGGCCAGATCGTCGACGTCCAGGGTGTCACCAAGGGTAAGGGTTTCCAGGGCACCATCAAGCGCCACAACTTCCGTATGGGCGATGCAACCCACGGTAACTCGCTGTCGCATCGCGCGCCGGGTTCGCTGGGTCAGCGCCAGACCCCGGGTCGCGTTTTCCCGGGCAAGAAGATGTCGGGCCACATGGGCGCGGTGCAGCAGAGCACCCAGAACCTGGAAGTGGTCAAGGTCGACGTCGAGCGCGGTCTGATTGCGGTTCGCGGCGCCGTTCCTGGCGCGGCGGGTGGCGATGTGATCGTCCGTCCGGCGAGCAAGGCATAAGGAGAGATGACGATGGAACTCGTTATCACGGGTAGCAACAACAAGGTCTCGGTCTCCGACGCCGTGTTCGGTCGCGATTTCAGCGAAGATCTGGTCCACCAGGTCGTCGTTGCTTACCGCAACGCCGGTCGCGCCGGCACCAAGGCACAGAAGACTCGCTCCGAAGTGGCTGGTACCACCAAGAAGTCGAAGAAGCAGAAGGGCGGCGGCGCGCGTCATGGCGCACTGACGGCTCCGATCTTCGTCGGCGGCGGTGTCACCTTCGCGGCCAAGCCGCGCAGCTTCGAGCAGAAGGTCAATCGTAAGCAGTACCGTGCCGCCATGTGCGCGATCCTGTCCGAGCTGAACCGTCAGGGCCGTCTGACCATCGTGGAGGCCTTCGATGTCGAAGCGACCAGCACGAAGGGTCTGATCGCCAAGCTGGCCGGCCTGGAAGTGGGCAAGCGCCCGCTGATCGTCACCGAGGAAGCCTCCGAGCACCTGTACCTGTCCGCCCGCAATCTGCCGTACGTGCAGGTGCGTGACGTGCAGGGCCTGGACCCGGTGTCGCTGGTCGGTGCCGACACGGTCGTCATCACCGCTGACGCGGTCAAGAAGGTCGAGGAGTGGCTGGCATGAACAGCAACGAAAAAATCTTCAGCGTGCTGCGTGCCCCGCGTGTCTCCGAAAAGACCGCGCGCCTGCAGGAACTCTCCAACCAGTATGTCTTCGAAGTTTCGAACGAAGCCACCAAGGCCGATGTAAAGGCCGCGGTTGAGCAGCTGTTCGACGTCAAGGTCGAAGCCGTCAACGTGGTCAACGTCAAGGGCAAGAACAAGTCCTTCCGTAACCGTGCTGGCCGCCGCGGCGATTGGCGCAAGGCGTACGTTCGCCTGGCCGATGGCCAGTCGATCGATGTAACGGCCAAGGCCTGAGGTACATCCCATGCCATTGATGAAATTCAAGCCCACTTCCCCCGGCCGCCGTTCGGCCGTGCGCGTGGTTACGCCCGACCTGCACAAGGGTGCTCCGCACGCTGCGCTGGTCGAGTCGCAGAGCCGCTCGGGTGGTCGTAACCACCACGGCCGCATCACCACCCGTCACGTCGGTGGTGGCCACAAGCAGCACTACCGCATCATCGACTTCAAGCGCAACAAGCTGGGCATCCCGGCGCGCGTGGAACGCATCGAATACGATCCGAACCGCACCGCCCATATCGCCCTGCTGTGCTACGTCGACGGCGAGCGTCGCTACATCATCGCCCCGAAGGGCCTGAAGGCCGGTGATCAGGTGATCGCTGGTTCGGATGCCCCGATCAAGGCGGGCAACACCCTGCCGCTGCGCAACATCCCGGTCGGTACCACCATCCACTGCATCGAGCTGAAGCCGGGCAAGGGCGCTCAGATCGCCCGCGCTGCAGGTGCTGCCGTGCAGCTGGTCGCCCGTGAAGGCGTCTACGCCACCCTGCGTCTGCGCTCGGGTGAAATGCGTAAGGTTCCGGTCGAGTGCTGCGCCACCATCGGCGAAGTCGGCAACGACGAGCACAGCCTGGAAAAGCTGGGCAAGGCCGGTGCCAAGCGCTGGCGCGGCGTCCGCCCGACCGTTCGTGGTGCTGCCATGAACCCGGTTGACCACCCGCACGGTGGTGGTGAGGCCAAGGCCGGCCAGGGTAACCCGCATCCGGTCACCCCGTGGGGTGTCCCGACCAAGGGTTACAAGACGCGCCATAACAAGCGCACTCAGCAGTTCATCGTCCGCGATCGTAGGGGCTAATCGACCATGGCACGTTCACTCAAGAAGGGCCCGTTCGTCGATCACCACCTCGTCAAGAAGGTGGAGGCCGCTGCGGGCAGCAAGAAGCCGATCAAGACCTGGTCGCGCCGTTCGATGATCCTGCCTGACATGGTAGGCATCACCATTGCCGTGCATAACGGCAAGAACCACATCCCGGTTCTCGTCAACGAGAACATGGTCGGCCACAAGCTCGGCGAATTTGCCATCACCCGGACCTTCAAGGGTCACGGTGGTGACAAGAAGTCGGGCAAGTAAGGAGAGATGACAATGGAAGCGAAAGCCATCCTGCGCACTGCGCGCATCTCCCCGCAGAAGGCTCGCCTGGTCGCTGACCAGGTGCGCGGTCTGCCGGCCGAACGTGCGGTCAATCTGCTGAAGTTCTCGGACAAGAAGGCTGCCCACCTGATCAAGAAGGTGGTGGAGTCGGCTATTGCCAACGCCGAGAACAACCAGGGCGCCGACGTCGACGAGCTGAAGGTTCAGACCATCATGGTTGATGAAGGTCCGACCCTGAAGCGTTTCATGGCGCGGGCGAAAGGCCGCGGTACCCGCATCCTCAAGCGCACCAGCCACATCACTGTGGTTGTGGGCGCCGGCAAGTAAGCGGATAAGGAAAAGACCATGGGTCATAAAGTTCATCCGATTGGTATCCGTCTCGGTATTTCCAAGGACTGGAACTCCAAGTGGTACGCCAACAAGGCCGAGTTCGCTGGTTACCTGGCAGCCGACCTGAAAGTTCGCGAAATGCTGCGCAAGAAGCTGGCTCAGGCCGGCATCAGCAAGATCCTGATCGAGCGTCCGGCCAAGACCGCGCGCGTGACGATCCACACCGCCCGTCCGGGCGTGGTGATCGGCAAGCGTGGTGAGGACATCGAGAAGCTGCGCAAGGAAGTGAGCGAGATGATGGGCGTTCCGGCGCACATCAACGTCACCGAAGTGCGCAAGCCGGAACTGGACGCGCAGCTCGTTGCCGAGTCGATCGCCCAGCAGCTGGAGCGTCGCATCATGTTCCGCCGCGCAATGAAGCGCTCGGTGGGCAACGCGATGCGCCTGGGTGCCCTGGGCATCAAGGTCAACGTGGGTGGCCGCCTCAACGGTGCTGAAATCGCCCGTTCGGAGTGGTACCGCGAAGGCCGCGTGCCGCTGCACACCCTGCGTGCCGACATCGACTATGGCTTCGCTGAAGCCAAGACGACCTACGGCATCATCGGCATCAAGGTCTGGATCTACAAGGGCGAGGTCTTCGATTTCTCCCAGGTTGGCCAGGAAAAGCAGGACGACACCCCGTCGCGCAACGATCGTCACGATCGCGGCGACCGTGGTGACCGTCAGCGCCCGGCCCGTGAAGCGAGGTAACGACAATGTTGCAACCCAAGCGAACCAAGTACCGCAAGGTACACAAGGGCCGTAACGAAGGCCTGAGCTGGAGCGCCAACGCTGTCAGCTTCGGCGAATACGGCCTGAAGGCAACCGCACACGGTCAGCTGACCGCGCGTCAGATCGAAGCGGCTCGCCGCTCGATCAGCCGCTACGTCAAGCGCGGCGGCAAGATGTGGATCCGCGTGTTCCCCGACAAGCCCATCACCAAGAAGCCCATCGAAGTTCGAATGGGTTCGGGTAAGGGTAACGTGGAATACTGGGTGGCCCAGATCCAGCCCGGCCGCATGATCTATGAAATCGAGGGTGTTTCCGAGGAAGTGGCTCGCGAGGCGTTCCGCCTGGCCGCCGCCAAGCTCTCGGTCACCACCACTTTCGTGACCCGTACGGTGCGCTGATGGATATCAAAACTCTCCGTGAAAAGTCGGCTGACGAACTCAAGGCCCACCTGATCGACCTGCGTAAGGAACAGTTCTCTGTCCGTATGCAGCAGGTCACCGGCCAGCTGCCGAAGACCCACGACATCCGCCGGGTCCGTCGCGAGATTGCTCGCGTCAAGACCCTGCTCGGCAGCACGAAGTAAGGATGGCCGCTATGAGCGACAATACTGAAAACAAGACGCTGCGCACGGTCGAAGGCCGTGTCGTCAGCAACAAGATGGACAAGACGGTTACCGTCCTGGTTGAGCGTCAGGTCAAGCACGCACTGTACGGCAAGTACATCAAGCGCTCGACGAAGCTGCACGCCCACGATGCCGACAACGCCTGCAAGGAAGGCGATGTCGTCCGCGTGACCGAGATTGCTCCGATGTCCAAGACCAAGAACTGGCGCGTGGTGGAAGTCATCACGCGTGCGGCTGAATAAGGAGTCTGAATCATGATCCAGATGCAGAGCTACCTTGACGTCGCGGACAATTCGGGTGCCAAGCAGGTGATGTGCTTCAAGGTGCTGGGTGGTTCCAAGCGCCGTTACGCCGGCATCGGCGACATCATCAAGGTCACCGTGAAGGATGCGATTCCGCGCGGCAAGGTCAAGAAGGGTGAAGTGTATGACGCCGTCGTGGTGCGTACCCGCAAGGGTGTGCGTCGCGCCGACGGCTCGCTGATCCGCTTCGACGGCAACGCTGCCGTCCTGCTGAACAACAAGCAGGAGCCGATCGGTACCCGTATCTTCGGGCCGGTGACCCGTGAACTTCGTTCGGAGAAGTTCATGAAGATCGTCTCGCTCGCTCCCGAAGTGCTGTGAGCGACAGGAGATAATCATGGCTAACCGTATCAAGAAGGGCGACCAGGTCGTCGTCAACACCGGCAAGGACAAGGGCAAGCAGGGCGAAGTCGTCCGCGTCGACGGCGACCGTGTGGTCGTCGCCAACGTGAACATCGTCAAGCGCCACACCAAGCCGAACCCGCAGGCAGGCGTTGCCGGCGGCGTGGTCGAGCGTGAAGCTTCGATCCATATCTCCAACGTGAATGTGCTGAACCCGGCTTCGGGCAAGGGCGAACGCGTTGGCTTCAAGGTGCTGGAGGATGGACGCAAACTGCGTGTGTTCCGCTCCAGCGGTGAGGCGCTCGACGCCTGAGGAATGAGAAGATGACTTCCCGTCTCGAAAAGTTCTACAAGGACGAAGTGGTGCCGGCGCTGATGAAGCAGTTCGGCTACACCAATCCGATGGAAGTGCCGAAGCTCGTCAAGGTCACCCTGAACATGGGTGTCGGCGAAGCGGCCACCAACAAGAAGATCCTGGAAAACGCCGTCGGCGACATGACCAAGATTTCCGGCCAGAAGCCGGTTGTCACCAAGTCGCGTATTTCGGTTGCGTCGTTCAAGATCCGTGATGGTTGGCCGATCGGCTGCAAGACCACGCTGCGTCGCCACAAGATGTACGAGTTCCTGGATCGCCTGATCAACATCTCGCTGCCGCGCGTGCGCGACTTCCGTGGTGTCTCCGGTCGTTCCTTCGACGGTCGCGGCAACTTCAACATGGGTGTGAAGGAACAGATCATCTTCCCGGAAATCGACTTCGACGCTGTCGACGCGATCCGCGGTATGGATATCGCCATCACCACCACTGCGAAGACCGACGCGGAAGCGAAGGCGCTGCTGGCAGCGTTCAAGTTCCCGTTCCGTAACTGATCCGTCGAGGAAACCGAAATGGCAAAGACCTCCATGGTCAACCGCGACATCAAGCGGGAAAAGCTGGCCAAGAAGTACGCTGAGAAGCGTGCTGCTCTGAAGAAGATCGTGTCCTCGGTGGACGCGAGCTACGACGAGAAGATCGAAGCTGCTGCCAAGCTGGCCAAGCTGCCGCGCGATTCGTCGCCGAGCCGCCAGCGCAACCGCTGCGAACTGTCCGGCCGTCCGCGTGGCGTCTACAGCAAGTTCGGCCTGGGCCGCAACAAGCTGCGTGAAGCCACCATGCGTGGCGACGTCCCGGGTCTGCGCAAGGCCAGCTGGTAATCCCAGCCGGTCCTGCGATCAGGCGCCCCCCCCGGGGGTTCCTGAACCGGGGAGGGGAGGCATTCAGCCTCCCTTTCGCAAAAAACCCGAAGAGCCCGACGCAAGTCGGGCTCTTTTGGCGTATACTCCCGCGTCTTGCCCTGTGCAGACGGGGTTGTAGGGCGGGCCACAGGTCCGCTGCATCAAGGGACCTGGCCCGTTTCCAGGAGACAACAGATTTTCGCGAAAGCGGATATCGGTGCACTCAAAGGTACTCATATGAGCATGACTGATCCCATCGCCGACCTGCTGGTCCGCATCAAGAATGCGGCCGCGGTTGGCAAGCAGACGGTGAAAGCCCCGTCGTCCAAGATCAAGGTTGCGATCGCCCAGGTCCTGAAGGACGAGGGTTACATCACCGACCTGCGCGTTACCCAGCTGGAGAACAACAAGGCCGAGCTGGAAATCGTGCTGAAGTATTTCGAAGGCAAGCCGGTCATCGCGACCCTGAAGCGCTTCTCGCGTTCGGGTCTGCGCCAGTACCGCGGCAAGAGCGAGCTGCCGAAGGTCATGAACGGCCTGGGCATCTCCATCATTTCCACCTCCAAGGGCATCATGACTGATGCGCAGGCGCGCCAGCTGGGCGTCGGCGGCGAAGTCCTGTGCTTCGTGGCCTAAGGCGAAAGGAGTAGAACTATGTCCCGCGTAGCCAAGAAGCCGATCGACCTGGGTAAGGTTGAACTGAACGTCCAGTCGGAAAGCGTCACCGCCAAGGGCCCGAAGGGCACCCTGTCGCTGGCCAAGCCGGCCGGTATTGCCATCAACGTCGACAACGGCGTTGCCACCCTGAGCACCGAGAACGTCGAACTGGTCGCACTGACCGGTACCGTGCGTGCGATCCTGGCCAACATGGTCAAGGGCGTGTCCGAAGGCTTCGAGCGCAAGCTGGAGCTGGTCGGCGTGGGTTACCGCGCTGCCATGCAGGGCAAGGACCTGAGCCTGTCGCTGGGCTTCTCGCACCCGGTCGTGTTCGTGGCGCCGGAAGGCATCACGCTGTCCACCCCGACCCAGACCGAGATCCTGGTCCAGGGCGCGGACAAGCAGGCCGTCGGTGAAGTTGCCGCCAAGATCCGTGCGTTCCGCAAGCCGGAGCCGTACAAGGGCAAGGGCGTGAAGTACTCCGACGAAGTCATCATCCGTAAGGAAGCCAAGAAGGCCTAATAGGCGCTTCCGCTTTCATAGGAAAAACATCATGAACAAGAACATCGCCCGCCTGCGTCGCGCCAAGTCGACCCGCGCCCACATCCGTGAGCTCGGCGTCGCCCGCCTGTCGGTGCTGCGCACCGGCCAGCACCTGTATGCCCAGGTCTTCACCGCCGACGGTTCCAAGGTGCTGGCTGCCGCCAACACCACCCAGACCGACGTCAAGGAAGGCCTGAAGAGCGGCAAGAATGTCGATGCCGCCGCCAAGGTTGGCCGCATCGTCGCTGAGCGTGCCAAGGCCGCCGGCGTCGAGAAGGTTGCCTTCGATCGTTCGGGTTACCGTTACCACGGCCGTATCAAGGCCCTGGCAGAGGCTGCCCGCGAAGCCGGCCTGCAGTTCTAAGGGATCGGGGCAGGGGGCCGATGGCCCCCTGTTCGCCTGCTCGCCAGCCTGAGCGAGGCTGGACGGCGCCATTCTTCTGTAGTGGCCCACCGGAACGACGCGTCATTCCACAACCATAAGCGGCCCTGAGCCGTACATACCCAACAACCAAGGAATCAACATGGCAGAAGAGCGTCAGCAGCGGGGTCGCGATCGCGACCGTAACCGCGAAGAGAAGATCGACGACGGCATGATCGAAAAGCTGGTCGCGGTCAACCGCGTCAGCAAGACCGTCAAGGGTGGTCGCCAGTTCACCTTCACCGCCCTGACCGTGGTCGGCGACGGCGAAGGCAAGGTCGGTTTCGGTTATGGCAAGGCCCGCGAAGTGCCGGTCGCCATCCAGAAGTCGATGGAACAGGCCCGCAAGAACCTGGTCAGCGTTGACCTGAACAACGGCACCCTGTGGCACACCATCAAGGATGGTCATGGCGCAGCCCGCGTGTTCATGCAGCCGGCTTCGGAAGGTACCGGCGTCATCGCCGGTGGTGCCATGCGCGCCGTCCTGGAAGCGGTTGGCGTGAAGAACGTGCTGGCCAAGGCCACCGGTTCGCGCAACCCGATCAACCTGGTGCGTGCCACCGTGAAGGGCCTGTCTGCAGCGCAGTCGCCGGCCCGCATCGCGGCCAAGCGCGGCAAGAAGGTGGAGGAACTCAACCATGGCTAATGAGTCCAACAAGACTGTGAAGGTGCGCCTGGTGCGCGGCCTGCGTGGTGCTCAGTCGCGTCACCGCCTGTCGGTGCGTGCCCTGGGTCTGAACAAGCTCAACGATGTGCGTGAACTGAAGGACAGCCCGCAGGTTCGCGGCCTGATCAATACCGTTCACTACCTCGTCAAGGTTGAGGAGTAATCGATCATGACTCTGCGTCTCAATGAACTGAGCCCGGCACCGGGCGCCCGTACCGAGCGCACCCGCGTCGGTCGCGGTATCGGCTCGGGCCTGGGCAAGACTGCCGGCCGCGGCCACAAGGGTTCGTTCGCCCGCAAGGGTGGCGGCAAGATCAAGGCCGGCTTCGAAGGCGGCCAGACCCCCATGCAGCGTCGTCTGCCGAAGATCGGCTTCCGTTCGCCGATCGCCAAGGACACCGCTGAAGTGCTGCTGTACCAGCTGGACAAGCTGCCGGCCGGCGAGATCGACTTCGCCGCCCTGCGTGCCGCCAAGCTGGTCCCGAGCACTGCCAAGAAGGCCAAGGTCGTCGTCAAGGGCGAAGTGACCAAGGCGTTCACCCTGAAGGGTGTTGCTGCCACGGCCGGTGCCAAGGCTGCGATCGAAGCTGCCGGCGGCAGCGTAACGGAGTAAGAAAATCATGGCGCAAGCTGGCATCGGTAACCTCGCGGGCGGAATGGGCAAGTTCACTGAACTTCGCCAACGTTTGCTGTTCGTCGTCGGGGCTTTGATCGTCTATCGCATCGGCTGCTACGTGCCGGTGCCGGGCGTCAATCCCGATGCCATGCTTGCCATGATGCAACAGCAGGGCGGCGGCATCGTGGACATGTTCAACATGTTCTCGGGCGGCGCCCTGCACCGTTTCAGCATCTTCGCGCTGAACGTGATGCCGTACATCTCGGCATCGATCGTGATGCAGCTGGCCGTGCACATCTTCCCCGCCCTGAAGGCGATGCAGAAGGAAGGTGAGTCCGGTCGCCGCAAGATCACCCAGTATTCGCGCATCGGCGCCGTGCTGCTGGCAGTGGTGCAGGGCGGTTCGATCGCTCTGGCCCTGCAGGGCCAGGTCTCGCCGTCGGGCGCTCCGGTCGTGTACGCGCCGGGCATGGGCTTCGTGCTCACCGCCGTGGTCGCGCTGACCGCCGGCACCATGTTCCTGATGTGGGTCGGTGAGCAGGTCACCGAGCGCGGCATCGGCAACGGCGTGTCGCTGATCATCTTCGCCGGTATCGTGGCGGGCCTGCCGGGCGCGGTCATCCATACCTTCGATGCCTACCGCGACGGCAACATCCAGTTCATCCAGCTGCTGCTGATCGCCATCGTCGTTCTCGCCTTCACCTTCTTCGTGGTGTTCGTCGAGCGCGGCCAGCGCCGGATCACGGTCAATTACGCGCGCCGCCAGGGCGGTCGCAATGCGTACATGAACCAGACCTCGTTCCTGCCGCTGAAGCTCAACATGGCCGGCGTCATCCCGGCGATCTTCGCCTCAAGCCTGCTGGCCTTCCCGGCCACCCTGGCCATGTGGTCCGGCCAGGCGGCCAACCAGAGCAGCTTCGGCCAGGTCCTGCAGAAGGTCGCCAACGCGCTGGGTCCCGGCGAGCCGCTGCACATGATCGTGTTCGCTGCGCTGATCACCGGTTTCGCGTTCTTCTATACCGCGCTGGTGTTCAACTCGCAGGAAACCGCCGACAACCTGAAGAAGTCGGGCGCGCTGATTCCGGGCATCCGTCCGGGTAAGGCCACTGCCGATTACATCGACGGCGTGCTGACCCGCCTGACCGCAGCCGGCTCGGCCTACCTGGTGATCGTCTGCCTGCTGCCGGAACTGATGCGCACGCAGCTGAACGCCTCGTTCTACTTTGGCGGTACCTCACTGCTGATCGTGGTGGTGGTGGTGATGGACTTCATCGCCCAGGTGCAGGCGCACCTGATGTCCCACCAGTACGAGAGCCTGCTGAAGAAGGCCAACCTGAAGGGTGGCAACCGCGGCGGTTTTGCCCGCGGCTGATTCGCCTGTTATACTTTCGTCTTCCTGACGTGATGGTCCCTCCGCTTCGCGGACTCCGGCCACACAAACGAAGGGCGGCCCCCGCAGCGGTTCCGGGTGGGGGTGTGATGAGGTGGTCCCGCGCAGGAGTAGCGCGGGCGGCCCCGGGAGACCTCCCGGGATCAACCCCATCCGGCGCCGGAGCCTGGGCACACTCCCCAGGCCGGGTTCATGAAACCTCTGGTTTCACGGGCTTCCATGTAAACCGGAACCTTGTTAGTATCGCTAGTTCACTTTTTTGATCCATCCTGCCGGATTGGCGTGCCCGAGGCGCGCTGTCGGCCATCACTCAGCTGGAGAACCGCGTCATGGCGCGTATTGCAGGCGTCAACCTGCCAGCCCAGAAGCATGTCTGGGTCGGGTTGCAAAGCATTTACGGCATCGGCCGTACCCGTTCGAAGAAGGTCTGCGAAGTCGCAGGCGTCGCTTCGACCACCAAGATCCGCGATCTGTCGGAGCCGGAAATCGAGCGCCTGCGCGCCGAAGTCGGCAAGTACATCGTGGAAGGCGATCTGCGCCGTGAGATCGGCATCGCGATCAAGCGCCTGATGGACCTGGGCTGCTACCGCGGCCTGCGTCACCGTCGTGGCCTCCCGCTGCGTGGCCAGCGCACCCGTACCAACGCCCGCACCCGCAAGGGTCCGCGCAAGGCGATCAAGAAGTAAGGGACTGAGAAATGGCTAAGCCCGCTGCTAAGACCAAGAAGAAGATCAAGCGCGTCGTCACTGACGGCGTTGCCCACGTCCACGCTTCGTTCAACAACACCATCGTCACCATCACCGACCGCCAGGGCAATGCTCTGTCGTGGGCGACCTCCGGTGGCGCTGGCTTCCGCGGTTCGCGCAAGTCGACCCCGTTCGCTGCCCAGGTGGCTGCCGAGAAGGCCGGTCGTGCTGCGCTGGACTACGGCGTGAAGTCGCTGGAAGTCCGCATCAAGGGCCCGGGTCCGGGCCGTGAGTCGGCCGTGCGTTCGTTGAACAACGTCGGCTACAAGATCACCAACATCATCGACGTGACGCCCATCCCGCACAACGGGTGCCGTCCGCCGAAGAAGCGTCGCGTCTAAAGGGAGCGATAAGAAATGGCTCGTTATATCGGTCCTACCTGTAAGCTCGCCCGCCGCGAAGGCGCCGACCTGTCCCTGAAGAGCCCGGCGCGTGCGCTGGACTCCAAGTGCAAGCTGGAGCAGAAGCCCGGCCAGCATGGCGCCACTGCCCGCAAGGGCAAGCTGTCCGACTACGCCACCCAGCTGCGTGAAAAGCAGAAGGTCAAGCGTATCTACGGCCTGCTGGAGCGTCAGTTCCGCAACTACTACAAGAAGGCCTCGACCAAGAAGGGCAACACCGGCGAGAACCTGCTGCAGCTGCTGGAAACCCGCCTGGACAACGTCGTCTACCGCATGGGCTTCGCCGTGACCCGTCCGGCTGCCCGCCAGCTGGTGTCGCACCGCGGCGTCACCGTGAATGGCAAGTCGGTCAACCTGGCTTCGTACCAGGTCAAGGCTGGCGATGCCATCGCGCTGTCCGAGAAGGCTGCCAAGCAGCTGCGCGTCCAGGAAGCCCTGACCGTCGCCGCACAGCATGACCTGAGCCCGTCGTGGGTTGAAGTGGATTCCGGCAAGTTCACCGGCATCTTCAAGGCGGTTCCGGATCGTTCGGATCTGCCTGCGGACATCAACGAAGCGCTGATCGTCGAGCTGTATTCGAAGTAATTCACATTGGAGAGCCCCCGGCGACGGCCGGGGGTTCACTAGGAGAACCCGCAACATGACGGTTACCGCCAACCAGGTTCTGCGTCCTCGCGGTCCGCAGATCGAACGCCTTACCGACACCCGTGCAAAGGTCGTTATCGAACCTTTGGAGCGGGGTTACGGGCATACGCTGGGCAACGCCCTGCGTCGCGTGCTGCTGTCGTCCATCCCGGGCTTCGCCATCACGGAAGTCGAAATCGACGGCGTGTTGCATGAGTACACCACGGTCGAAGGTCTGCAGGAGGACGTGCTCGAAGTCCTGCTGAACCTGAAGGACGTGGCCATCCGTATGCACTCCGGCGACAGCGCCACCCTGTCCCTGTCCAAGCAGGGCCCGGGCGTTGTCACCGCTGCCGATATCAAGGTCGACCACAATGTGGAGATCCTGAACGGCGACCATGTGATCTGCCACCTGACCAAGGATACGGCAGTGAACATGCGTCTGAAGATCGAGCGTGGTTTCGGCTACCAGCCGGCTGCTGCGCGTCGTCGTCCGGACGAAGAAACCCGTGCCATCGGCCGCCTGGTCCTGGATGCCTCGTTCTCGCCGGTCCGCCGCGTCGCCTATGCCGTGGAAGCGGCCCGCGTCGAACAGCGTACCGACCTGGACAAGCTGGTCATCGATATCGAGACCAACGGCACCATCGATGCCGAGGAAGCCGTGCGCACCGCCGCCGACATCCTCAGCGATCAGCTGTCGGTGTTCGGTGACTTCACCCACCGCGACCGCGGTGCGGCCAAGCCGGCCAACAACGGCGTGGATCCGGTGCTGCTGCGCCCGATCGACGATCTGGAGCTGACCGTGCGTTCGGCCAACTGCCTGAAGGCTGAAAGCATCTACTACATCGGCGATCTGATCCAGAAGACCGAAGTGGAGCTGCTGAAGACCCCGAACCTGGGCAAGAAGTCGCTCACCGAGATCAAGGAAGTGCTGGCCCAGCGTGGCCTGTCGCTTGGCATGAAGCTGGAGAACTGGCCGCCGGCCGGCGTCGCCAGCCACGGCATGCTGGGCTGATAAAGCCTCCTGCTGTACCCGAAGGCTCCACCGTCAGCGGTGGAGCCTTCACCGCAAGATGCCATGACGAACCGCAGGTTCGCGGGCAGGTCGTCCAGGACGGGCGGCCAGGACCATCCGCAGTCCGTGCAGCAACGCCAGGATGGCGACAACGATCCACACAGCCACATCATTAACCAAGGAACATCACCATGCGTCACCAGAAGTCTGGCCGTAAGTTCAGCCGTACCAGCGCCCATCGCGAAGCGATGTTCAAGAACATGGCCGCCTCGCTGTTCAAGCACGAGCTGATCAAGACCACCCTGCCGAAGGCCAAGGAACTGCGCCGCGTCGCCGAGCCGCTGATCACCCTGGCCAAGGTCGATTCCGTTGCCAACCGCCGTCTGGCCTTTGCCCGCCTGCGTGACAACGAAGCCGTGGGCAACCTGTTCACCATCCTGGGCCCGCGCTACGCGAACCGTCCGGGTGGCTACCTGCGTCTGCTGAAGTGCGGCTTCCGCGCCGGCGACAATGCTCCGATGGCCTACGTCGAGCTGGTCGACCGTCCGGCCGTGGCCGAGGAAGTGGCCGAGTAATCGGACCGCTCCAACGCGACACAGTGAAAGCCCGGCATCTGCCGGGCTTTTGCGTTCTGGTAGCGCCGGGCGATGCCCGGCGTTTACGTTTCCGCTGCACTCGCCGGGCATGGCCCGGCGCTACCTGCGAAGGGAAGTGGCCCGCACCGTTCCGACGAGCGTCACCGGCAGCGGTTCGAATGGCAGGCGCGGTCGGTTACGCTTGGCGCCTGATCCATTCGAGCATTCACGATGAATCCTCTGCGCTGGCCCTTCCGCGCCCAGTTCCTGCTGGGCTTCCTGATCTGCGTGGGCCTGCTGGGCTATGCGATTTTCCTGCAGCTGAAGATGGGGCTGGAGCCGTGCCCGCTGTGCATCTTCCAGCGGCTGGCCTTTGCCGCGCTCGGCCTGCTGTTCCTGCTGGGCGCACTGCACGGCCCGTCGAACCGGCCGGGACGGGTGACGTACGGCATCCTTGCCTTCATTGCGGCAGCCGTCGGCGTCGGCATCGCCGCGCGCCATGTCTACGTGCAGATGCTGCCGCCGGAAATGGGTGCCACCTGTGGTCCGCCGCTGAGCTTCCTGCGCGAGACCATGGGCCCGTTCGAGGTGTTCCGCACGGTGCTGACCGGTACCGGCAACTGCGGCAACATCGACTGGACCTTCCTCGGACTGACCATGCCGATGTGGTCGGGCGTGTGGTTCGTGCTGCTGGGGCTGTGGGCACTGCTGGTGCCGCTGCGCAGGGTCAGGCGCTGAGTAACTGACGCGCCCCAGCAGAGCCGGGCATGGGCTCGGCTCTGCCGGGGGGCGGCGACATCGATCAGAAATCCTGTTGCAGGCTGAGATAGGCGCCGCGTCGCGGCCCCCACTGGGGGGCGAACACGCCTACGCCGCCGCCATCGCGCAGCTGATAGCTGCGATCCAGCGCGTTGACCAACGCCAGCTGTGCATGCAGCGGATGGCCGCTGTCGGGGTTGAAATCGTGGCCAGCACTGAGGTTCACCTGCAGGTAGGACGGCAGCTCGCCCCCATTGGGTACGCTTTCGGTGTCCGAGCGCAGGCCACTGCCGAACACGTAGTTGGCACCGATCCGGTTGTGTCCGGCGAAGGCATAGCTGACACCGCCCGACGAGGTCAGCTTCTGGTCGTGGTCCAGGTGGATCCAATGGTCGGCCACGTAGGCCAGGGCGTCCGGGTCGAGGTTGTACTGGCCGGTGATCACCTGGGTGCCGATCGCCTTGTTGTATGCAGCGTTGAAGTAAGCGCTGAACGGTCCGTCGCTATAGTCGGCGCTGAACTCCAGGCCGCGGATGTGGCCGCGACGATAGTTGAACGTTGAATAGAGGTAGGCGGCGCCGAACTGGCCTTCATCCTGCAGGCGGGCGACACGCCGGTCATACGCATCCACGCCGAGTGTCAGGTGCTCGCCGATCTGCTGCGAGATGCCGAGGTCGTAGTAGTCACTGCGCTCGGCCAGTGGCGTGGCGTTGCCATCACTGGGCTGCTGGTTGCTGGTGCCGTCGTACAGCGCGATGTCGTCGGAGGCGATCAGCTCGCTGGCCGGTGGTGTGAAGTAGCGCGCATAGCCTGCGTGCAGGGTGGTGCTGTCGCCGGCATTCCAGACCACGCCCAGGCGCGGGCTGAGCTGGCCTTCGGTCCGCCCGAAGGCCGTGTAGCGGTCGCCGCGCAGACCATAGTTGACCGTCCAGTTGTCTCCGATCTTCCACTCGTCCTGCACGTAGAGCGCCAGCGTGCTGGCGTGGAAAGCACTGCGGTCGGGAATCAGCAGGGGCGTGGTGCTGGCCTGCTGGCCGGCGTCGTCAACCGGGAACACCCAGCTGCTGCTGTGGGCCCGCGCGGTCTCATGATTGCCGTACAGGCCATAGCGCAGCGTGTGATCGCTGCCCAGCGGGGTGGAAATGTCGGCCTGCACGGTGTTGGCGCGGTTGCTGCGCTGGACCTGTGAAGCAACACCGCTGAACACCAGATCGCCCGCGACATCGGGATTGAACCCGACATCGCTGTAGCGTTGGCCGGCCGACAGCTGGTACGCGCTGGCGCCCAGCGTCCCCTGCAGCACCAGCATGCCGAAGCGCGTGGTCTCGCGCTGGGTCTCATCCAGCTGGCTGGAGTCGAACGTGGAGGTATCGAGGTAGCCGAACTGCGGTGTCTGGCCCGGGTTCACCGGAATCTGGAAGCGGTTGTTGGCAACGCCGGCGAACACGCTCACGCGCGTGTTCTCGTCCAGCAGATAGGTGAGGTCGGCGAACGCCTTGCCCTGGTGGGTGTCGTCGTGCAGCGGCCGGCGCGAGTTGGTCGGGTTCTCCAGGCCGACCTCGTTCTGGTCGTAGTTGCCGGTCAGGAACCAGCTCCAGCGTCCCTGGTTGCCCCACCAGGAGGCGTTGGGATTGACCTTGCCGAACGACCCGGCAGTCAGTCCGACGCTGCCGCCGTTGCCCAGTTCGGCGCCACTGCGGGTGGTGATGTCCACCACTGCGGCGGTGCGTTCGCCGAACTGCGCCGGCAGTGCGCCATCCATCAGCCGGATGCTCCTGATGGTGCGCGCATCCAGGGTCTGGCCGAAGCCGGAGATCGATTCGGGCAGCAGCACGCCGTTGATGCGGTACTGCAGGTTGGCGTGATCACCACGCACATGGACACCGCCGTAGGAGTCCTGGACCACGCCCGGGGCCTGCAGCAGCACCTGGCTGAGTGCGGCGGAGGCGCCGAGCGGCTGCTTCTGGATGTCCTCGGCGGTGATCTGGTACTGGCTGCTGCCGATGTCCGGCGACAGCGCGTTGCGGGCCTGATCGAGGTGGGCGCTGACGGTGACCGCATCCAGGTTTTTCACTGCGGGCCCGGCGTCATCCGTGGCTGCGGCAAGGGGGGGCGTGCTGGCCAGGGCCAGGGCGAAGGTGATGCTGGTAGCGAGGCGTGAGGGCTTCATGGGAAAGAGCAGGGCCTGGGGCGTGGAGGGGGCCGGTCCATGACGGTGAGTGTTACTCCGTAACAGATCATGCGCCTCTGGCGGTGCCGCCGACCATGCGGTCTGTGGCTGCTCGGCGCGTGCTTTCCCTGGCGTTCAGGCATCGGGCCGGGAGGGCTGGCCCTTTGCGGCGGCGGCCGGCTCTGCGACCATGACCGTCCCCCACCCCGGAAGTCTGCAATGAGCCTGTCCGCCGTTTCACCGGTTCCTGATCCTGCCGCAACCGCTGCGGGTGCTGCCTGGTCGCCGGAGAGCTGGCGCGGCAAGACCGCACTGCAGATGCCGACCTATCCCGACCCGGTGGCGCTGGATGCTGCCCTGCATGAGCTGAAGCGGCTACCCCCTCTGGTGACCTCGTGGGAGATCCTGGCGCTGAAGCAGCAGCTGGCGGAGGCGCAGGAGGGCAAGCGCTTCCTGCTGCAGGGCGGCGATTGCGCCGAGAACTTCAGCGACTGTGAGTCCGGCACCATCTCCAATCGGCTGAAGGTGCTGCTGCAGATGAGCCTGGTACTGGTGCATGGCCTGCGCCAGCCGGTGATCCGCGTCGGCCGCTTCGCCGGCCAGTACGCCAAGCCACGCTCGGCTGATACCGAGACCCGTGATGGGGTGACGCTGCCCAGCTACCGGGGCGATGTGATCAATGCGCCGGCCTTCACCGAAGCCGCGCGCCTGCCCGACCCGAAGCGGATGCTGCAGGCCCACGCACATTCGGCGATGACGATGAACTTCGTGCGGGCGCTGATCGATGGCGGCTTCGCCGACCTGCACCACCCCGAGTACTGGAACCTGGACTGGGTGCGGCATTCGCCGCTCGCCGCCGAGTACCAGAAGATGGTGGCATCGATCGGCGATGCCGTGCACTTCATGGAAACCCTGGCCGGTGCCCGGGTGCACAACCTCAACCGCATCGACTTCTACACATCGCACGAAGCCCTGCTGCTGCCCTACGAGCAGGCGCTGACCCGGCAGGTGCCGCGCCAGCAGGGCTGGTTGAACCTGAGCACGCACTATCCCTGGATCGGCATGCGCACGGCTGCGCTCGACGGCGCGCACGTGGAGTACCTGCGGGGCGTGCGCAATCCGATCGCGATCAAGGTGGGGCCGTCGGTTTCGCCGGACCAGCTGCTGCGCCTGATCGATGTACTCAATCCGGACGACGAGCCCGGGCGCCTGACCTTCATTCACCGCATGGGCGCGACGCAGATAGCCGAAAAGCTGCCGTCGCTGTTGGAAGCGGTCAAGCGCGACGGCCGCCGCGTGCTGTGGGTGTGCGATGCCATGCACGGCAACACCGAGAGCACCGCCAATGGCTTCAAGACGCGCCGCTTTGACAACGTGCGCCGCGAGGTGGAGTTGTCGTTCGATCTGCACGCCGCGGCAGGTACGCGCCTGGGCGGCGTGCACCTGGAGCTGACCGGCGAGGACGTGACCGAATGCACCGGTGGCGCGCGCGAGCTCACCGAGCGTGATCTTGAGCGCGCGTACCGTTCCACGGTCGATCCGCGGCTGAACTACGAGCAGTCGCTGGAGATCGCGATGGCGATCGTGCGCAAGCAGGAACAGGTGCGCTAAGGGTTTTTCGGCAGGGCTTGCAGCCCTGCACCTGCGGAGTCAACGTCGACGTCAAATGCGGGCATTCCTTGGGATGGCGGGGCAGTGTCGGAGTGCGGGGACGCCGTGAATCCGTCCATGGAGGCTTGGCAGCCGCATCCATGCGGCTGACACCCCGCACTCCGACACCGCCCCACCTCTGGCAGACGTCCACGGCTGTTGGATCCACGCCATGCGTGGATAAATCTCTGTCCGACGTCGAAATCAATCTGGGGTCAGATCCGTTTTCCGCAGGAAAACGGATCTGACCCCAAGAGCCATTCCGACAGATCCCGAGAATATGTCGAAGGCGGGGTGGGTCCGGTTGCGGGGGCGTAAGCCGCATGGATGCGGCGACCGAGCCTCCATGGATGGATTCACGGCGTCCCCCGCAACCGGACCCACCCCGCCATCCCACATGAAATCCGCTTCTGCTTCGGCTGTTGCAGTTGCAGTTGCAGTTGCTCCAGCCCGCAGCAGGTGCAGGGCTGCAAGCCCTGCAGACCAACACCCTGCTTACGAACGGCTGACGTGACGCTCATGCGCCATGCGCGAGGCTGTCCGCTGCTGTTCGAGTGGAGGTGGCAACCGTGCACTGGCAAAGCGCACAGGCATATGCATGGCCGCTGGGTCTGGCGGCACTGGTAGGCGGCATCGGCGCCTGGCTGATCCTGTGGATCTATCACCGGCTGAAAGGGCGTGATCGCCGGCGCGCGCGCATCGGTCGTGTGCTCGGTCTGCCAATGGCGACCGCATGGCCCTTGCTGCTGCTGATCCCGGCGCTGCAGGCCACGCCACTGCAGGAGCCTCTGCTGGGGCATCTGCAGCACGGGCTGCACATCGCGCTGACGGCCTGTTTCATCTGGCTGCTGGTGCGCGCGGTGGCCGCCGGCGAGCGTGCGATCCTGCGCAGTCATCCCATCGACGTCTCGGACAATCTGGAAGCCCGTCGCATCCAGACCCAGACGCGGGTGCTGAGCCGCGTGCTGATGGGCGGCATCATCGTGCTCGGTGCATCGCTGGTGCTGCTGACATTCCCGATGGTGCAGAAGATCGGCGCCGCCCTGCTGGCCTCGGCCGGTCTGATCGGGCTGGTCGCGGGCATCGCCGCCAAGCCGGTGTTCGGCAACCTCATCGCCGGCCTGCAGATCGCAGTGACCCAGCCGATCCGGCTGGATGATGTGGTGATCGTTGAAGGCGAGTGGGGGCGCGTGGAGGAGATCGGCAGCAGCTATGTGGTGGTACGCATCTGGGACGAGCGGCGGATGGTGGTGCCGCTGACCTGGTTCATCGAGAACCCCTTCCAGAACTGGACCCGGCGCAGCGCCGATCTGCTCGGCACGGCATTCCTGTGGCTGGACTACCGTGCGCCGATCGCGGCGATCCGCAGTGAACTGGAGCGCATCTGCCGCGGCGAGGCGCTGTGGGATGGACGGGTCTGCGTGACCCAGGTGACCGAAACCAGCGAGCGGGCAATCCAGGTGCGCCTGCTGGTCAGTGCACGCAGCTCCGGCGATGCCTTCGATCTTCGCTGCCTGGTGCGCGAGCGCATGCTGGATTTCCTGGCGCGCGAGCATCCGCAATCACTGCCGCAGCTGCGCGCGCGGTTGCAGCGCGAGGATGAGCTGGACATGCCACGCGCACCGCGTGCACGTACGGCAGATGTGCGTTCACCCGGGGCGGAGGACGGCGAGGCCGCGATCGCGCCGGTGGAACCGGACCCCGACCGCTAGCGCCGGGACGTGCCCGGCGAGCGCAGCGGTACCCCTCGGTCCACCGGGCAGCCCGGGGCCGATCAAGGCTCGCCAGTGTCGATCAGGGTGTCGGTTTCGAAATGAGGCGGACGACGCGCACGTGTGCGTTGCTCGTAGGCGTAGGCCATTTCGATCAGTTTCGGCTCGCTCCAGGCTGTGCCCATGAACAGCAGGCCGACCGGCAGGCCGTTGATCTGTCCCATCGGCACGCTCAGGCTGGGGTAACCCGCGACCGCTGCCACGCTGTAGCTCTCACCCGGGAAATCGTCGCCTTCGCGGCGGATGGGCCAGGCTGTGCCGGTGGTCGGTGCAACCAGCGCATCCAGCTGGTAGGCAGCCAGGACGGCGTCGATGCCTTCCGGCCCGGCCAGGCGCCGCGCATCGCTGCGCGCACGGATGTAGGCAGGGTCGGCCAGTCCGGCAGTGGCGTTGGCCTCCAGCAGCAGTTCCTGGCCGAACAGGCCCAGTTCCTGCGGCGCCTGGGCCTGGTTGAAGGCGATGAGTTCGCCAAGACTGCGCAGGGGCGCGCGGTAGGTCTTGAAGTAGCGCTCCAGCCCGGCCTTGAACTCATGCAGCAGCACGACCCGCTCGGCTTCGGCCCAGGCACCCGGGTCGGGCAGTTCCACCGGCACCACCACCGCGCCCGCACGGCGCATTTCGGCGGCGGCCTGATCGATCAGCGGTGCCATGCCACGGTATGTCAGCAGAGGGGTCTGCAGCAGGCCGATGCGTTTGCCGCGCAGGCCTTCGGGGTCCAGGCGCGCGGTGTAGTCGTAGACCGCGCGGCCGGGCATGGTGGCCGTGGCGGGGTCGGCATCGTCCCGGCCCGCGATCGCCGTCAGTACGGCCGCGGCGTCGGCGACGCTGCGCGTCATCGGCCCGGCGGTGTCCTGGCTGAAGGAGATCGGGATGATGCCTTCGCGGCTGACCAGGCCGACCGTCGGTTTCAGGCCGACGATGCCGTTGATCGCGGCCGGGCAGACGATGCTGCCGTCGGTCTCGGTGCCGATCGCCACACTGGCCAGATTGGCGGCCACCGCTACCGCGCTGCCGCTGCTGGAGCCACAGGGCGAATGGCTGAGACGGTACGGATTGCGGGTCTGGCCACCGCGCGCGCTCCAGCCCGACACCGAATCGTTGCCGCGGAAGTTGGCCCACTCGCTGAGATTGGTCTTGCCCAGCACGACCGCGCCGGCCTCGCGCAGGCGTCTTACCAGATAGGCATCGGCGGGGCGGAAACCCTGCAGCGCGAGCGATCCGGCGCTGGTGGTCATGGGCGCGGCGTTGATGTTGTCCTTCAGCAGGACCGGAATGCCATGCAGCGGCCCGCGCAGATGGCCGTCCCGGCGCTCGCGATCGCGTTCACCGGCTTCCCGCAGGGCATCCGGGTTGAGTTCGATGACGGCACGCAGGCGCGGCCCGGCGCGATCCAGCGCAGCGATGCGCTGCAGGTAGGCGTGGGTCAGCGTGGTGCTGTCCAGTTCGCCGGCCACCATGCGCGCCTGCAGGTCGGCCAGGTCGGTCTCGGCGTAGGGGAAGGGCACGTTGCGGCTCGCGGGTTCGGCGGCGTGGGCGCTGGTCGTGGCCGGGCTGCAGCCAACAATGAACAACGCGGGCAGCGCGATGAGCAGGCAGGTCAGCAGAGGCGGCAAGGACGGGCGCATGGGGCGGCTTGGTCGGCTCCAATGCCCAGTGTAGCTGCTGCTCAGTGGTGGCGCTTGCGCAGGTCGCGGGCCAGGACGTAGACCACGAGCAGGTTGATCGCCAGGATCGTCCAGGAGGGCCAGCCGGGGTGGCGGACGATGGCGAAGACATCGAAGGGCAGATACAGCGCGGCGGTCAGGCAGCCCAGCCAGGAGGCCCAGGCCCTGGCCCGCCAGAGGCCCCAGGCTTCCACCAGGTGCAGCAGACCGTAGCCGATCATCGCCGCCGCCGCCAGGTGCACGGCGTCGGGATTGATCATGTTCAGGAGGGAGGGCAGGGTGCCGTGATCCGGGTCCAGGCTGAAACGCCGGATCAGGGCATTGACCCCATCGCGGAGCGGCTGCGGACCGAGCACTTCAAGCCCGGTCGCAGCCAGCAACGCCAGCACCGCCTTGCTCGCTTCGAGCAGGGCGATGACGTGGAGGCCCGGATGCCGGTGTGGATCCGGGTTGTAGCCGCTCTGGCTCACGGTCCGGCTCAGCCGCCGCGCGAAGCCTTCTTGCGGTCGCTTTCGGTCAGGAACTTCTTGCGCAGCCGGATTTCCTTCGGAGTGATCTCGACCAGCTCGTCGTCCTCGATGAAGTCCAGCGCCTGTTCCAGCGAGTACTTGATCGCCGGGGTCAGCTGGATCGCATCGTCCTTGCCCGAAGCGCGCATGTTGGTCAGCGGCTTGGTCTTGATGGCGTTGACGGTCAGGTCGTTGTCCTTGGAGTGGATGCCGACCAGCTGGCCTTCATACACATTGTCGCCTTCAGCAGCGAACAGCTTGCCGCGTTCCTGCAGCGGGCCCAAGGAGTAGGCCGGAGTCACGCCTGGGGCGTTGGCGATCATGACGCCGTTGATGCGCTTGGCGATTGCGCCCTGTTCCTTCGGACCGTAATGGTCGAACACGTGGAACAGCAGGCCCGAACCCTGGGTCAGGGTCTTGAATTCGTTCTGGAAGCCGATCAGGCCACGGGCCGGGATCGAGTATTCCAGGCGCACGCGGCCCTTGCCGTCCGGTTCCATGTTCTTCAGCTGGCCCTTGCGGGTGCCCAGCTTTTCCATCACGCCGCCCTGGTGCACTTCTTCCACGTCCACCACCAGCTGTTCGATCGGCTCCATCTGCTGGCCGTCGATTTCCTTGATGATCACTTCCGGACGCGACACGGCCAGTTCGTAGCCTTCACGACGCATGTTCTCGATCAGCACCGACAGGTGCAGTTCGCCACGGCCGGAGACCAGGAACTTGTCGGCGTCCTCCAGCTGTTCGACCTTCAGCGCCACGTTGTGGACCTTTTCACGGTCCAGGCGGTCCTTGATCTGGCGGCTGGTCAGGAACTTGCCACCGGACAGGTCCTTGTTGCCCGCGAACGGCGAGTTGTTGACCTGGAAGGTCATCGAGATGGTCGGCTCGTCCACGGTCAGCGCCGGCAGCGCTTCGGGGGTGTCCGGGTGACAGAGGGTGTCGGAGATGGTCAGCTCCGGAATGCCCGAGATCGCCACGATGTCGCCGGCTTCAGCGGTGTCCTGCTCGATGCGCTCCAGGCCCAGGAAGCCCAGCACCTGCGCGACCTTGCCGTTGCGCTTCTTGCCTTCACGATCGATCACCGTGACCTGCATGTTCTTCTTCAGGGTGCCACGCTGGATGCGGCCGATGCCGATCACGCCCACGAAGTTGTTGTAGTCCAGCTGGCTGATGCGCATCTGGAAGGCACCTTCCGGATCCACTTCGGGCTTCGGCGCGTGCTTCATGATCGCTTCGTAGAGCGGGGTCATGTCGCCATCGCGGACGGTGTCTTCCAGGCCGGCATAGCCGTTCAGGGCCGACGCGTAGACGATCGGGAAGTCCAGCTGCTCGTTGGTCGCGCCGAGCTTGTCGAACAGATCGAACACCTGGTCGATCACCCAGTCCGGACGCGCGCCCGGACGGTCGATCTTGTTGACCACCACGATCGGCTTGAAGCCCATCGCGAAGGCCTTCTGGGTGACGAAGCGGGTCTGCGGCATCGGGCCGTCCATCGCGTCGACCAGGATCAGCACGGTGTCGACCATCGACAGCACGCGCTCGACCTCACCGCCGAAGTCGGCGTGGCCGGGGGTGTCGACGATGTTGATCCGGTTCTTGATGCCGGTCTTCTTGTCTTCCCAGGTGATGGCCGTGTTCTTGGCCAGGATGGTGATGCCGCGTTCCTTTTCCTGGTCGTTGCTGTCCATCACGCGCTCGGCGAGGACGGTACGCTCGGACAGGGTGCCGGACTGCTTCAGCAGCTGGTCGACCAGGGTGGTCTTGCCATGGTCGACGTGGGCGACGATGGCGATGTTGCGAAGATTTTCGATGGACATACGAAAGGGGGCCAGTCGGCGCCGGATTTGGAAAAAGAAGTCCAACATTATACGTCGAACTTGACGATTCGCGAAAAGCTGGATTCCGGCTCGCCCGGGAGCCCCATTCAGCTGGCCGTCGGGGCCCCGCCGGCGGCGACCCTCCAAAGCCTGAAGCGTCGCCCTGCGCCGATGGTCGAAGCCGCCGCCGCCACGAGCCGGGTGTAAACTAGGTGGCTAGACGCCTTTCCCTTTGCAACAAGGATCTTCATGTCCCTCATCGCCACTTTCGACACCACCCAGGGCCCGATCAAGGTCGAGCTGTTCGCTGACAAGGCGCCGCTGACCGTTGCCAACTTCGTGAACCTGGTCAAGCACGGCTTCTATGACGGCCTGATCTTCCACCGCGTGATCGCCGACTTCATGATCCAGGGCGGTTGCCCGCAGGGCCGTGGTACCGGTGGCCCGGGCTACAAGTTCGAAGACGAGAAGAACGGCGTGAAGCATGAGGTCGGCTCGCTGTCGATGGCCAACGCCGGCCCGAACACCAATGGCAGCCAGTTCTTCATCACCCACATCAAGACCGATTGGCTGGATGGCCGCCACACCGTGTTCGGCAAGGTTCTGGAAGGCCAGGCCATCGTCGATTCGGTCAAGCAGGGCGACGTGATCCATTCGATCACCCTGGAAGGCGACGTCGACGCCGCGCTGGCCGCACAGGCCGACCGCGTGGCCGAGTGGAACAAGATCCTCGCCGCCTGACCCCCTTCCGAGACGGCCACCCACGGGTGGCCGTTTCCCTGTTCTCCGCCGCCTGCCAGGCCCGCCGGGCCACGCCCGCGGCGTCCCATCAAACGCTTGCAAGCAAGAGGAAACCCCCATGAAAGCACCCGTTCGTGTTGCCGTGACCGGCGCCGCCGGCCAGATCGGTTATGCCCTGCTGTTCCGCATCGCCTCCGGCGAAATGCTGGGCAAGGACCAGCCGGTCATCCTGCAGCTGCTGGAGCTGCCGGTGGACAAGGCCCAGGCCGCCCTGAAGGGCGTGATGATGGAACTGGAAGACTGCGCCTTCCCGCTGCTGGCCGGCATGGTCGGCACCGACGACGCTGAAGTGGCGTTCAAGGATGCCGACATCGCCCTGCTGGTCGGCGCGCGTCCGCGCGGCCCGGGCATGGAGCGCAAGGACCTGCTGCTGGAAAACGCCAAGATCTTCACCGCGCAGGGCGCGGCGCTGAACAAGGTCGCCAGCCGTGACGTGAAGGTGCTGGTGGTCGGCAACCCGGCCAACACCAACGCCTACATCGCCATGAAGTCGGCACCGGACCTGAAGCCGGAGAACTTCACCGCCATGCTGCGCCTGGACCACAACCGTGCCCTGAGCCAGCTGTCGGCCAAGCTCGGCAAGCCGGTCGGTGGCATGGAAAAGCTGGTGGTGTGGGGCAACCACAGCCCGACCATGTACCCGGACTACCGTTTCGCCACCGCCGATGGTGCTTCGATCGCCGATGCGATCAACGACCAGGAGTGGAATGCCAACACCTTCATTCCGACCGTCGGCAAGCGCGGCGCGGCGATCATCGAAGCCCGTGGCTCGTCCTCGGCGGCTTCGGCGGCCAATGCCGCGATCGACCACGTGCGTGACTGGGTGCTGGGCAGCAACGGCAAGTGGGTCACCATGGGCGTGCCGTCCGATGGTTCCTACGGCATCCCGGAAGGCGTGATCTTCGGCTTCGCCGTGACCACCGAGAACGGCAAGTACACCCTGGTCAAGGATCTGCCGATCGACGACTTCAGCCAGAAGTACATCGACAAGACCCTGGCCGAGCTGGAAGAAGAACGCGCCGGCGTTGCCCACCTGCTGGGCTGATGCCGCGGGTGCCGGTCTGGCCGGCACGCAGCTGACAGAAACGGGGAAGCTTCGGCTTCCCCGTTTTCATATGGAGTTCCGCAGAACCGCATGATCCACCTGCATTACATCGATGACGCGCTGCTGGTGGTGGAAAAGCCCGCTGGCCTGCTGTCCGTGCCTGGCCGTAGCGCGGAGAACCAGGACTGCGTGGTGGCCCGCCTGCAGGTGCTGTACCCGGACGCGCTGACCGTGCATCGGCTGGACCAGGTCACCTCCGGTCTGCTGCTGCATGCACGGGGCAAGACGACGCAGGCCGCGTTGTCGATGCAGTTCGAGCAGCGCAGGGTGGGCAAGTGCTACGAAGCCGTCGTGCAGGGTGTGATCGAAGGTGATGCCGGTGAAGTGGATCTGCCGCTGATCGTGGACTGGCCGAACCGGCCGAAACAGAAGGTCGACCATGAACACGGCAAGCCGGCGCTGACGCGCTGGCGCGTGCTGGCCCGCGATGTTGAAGCGCAGCGCACGCGCGTGGCGCTGGAGCCGGTGACCGGGCGCAGCCATCAGTTGCGCCTGCACATGGCCAGCCTGGGTCATCCGATCGTCGGCGATGTGCTGTATGGCGCCGCACCGGCGCAGCGCGTGCATCTGCATGCGCGCAGCCTGCACTTCACCCACCCGGTGACGGGCGACGTGCTGGCGTTCGAGTCCGCCACTCCGTTCTAAGCAGGGCAAGGGGGGCGGCAGGGCTGCGCCCTGCACCTGCTACGAGCCAGGGCAACGTCAGATTCAACGTCAAAAGCGCGCTGTCCGTGGGGTGGCGGGGCGGTGTCGGAGTGCGGGGACGCCGCAAGTACGTCCCTGTAGGCTTGGCCGCGGCATCCATGCCGCGGACACCCCGCACTCCGACACCGCCCCACCTTCGGCAGAATGCCGCGATCTGATGGATTCACGCCACGTGTGGATGAAATCTGTCAGATATTGGAATAGATATTGGGTCGGATCGTTCCGACAGATCGCAGGAAACTGTCGAAGGCGGGGTGGGTCCGGTGGCGGGAGTGTCCGCGGCATGGATGCCGCGGCCAAGCCCCCATGAACGGGTTTACGGCGTCTCCCGCAACCGGACCCACCCCGCCATCCCTCAATAGTCCAGCTGTTGACGTTGCCTCTGCAGGTGCAGGGCGGCAGCCCTGCATGGAAAACCCACCCCCCTACCAAGGTAGGGCGGAACGCGCGGCAACGCGGCACTATGCTCGAACCCATGACTTCGTCTGGGAGGGCTGCGTCATGAACTACGAGGAAACCTACCGCCGCTCGATCGACGAGCCGGAGGCGTTCTGGGGCGAGGAAGCCAAGCGCATCCATTGGCACAAGCCGCCGCAACAGGTGCTCGACTACAGCAACCCGCCGTTCCGGCGCTGGTATGTGGGCGGCGAAACCAACCTCTGTTACAACGCGGTCGATCGCCATCTGGACACTCGGCCCGACCAGCTCGCGCTGGTGGCCATTTCCACCGAAACCAACAGCACCCGCGAGATCACCTACCGCCAGCTGTACCGTGAAGTGAACGACTTCGCTGCTGTGCTCCTGCGCCTGGGCGTCGGCCATGGCGACCGCGTGGTCATCTACATGCCGAACATGGCCGAAGCCGTGTTCGCGATGCTGGCCTGCGCGCGCATCGGGGCCGTGCACTCGGTGGTGTTCGGTGGTTTCGCCGCGCACAACCTTGCCCTGCGCATCGACGATGCCAGACCCAAGCTGCTGATCGCGGCCGATGCCGGCATGCGCGGAGGCAAGCTCATTCCCTACAAGCCGATGGTGGACGCCGCCTGTGCGGAAGCCGGGCATCCACCGCCGCACGTGCTGATCGTTTCGCGCGGGCTGGATCCGGCCGAGCCGCGCATCGAGGGCCGCGACGTCGAGTACGCGACGCTGCGCGCGGAAGTCGGTGCCGTCGATGTTCCGGTGCAGTGGCTGGAAGCGAGCGAGCCGAGCTATCTGCTGTATACCTCCGGCACCACCGGCAAGCCCAAGGGCGTGCAGCGTGATGTGGGCGGATACGCGGTGGCGATGGCACAGTCGATGGAGACCGTCTTCGACTGCAAGCCGGGGCAGGTGATGTTCTCCACCTCCGATGTCGGCTGGGCCGTAGGACATTCCTACAACGTGTATGGACCGCTGATCGGCGGTTGCACATCGCTGTTGTACGAAGGCCTGCCGACCCATCCGGATCCGGGCATCTGGTGGGCCCTGTGCGAGCAGTACAACGTGCGCACGATGTTCTCCTCTCCCACCGCGATCCGCGTGCTGAAGAAGCACGACGCGGATTTCATCCATCGCCACGACCTGCGCGCGTTGAAGTACCTGTTCCTGGCCGGCGAACCGCTGGATGAGCCGACCGCGCACTGGATCAATGAAGCGCTGGGCAAACCGATCATCGACAACTACTGGCAGACTGAAACCGGCTGGCCGGCCTTGACCCTGTTGCCGGGCCTGGAGATGAAGCCGGTGCGCTTTGGTTCGCCGGGCTTCCCCAACCTCGGTTACCGCATGAAGGTGATCGACGAGAACACCGGCGAAGAAGTCGCACCCGGGCAGAAGGGAGTCCTGGTGGTCACCCCGCCATTGCCGCCGGGCTGCATGAGCACGGTGTGGAACGACGACAGCCGCTTCCTGCAGAGCTACTTCAGCCATTTCAAGGAGCTGCTGTACAGCTCGCTGGACTGGGCGATCCGCGACGATGACGGCTACACCTTCATCCTCGGCCGTACCGACGATGTCATCAACGTCGCCGGGCATCGCCTGGGGACACGTGAGATCGAGGAAGCCATCTCCAGCCACCCGCGTGTGGCCGAGGCCGCGGTGATCGGCGTGAAGGATGAACTGAAGGGACAGGTGCCGCTGGTCTTCGTCACCCTCAAGCAGGGGCTGGGGGGCGAAGACCCTGCACCGGTGGTGGCGGAGATGATGGCAACGGTGACCACGTCGCTGGGGGCGGTTGCACGGCCGGCGCACGTGCACGTGGTCAACGCATTGCCGAAGACGCGCTCGGGCAAACTGCTGCGGCGCTCGCTGCAGGCGCTGGCCGAGCAGCGCGATCCCGGCGATCTGTCGACCCTCGATGACCCGGCCGCCCTGGAGGAAATCCGCCGCGCGCTGGGACGCTAGACCGGTCCTGTATTGCCGGGGCCGCGTGCAGCGGGCCGAGGCAAGGGATGCAGCGGTGCTGCACCGCAGCGTTCACCGTACCAGCGGTGCGTTAAGCTCGATGCCGGGGAGCGCGTCCGTCAGGGCGCGCAGGCATGCGCATCATGGAACGGGGGAGCTATGGCACTGCTGCACGCCAAGACGGCCGCTGGCCGCCAGGAAATCGAGGATCGTGCGCGGCGCCTGCCGGCCGCGCTGCGCTCGATCCTGCTGATGGTCGATGGTCGCCGCGATGACACCGAACTGCGCAGCCTGCTCGAAGGACTGCGGGCGCCACCCGATGCGCTGGAACAGCTGGCCGCGATGGAGCTGATCGAAGTGGTGGGGGGCAGCGCCGATGCGGTGCCGGTCGCTGGCCTCAGCAATGGCCGCGAACAGGACCCGGCGCTGTATCAGCAGCTGTACGAGGCGATGAGCGAAGCCGTGCGGCGCCACCTCGGGCTGAAGGGCTACTTCATGCAGTTGAAGATCGAGCGCTGCACCGATGCCTCGGCCCTGGAGCGCCTGTGCCCGGAACTGCTGGCGGCGGTAGGCAAGGCACGCAGCCCGGCACTGGCACAGCGCTGGTGGCAGGAAACGCAGGCATCGCTGGCAGCCGGCGATCGCGGAGTCGTGCAGGCCTGACGCAGCGCGTAGAGTGGATGGTTTCATTCCCATCAGGAGCCTCTCGTGCAGGACGACCACGACGACACCGACACCCCGGGCTGGGACGCGATCAATGCGGCGTTGGCGCCGCTGTACGCGGGCCAGGAGCCCCTGCATTTCGGAACGGCGTTGCCGTACACGCTGGGCGGCCAGGATCCCCTCGATGGCATCAGTGTCTACCGGGCGGAGGCGCCGGTACCGCACTGGCACTACATCACCTATGGCCTGTCCGAGCTGTACGCCAAGGAGAGCAGTGACGCCGAAGCAAGCGGCTACGGATTCGAGCTGACCTTCCGTCTGGCAGCAGGCGAGAGCGTGCACGCCGAACAGGCACCGCCGACATGGCCGATGAACCTGCTGCAGAACCTGGCGCGCTACGTGTTCGGCAGCGGCAACGTGTTCGAGGATGGCCACCACCTTGACGCGAACGGCCCGATTGCCCTCGAGTCCGACACCCGCCTGCGCCATCTGGCTTTCATCGCCGACCCGCAGTTGCCGGCGCGCGAGACCGCCAACGGCCGCCTGCAGTTCCTGCAGCTGGTCGGGCTGACGGATGGGGAAATGGCTGCAGTGAAACGCTGGTCGACCCGCGGGGTGCTGCACGTGCTGGAGCCGGCGATGCCCCTGTGGATCACCGATCTGCATCGGGGCGACTTGCTGGATGATCCGGCACTGGCGGCGCAGGTGCAGGCGGGCAGTGCGCGGGAGGGTTCCAGCACCGGCATGTTGTTCATTGAAACGCTGGACTGGCGACAGGTCTCGGGCGTGACCACGCTGGTGCTCGGCGCCGGCCAGGTGCCGAGCGTGCGTGAGCTGCTGCCGCTGCGCCTGCACCATGGCGCATCACTGGTGCTGGTCAGCCGTGAGCGCCAATGGGAGTTCACCCCGGCTGCGGGCGGCGGCGCCAACGACGTCGATGCCGACAGCGCGCGCTGGGCATTGGATGCACAGGGGGTCCAGGCGTGGCAGGACGTGCGTGCCGAGCGCGGGATCTACCCGCTGGGCGGCCAGTTGCAGGTCGAGGTGGTGCCGACGTTGCTGCGTGACGCCAAGGGTGCCGTGATCCGCCAGATCGGTTGAATGGTGGACACGGGGCGCCGGCGATGCCCGGCGCGGGGCCGGGACGCCGGATCGGAGCCGCCTGCGCTGCCGGCGGCTCCGTGTGCGGTCAGGCCAGGCCTTCGGCCTTCAGTGCGGCCTGCACGCCGGCATCGGCGTCCATGCGCGCCTTGTAGGCGGCCAGATGATCCAGCCCCGCCAGGTCGACCTTGGCGCCGGCTGCCCAGCGCAGGGTGATGTAGAAGTACGGATCGGCGAAGCTGCGGAATCCGGCCAGCCACGGCTTGTCCGCCAGCTGCCGGTCGGCCGTCTCGAACAGGCCACGCAGGCGCTTGCGGGCGGCCGCGCGGATCGCGTCGTACTGGCTCTCATCGCCGATGAACTTGCCCGGTGCGAACAGCGGCGAGAACGCCGGGTGCACATCGGAGTTGACGAAGGCCAGCCAGCGGGTGGCCTCGGCACGCTGGCGCGGGCTGCCGTCGCCGGCCAGGCCGGCCTGCGGGAAGCGGTCGGCGATGTAGCCCATGATGGCCGCGTTCTGCAGCAGGATGAAGTCGCCATCGACCAGCGCCGGAACCGAGCCGGCCGGGTTGATCTTGAGGAATTCCGGCCCCTTCAGGGTGTCCTTGTCGAGCAGTTCGACCTCGAACGGCTGGCCGGTCCACTGCAGGGCGATGTGGTCGGCGGTGGAGCAGGCACCGGGCTTGCTGTACAGCTTCATGGGAACTCCAGGCGGGGTGTGCGGGAATCGCCCACTATCCCAGAGCCTGCCGGCGCGCGGCAACGCTGCCGCCGGCAACAGTTTGTTACGACTGCCGGGGCTTGAGGTTCTGCACCTTATAGAAGGTGTGATCACCGATGGTGGCCACCTGGTAGGCATTGCGCCAGTTCGGGCTGGCGATGGCCAGGGCGGCGAAATGGCTGGCACCGGGAACGATCTCGCGGCGCTCGCCGGCCGGCAGCGCCCAGTTGCGCTCCGCATCGAAGGCCACGCTCATGGCCTCGCTCCAGGCCGCGTCGTTGCCCAGCTGGGTGCCGGGGGAGACGATGGTCGGGGCGAACTGCTTGCGTGCGGTCACCACCTGGCACATCGAGTCGCCCCACAGGCCGCTGTCGAGGCGGCGCAGTGCCACCTCGGCCACGGCCTGCTGGCCGCGCAGGGTCTGGTCGCGGGCTTCCAGGTATACGGTGGTGCTCAAACACAATGAATCAGCCGCCGGCTGGGGCAGCAACTGCGACAGCCAGAGAATCCAGGCCAGTTTCATATAACTCCTTGCTCCGTATGGGCCGCACCACGGGGTTCCGGCCGAAGAGAGGGCAGGAGGCGGGGTACGACTTGGCGTCATGGGGAGGCGGCCATCGGGGCCGCCCCGTGGGCGGCCCGGGAAAAGAGGATCGATGAACGATCCGGGAGGGCCGCACCGGCTCACCGGAAACTGGGTGGTGAGCGGAAAGTTGGCGCAAGGTAGGGGGGGCTGGCCGAACGCATCATGAATCGCCCGGCTTGACATTCAGCTTTGAGGTGGGTGACGGAAATCACAGTCCCGCCGCCCATTCAGGTCTGGATCAAAGGGCGGCCGCCACCCGGCTCCCCTGATCGATGGCGCGTTTGGCGTCCAGTTCGGCGGCCACATCGGCACCGCCGATCAGCTGTGCGCTGATGCCCGCCGCCTGCAGTTCGGCCTGCAGCGCGCGGTTCGGTTCCTGCCCCGCGCAGATCACCACATGATCCACCGGCAGCAGCTGTTCGCTGCCCTCCACGCGGATGCGCAGCCCCTGGTCGTCCACGCCGAGATACTCGACGCCGCCCAGCATCCGCACGCCCTTGGCCTTCAGCGTGGCGCGATGGATCCAACCGGTGGTCTTGCCCAGGCGCGCACCCGGCTTGCCGGGGCTGCGCTGCAGCAGCCACAGCCGGCGTGGCGAAGCGTCCACCTGCGGGCGGGCCAGCGAGCCGCGGGCCTCGAAGGTGGCGTCCACCCCCCATTCGGCCATCCAGCGCTGCGGGTCCAGCGACGGCGATGGGCCCTCGTGGCTGAGGAATTCCCCGACATCGAAGCCGATGCCGCCGGCACCGATGATGGCCGCGCTGGCGCCCACCTCGACCCGGCCCTGCAGTACGTCCAGGTAGCTGACGACCTTGGCGTGGTCCGCGCCGGGGAAGTCGACCCGGCGCGGCGTGATGCCGGTCGCCAGCACGACCTCGTCGAAGCCGGCCAGGCAGGTCGCGTCTGCCCGGGTACCCAGGCGCAGCTGCACGCCCGTGTCCTGCAGCTTGTGGCGGAAATAGCGCAGCGTCTCGTGGAACTCTTCCTTGCCCGGGATGCGCTTGGCCACATTGAACTGGCCGCCGATCTCGTCGCTGGCGTCGAACAGGGTGACCTGGTGACCGCGCTCGGCGGCCACCGTGGCACAGGCCAAGCCGGCCGGGCCCGCGCCCACCACCGCCACCCGCTTCGGTGTGGACGTCGGGCGGTAGACCAGTTCGGTTTCGTGCGCGGCCCGCGGATTGACCAGGCAACTGGCCAGCTTGTTCTCGAAGACGTGGTCCAGGCATGCCTGGTTGCAGGCGATGCACGTGTTGATCGTGTCGGCCCGGCCGGCGCGCGCCTTGTTCGGCCATTGCGGGTCGGCCAGCAGCGGACGCGCCAGCGACACCATGTCCGCACCGCCGTCGGCGAGAATGCGCTCGGCAACCTCGGGCATGTTGATGCGGTTGGTCGCTACCAGCGGCACCGTCACATGCGGTTTCAGCTTGGCGGTGACCCCGGCGAAGGCGGCGCGGGGCACCGAGGTGGCGATGGTGGGAATGCGCGCCTCGTGCCAGCCGATGCCGGAATTGATGATCGTCGCGCCCGCGGCCTCGATGGCCTGCGCCTGCTGCACGATTTCCTCCCAGTTGCTGCCGTCCTCAACCAGATCCACCAGTGACAGCCGGTAGATGATGATGAAATCCGGGCCGCAGGCTTCGCGGATGCGGCGCACGATCTCCACTGCGAAGCGCATGCGCTGGGAGGCATCACCGCCCCAGCGGTCCGTGCGCGTGTTGGTGCGCGGGGCGATGAACTCGTTGATGAGGTATCCCTCCGAGCCCATCACTTCGACACCGTCGTAGCCGGCTTCGCGTGCCAGCCTGGCGCTGCGTGCGTAATCGGCGATGTGCCGTTCGACGCCGCTGGCCGACAGCGCGCGCGGGGTGAACGGATTGATCGGCGCCTTGTGCTTCGAGGGCGCCACCGACAGGGGGTGGTAGGCATAGCGGCCGGCGTGCAGCAGCTGCAGACAGATCTTCGCGCCATGCTGGTGGGCGGCGGCCGTCAGCTGCCGGTGCGGACGCACTTCCCAGGGCCAGGACAGCTTGCCGCCGAAGGGTTTGAGCCAGCCGACCACGTTGGGGGCGAAGCCGCCGGTGACGATCAGGCCGACGCCGCCTTCGGCGCGCTCGGCGAAGTAGGCGGCCAGGCGCGGGAAATCGCGTGCGCGATCTTCCAGCCCGGTGTGCATCGAACCCATCAGCACCCGGTTGCGCAGCTGGGTGAAGCCCAGATCGAGCGGGGCGAACAGGTGGGGATAGGCGCTTTCGTTGGCTGGCGACATGGTCGATACGCTTGCGTACGGAAGCGCGAAGCGTGCCGCGAAACGGCGGTCGGGGCAAGGGGCGGGCGAATCGGTAGCGCCGGGCCATGCCCGGCGATGCGGCTACCCGTGGCCGCGCTGCGCGCTCGCCGGGCGTGGCCCGGCGCCACCCGCCGGCAGGGGCCGGCCGATGCCGAACCAGCCCAGCGTCACCCCGCACAGCGGGCCGATCAGCAGCGCAAAGGCCAGGGTGCCGACGCCCACGTTGCCTCCCAGCCACCAGCCCAGCAGCAGGACGCTGCCTTCGATCAGGCTGCGCACCTTCCAGATCGGCCAGCCGGTGCGGGCATGCAGGCCGGTCATCAGCCCGTCGCGCGGGCCGGGGCCGAGCCGCGCGCCGATGTACAGGCCGGTGGCCAGTGCCACCAGCAGCATGCCGGCACCGAACATCGCCACCTGCCAGACCAGGCCGACAGCCGGCGGCAACAGCCACAGGCCGAACTGCGCGGACGGACCGATCAGCAGCACGTTGAGCACGGTGCCGACACCCGGCTTCTGCCGCAGGGGCCACCACAGCAGCAGGACCAGCGCGCCGATCACGTTCGTGGCCAGGCCGAAGGACAGCGGGGTCTGCGCCGCGATGCCCTGCGACAGCACGTCCCAGGGCGCGACACCGATCGCGGCACGGATCATCAGCGAGGCGCCGAAGCCATACAGGAACAGGCCGACGATCAATTGCAGCAGGCGCAGGGGCAGGGCAGTGGGCATGGGAGCGCTCGGGGGGGGGGGAATCTGTCTCCACCGTAATCCCGAATCGCCAGCTTCCATAGATACAGATCCCGGTGAATCCCGCGCCACAGCGCGCGCGTCAGTCGTCCCAGCCTGCCAGTGCCAGCTTGCCGAGCGTGCGGCCGCTGGCCAGCCGCTCGTGCGCCGCCTGCAGGTTGGCGGCATTGATCGTGCCGAGTGTCTCGCTGAGCGTGCCACGCAGCTGGCCTGCATCGATCATGCTCGCGGCGCGGCTCAGGATGCGGTGCTGCTCGATGCGGTCGGCGGTACCGAAGCGCGATCGCGCGAACATGAATTCCCAGTGGATGCCGATGCATTTGGCCTTGTACGGGTCGCCGATGCGCAGCGCGCCGCGGGGTTCGACGATCAGCCCGACATGCCCCTGCGGCGCCAGCAGCTGGCCCAGTTCATCCCAGTAGTGATCGGTGTCGGCCAGGTTGAGCGCGATCTGCACGGCGCTGATGCCCAGTGCCTGCAGCTGCGGCTGCAATGGCTGGCGATGGTCGATCACGTGATGCGCGCCCATCTGCCGGCACCAGTCGGCCGACTGCTCGCGGGAGGCGGTGGCAATGACCGTGAAGCCGGCATGGCGGGCCAGTTGGATGGCCATCGAACCGACGCCGCCGGCGCCGCCGATCACCAGCAGGTGCTGGCCGGCGTGGCGGTGGTCGTCCAGATGCAGCGGCATGCGCTCGAACAGCAGCTCCCATGCGGTCAGCGTGGTCAGCGGCAGCGCCGCTGCCTCGGCAAAATCCAGCGTGGTGGGCTTGCGTGCGACCAGCCGCTCATCCACCAGCTGATACTGGGCATTGCAGCCGGGGCGGGTGACATCGCCGGCGTAGTAGACCTCGTCGCCGGAGGCGAACAGGCAGGCGTCCTCGCCGATGGCCTCGACCACGCCCGCCGCATCCCAGCCGAGCACCCGCGGCGTGTCCAGCGTGGCCGGATCGGTGGCGGCACGCTGCTTGCCGTCGACCGGATTGATCGAAACCGCCTGCACGCGGACCAGCAGATCGCGGCCGGCTGGCGGCAGCGGCGGCGGCAGCCGGAGATCCTGCAGGGCGGGGGCGGATTCACGACTCAGGGCGACGGCTTTCATCTCGGCTCCGGCTCGGTTTCCCGTTTCATCATAAGGTTCCTCACGTTTCCGGGGGCGCGCTGAATCTCCTTCGCCGCGCGTTCGACAGAATGTCGCCTCCGTTGCCTAAACACCGTCAAACCCTTATGGGGTGAGGGTCTTGCGGATTTTCATCATCCTGTATAGGGTTTCAACGTCGGACCGGTGGCCGGTCGGGCGCAACACTTCACATGTTACGGGACTGTTAACATGGCCTTCACCCGCCTGAGCATAATGTTCGCGGCGGTGGCGTGCTGAATCGGCTGTCTGAACATCGACGCAGTAGTGCTGGCCCATGCCTCTACCGGTTTCATACCCCCGAAATAGGAGCTGTACTCAATGAACAAGAAGATCCTTACTGCCGCGCTGCTGGGTGGTCTGGCTTTCGCCCAGGCTGCTTCTGCGCAGGAGTTCGATGACCGCTGGTACCTGACCGGTTCGGCCGGCTTCAACTTCCAGGACAGCGACCGTCTGACCAACGACGCTCCGTTCGTGACCCTGGGCCTGGGTAAGTTCATCAGCCCGAACTGGTCGCTGGACGGTGAGCTGAACTACCAGAACCCGAACTTCGACAGCAATCAGGACCTGAACTGGTCGCAGTACGGCATCTCGCTGGACCTGCGTCGCCACTTCATCAAGGAAGGCCGCGGCTGGAACCCGTACATCGTCGGTGGCCTGGGCTACCAGAAGTCGGAAGAAGAGTACCCGGCCAACAGCCTGAATGGTCCGCGTGAGCGCAAGGACGGCAACGTTGCCGCCAAGCTCGGCGTCGGCCTGCAGACCACCTTCGACAAGCGCGTTGCTGTCCGCGCCGAAGTGGCCTACCGCGCTGACTTCGACGACAAGAGCTACCACGCTGCCAGCGAAGACTGGTTCGGCGACGTGCTGGCTTCGGTCGGCGTCGTGATCCCGCTGGGCCCGGCTCCGGTCGCGGCTGCTCCGGCTCCGGCTCCGGTTGCCCCGAGCTGCGCCGACCTGGATGACGACGGTGACGGCGTCAACAACTGCGACGACAAGTGCCCGAACTCGCAGCCGGGTCAGACCATCGGTCCGGACGGTTGCCCGGTGCCGGTCTCGATCGACCTGAAGGGCGTGAACTTCGACTTCGACAAGTCGAACCTGCGTCCGGACGCCGTGGCCATCCTGAGCGAAGCCACCGAGATCCTGAAGCGTTACCCGGATCTGCGCGTTGAAGTCGCCGGTCACACCGACTCGAAGGGTACCGACGCTTACAACCAGAAGCTGTCGGAGCGCCGCGCCACCGCGGTGTACAACTACCTGACCAAGAACGGCGTGGACGCTTCGCGTCTGGTCGGCCCGATCGGCTACGGCGAGAGCCGTCCGATTGCTCCGAACACCAACCCGGATGGTTCGGACAATCCGGAAGGTCGTGCCAAGAACCGTCGTACCGAGCTGAACGTCCAGAACTAAGTTCTGACGTTTCGCCCGCAAGACACAGCAGGACCCGGCTTCGGCCGGGTCTTGTTGTTTCTGCGGCGGGAAAAGCCGGAACGGGCCTCGATGGATCGACCGTTTGTCGGCTTTTTGTCCAAAAAACCAATGAGTTGGCGCATTCATTGAAAGTGGCGCTTGAAAGCTGTCGCCGCATTGCTACACTCGCCGCGTCACCTTCCTTCCGTGGATGCCTCTCATGCTGCGCTCTGCATCGGCCGCCGTCCTGGCGCTGGCCCTGGTTCCTGCCGCTCACGCTGCGGTCGATTGCTCGGTCAACACCAGCGCTTCGCCGCTGCCGCTGCCGGCCACGACCATCGCGCCGGTGGCCGACGAGCTGTACATCCGTGGCAACCAGCTGGGCATGCCGGCCGGTGTGCTGAGCAGCAGCTACGATCCTTCGCAGTCGCTGGACCAGGTGCTGCAGCGCCTGCGCATCGACGGCTGCCAGAACATCGCCAAGGCGATTCCGAGCGCGCCGGCGGTGAAGCCGAACGATCCGGCGGCGTACAAGCCGCAGACCGAATTCGACAATACGCCGTGGCGCTTCGACATGAGCCAGAACGGCAAGCGCATGACCGCCGAGGAATTCGATGCCTGGATGAAGGCGCGTGGCGTCCGCGTGGTCAAGGCGCGCCCGGCACCGGTGGCCACCCCGGCCGCGGCCGAAGCACCGGCTGAGACCAAGCCGGTCGATAAGAAGTAACCGTCGCGGGGAGCAGAGGCTTGCGTACGCGCCGCCCACCTGCCGCCCCCGCCGCCCGCTCCCACGTCCTGCGTGGGCGCGCGGATCCGGATGCATCCAAGGGTGTGCGCCATGGCCTGGCGCGTGTGCTCTCCAAGGCCGGCGTGTGCTCGCGCAGCGAAGCCGCGCGCTGGATCGCCGAGGGCCGCGTGCGCGTCTCCGGCCGTATCGTCCGTGACCCGGAGTTTCCGATCGGCAGCCCGGCACCTCCCATCGAGGTCGATGGCCTGCCGCTGGCGCCGCCGCAGCGGCTTTACCTGATGCTCAACAAGCCGCGCGGGGTGGTGACCACCGCGCAGGACGAGCGCGGCCGTGACACCGTATACCGCTGCTTCGACGGCGCCGGCCTGCCCTGGATCGCGCCGGTCGGCCGGCTGGACAAGGCCAGTGAGGGCCTGTTGCTGTTCAGCAACGATCCGCAGTGGGCGGCGCGCCTGACCGATCCGCAGACCGGGCCGGACAAGACCTACCACGTGCAGATCGATCGGCTGCCCGATGCGGCCACGCTGGCGGCGCTGCAGGCCGGGGTGGACGACGAGGGGGAATTCCTGGCCGCCCGGGCCGTGCGCGTGCTGCGCAGCGGCGACAAGACCGCGTGGCTGGAGGTGGTCCTCGACGAGGGCCGCAACCGCCACATCCGCCGCCTGCTGGCGGCCTTCGACCTGCAGGTGCTGCGCCTGGTCCGGGTCGCGATCGGCGACCTGGCGCTCGACGATCTCGGCAAGGGCCAGTGGCGGATGCTGGAGGTCAATGACCAGCAGCGGCTGGGGGCCGCTGCACCGGGCTGAGCGTCATGCCCGCGGCCGGCGGATGCCGGTCACCGTTCCAGGCGTAGGGGGCGCCTGGTCGTCGAAATCCCGAACGGAGCCTGCCCATGTACCACTTGTCCCTCAACCGAACCCTGCGCTGTGCCGGCCTGCTGCTGCCGATCGTGCTGCTGGCCGCCTGCAGTGGCCACAAGAAAATGGCCAAGACGGAAACGCCTGCCGAAACCCCGGTGGTGGAAGTGAAAACCCCGGAACTGGATGGTCGCGGCAGTTACCGCTTCCTGATGAGCGACGGGGACAGGAAGATGACCGCCGACGAGTTCGATGCATGGATGAAGGCCAATGGCATCCGCGTCGCCCGTGGCAATGCCCAGGACGCTGCCGCCAAGCCGGTCGTGGTGGCCAGCAAGGATGAGCCGAAGGACAAGAAGAAAAAGAAATGACGCGCATGGCGCGTCATTCCGGTAGCGCCGGGCCGTGCCCGGCGAGCGCATGGCGCGGCTGTCGGGAAACCGCCGGGCATGGCCCGGCGCTGCCCTCCGGGGCGATCAACCCTTGATCACGCCCAGCTCGACGCCGATGCGGGAGAAGGCGTCGATCGCGCGGTCCAGCTGCTCGCGGCTGTGCGCGGCGCTGATCTGGGTGCGGATACGTGCCTGTCCCTTGGGCACCACCGGGAAGAAGAAGCCGATCGCATAGATGCCTTCCTCTAGCAGGCGCTCGGCGAACTTCTGCGCCAACGGTGCGTCGTACAGCATCACCGGGCTGATCGGATGCACGCCCGGCTTCACGTCGAAGCCGGCGGCGGTCATCTTCCCGCGGAAGTACGCGGTGTTCTCGGCCAACCGGTCGCGCAGGTCGTCGGCGGCAGCCAGCATCTCGAAGGCCTTGATGCCGGCGGCGACCACATGCGGCGGCAGCGAGTTGGAGAACAGGTACGGGCGCGAGCGCTGGCGCAGCAGTTCGATCACTTCGGCGCTGGCGCAGGTGAAGCCGCCCAGTGCGCCCCCCATGGCCTTGCCCAAAGTGCCGGTGATGATGTCGATCTTTTCCAGCACACCCTTCACTTCGGCCGAGCCACGACCGGTGGCGCCCAGGAAACCCGTGGCATGGCATTCGTCGATGTGCACCAGCGCGTTGTACTTCTTCGCGAGCGCGGTGATCTCGTCCAGCGGTGCAATGAAGCCGTCCATCGAGAACACGCCGTCGGTGGTGATCAGCTTGGTCCTGCAGCCGGCGGCGTCGGCGGCCTGCAGCTGCGCTTCCAGGTCGGCCATGTCGCAGTTGGCGTAGCGGAAGCGCTTGGCCTTGCACAGGCGCACACCGTCGATGATCGATGCGTGGTTCAGTGCGTCCGAGATGATCGCATCGTTCTCGCCGAGCAGCGGCTCGAACAGGCCGCCGTTCGCATCGAAACAGGCCGCATACAGGATGGTGTCCTGCTTGCCGAAGAAATCGGCGATCTGTTTCTCAAGCTGCTTGTGCAGGTCCTGGGTGCCGCAGATGAAGCGCACCGAGGCCATGCCGAAGCCGTGGGTATCCAGAGCATCCTTGGCGGCCTGGATCAGGTCGGGATGATCGGCCAGGCCCAGGTAGTTGTTGGCGCAGAAGTTCAGCACCTTGCGGCCATCGGCCAGCGTGATCTCGGCCGATTGCGGACTGGTGATGATCCGCTCGGACTTGAACAGGCCCTGGGCGCGGATGGCGTCCAGTTCCTCGGCATAGTGGCGGGTCAGGGCGGAGGAGGCGTCGGTCATGGCGTGGGCACGGCTCAGCACGGGAAACCGACGATTCTACCGGGCATCGATGGCTGGCGACCGGCGGCAGGCAGGCACCGCCATGGCCGGCACATGTTGCAATGCAATAGCAAACGGGTTAAAAAATCGTGAACCGGCCCGTTCTGGCTCCGGTTTCCCGCAACTGCCCTGCACGCCACCGCCCCCCACCGGAGACGACCATGAAGCACGCTCGTGCCTGCCTCGCCCTTGCCGCCGCCCTGACCTTGGCCCCGTTTGCCGCCAGCGCCCAGGACAGCGAATCGCCGTACAGCTGGAACGTTACCGCCGTGTCGGATTACCTGTTCCGTGGTGTGTCGCAGACCGATGAGGATCCCACCCTGCAGGCCGGTTTCACCTATACCAGCCCGGTTGGTCTGTATGCCGGTGTCTGGGGATCGGGCGTGGACTTCGGCCCGGGCGACCCGAGCGTCGAAGTGGATTACCAGATCGGCTACGGCGTCGACGCCACCGAGCGCGTGAACTTCGATGTGCTGCTGAACCGCTACACCTACCCCGGCGCCAGCGAGCTGAACTACAACGAGCTGATCACCACCACCACGCTGGATGACACCTACAAGCTGACGGTGGCCTACAGCAACGACGTGTGGAACAGCAGCACCGATGGCTGGTATTACGCGCTGGGCGGCGAGTGGGGCCTGCCGCAGGATTTCACGCTGAGCGCCAGCGTCGGCCGCAGCACCTTCGAAAAGGGCATTGCCAAGGATTACACCGACTGGAACGTTGGCGTGGCCCGTACCTGGGGTCTGTTCACCCTCGGCCTGGGCTACTACGGCACCGACGGCAACGGCCGCGACAACAGCGGCAAGCTGGCCGACAACCGGGTGGTGTTCACGGTGGCGGTAGGCCAGTAAGCGGCGCATGACATCACACGAAAAAGGCACCCCTGGAGGTGCCTTTTTCGTGTCTGGCGTCGGGCACTCTGTGGGCCGGCCAACGGCCGGGGACAAAGTGAGATGCGGGGGAATCAGGCAGTCGCGCCGGAGGCACGAGTGATCAATTCCAGCTCAGTACCACCTTGCCGGCCTTGCCTTCTTCCATCAGGTCGAAGCCCTTCTGGAAGTCGTCGATCGGCAGCTGGTGGGTCATCACCTTGCCGAGCGGGAAACCGGACAGCACCAGCTGCGTCATCTTGTACCAGGTCTCGTACATCTTGCGGCCGTAGATGCCCTGCACGGTCAGGCCCTTGAAGATGATCTTGTCCCAGTCGCAGCCGGCACCCTTGGGCATGATGCCGAGCATGGCGATCTTGCCGCCGTGGTACATGCAGTCGAGCATGTCGTTGAAGGCGCGCGGATTGCCGCTCATTTCCAGGCCCACGTCGAAGCCCTCCATGTGCAGTTCCTTCATCACGTCCTTCAGCGAGGTGTTGGTGACATTGACCACGCGCGTCGCGCCCATGTCGGCGGCCAGCTTCAGGCGGAAGTCGTTGACGTCGGTCACCACCACGTTGCGCGCACCGATGTGCTTGCAGATGCCCGCGGCGATGATGCCGATCGGGCCGGCGCCGGTGATCAGCACGTCCTCGCCGATCACGTCGAACTCCAGCGCGCAGTGCGCGGCGTTGCCGTACGGGTCGAAGAAGGCCGCCAGTTCGGACGGAATCTGGTCGGGGATCGGCCACAGGTTGCTGGCGGGCATCACCATGTACTCGGCGAAGGCGCCATTGACGTTCACGCCGATGCCGACGGTGTTCGGGCACAGGTGCGGGCGGCCGCCACGGCAGTTGCGGCAGTGGCCGCAGACGATGTGGCCTTCGGCCGAGACGCGCTGGCCAACCTCATAGCCGGTCACCGCCGAGCCAAGCGCGGCGATGCGACCGACGAATTCGTGGCCGATGGTCAGGCCCGGCTTGATGGTGCGCTGGCTCCACTCGTCCCACAGGTAGATGTGCAGGTCTGTACCGCAGATGGCGGTCTTTTCCAGCTTGATCAGGACCTCGTTCGGGCCCGGGGTCGGCACCGGGACCTCTTCGAGCCAGATGCCCTTGGCCGCTTCGCGCTTGACCAGGGCCTTCATCGTTTGCTGCGCCATCGGGGTGGAACTCATCAGGGGGAAAGCGCGGATTATAGAGGTCTGCACGGAATTCCAATGTTGCGCTGCGGGCGCGCTGGCGGAACGAAAGGCGTGCGCCGGCGGGCCGGGGGCCATGACTTCCGGGGTTCGGGACAGGGCAGGGGGGCGGGCTACAATCGAAGGTTCCACTACCAGGGGCCGCTCCATGCGCTCGAACCTGCTTGCATTCTCCGTCGTCGCCAGCCTTGGGCTGGTCCAGGTCGCCCATGCCGCCGAAGGCATGTGGGTACCGCAGCAGCTGCCGGAGATCGCCGGCCCGCTGCAGAAGGCCGGCCTGAAACTGTCGCCGGAACAGCTGTCCGACCTGACCGGCGACCCGATGGGCGCGGTGGTGGCGCTGGGCGGCTGCACCGCCAGCTTCGTTTCCCCGCAGGGCCTGGTGGTCACCAACCACCATTGTGCCTACGGCGCGATCCAGCTCAACTCCACCGCCGAGAAGAACCTGATCAAGGAGGGTTTCAACGCGCCGACCCTGAAGGACGAACTCAGCGCCGGTCCCAACGCCCGCGTGTTCGTGCTGGACCGGATCACCGACGTCACCGACCAGGCCAAGGCCGCCATCGCCGCCGCCGGCAAGGACCCGCTGGCCCGCACCCGTGCGCTGGAAGCGTTCGACAAGGCCCAGACCGCCGCCTGTGAAGCCGACGCCGGTTTCCGCTGCCGTCTGTACAGCTTCTCCGGCGGCAATACCTACCGCCTGTTCCGCAACATGGAAATCAAGGACGTGCGCCTGGTCTATGCGCCCCCGGGCAGCGTCGGCAAGTTCGGCGGCGACGTCGACAACTGGATGTGGCCGCGCCACACCGGCGACTTCTCGTTCTATCGCGCCTACGTGGGCAAGGATGGCAAGCCGGCCGCGTTCTCGGCCGACAATGTTCCGTACCAGCCGAAGCACTTCCTGAAGTTCGCCGACCAGCCGCTGGGCGCGGACGACTTCGTGATGGTGGCCGGCTACCCGGGCCGCACCAACCGCTATGCGCTGGCCGGCGAATTCAATGAAACCGCCGAGTTCACCTACCCGACCATCGCCCGCCATTACAACGAAGTGCTGGCGCTGATCGACAAGGCCGGCAAGGCCGACGCCGACGTCAAGGTCAAGTACGCCAACACGGCGGCCAGCATGAACAACGTGGCCAAGAACTACGTCGGCCAGCTGGAAGGCTTCAAGCGCATCGACGCGGCCGGGCAGAAGCGGGCCGAAGAGGCCGCCGTGCTGGCCTGGCTGAAGCAGCAGGGCGCAGCCGGCAAGCCGGCCCTGGCCGCACACGCCCAGCTGCTCAAGCACCTGGATACCAGCAAGAGTACCCGCGAGCGCGATCTGTTCGTCGGCCAGTTCAACAACACCTCGGCCGTGGGCGCCGCGCTGTCGCTGTACCGTCTGTCGATCGAACGCGCCAAGCCGGACGCCGAGCGTGAAGCCGGTTATCAGGAGCGCGACCTGCCGACCCTGGAAGGCAATCTGCGCCAGATGGACCGTCGCTACGTCGCCAGCATGGACCAGCAGCTGCAGCAGTACTGGCTGGACCAGTACGTCGCGCTGCCGGCGGCACAGCGCAACAACGAGGTTCTCAACCAGTGGCTGGGCGGCAGCGATGCCGGGGCCGTCAACGGCCTGGTGAAGAAGCTGGCCGGCACCGGGCTGGGCAGCCTCGATGCACGCCTGAAGTGGTTCAAGGCCGACCGTGCCGCCTTCGAGGCCAGCACCGATCCGGCCATCCAGTACGCCGTGGCCGTGATGCCGGCCCTGCTGAAGCAGGAAGAACAGAGGAAGATCCGCGAAGGTGAATCGCTGACGGCCCGTCCGCTGTACCTGCAGGCGGTGGCGGACTACAAGAAGAGCAAGGGCGAGTTCGTCTATCCCGATGCCAACCTGTCGCTGCGCATCACCTTCGGCAATGTCATGGGCTATGGCAAGGACGGTGTCCAGTACACCCCGTTCACCACGCTGGAAGGCGTTGCGGCGAAGGAAACCGGCGTCGATCCGTTCGACTCGCCGAAGGCACTGCTGGATGCGGTCAAGGCCAAGCGATATGGCGGCCTGGAGGACAAGCGGATCGGCTCGGTGCCGGTGAACTTCCTGTCCAACCTGGACATCACCGGTGGCAACTCCGGTTCGCCGGTGCTCGATGCGCACGGCAAGCTGGTCGGCCTGGCCTTCGACGGCAACTGGGAATCGGTCAGCTCCAACTGGGTATTCGACCCGGTGATGACCCGCATGATCGCGGTGGACAGCCGCTACATGCAGTGGATCATGCAGGAAGTGGCCCCCGCGCCGCAGCTGCTGAAGGAATTGAACCTGGCGCAGTAAGGTTCATGCTGGCGCCGCCGGGCCATGCCCGGCGGAATCCGTCTGCAATCCCGAAACCCCGCGATCCCCGTCGCGGGGTTTTTTCATGTCCCGACCGGTGCGATGCGCCGAACAGGTATCATCCCTGTTCCGCGTACTTCACAGGATGTGAACGAAACGCGGCCATCTCCTCCCCCCAGGACTCCTTGCACGCATGCGCATCCTGCTTGCCCGCCACGGCGAAACCCCGTGGAACGCCGAAGGCCGCTACCAGGGCCAGATCGACATCCCGCTTTCGCCCATCGGCGAAGCCCAGGCCCAGGCGCTGGGCGCCCGCCTGGCATCCGTGGACATCACCCGTGCGGTGGCCTCGCCGCTGTCACGCGCCCAGCGCACCGCCCAGCTGGCCCTCGGCGCCGACCGTGCCGGCACGCTGCAGACCGAACCGGATCTGCAGGAAATCGCCCATGGCGAGTGGGAAGGCCTGCTGGCCAGCGAGATCAACGAGAAGGACCCGTCGCGGTTGAAGGCGTGGCGTGAGGAACCCGATACCGTGCTGATGCCGGGCGGCGAGTCGCTGCGTCTGGTGCTCGAGCGCAGCTGGCGCGGCCTGGCACGCGCCAGCGAGGGCCTCGGGGAGCACGACACGCTGCTGGTGGTCGCACACGATGCCGTCAACCGGGTGATCCTGTGCAGGGTGCTGGGCCTGCCGCTGTCGCGGCTGTGGACCTTCCGCCAGGCACCGACCACGTTGAACCTGCTTGAAGGTCCGGACCTGGAGAGCCTGGAGGTCGTGCGCCTCAACGACTGCGCCCACCACACCCCGTTCTTCGGCGAAGCCAAGCACCGCGCCCTCTGATCCCTGTCCACATCGAACCACCCTGCTTCTGCTGGAACCGCTGCCGTGACGAACCTGCCGACCACCCTGGCCGAATGGCTGGATTACATTGAACGCCAGCACCCGGCGACGATCGACATGGGCCTGGAGCGCGTCCGCGCCGTGGCCACGAGGATGGGACTGGGCGCGCCGGCCAAGCGCACCATCGTGGTCGGTGGGACCAACGGCAAGGGCTCCACGGTCGCCTTCATCGAGGCCATCGGCCGCGCTGCAGGCTGGAAGGTGGGGGCCTACACGTCGCCGCACCTGCTGCGCTACAACGAACGCGTGCGCATCGATGGGCAGGATGCGGAGGATGCCGCTCTGGTGGCGGCATTCAACGCCGTCGAAGCTGCGCGTGGCGACATCACCCTGACCTACTTCGAGTACGGCACGCTGGCCGCCCTGCAGCTGTTCGCGGGGGCAGCGCTGGACCTGGCGGTACTGGAAGTCGGGCTGGGAGGGCGCCTGGATGCGGTCAACATCGTCGACGCCGACGTGGCCGTGATCACCACGGTGGACATCGACCATGCCGAGTGGCTGGGCGAGGACCGTGAAGCGATCGGTGCGGAAAAGGCCGGCATCATCCGCGGCTGGAAACCGGTGATCCTGGGCGAGACCGACCCGCCGTCGAGCGTGTTGGCACGGGCCTATCTGCTGGGCGCGAACGCCATCCGCGGCGGCAGCGACTACTTCTACGAGCCGATCGATGCCCAGCGCTGGCGCTGGCGCGATGTCGGCCTGCGCATGGAACTGCCGACCCCCGCGCTGGCCGGTCCGATCCAGCTGGCCAATGCGGGTGCGGCCATTGCCGCGCTGCGCGCGCTGGACCGGCCGCTGCCACGCGCGGCGTGGGCGGCTGGCATCGCCGCGGCCCGCATCAACGGTCGCCTGCAGGCATTCGATCGTGATGGGGTGCAGGTGCGGGTCGATGTGGGTCACAACCCGCAGGCGGCCGGCCAGCTGGCACGCGCGCTGAAGGCCGAAGCTGTCCCGGGCCGGACCCTGGCGGTCTATGCCGCGTTGCAGGACAAGGATGCGGAAGGCGTGGTGCAGGCGCTGCAGGAGGTGGTGGACGAGTGGACGCTGGCTGGCCTGGAAGGTCCGCGCGGACAGAGTGCGCAGCAGCTGCAGGCACGTCTGCATGGCACCGCTGCGGTCACCGCACGGGTGGCCGGCACTGTCGAGCAGGCACTGACGCAGGTGCTGGCACAGGCCCAGCCAGGCGACCGCGTACTGGTATTCGGTTCGTTCCACACGGCCGCTGCGGCCCTGCAGTGGTTGCAGCCCGCGCCCTGATCCACGTTCAGCCAACGCCGACGCCGTCCGGTCCGGCACCCGTATAATCGACCGCAACCCCCGGACAGTTGCCTGCCTCACGTGGATACGCCTCTGAAACAGCGATTGATTGGTGCCATCGTGCTGGTGGCACTCGCCGTGATCTTCCTGCCGATGCTGGTGAAGGGGCCGGCGCCGGACAGTGGCGTCGCCAGTGTGCCGATCGCAGCGCCCAATGCGCCCGCCGACGGCCAGTTCGAGACCCGTGAGCTGCCGCTGGTCGCCCCGGCCGGGGGTGCCACCGGCCTGCAGAGTGGCCAGGCCGCACCGCTGCAGGACGCAGCCGCGCCCGCCACGCCGCCGACCGTGGACACCTCGCCGGCGGTGGCTGCCGGCAACTATGCGGTGACATTCGGCGCCTATGGCAGCAAGGCCGACGCCGATGCGGTGATCGCCTATCTGAAGCGTTCGCAGCTGCCGGGCTTTGCCGAGGCGGCGACCATCAACGGCCGGCAGGCGTGGCGCGTGCGCGTCGGACCGTATGCCGATCGCGCCCAGGCCGAGGCGGCCCGCCTGCAGGCGGTGAAGATCCGCTCCGACGTCCATGCCGAGGTGATCACGCTGGATGCGCCCGCAGCTGCGGCTGCACCGGCCGCCGCTGCTGCGGCGCCGGCGGCACCGTCGGCCAGCACCCCGGCGGCGGCGTCCACGCCGTCGGCCACGGGCAACCCGGTGCGCAGCGAGAGCCTGCCGCCCAGCACGCCGGTCGCCAAGCCTGAAGCACCGAAGGCAACGGCGACGCCGGAGGCGACGAAGCCGGTCGCCAAGCCCGAGCCAAAGCCGCAACCGCAAACCCCGGCCGCGCCGGCGGCGGGCGGTGTTGGTTTCGCGGTCCAGCTGGGGGCGTTCGGCCAGGCCAACGACGCCAACGCGCTGCGCGACAAGGTGCGCGCTGCCGGATTCAGTGCCTTTGTCGAGCAGGTCCGCACCGAAAAGGGCACCCTGCATCGCGTGCGCGTCGGGCCGGTGGCCAACCGCGCCGATGCCGAGCAGCTGAAGGCCCAGGTGGCGGCCAAGGTCGGCGTGGCCGGCATGGTCCGACCGCACCCGTGATCACGCGCGCTGTCCGCCGCTGTCGTCGGCAGGAGCGGGCAGCGTGATCGACATCGTGCTGGGCGTGCTGATCGGTGCGTCGGTGCTGTTCGGCTTCATCCGCGGTTTCATCGGCACGGTGGTCGCGCTGGTGTCCTGGCTGCTGGCCGGCTGGATGGCGTTCACCTTCGGCAATGAGGCATCGCACTGGTGGGCGGCGCCGCAGCCACCCGGCACGGGTCACTATCTGGCCGGCTATCTGGGGGTGTTCGTGCTCACCGTGGTGGCGGTCGGGCTGGTCGGGCTGTTGCTGAAGGCAGCGATCAAACTGACCCTGTTGGGCGGCGTGGATCGCCTGCTGGGCGGTGCCCTGGGCCTGGTCCGCGGCCTGTTCTTCGCCAGCGTGCTGTTGCTGCTGGCCGGTTTCACCGCGTTGCCGGCTGAGCCGGCATGGCAGCAGTCGCAGGTGCGGCCGTTGCTGCAGCCGGCGGTGGCCTGGATGCAGGCCCAGCTGCCGCAGCTGGACGGCATGCTGCCACAGGCGCTGCCGCTGGACGGCCTGCTGCCGGGGGCACTGCCCTTGCCCCTGCTCGAGAATGCCCCCACCTCCTCGCAGGTATTGGGCAAGCCGGCGCCGACAGGCGATAATGGCGTTCTCAACGAGGTAGTGGCGGGCGGCGGATGGCCGCGGCCCGTGGACGTGGAGCGGGAGCCCCGGCCGGCCCCCACACTGCCCAGCAACATCGAGCCGGCGCCCGCGCGTCCGGCCCGGCCCGCGCCTGCCGCGGGCGGGACCCCAGGCCAGGCACGGCCACCTTCCTTGTAACTGGGCACAGCCCAGCGGAGACCTCGCACCATGTGTGGCATCGTCGGAATCGTCGGCAACCAGAACGTCGCCGGGCAGTTGTATGACGGCTTGACCGTCCTCCAGCATCGCGGCCAGGACGCGGCAGGCATCGCCACCGCCAACGGCAGCCGCCTGCGGGTGCAGAAGGCCAACGGCCTGGTCCGCGACGTGTTCGACGCACGCACCATGTCCACCCTGGAGGGCAGCGTCGGTATCGCCCACGTGCGGTATCCCACGGCCGGTTCGGAAGGCATGGACGAGGCGCAGCCGTTCTACGTCAATTCGCCGTATGGCATCGCCCTGGCGCACAACGGCAACCTCATCAACACCGAGGCTCTGCGCCAGCAGGTGTTCGAGCAGGACCGCCGCAACGTCAACACCGATTCGGACAGCGAAGTGCTGCTGAACGTGTTCGCCTACGAACTGGAACAGCAGCGCCAGCTCAGTCCGGAAGCCGCCATCCGCGCGGTGGCCGGGGTGCATCGTCGCTGCAAGGGCGGCTACGCGGTGGTCAGCGTGGTGCTGGGCCTGGGACTGGTTGCCTTCCGCGATCCGCATGGCATCCGTCCGCTGGTGCTGGGCAAGCGCAGCCATGCCGAGGGCGACGAGTACATCGTCGCTTCCGAATCGGCCGCACTGGACGTGCTCGGCTTCCAGCGCGTGCGCGACGTGCAGCCGGGCGAAGCGCTGGTCATCACCGCGCGTGGCGAGCTGTTCTCGGAAATCTGCGCCGAACCGGCCGAGCATACGCCGTGCATCTTCGAGTACGTGTACTTCGCCCGCCCGGATTCGATGATCGACAATGTCTCGGTGCACAAGGCGCGCATGCGCATGGGCATCAAGCTGGGCGAGAAGATCCTGCGCCTGCGCCCGGACCACGACATCGACACCATCATCCCGATTCCGGATACCTCGCGCGATGCCGCGCTGGAAATCTCCAATGTGCTCGGGGTGAAGTACCGCGAAGGCTTCATCAAGAACCGCTATATCGGCCGCACCTTCATCATGCCGGGGCAGGGTGAGCGGGTGAAGTCGGTGCGGCGCAAGCTCAACCCGATCCACCTGGAGTTCCGCAACCGGGTGGTGCTGCTGGTGGACGACTCGATCGTGCGTGGCACCACCAGCCAGCAGATCGTGCAGATGGCCCGTGATGCGGGCGCACGCAAGGTCTACCTGGCCAGTGCCGCGCCGCCGGTGCGCTTCCCGAACATCTACGGCATCGACATGCCGGCCGCCGAAGAACTGGTCGCGCACAACCGCAGCGTTGAAGAAATCGAGGCCCACCTGGGCTGCGACTGGCTGATCTACCAGGATCTGGAAGACATGGAAGCGGCCGTGAGCGAGGGCAACCCCGCACTGCGCAACTTCGACTCGTCCTGCTTCAACGGCCACTATCCCACCGGCATCGAACCGGGCTACTTCGAGCGCATCCAGCAGCTGCGTTCGGACGACGCCAAGCACAAGCGCCGCGCCTGAGGCCAAGGGCGTGGTCGAGCTGGCCGACGTCGGTGGCGACCTGCTGCGTGCCGCGCAGCAGTGCCTTGCAGAAGCCGATCCGCTGCGCAAGGTGGCCTTGACCCAGGCTCATGCCGCGGCATTCCGCGCGGGGCGGCTGAAGGTGGCGGTGGATGCGCCGCCACCGGAGCCGATCCGGATGCCGGGCAGGCCGGACCGCCTGGTACTGGTCCATCCGCGCGAGGTGCCGCGGCGTGGCCTCGGTGGCGTGGAAGGGCGCGCCGCGTTCATCCATGCCATCGCCCACATCGAACTCAATGCGATCGATCTGGCCTGGGATGCCGTGTATCGCTTCCGCGGCCTGCCCGCAGCCTTCCATGCCGACTGGGTCAGTTGTGCCGATGACGAGTCGCGGCATTTCATGCTGTTGCGTGAGCGCCTGCTGGCACATGGCCACGACTACGCCGACTTCCCTGCGCATAACGGCCTGTGGGAGATGTGCGAGAAGACCGCACATGACGGCCTGGCACGCATGGCGCTGGTGCCCCGCGTACTGGAAGCGCGTGGCCTGGACGTGACACCGGGCATGATCGACAAGCTGCGCAACGTCGGCGATGGCGAGACCGCGGATGTGCTGGAGATCATTCTGCGCGAGGAAGTGGCGCACGTCGCCGCAGGTTCGCGCTGGTATCGCTGGTACTGCGAACGTGCCGGCGTCGAACCGCGCGCACGCTTCAAGGCACTGCTGGTCGAGTTCGCAGGCGGTTACCTGCACGGTCCGTTCAACCTGGAAGCCCGCCTGCTGGCCGGTTTCGATGCCGACGAACTGGCCAACCTGGTCGAACAGGCCGGCTGACCGGCAACGCGGGAGCCCAGTCCCGCCCTGCGCGGGTGCGTCTCATGTGTTCGGCAGCACCACCCGCTTGCCATCCACGGTGGGGCGGTTGATGTAGAACAGGCCGGGACCGGGTCGATACGGCAGCTCGCTCACGCCGGCATCGGCCGCATAGGTCAGCGCGGTATCGCCCAGAGCGTCGAAATTCCAGTGTGCCGACTGCATCAGGTAGCGCCTGCGCAGCAGTGCTTCCTGGGCCGGGGTGAGGGCCTGGCCGGCCATCAGCCGGCGCGCGATCGGCAGCAGTGCTTCGGGCAGTTCCCAGCCGGCAACCGCGTTGGCATCTGCGCGCCAGCGTACGCCGGCGGCGATGGCCTGCTGCTGCATCACCTGCAGGGCCACCAGCTGGTAACGCCAGTCGATGCGCCGACGCAGCACCACTGCCGCGGTGACGTACAACACCGGCGACAGCAGCACGCTGCGGCTGCCGGCGCGGCGTTGCTGCTGCCACTGGTGCCAGACATCGACCCACACTTCCTTTTCCCCCAGCCCGAGCTGCTGCCGCCAGCGTTCGGCATCCGCCTGCGCCTCGGCGTACACCGTCGTGGCCTGAAGCTGTGCCAGCGGGGGGACCTGGTAGTCGGCCACGCCTGGCCGACGCAGCTGCTGCCGGCGTGGGCGACTGAGCAGCTTCGGTCCTTCCTCTGTCTGGTTGTAGCCACCGCCGATGTTGGCGTGCACGCCGGGCAGTGCGATCTCCACGTGCGCTGCGGCCACCCGCGTGAGCGGGTAGTGCTGGCGATGTTCGTCGCGCGCGACCAGCTGCACGACACGTCCGGCGATGTCGGCGGCGAGGGCGACGCATGGTCGCTCATCGGCTCTTCCCCCGCTTACGGCGACGACCGTGTCGAACAGGCCGATGAAGCGCAGCAGCGGCCGTGCCGGCGCGAAGCCGGCGGCGCACGCCAGCCCCGCGTCCTGCAGCAGTTGCTGCCAGCGGGCCGTATCCCAGGCCTGCAAGCGGTTGGCGGCATCGCGCGCCGCCGCCGCCCCGCGCGAGTATCCGAACAGATCCAGCTGCACGGCCTGCACGGGCCTGTGCCAGCGCGCGGACATGCTGGTCAATGCTGCCGGCAACAGCTCGTTGAGCGCGCGCTCGACCTTGGCACGCACACCGCTGGCGCCGATGCCGAAGGCCAGTCCCAGCAGATCGTCTTCGGCATCATCGCGGGTGCCCACCCCTTCCACGTAGATGGCCAGCGAGGGGAACGGCAGCGTCTCCTTGCGGCTGTCCGGATACAACCGGTGCAGCCGTGCGACGTTGGTCAGGCCATTGTCGTAGCTGCTGGTCAGCCGGCTCTGATAGGTCGAATCATCGTCGGCGCGCAGCACGGCAGGGCGGGGTTGCGGCACCTGGACGTGTCCGCGCGCCAGGTTGTGCGCGTTGTTGCGGGTGCCATCGAAGAACAGACCAATCCGCAGCACGGCGGCATCGTCATGGGTGTCCTGCGCTGGTGCCATGTGCATTCCCCGTCGTGGCTACGTCACGGTAGCGCGAAAGCGGCGTGTTGGCGAAGTGTAGCGACGCTGTTGACCTGACTGAACGCAGATGCGATCGATCACAGATCCAGATTCTCATTCCCACCGCCTATTGAATTCACACGACCTGCGCAGGCCAGATGGCCGGACCCGACACAACGGGTCGTGCTGCATCACTGCTGTTCACTTCATTCAAGGAGCGACGAAATGATGTCCAGATCGATTGGCAAGACGGCGGGTGGCCTGTTGCTGGGAATGTCGGTGGTTGCGGCCGCCGGTGCTGCACCGTTGTTCGAGCCGGTGACGGTACTCAGTCGTGCATCGGCAAGCAGTGAACCTGCGCTGGGCCGGTTGCTGGCGACGCCGTCCACGGCCGCCGTGCAGGAGGTGCGGGTCGATGCCGCTGCCACCGCGCAGCCGCAGCTGGAGTTCGAGCTGCTTGGCCAGCGGGTGCAGGCGGTACGCAGCAAGGTCGAAACGCTGCCCGACGGCGGCTCTGTCTGGTACGGCCAGCTCCGCTCCGCGTCGGGCAGGCTGCAGGCGGCCACCTCCAATGGACAGGATGACCCTGGCAATTCGGTGATCCTGGTCCGCTCCGGCGACACGCTGACCGGCTCGATCCGCAAGGACGGCAAACTCTACCGGTTGCGTCCGCTCGGCAACCGCCACGTCCTGGTGGAAGTGGATGAATCGCGGATGCCGGCCGACCACCCGGCCGACTACAACCAGTTGCCGAAGATTCCGCTGCCGGCCGATGACCGCATCGGCATTGCCCAGGCGTCTTCGGGAACGCCGGCGACCATCCGCGTACTGGTGGTGGCCACCAATGCCGCCGTCGCCGCCTATGGCGGCAACATGCAGTCGCTGGTGCAGCTGGCGGTCGCCGAGTCGAACCAGGGCTACACCAACAGCAATGTCGGCCTGACGCTGCAGCTGGCCCGCTACGAGACCACCAGTTACAGCGAATCCGGCGACTTCAATACCGATCTGGCACGTTTCCGCGGCACCAGCGACGGCTACATGGACAGCATCCACAGCAGCCGCAATACCTACACGGCCGATGTCGGCGTGCTGCTGATCAACAACGCGTCGTACTGCGGCCTGGCCTCGGGCATCGGCTCAAGCGCATCCACCGCATTCGCGGCGGTGTACTGGGATTGCGCGACCGGCTACTACTCGTTCGCCCACGAGATCGGCCACCTGCAGAGCGCGCGGCACGATCTCGCCAACGATCCGAGCACGTCGCCGTACGCCTATGGCCATGGCTATCGCTATGAGCCGTCCAGCGGTACCGGCTGGCGCACCATCATGGCGTACAACTGCACCCGCAGCTGCCCGCGCCTGAATTACTGGTCCAATCCGAACATCAGCTACAGCGGCATCCCGATGGGCACTGCCAGCACCGCCGACAACCAGCGCGTGCTGGTCAATACCAAGCACACCATCGCCGGCTTCCGGTAACCGGTACTCGGGGCGCACGACCCGGGGTCGTGCGCTGCCTTGGATGGACGGGCCTCAGGTCAGCGAATCCAGCGTCCAGCCCTGTGGGGTCACGCGCAGTACCGAGCCCTGCTCGTACCAGTCACCCAGAACGATGCGGGTGCAGCTGCGTCCGCCGGCCTGCAGCGCATGGATTGCAGGGCGGTGGGTGTGGCCGTGGATCATGGTGTCCACGCCGTGACGGATGAAGGTGGCCTCCACTTCGGCCGGGGCCACGTCGGTTACTGTCTCGAACTGCACGCGGTCGCCCTGTTTCATTTCCGACTGCCGTGCCTGGCTCGCTTCACGGGCCTTCTGTGCGAAGGCAATGCGTGCGGCCAGCGGTTGCGAGAGGAACTGCGCCTGGAAGGCCGGATCGCGCGTCTGTGCGCGGAACTGCTGGTAGGGAATGTCGTCGGTGCACAGCAGATCGCCGTGCTGCAGCAGCACGGCACGGCCGTACAGCTCGATCACGCAGGGGTCGGGCAGGATGCGCAGGCCGGCGCGGCGTGCGTAGTCTTCGCCAAGCAGGAAATCGCGGTTGCCGCGGATGAAGTACACCGGCACGCCGCTGTCGGCGAGCGTCCTCAATGCGTCCGCCACCGCATCGGCGGCGGGTGAGGGCGTGTCGTCGCCGATCCAGGCCTCGAACAGATCGCCCAGGATGTACAGCGCGTCCGCGCCGGGCGCCTGTTCGCGCAGGAAACGCAGGAACAGGTCGGTGATTTCCGGACGGCTCGGGTCCAGGTGCAGGTCGGAAATGAACAGCGTGGTCATGCCGGCATTCTAGGTCATCCCGGATGCCGGTAGCGCCGGGCCATGGCCCGCCAGCGCGGCGGCAGTGACCCTCACACCGGCAGCGGCAGCCAGGCCAGGCTGGCCGACGCCAGCAGTGCGGCGATGCCGGTGGCGGCCAGCACATCGCTGGGGTAATGCAGGCCCAGCACGACCCGCGACAGGCCCACGCCGAGGGTGAACGGCACCAGCAGCGGCGCCAGCCAGGGGTAATAGGCCAACGCCACGATGGTGAACGACACCGCGTGCAGGGTATGCCCGGACGGGAAACTGAACTCGTCCAGGGGGGCCACCCAGGCCCGGATGCGCAGATCCGCGGCATACGGGCGGGGGCGCCGGGTCCAGCGCTTGAGGCCCTTGTACAGCAGCAGCGCGGCCAGGCCGGTGGCGGCCATGTGCACCGATGCGCGCAGCCCGTCAAAGCCATCGATCGCCACCAGTACACCCATCAGCACGTACCAGAACACGCCGTCGCCGAGCCGGCTGATGATCGAGAACAGACGGCGCACGCGGCGGCGCCGGCAATAGTGGTTCGCCCGCCGGCACAGGCGTGTTTCGCTGCCGCGCAGCAGTTCAAGCGGCGTGGTGCGCATGGCCAGTCCTCCGGGTGTTCGCCAGCTCGGCCAGCAGCGCATCGAACTCGGCCACCACCTGCTGCGGATGCAGCCGCTTCATCGCCCGTGCGGCCTGGCTGCCCAGTTCGCGGCGCAGCGTGTCATCGCTGGCCAGCTGCACGGCCGCTTCGACGAATTGCTCGTCGTTGTCCACGGCGGCACCGTTCTCGCCGTTGCGCAGGTACTCACGCGCCGCGCCGTAATCGAAGGCCACCGTGGCCAGGCCGCTGGCCATGCTTTCCAGGGTCACGTTGCCGAAGGTCTCGCTGCGGCTGGGGAACAGGAACAGATCGCCGCTGGCGAAATGGCGGGCCAGCGCTTCGCCGCGCTGGATGCCGCAGAAGATGAAGTCGGGGTTCTCATGCGCCAGCTTCTCCCGTGCGGGCCCGTCGCCGACCCAGACGAAGCGTGCCTTCGGCCGTATCTGCTGCAGGCGGCGGAACGCCTTCACGGCCAGTCCGAGGTTCTTCTCGGCGGCGATGCGGCCAACGTAGATCGCTGCCAGGCCGTTGCCGTCGATGCCCCATTCCTCGCGCAGGGTGGGGTCACGCCGGCCCGGGTCGAACTGCTGGCTGTCGACCGCGCGGGCCAGCAGCCGGACGCGCTCGAAGCCCTGTTCGGCAAGGAACTGTTGGAGCTCGCGGGTGGGCACGAGGGTGGCGTCGGCCTGGTTGTGGAAGCGGCGCATCCAGCGCATCGCAGCGGCCTGCAGCCAGGCGACCCCGTAGTCGGGCAGATACTCGTCGAAGCGGGTGTGAAAGCCACTGGCTACCGGGATGCCGAGGCGCCGCGCGGTACGCAGCGCCGACCAGCCCAGCGGGCCTTCGGTAGCGACATAGATCGCATCCGGGCGCTGCTGCTGCCAGTGGCGACCGAGCCGGATCGGGGCCGGCAGGCCGAACCGCAACCCGGGATAGCGGGGCAGGGCGGCGCCGGGCACCAGCAGGGTACCGGGAGCGGAATCCAGCGCTTCACTGGCCTGGCGTGGCCGGATCAGGTCGATCTCGTGCCCGGCCGTCCGCAGGCCCTGTTCCAGTCCCTGCACGGTCAGTGCGACGCCGTTGACTTCCGGCGGATACGTCTCGGTGACGATGGCATAGCGCATGGCGGGCCTCCGGTTTCCCGGCATGCTCGGGCCTGGCGATGTAGCCGACATGACGGCTTGGCGACACAGGCATGACAGACGCGCAGGAGTGCCGGCGGCGGGGCCGGGGCCAGAAAAAACCACGGCCCCGAAGGGCCGTGGTCGTGGAGCGTCGCAGTGCGATCGATCAGAAGCGCTGCTGGTACTTCATGTAGATGAAACGACCGATGTCGTAGCCACCGTAGTACGAGAACGCGGAGTTCGGCTTGCTGTACATGATCGGGCCGGACTTCTCGAACACGTTGTTGGCGCCGACGGCGACGGTCGCATCCCACGGCAGGTTGTAGCGGAACTGCACGTCGTGGAAGGTCACCGAACCACGCTCGTTGTAGTTGCGCGAGCCCTTGTACCACGGTGCATACACGCCCGGATCGGAGCACTCGTCCGGATACAGACCGATGTTGGAGCAGGTCTCCTTCACGCCCGAGTAGTAGCGCGCGGTCCAGGTCACCCCGAAGTCACCCAGATCGTAGCCCAGCGCCAGGTTCGAGCGGACGCGGAAGGCGCTGCCGATGCCGTTGGTGACGATCGGAACGATCGAGCTGTCGTTCGAGGTGCGGTAGGTCGCACTGGACACGTAGGTGGTGGCCGAATTCACGTTGAACTTGCCGAACCGGGTGTCCAGACGGTAGCTCACATCCAGGTCGTAACCTTCGGTTTCCATGAAGCCCGCATTGCGGTTGCCGAACTTCAGGTTGGTCACGATGCCGGTCACCGGGTCACGCTGGAAGCGCGTGCAGCGCGAATCGATGCCTGCTTCGTAGCAGTCCTGCAGGATCTGGGTCGGCGTATCGGCAATGATCGTGTTGTCGATGCGGATCTTCCACCAGTCCAGCGAGGCGTTGAAGCCCTGGATGAAGCTCGGGCTCCAGACCAGGCCCAGCGTCTTGCTGGTCGAGGTTTCCGGAGTCAGCTGCGGATTGGAGCCGGAGGTGAATGGCACCGGCGTGGCATCGGTGGAGGTGTTCACCGGAGTGCCGCCCTGGCGCAGCTGGCGGAAGGTATCGGCATTGGCGATGTCACGCGCGCAACGCGCACGGACTTCGGCGCTGGAGGCCGAGGAACCGAAGCGGGTGTCGCACGGATCGCTGAACTGCGCGAAGGTCTCGGAGCCACCACCGAACAGATCGTTGATGGTCGGGGCGCGGAAGCCCTCCGCCCAGGTGCCACGCACCATCAGCGAGTCGATCGGCTTCCACTTGAAGCCGAACTTGCTGTTGAGGGTGTTGCCGAAGGTGTTGTAGTCCGAGAAACGGGTAGCACCGTTGAAGCTCAGTTCCTTCGCGCCCGGCAGATCGGCCAGCACCGGAACGTTCACTTCCAGGTAGGCTTCATTGACGGTGTAGTCGCCACCGGTCGGGCCAGCCGCGAGGTTGGTGGTGGCGCCGGTCTGGGCCAGGGCATCCGGGGTGTACTTGCCTTCTTCCTTGCGGCTTTCCACGCCGAAGGCGAAGCCGAGGTCACCGGCCGGCAGGGTCACGATGCTGCCCGCGATGCTGGCGAAGAAGTTCTTGGAGGTGGTGCGGCCCTTGGTGATCTCATCCGGGAACAGCCACGCCTGCAGTTCTTCGTTGCCATAGATGCCATCGGCAGCGGTGGTGCCGTACGGAACCAGCGGGTTCCACGGCTTGCAGACGTCGTAGGAGATCGGAGCAGCGGCAGTGCCGCACTGCACCTTGCCGGTGGCAGCGTTGAAGAAGGACGGACCTACGCCGGCCGCGACGCGACCCTTGTGCAGGTTGCCGGTCGCCACCGATTCCAGCTCGTTGCGGTTGTACTGGTAGCCCACTTCCCAGTCGAAGTAACGCTCGCCGATGTCGAACGAGCCGTCGAACGAGGCCACCGCGCGGTAGGTCTTCAGCTCGCTGGTGGTCACGCGCGGCACTTCCCAGGTGCGGCGGTTCCAGGCCACCGCAGTCGGGGTGGCGAAGCCGTGCTGGTTGCCGAACGGGTTGAAGTAGCTGTCGATCGACATGGAGCCGACACCGGCGGTGCTCGACTGCAGCGGATAGCCCGCGATCTGGCGGGTGGACTCGCGCTGGTTGTAGCCCAGCTCGGTGCGGAAGTTGACGTTGTCGGTGATCTTGAACCGGCCGTCGAAGTAGATCGAGTCGCGCTTGACCGGGTACATCACGTGCATCTGGTCGTTGGCGTTGCTCACGTCACCGGTGAAGGGTGTGGTGCTGGTGAGGTGGTAATTGGCCGGATTGGTCGGGTCCGTGCCACGGTTGAGCGAGTAGCCACAGCCTGCCGGAGGCGTCGCATTGCAGCCGGGACCGCGCACGCCGGTGAACTGGCCGTACTGGCTGATGGTGGTCCAGTTGCTGCTGTCGTTCGGGTGGCGATCGGTCATGCCGTACTGGCTGAAGCCGCGGTCACGTGCCCACACGCCCTTCTCTTCTGCATGCTCGGCCGACAGGGTCAGCGAGATGCGGTCGTTGTTCCAGCCGGCGACCACGTCGAAGCGGTCGCGCGCGCCGTCGCCCTCGCTGTACTGGCCGTGGTAGACGTTGGCGGTCACGCCGGTGACGTTGGAGCGGGTGATGATGTTGACCACGCCAGCCATGGCATCCGAACCATAGATCGCAGAAGCGCCGTCCTTCAGCACCTCGATGCGCTCCACTGCCGACACCGGCAGGGAGGAAACGTCCTGGTAGCCGGACGTGCTGATGCCCAGGCGCTTGCCGTTGACCAGCACCAGCGTGCGCTGCGTGCCCAGGTTGCGCATGTCGATGTAGGTGCCGCCCGCGTTCTCGCCTGCGGTCAGCGCGTTGGCGCGGCTGATTGCCGGGCTGCCCATCGCGGTGACGTTCTGCAGGATGTCGGCAACCGAGCTGAAGCCCTGGCGCTCGATATCGTTGCGGCTGATCGCGAACACCGGCTGGGCGGTTTCCACGTCGACCTGACGGATACGCGAACCGGTGATCTCGATACGGTCCAGGTTGGTCGGCGAAGCAGTGCTTTCGCTCTGGGCGAACGCGGGCAGTGCCGCCAGCGTTGCAGTGGTAGCCAGGGCATAGCGGATCGCCTGCCCCAGGGCGGTGGTGCGTGAAGTCATACGAGCTCTCTCTCTCAGGTCGTGCAACGGACGCCAAAAAGGGCGTCGAAGAAGCCGGAAGGTCGTGCGACCGGACCAGCGACCCGATAGTAGTCTCGTTGGTTAATGCTGTGTAAAGAGGGTGTGTCGAACAAATTAACGCTTTGCCACAAATATTCACAAAACATGAACAAAAGCAATCGCTTACGATGCCGTCGCGGATGGACCGCCAACGACGGGCTGACGCGATGCAACAGGAAAAGCCGCCAGATTGCGCAAAGTGTCACCGAATGTAACGCCGAGGCGCGCGTATTCAGGCAACGAAGGGACGGAACTGGATGCCGAGGCCGGCGATGCCGTCGGTCTCGCCGATCAGGTCGGCGCGCAGCAGCGGCCGGGCGTCGATGAACGCCTGCGGCACGATCAGCGACAACCGGTTGTCATCGGCGGTCAGTTCCAGCGGCGGCAGCGGAGCGTCCTCATGGGCACGGTTGAGCAGCACCGCCAGGCGCAGCAGCGCGGCCAGCCGCCGCGCGGTCAGCAGCAGGCGCTCGGGCAGGGCGTCGAACGCGGTCTTGCCCACGCTGCGGCGATGGCTGCGGACCAGGGCCGCCAGCATCTGCTGCTCCTGCCGCGAGAAGCCGGCGATGTCCGAGTGTTCCAGCACGTAGCTGCCATGCACGTGATAGCCGCTGTGGGCGATCATCAGCCCCAGCTCATGCAGGCGTGCCGCCCAGCCGAGCATGCGGGCATCGTCAGCGTCGAGCTTCCAGCGTTCCTGCACCTGCTCCAGCAGCGACAGGGCGGTGTCCTGCACGCGGTCGGCCTGGACGGTGTCGATGCCGTAACGGTGGGTGAGCGCAGCGACCGATTCGTCGCGCAGGTCGTTCTCGCCGGCACGGCCGACAATGTCGTAAAGGATGCCTTCGCGCATCGCGGCCTTGCTGACCAGCAGCTTCTGCAGGCCCAATGCCTGGAAGGCCGCCTCCAGCACCAGGATGCCGCCCGCGATGATCGGGCGGCGATCGCTGGACAGGCCCGGCAGCACGATGTCGTCGATCTTCTTGGCCTTGAGCAGCTCGTCGCGCAGCTGTGGCAGGGCTTCGGCGGTGATCGCCCCCTTGCTCAGCTTCATCGTCGCGCAGATCTCGCTGATCGCCTTGTGGGTGCCCGAAGAACCCAGTGCCTCCTGCCAGCCCAGCGCACGGTACTTGCTGGCGAAGGGCTGGAACTCGCGACCGATCTCGGCCAGTGCATCCTTCCAGCGCTTCTTGCTGAGCTTGCCGCCCGGAAAGAAGCGGCGGGTGCTGGCAATGCAGCCGGCCTGCAGGCTCTCGCGCTCGAGGGTCTGCATGCCCATGCCGATGATGAACTCGGTCGAGCCACCGCCGATGTCGATCACCAGCCGGCGCTCGCCCGGTTTGGGCGGCTGGGCATGGGCGACGCCCAGGTAGATCAGGCGCGCCTCCTCGCGGCCGCTCACCACTTCAATGGCATGGCCAAGCGCGGTTTCGGCGGGAACCAGGAACGACTGCGGTGAACGCAGCTGCCGCACGGTATTGGTGGCCAGTGCACGCACGCGGTGCGACGGGACATTGCGGATGCGCTGGCCGAAGCGGGCCAGGCATTCCAGTGCGCGTTGCCGTGCCGCAGCCGACAGGCCCCCCTTGCCATCCAGACCGTCGGCCATGCGCACGGTTTCGCGCAGGCGGTCGATCACCCGCAGCTGGCCGAGCGTGTAGCGCGCGATGACCATGTGGAAACTGTTGGAGCCAAGGTCGATGGCGGCCAGCAGGTCGCCATCCTGCAATGCGGGCGGAGTCGTGGTGGTATGCGGCATGGGCGAATGTTAGCCGAAGGGGCGGTGTGCTCGTCACCGCATGGCCTTCACATTTTGTCGGGGGGCGTTCGGTAGTGCCGGCCGCTGGCCGGCAAGGTCAACGTCAACGTCAAAAGCGGGTTTTCTGAGGGATGGCGGGGCGGGTCCGGTTGAGGGGGACGCCGTAAACCCATCCATGGGGGCTTGGTCGCGGCATCCATGCCGCTCACACCCCCTCAACCGGACCCACCCCGCCTTCGAAAGTTGGCCGCGGTCTGCCGGAACGACACGGGCTCTGACCCCGGTGTTCTACATTGGACGCATTGTGCCGACCAAGGCCGGCACCTACCGGGTCAGAGACCCTGCATCAACGCCATCTGCGCCGAATGCGGGGCCTCGTCGTGGGCCGGGGCACGCTTGTGATAGATGCCATCGGCATCCAGTTCCCAGGCGTTGAGGTTGTCGTCCAGGTAGTTCTGCAGGACTTCGCGGTAGACCCGCTTGGCCAGCGTCGGATCCAGGATCGGGAAGCAGGTCTCGACCCGCCGCAGCAGGTTGCGCTCCAGCCAGTCGGCGCTCGCGCAGTACAGTTCGGGCGCACCATCGTTGCCGAACCAGTAGACCCGGCTGTGTTCCAGGAAGCGGCCGACGATGGAGCGGACACGGATGTTGTCGGACACGCCCGGGACGCCGGGACGCAGGGTGCAGGCGCCACGGATGATCAGGTCGATCTGCACTCCGGCCTGCGAGGCGGCGTACAGCGCGCGGATTACCTGGGCCTCGTTGAGGGCGTTCATCTTGGCGATGATGCGTGCCGGGCGGCCCGCGGCCGCGATGCGCGTCTCGCGCTCGATCCGCGACAGGATGCCGGTATGCAGGGTGAAGGGCGACTGCAGCAGGCGCTTGAGCTTCATCTTCGAGGCCAGCCCGGACAGCTGCTGGAACAGCAGGTGCACATCATTGCCGATGTCCGCGTCGGCGGTGATCAGGCTGATGTCGGTGTACGCGCGCGCCGTACCGCTGTGGTAGTTGCCGGTGCCCAGGTGCACGTAACGGCGCAGCTTGCGGCCTTCGCGACGCACGATCAGCAGCATCTTGGCATGGGTCTTGTAGCCGACCACGCCATACACCACCTGTACGCCGGCTTCCTGCAGGCGATCGGCCAGCCCGAGGTTGGCCTCTTCATCGAAGCGTGCGCGCAGCTCGACCACCACGGTCACATCCTTGCCGGCACGTGCAGCCTGGATCAGCGCATCGACGATCAGCGAATCCTTGCCCGTGCGGTACAGGGTCTGCTTGATCGCCAGCACGTTCGGATCCAGCGCCGCCTGGCGGATCAGGTCGAGTACGGCGGCGAACGCATCGAAGGGATGGTGCAGCAGCAGGTCCTGGCGCGCCACGGTCTCGAAGATGCCATCGGTGTCGCGCAGCGTGCGCGGCGTCATCGGCGGATATTTCAGGTCTGGCTGCGCGATGAGGTCGTACAGCTGGATGATGCGGTTGAGGTTGACCGGGCCGTCGATGCGATACACCGCGTTCTCGGTCAGGCCGAAGTTCTGCAGCAGGGTACGCACGATCTCGCGCGGCATGTCATGAGCGATTTCCAGCCGCACCGCCGGCCGGTAGCCGCGGTCGACCAGTTCATCGCGCAGTGCCAGCGCCAGGTTCTCCACTTCCTCCTCGTCCACCACCAGCTCGGAATTGCGGGTCACGCGGAACTGGTAGGCGCCCTGGACTTCCATGCCCGGGAACAGTTCATCCACGAAGGTGGACAGCACCGAGGACAGGAACACGAAGTTCTGCGAGCCACCGAGTTTTTCCGGCAGCTGGATGATGCGCGGCAGCGAGCGCGGTGCGCGCACGATGGCCAGGTGGCCGGCGCGGCCGAATGCATCGGTGCCCTTCAGCACGACGACGATGTTCAGCGACTTGTTGAGGATCTTCGGGAACGGATGCACCGGATCCAGACCCAGCGGCGACAGCACCGGCATGATCTCGTTGCGGAAGTAGGCCCGCAGCCAGCGCTTCTGCCGGTGGTTCCACGAATGGCGGCCGAGCACGCCGATGCCGGCATCCATCAGGGCCGGGCGCAGTGTCTCGTTCCAGCAGCGGTACTGCTGGTCCACCAGTTCGGCGGCGCGTTCATGGATGGCGTTGAGGATGGCCTGCGGACTCATGCCGTCCGGAGCCGGCGGCAGGCCGTATTCCTGCGCGTGGCGGACGGCGGCGGCCCGGATCTCGAAGAATTCGTCGAGGTTGGTGCAGGAAATGCACATGAAGCGCAGGCGCTCCAGCAGGGGCACCTGCGGGTCCATGGCCTGGGCCAGCACGCGGAAGTTGAAATCCAGCTGCGACAGTTCGCGGTTGATGTACAGCGCCGGATCGCGCAGCGGATCGTTGTCCGGGCTCACGGGGAGAGGGAGGGATCCGAGGCTGCTCATGGCTTCATTCTTCGACGGAGGTCAGGGGGGCGGACTCGCGCGGGCGCACGTGGTCGGCATCGAAATGACAGGAGAACACCGATCCTTTGCCGACCTCGCTTTCGATCTCCAGCCGCGCATGGTGCAGGCCGAGGATGTGCTTGACGATGGACAGGCCGAGGCCGGTGCCGCCGCTCTCGCGCGAGCGGCTGCTGGAAACGCGGTAGAAGCGCTCGGTCAGCCGCGGCAGGTGGGTTGCCGGGATGCCATAGCCGGTATCGCGCACGGCCAGCACCGCGCCGTCGCCTTCGCGACGGAACTCTACGGTGATGCGGCCGTCGGCCGGCGTGTAGCGCACTGCATTGGTGACCAGATTGGAGAAGGCGCTGTGCAGCTCCTTGGTCGAGCCCTGCAGGTCGACACCGGCAAGGTCTTCGATGCTGATCTGGTGGCGACCCTGGCTGTGGGCCTCGGCTTCGCGACGCAGCGTGGCCAGCATCGGCTGCATGGCCACGACTTCCTCTTCGGTGTGCTCCTGCGACTCCAGCCGCGACAGGGTCAGCAGGTCTTCCACCAGCTGGGCCATGCGCTGGCTCTGCTTGCGCATTTCTTCAAGCATCGGGCCGGTGCCGGGGAAATCCTCCGGATCCATCATGTCCAGGTAGCCGTGCACCACGGTGAGAGGGGTGCGCAGCTCATGTGAAACATTGGCGACGAAATCGCGGCGGACCTGCTCCAGGCGCAGCAGCTTGCTGACATCACGGGCGATCAGCAGCCAGTAGTCCGACGAATACGGAATCAGGCGGAGGTTCAGGCGGATCGCTGGATCGACCGGCGAGGGCACGTCCAGGATCGGCTCGGCGTTGCGACCACCGGCCAGCCAGTGGGCCAGCGGCATCGGCTGCAACCGCTCGACAAGGGCCTCGCCCAGGTCGCCCGGGTGGTGCAGGCCAAGCAGGGCGGTGGCCGCTTCGTTGAACCACTGCACGCGCTGGCTGTTGCGGTCGAGCACCACCACTGCGTCGGGCAGCGCGGCGGCCGCGGCGCGGTAGCTGCGCAGCATGTCCAGCAGGCGCCGCTTGCGCACGCGCATTTCGACCTGGTTGCGGTACAGCAGGCGATCCAGTTCATTCCACACACCCGTGCCTTCGGCGGTATCCCAGCGCTGGCGCGCGGTCAGCCGGCGCAGCACGCTGCGCAACCGCCAGTAATGCCAGGCCAGCGTCGCCAGCGCGCCCAGTGCGACGCACAACCACAGATGGCCCGTGAACCATCCCACCAGTCCGGCGAACAGCAGTACCGCGGCGACGGTAGCCAGCGTCTTCAACCAGGCAGAGCGGATGTGGCGGGGCATTGCGGTCTCGTCGATGAGGTGCGGTGGTTCACTGCAATGAACCAAGGGTTATAGCAGAGTTGCCGGCACCGGCACCCGTGGTGCGCGATGCCGGCACGACGGGACTCAGGTGGCGGTCGAGAAGCGGTAACCCGCGCCGCGCACGGTCTGCACCATGTTCTCGGCATTGAACGGTTCCAGCGTCTTGCGCAGGCGGCGGATGTGCACGTCGATGGTGCGCTCCTCCACGTACACGCTGCCGCCCCACACGTGGTCCAGCAGCTGGGCGCGGGTGTACACGCGCTCGGGGTGGGTCATGAAGAAGTGCAGCAGGCGGTACTCGGTCGGGCCGATCGGCACCGGCTGTTCGTTGGCGAACACGCGATGCGCGGCACCGTCGATGCGGATCGGACCGACCGCCACGCTGCCGTCCTCGTCGTCTTCGCGGGCGCGGCGCATGACCGCACGGATGCGGGCCAGCAGCTCCCGGGCCGAGAACGGCTTGACCACGTAATCGTCGACGCCGGCTTCCAGGCCGCCGACACGGTCGTTCTCCTCGCCACGCGCGGTCAGCATGATGATGGGCACCTCGCGGGTCAGCGTCTCCTTGCGCCAGCGGCGCGCCAGATCCAGGCCGCTGGTGCCGGGCAGCATCCAGTCCAGCAGGATCAGGTCGGGAACACGGTCGGCGATCGCGGTCTGGGCTTCGCGGGCATCACCGGCGTGGACCGGCTCGTAGTCACCCTTGCGCAGGGCGAAGGCGACCATTTCGCGGATCGCGGGCTCGTCATCGACGATCAGGATACGTTTCTGCACGAGGGCACCGTAGGGCTCGGTTACTGGACGGGTGCCAGTAGACTACGGTTTGATGACATGTTTGTGACCATCGGGCAGGAACCGCTCCCGATTGCCACGGACCGGTCATGCAGCGCTCAGCGGCGGTCCAGATCGGGGTCCTGCACGCCCTGCCGGCGCAGCTCCAGCACGGTCGGGGTGATCGATTCGATGCGCGCGTCGACCCGGGCCCGTCCCACGTAGTCCAGTGCGGGATTGCGCTTGAGCGCCTGCAGCTGCATCAGCGCCTGCTCCGGCCGGCCGCTGAGGAAGGCGGCCTCGGCGTAGGCCTCGCTGGCACGGACGCTGTCCCCGGCCAGCTCGCTGGCACGGGCGTAGCGCTGCTGGAACACCGGATCGTTACCACTTTGCGACAGCAGCGGCCGCAGCATGGCCTGCGCGCGCTGCCCCGCCTCGCGGTTGCCCTGTTCGTTGAGGATCTCGGCGTAGGTCAGCGCGACGGGCCGACTGTTGGGATGCTCACGCAGCAGCTGCTCGAAACGGGCATTGGCCTGCGTGGCCTGGCCCGAGCGCGATTCGGCCTCGGCCAGGGCCAGGGCTACCCACAGGCTGTCCGGATGGGCCTGCAGCAGGCCGTTCAGGGTCTGCCGCGCCTCGCCGGCACCGCTGCGTCCCCCCCGCATGACCGCCAGGGCCTGGCCGTAGCGCTGGGCATCGTTCAATCCACTCTTCTGGCGTTTGCCCAGGTCGGCGTACTCGCGCTCCACCTCGCCGGTGGAGTCGGCACTGAGCACCCGCAACCGTTCACGTGCCCAGTCGAAGTCGCCGCTGGGGCCCCGGCTGAGCTGGCCAACCGGCACCCGCAGCACACTGCTTGGCAGCAGCGGGTTGCTGCCGCGCAGCAGCGGTTCGGACAGGGTCGGGTCGGCCGGGTCCACCCGTTCCCTGCGCTCGCCGCTGGGCGTGGTGGTGGTCAGCAGCACCGTGTCCTTCTTCATCTGCTCGGCGCGGGCCTTCGCTTCGCTGATGCGGGTGATGTTGACCGGGTGCGTGCGCAGGAACTCCGGCACGCTGTAGCCGCCCTCGTTGCCGCGCATGGCCGTCGACATCCGCTCGAAGAAGCCGGCCATCGCGTCCACGTCGTAACCGCTGCGTGACAGGGTGCGTATGCCCAGCCGATCGGCTTCCGATTCGTTGGAGCGGGTGTAGTTGATCTGCCGCTGCTGCATCAGGCCCATGCCCGAGCTGATCGCGGCCATGGTCGCATTGCCTGAAGAGGTGCTGTTGCTGGCCTGTGCCGCCACCACCGCCGCCAGCATGCCCAGCAGGATCGGGATCTGGTCGCGCTGGGCGCGCTCGACCCCGCGCAGCACGTGCTGCTGGGTGACGTGGGCGATTTCGTGTGACAGCACCGCGGCAACCTCGTCTTCGCGTTCGGCCGTCAGCACCAGCCCGGCGTTGACCCCGATGTAGCCGCCCAGGGTCGCGAAGGCGTTGATCTGGCGGTCCTTCATCACGAAGAAGGTGTAGGGCTGGCGCGGCTGGTCGCTGTTGGACCCCAGGCGGGTGCCCATGGTCTGCAGCCAGTCATTGACCAGCGGATCGTCCAGCAGGTAGCCATAGTTGCGCAGCTCGCGCAGCATCATCGCGCCGTACTCGGCCTGGCGGGCCGGGGTCAGCAGCTCGCCGGCCGAGGAGCCGATGTCGGGCAGCTTCTCCTGGGCCTGGGCCAGCGGCATGGCCAGGGCGAAGGTGACGGCGGTCGAAAGCAGCAGGGCTCGCAAGCGGGAGGTCCTCGGGCGGGGCGCGCCAAGCGTGGCAGGGCAGGGGGCAACCATTCGTTAATCCACAGTGTTGCGGTGGTAGCGTGGAAATTCCAGCGCACCGGTACCATATGTAGACCGTCGATCCATCGTGGAGTTTCCCGTGACAGCCCAGACCGCCGGCGGTGCCCCCGCCATCACCATCTATTCCACTGCCGTCTGCCCGTACTGCGTGGCCGCCAAGAACTTCCTCAAGAGCAAGGGCCAGCAGTGGACCGAGGTCCGCATCGACCTGGACCCGGCCGAACGCGAGAAGATGATGGCGCTGACCCGCCGCACCAGCGTGCCGCAGATCTTCGTCGGCGACCTCCATGTCGGTGGCTATGACGACATGATGGCGCTGCACCGTGAAGGCAAGCTTGAGCCGCTGCTGGCCGGGCAGGGCCAGGCATGAGCGCGGCCGACGACGGCAGCAAGGACCGCATCGCCGAGTTCACCGCGTTCCGCAAGCGCATGAACGAGCGCATCCTGGGCGAGCCGAACCAGGTGGTGCGCCGGTTCTTCGCGCTGGATACGCAGACCTACCAGGCCGGCGCGCTGGATGTGAAGACCAAGGAGCTGCTGGGGCTGGTGGCCTCGATGGTGCTGCGCTGCGACGACTGCATCAGCTACCACGTGGCCCAGTGCAAGGAGGCCGGGGTGACCCGCGAGGAGTTCTTCGAGACCTTCTCGGTCGGCCTGGTGGTCGGCGGCTCGATCGTGATCCCGCACCTGCGCCGCGCGGTCGATTTCCTCGACCAGCTCGAAGGCGGTGCCGCCGCCCCGGAAGCCCACGAGCACTGAGGGTAACGCCGGGCCATGCCCGGCGAATGACCGGACGCCCACCCGCCGGGCATGGCCCGGCGCTACCGGAATACGCGGGCAATTCTGCCTGAGCCGGGGACTGGGACCATGGTCTATTTGGGACCTCGGCCCCGGCTCAGGCATAATTGCCGGTGAAACTTCCTTTGCGCCGGCGTTTCCGGGCACGTCCGGACGGCGTTTTTTCCCCCTGTTCGGAACATCGATCAATGACGCAGAAAATTACGGTCATCCGCGGCGACGGCATCGGCCCGGAGATCATGGACGCCACCCTGTACGTGCTCGACCAGCTCAATGCCGGCCTGGAGTATGAAGAGGCCGACGCCGGCCTGGCGGCGCTGGAGAAGCACGGCGACCTGATGCCGGCGGTCACCCTGGACTCGATCGCGCGTAACAAGGTTGCCCTGAAGAGCCCGCTGACCACGCCGGTCGGTGGTGGCTTCACCTCGATCAATGTCAGCCTGCGCCGCCATTTCGACCTGTACGCCAACGTGCGTCCGGCCCACACCTTCCCGAACACCAAGTCGCGTTTCGACAACGTCGACCTGATCACCGTGCGTGAGAACACCGAAGGCGCCTACCTGGCCGAAGGCCAGGAAGTGTCGGCCGACGGCGAGACTGCCTTCTCCGGCACCCGCATCACCCGCAAGGGCTCGGAGCGCATCGTGCGCTACGCCTTCGAACTGGCCCGCAGCGTCGGCCGCAAGAAGGTCACCGCCGTGCACAAGGCCAACATCATCAAGTCGACCTCGGGCCTGTTCCTGAACGTCGCCCGTGAAGTGGCCGCGCAGTATCCGGACATCGAGTTCCAGGAAATGATCGTCGACAACACCTGCATGCAGCTGGTGATGCGCCCGGAACAGTTCGATGTGATCGTCACCACCAACCTGTTCGGCGACATCATTTCCGATCTCTGCGCCGGCCTGGTCGGCGGCCTGGGCCTGGCCCCGGGTGCCAACATCGGCAAGGACGCGGCGATCTTCGAAGCGGTGCACGGCACCGCGCCGGACATCGCGGGCCAGGGCAAGGCCAATCCCTGCGCGCTGCTGCTGGCGGCGGCACAGATGCTGGATCATATCGGCCAGCCGCAGAATGCCGAGCGCCTGCGCAAGGCCATCGTGGCGACCATGGAAGCCAAGGACTCGCTGACCGGCGACCTGGGCGGCACCGGCACCACCATGAGCTTCGCCAAGGCCATCGCCACGCGCCTGTAAGCGGTGGCTGGACCTTGTCTGGATTTCCAGCGGGGCGCCTTCGGGCGCCCCGTTGCGTTTGGGTGCCTGCGCATGCTCTGCGCAGCTTATGTGGTGTGGCGGCACCGAAAGTGCGCGCGCTGGTCGGGTACCTTGCCACGCACTACGCTGCCCAGGCCGGCGTGGCAGCGTAGCCACGGGGTCGCAGCGAGGTGATGATGGATTCGGTGTATCTGCTGGTCGCGCTTGGAGCGATCGTGGCGGGATTCGTGCAGGGACTGTCCGGCTTTGCGTTCGGAATGGTCGCCATGTCGTTCTGGGCGTGGGGGCTGGAGCCACGCCTGGCGGCTACGCTGTCGGTGTTCGGCGCGCTGGTGGGTCAGCTGGTGGCCGTGTTCACCGTGCGGCGCGGATTCAATCTGCGTCTGCTGCTGCCCTTCGTCTTCGGTGGCCTGGCGGGCATTCCGCTGGGCGTGATGGTATTGCCGCAGCTGGACATGGACTGGTTCAAGGCCCTGCTGGGCGGCTTCCTTGCACTGTGGTGCCCGGTGATGCTGATGGCCCGTTCGCTGCCGCCGATCACCACGGGCGGGCGCATCGGCGACACCGTGGCGGGCATGGCCGGTGGCGTGCTCAGCGGCATCGGCGGCTTCGCAGGTCCCGTGCCCACGCTGTGGAGCACGCTGCGTGGTTTCGGCAAGGAGGAGCAGCGCGCGGTCATCCAGAACTTCAACCTGGCGATGCTGTCGGTCACCATGGCCACCTACGTCGGCAGTGGCCTGGTCACCCGGCAGATGTTGCCGTACTTCGCTGTCGTCGCCCCGGCCATGCTGCTTCCGGCGCTGCTGGGCGCGCGGGTCTACATCGGCATCAGCGAGGCGCGGTTCCGCCAGATCGTATTGAGCCTGCTGACGCTGTCGGGCATCGCGCTGCTCGCCTCGTCGCTGCCGGCCCTGTTGGCGCGCCCGGTTGCCGGCTGAGATTCAGGCCGGCCGGAACATGCGGAAACGCTGCTCGGCACTGACGCGGAAATAGTCGGCCGGTCCACCGCCGCGCAGGATCGGGTCGGCGGCTGCAGTGTCGTAGATGCCATCGACCAGCAGTCGTGCCTCGATATGTACGGCGACCACCTCGCCGAGCACCAGCCAGCCGTTGGTGTCCTGTCCGGCGGCGTCGCGCAGGCGGACGATCTGGGTGCAGCGGCATTCCATGCTGACCGGGCTTTCTGCAACACGCGGCGGCTTGACCTGCCCGGAAGCCAACGGCGTCAAGCCGGCCAGCGTGAACTCGTCGACGTCCGGCGCGACCGCCCGGCAGCTCTCGTTCATGGCTTCGGCCAGGTCGAAAGTGGCCAGGTTCCAGACGAACTCGCCCGTCGCTTCGATGTTGTGCAGCGAGTCCTTGCGGCCCTGGCTGGAGAAACCAATGATCGGCGGTGTGTAGTTGAAGGCGTTGAAGAAGCTGTAGGGCGCCAGGTTCAACGCGCCGTCGGCAGCGCAGCTGGAAATCCAGCCGATCGGGCGGGGTCCGATGATGGCGTTGAACGGGTCATGCGGCAGGCGATGGCCGTCAGCGGGACGATAGCTGTGGAAGAGGGCAGGCATGGCGGGGTCGAAAGGGGGAGGGGAACAGAAAGGGCGCCACGAAGGCGCCCTTTGTCGTTTTCAGCCTGACCGGAATCAGCGCTGCTGAATCTTTGACAGCAGGCGCAGGAACTCGACGTACAGCCAGACCAGGGTCACCATCAGGCCGAATGCGCCATACCACTCCATGTACTTGGGCGCGCGCTGGGCCACACCGCTCTCAATGAAATCGAAATCCAGCACCAGGTTCAGCGCGGCGACCACGACCACGAACAGGCTGAAGGCAATGCCCCAGCCGCTGGAGGAGTGGATCAGCGGGACTTCGATGTTGAAGAACGACAGCACGAACGACGCCAGGTAGAGCAGGGCGATGCCACCGGTGGCGGCGACCACGCCGAGCTTGAAATTCTCGGTGGCCTTGATGACGCCGGTGCGGTAGGCCACCAGCAGGGCAGCCAGCGTGCCGAAGGTCAGCAGCACGGCCTGGAATACGATGCCCGGGAACCGCAGCTCGAACACGGCGGAAATGGCGCCGAGGAACAGGCCTTCCACCAGCGCGTACAGCGGTGCGGTGACCGGCGACCATTGCTTCTTGAACACGGTGACCAGCGCCAGCACCAGGCCGCCGATCGCGCCGCCCATGGCATACAGCTTGGCGGCCGGCAGCACCTGGCCGAAGGCCACGGTCTGGTTCCAGGCGAAGGCTGCGGTCAGCACGGTCAGCAGCAACAGGATGCCGGTCTTGTTGACGGTGCCGTTGAGGGTCATCGCCTGGTCGGGGCGGGTCACCACCGAGCCGTTGGCGAGGTCGAGGAAAGTCGACTCGGAAAGAGCCGGGTTGCCGCTGCGCATGCGCGTTCTCCGTGCGAATGAGGGATCAGGAAGGCCATCCGGCCGACGATGTCGAGCATAGCCGATGGCCACTGCCACTGCCGTGACCGCGCGCCCGGGACAGATCGCTGCGTTGACAGTTCGCCGCGTGCTTGGCGACAATGACCAACTCCCCGGGCCTGGCTCGAGGGGATTGCAAGACCGGGGTATAGCGCAGTCTGGTAGCGCGCCTGCTTTGGGAGCAGGATGTCGGGGGTTCGAATCCCTCTACCCCGACCAATCCCACGCCACGTCGGATTGGACGCCGTTCCGGTTCGGGCGCCCGTAGCTCAACTGGATAGAGCACCGGCCTTCTAAGCCGGCGGTTACAGGTTCGATTCCTGTCGGGCGCGCCATTGGCGAAGCACCGGGACCGCATCGGCGGATGTGAAGAAAGGCTTGCAAAAGCGTGAGGACTCCACCAGAATATCGGACTCGCTTCGGTGGCCCGAACTTCGGTGACGGTCTCCAGGCAAGGCTTCAAAGCTCCAGCGCCGGCAGCATCGGCGATGAAGCGAATGTTTCAGTGGTGGCTGTAGCTCAGTTGGTTAGAGTACCGGATTGTGATTCCGGTGGTCGGGGGTTCGAATCCCCTCAGCCACCCCACTGATTCAACCGCATCGGCACAGCCGACACGGTGTTGCAATAAACAGAATGCACGCTATAATGTGCGTCTGAGTTTCACGGGCCGTTAGCTCAGTTGGTAGAGCAGTTGACTCTTAATCAATAGGTCCAAGGTTCGAATCCTTGACGGCCCACCAAGACAGAAGCCACCTGGTACCCCAGGTGGCTTTTTTCTTGCCTGCAGGCCGCGCAAAGCGCATGCGAAGCACCTTGGGTCGTGGCACGCATGCATCGATCAACGATGTTGAAAAAAAGCTTGCACCCCGTGTGCGCATCAGGTCATAATTCGCGCCCCGATTTCGGGCTGTTAGCTCAGTTGGTAGAGCAGTTGACTCTTAATCAATAGGTCCAAGGTTCGAATCCTTGACAGCCCACCAGACGAAAGCCACTTGGTCCTCCAGGTGGCTTTTTTCTTGGGTGTTCAGCGGCTGCCGGACGGCTCTGCGAGTGTGCCGATGGACACCAGGCGCCTTCCTGCTTCATGCACCAGCAACGGCAGGGCCCAGCTCAGCACCAGCAGGCTCGGCACCATCACCAGGGGCGATGCCAGCTGCATGAGCGCAGGCACCAGCAGCGACAGGCGGAACACCGCGGGTGACAGCGTCACCAGGTAGCTGCGCAGCATCCATCGCCGGTGCTGCTCGACGTCGCCACGCCGGATGCTGCGATAGCCGCAGAATGATGTGACCAACCACGCCAGGCCGGTCGCAGCGAACGCCATTTTCAGTGCCAGCCAGCCCTGGGTGGTGGCGATCAGGCCGGCGACAGCGGCGCTCCCCAGCAGGATGCCGGCCAGGTAGATCCGTCCCAGCCAGCGATGCAGCCGGGGACGGTGTCGCCGCAGGGGACCGATGAACTGCGTGGCGCCGGCCAGCATGGCCAGGCTGCCGCCGGCGACATGCAGCCACAGCCAGTTGCGACGCTCCCAGAACATGCCATAGGCCTCGGCGCTGACCTGCCCGTAGCGCTGTGCGGTGACCCACAGGAAGTGCAGCGCGACTGCAAGACCGAGCAGCCAGACGAGTGTGGACCAGCCGGGCATCCGGGCCTGCAGGGGCGTGCGGAGTGGGGTGCGTTCCATCGGGGCAGACCGGGTGGCGGCAACGGCACGAGTCTACGCGCACGTGCCGGCGCCTGCGCGTGGGCGTCCGGGCTACGTATTCAGGTTTGTCATGCCTTCCGCTTTGTGCACCCGCCTGCGACAATGACCGCCTGTGCCGGCCACGCGAAAGTGGCGGAATTGGTAGACGCCCTGGATTTAGGTTCCAGTGCCGCAAGGCGTGGGGGTTCGAGTCCCCCCTTTCGCACCAGTGCCGGCCTGCCTCCGCCCCCCGCCGGGCGTTCCCGAGGCGCTTGCCCGGCCTGCGCTGGCAGTGCACGCCGAATTGGGCGAAACTAAAGGGCTGCGGCAAGCAGGCGCGTCCCGGACGCCGTCACCTTACAACCGTTTCATCCATCATCGAGCCGGAGGCCAGAGCGCCACCGGTGGCAGGAGTCAACATGCAAGCTTCGATCGAATCCATCGGCAACCTGGAACGCCGCCTGAGCTTCTCGCTGCCGGAAGACCGTCTGCAGAGCCACATCAACGGCCGCCTGGGCGAAATCGCCCGTACCACCCGCATCAAGGGTTTCCGTCCGGGCAAGGTGCCGGCCAAGGTGATCGAGCAGCGCTTCGGCGCGCAGGTCCGTGGCGAGGCGCTGGACGGCCTGCTGCGCGAAACCTTCGACGCGGCCGTGCGCGAGCACGACCTGCGCATCGTCGGCAGCCCGCGCATCGACAAGGGCGACGAGGGTGAGTTCTCCTTCGTGGCCACCGTGGAGGTGGTGCCGGACTTCGGTGACATCGACGTCAGCAAGCTGACCGTGGTGCGCCACACCGCCGAGATCACCGACGCCGACATCGACCAGATGATCGAGAACCTGCAGAACCAGCGCCGCACCTGGGCACCGGTTGCGCGTGGTGCGCAGGATGGCGACCTGGTCGCGGTCGAAACCTGGTCCCAGGCCGGCGAAGAGCGCCTGCCGGCCGAAGGCACCGAGAAGGGTTCGATCGTGCTCGGCCAGGGCATGATGTTCGAGACCATCGAAAAGGGCCTGGTCGGCCTGGCCAAGGGCGAGGAAAAGACGCTGGACGTCGATTTCCCGGCCGACTGGCGCGTGCCGGTGCTGGCCGGCAAGACCGTGCAGGTCACCGTCAAGGTTGCCGAAGTGTCCGAGCCGGTGGTGCCGGCGGTCGATGAGGCCTTCATCAAGAGCTTCGGCGTGAAGGGCGGTGATGTCGAGCAGTTCCGCAGCGACATCCGCGCCAACCTGGAGCGCGAGCTCAAGGGCGCGCTGATGAACCGCCTGCGCCGTGAAGTGGGCGAGCAGCTGATCGCCGCCTATTCCTCGGTGGAAATGCCGCCGCGCCTGGTCGAGAACGAAGCCCGCGCGATGCTGGCCCAGCAGGTCGAGCAGATCCGCCGCAGCGGCCGCAACCCGGGCGAGATCCCGGCCGATGCCCACGAAGGTTTCAAGGACGCCGCCGCCAAGCGCGTGCTGGTCGGCCTGCTGGTCGGCGAAGTGGCGCGCACCAACGATCTGCGCCTGGAGCCCAAGCGCCTGAACGAAACGCTGCGTCTGATCGCCTCGACCTACGAAGAGCCGGAGCAGGTCATTGAGATGTACCGCAACGACCCCCAGCTGATGTCTGGTCTGCAGAACCGTGTGATGGAAGAGCAGGTGATCGACTGGATCGCCGAGCGCGCCCAGCACACCGAAGAGAAGCTGTCGTTCCAGGACGCGATCCGCCAGTAAGTCCGGGCGGATCACCGTATGCCCCGCGCCCCTGCCGGCGCGGGGTTGTTTCCCCCCAAGATAGGTACCTCACGTAATGGACAACCGAACCAAAGCCCTGAACCTGGTTCCGATGGTGGTCGAGCAGACCAGCCGCGGCGAGCGTGCCTACGACATCTATTCGCGCCTGTTGAAGGAGCGCCTGATCTTCCTCGTGGGCCCGATCGACGATCACATGGCCAACGTGGTGGTGGCGCAGTTGCTGTTCCTGGAATCGGAGAACCCGGAAAAGGACATCAACATCTACATCAACTCGCCGGGTGGCGTGGTCACCGCCGGTATGGCGATCTACGACACCATGCAGTACATCAAGCCGAATGTGAGCACCACCTGCATCGGCCAGGCGGCCTCGATGGGTGCCCTCCTGCTGGCTGCAGGTGAAGCCGGCAAGCGCTATGCGCTGCCGAATTCGCGCGTGATGATCCACCAGCCGCTGGGGGGTTACCAGGGCCAGGCGACGGACATCGACATCCACGCGCGCGAGATCCTGACGCTGCGTTCGCGCCTGAATGAGATCCTGGCCCGCCACACCGGCCAGTCGCTGGAAACGATCGCTCGCGATACCGAGCGCGACAACTTCAAGAGTGCGGTCGAAGCGCAGGCCTACGGCCTGGTCGACCAGGTCCTGGAGCGTCGCCCGGATGAGTCGGTCCAGGCGGGTTGAGCCGCCTTCACGGGGCCAGGCAGGCCTCGTTCCTGCAGGGTCGGGCGGGACTGGTGTCCCTCCGGCCCTGTGCTATTCTCGAATCGAACCCCCGTTCAGCGGGTGGGGTAACTGGGTAAGCGAAGCATGAGCGAAGACCGCCAAGGTCGTTCCACGGACACCGGCAAGATCCTCTACTGCTCTTTCTGCGGCAAGAGCCAGCATGAAGTGCGCAAGCTGATTGCGGGTCCGAGCGTGTTCATCTGCGATGAATGCGTGGAGCTGTGCAACGACATCATCCGCGAAGAACTTGAGGAGAAGGCGCAGTCGGCGCGCAGCTCGCTGCCGAAGCCGCGCGAGATCCTCGAGGTCCTCGACCAGTACGTGATCGGCCAGAACCGCGCCAAGCGCACCCTGGCCGTGGCCGTGTACAACCACTACAAGCGCATCGAGAGCCGGCAGAAGAACGACGACGTCGAGCTGGCGAAGTCGAACATCCTGCTGGTCGGTCCGACCGGTTCGGGCAAGACCCTGCTGGCCGAAACCCTGGCCCGCCTGCTCAACGTGCCGTTCACCATGGCCGACGCCACCACGCTGACCGAAGCCGGTTACGTGGGCGAGGACGTGGAGAACATCATCCAGAAGCTGCTGCAGAAGTGCGACTACGACGTCGAGAAGGCGCAGCAGGGCATCGTCTACATCGATGAGATCGACAAGATCTCGCGCAAGAGCGAGAACCCGTCGATCACCCGCGACGTGTCCGGCGAAGGCGTACAGCAGGCCCTGCTGAAGCTGATCGAAGGTACCGTGGCCAGCGTGCCGCCGCAGGGCGGTCGCAAGCATCCGCAGCAGGAGTTCCTGCAGGTGGACACCAAGAACATCCTGTTCATCTGCGGCGGCGCGTTCGCCGGCCTGGACAAGGTGATCCAGGCCCGTTCCACCGACGTGGGCAGCATCGGCTTCGGCGCCAAGGTGAAGAGCGCCGAGCGCAAGCAGGAAGTGGGCAAGCTGCTGGCGGAAGTCGAGCCGGAAGATCTGATCAAGTTCGGCCTGATTCCCGAGTTCGTCGGCCGCCTGCCGGTGGTGGCGACCCTGGAGGAGCTGGACGAGCCGGCCCTGATCAAGATCCTGACCGAACCGAAGAACGCCATCACCAAGCAGTTCAAGAAGCTGTTCGAGATGGAGAACGTCGAACTGGAGTTCCGTCCGGACGCCCTGTCGGCCATCGCCCGCAAGGCGCTCAAGCGCAAGACCGGCGCCCGTGGCCTGCGCACCATCGTCGAATCGGTGCTGCTGGACACCATGTACGACCTGCCTTCGCAGGAAAACGTCAGCAAGGTGGTGGTGGACGAATCGGTGATCGAGCACAAGTCCGAGCCGTACCTGATCTACCAGACCCCGGCGGCCCCTGAACAGAAGGCCGCAGGCGCCGAGTGATTCTTCCAAGTTGTTGATTGGAAAGAATTTTAAAGGAATGCCTTGCATCTGAAAGCCGATGGCCCCATAACGGGGCCATCGGCTTTTTTTGTCTCCGGAAGATGTCCTCCCGGAGGCGGTTTTCCCCTTCCCTGGAGCCCCCATGGCCCGTTCCCCAAGTGAAACCCTCGACCTGCCGGTCCTGCCGCTGCGCGACGTAGTGGTGTTCCCGCACATGGTCATCCCGCTGTTCGTCGGCCGTGACAAGTCCATGCACGCGCTCGAACAGGCAATGGAGGCAGACAAGCGCATCCTGCTGCTCGCGCAGAAGTCCGCCGAGACCGACGACCCGCATGCGGCCGATCTCTACCAGGTCGGTACGCTGGCGCAGGTGCTGCAGCTGCTGAAGCTGCCCGATGGCACGATCAAGGTGCTGGTCGAAGGCCTCTCGCGCGTGCAGGTGACCCATGTCGACGAACGCAACGGTTCGCTGCACGGCCAGGCCGTGGAGATCGACGCTGCGGACGAGCGCGAGCCGCGCGAGATCGAGGCGATCGCCCGCTCGCTGATGTCGCTGTTCGAGCAGTACGTGAAAACCAACCGCAAGCTGCCGCCGGAGCTGCTGCAGACCCTGGCCGGGATCGACGAGCCTGCGCGCCTGGCCGATACCATCGCCGCCCACATCAGCGTGCGCTTGGCCGACAAGCAGCGCCTGCTGGAAACGCTGGCCGTCGGCGAGCGCCTGGAGATGCTGGTCGGCCTGGTTGACGGCGAGATCGACGTGCAGCAGATGGAAAAGCGCATCCGCGGCCGCGTGAAGTCGCAGATGGAGAAGAGCCAGCGCGAGTACTACCTCAACGAACAGATGAAGGCCATCCAGAAGGAACTGGGTGACCTCGACGACGCGCCGGGCGAGCTGGAAGAGCTGGCCCGCAAGATCGCCGAAGCGGGCATGCCGAAGGCCGTGGAAGCCAAGGCGCGCAACGAACTGAACAAGCTCAAGCAGATGTCGCCGATGTCCGCTGAGGCGGCGGTCGTGCGCAATTACCTGGAGTGGCTGCTGGGCGTGCCGTGGAAGAAGCGCACCAAAGTGCGCAAGGACCTGAAGGCTGCGCAGGACACACTCGATGCCGACCATTACGGCCTGGAGAAGGTCAAGGAGCGCATCCTTGAATACCTGGCGGTGCAGTCGCGGGTGAAGCAGATGAAGGGCCCGATCCTGTGCCTGGTCGGGCCGCCGGGCGTGGGCAAGACTTCGCTCGGCCAGTCCATCGCCAAGGCCACCAACCGCAAGTTCGTGCGCATGTCGCTGGGCGGCGTGCGTGATGAGGCCGAGATCCGTGGCCACCGTCGCACCTACGTCGGCTCCATGCCGGGCCGCATCGTGCAGAACCTCAACAAGGTCGGCAGCAAGAACCCGCTGTTCGTGCTCGACGAGATCGACAAGATGTCGATGGACTTCCGTGGTGATCCCTCTTCGGCGCTGCTGGAAGTGCTCGATCCGGAGCAGAACAACGCATTCAACGATCACTACCTGGAAGTGGACCTGGATCTGTCGGAAGTGATGTTCGTGGCCACCTCGAACTCGCTCAACATTCCGGGCCCGCTGCTGGACCGCATGGAAGTGATCCGCATCCCCGGTTACACCGAGGATGAGAAGCTCAACATCGCGACCCGCTACCTGGTGCCCAAGCAGATCAAGGCCAATGGCCTGAAGCCGGAGGAACTGGAAATCGGCAGCGATGCGATCCAGGACATCGTGCGCTACTACACCCGCGAGTCGGGCGTGCGCAATCTGGAACGCGAGATCGCCAAGATCTGCCGCAAGGTGGTGAAGGAGATCGCGCTGGCAGGCCCGCAGCCGGTGAAGGCCAGGAAGGGCGCGAAGAAGGCCAAGGCGCTGGTCACGGTGACCGGCAAGAACCTGGACAAGTACCTGGGCGTGCGCCGCTTTGATTTTGGCCGCGCCGAGGAAGAGAACGAGATCGGCCTGGTCACCGGCCTGGCCTGGACCGAAGTCGGTGGCGACCTGCTGCAGATCGAATCGACGCTGGTGCCAGGCAAGGGCCAGTTGATCCTGACCGGCCAGCTCGGCAACGTGATGAAGGAATCGGCTTCGGCGGCGTTGTCGGTCGTGCGTTCGCGCGCCGATCGTTTCGGCATCGACAGCGACTTCCTGCAGAAGCACGACGTGCACCTGCATGTTCCGGACGGTGCCACGCCGAAGGACGGCCCGAGCGCCGGCGCGGCGATGGTGACCTCCCTGGTCTCGATGCTGACCAGGGTGCCGGTGCGTGCCGATGTGGCGATGACCGGCGAAATCACGCTGCGTGGGCGGGTCACCGCCATCGGTGGACTGAAGGAGAAGCTGCTGGCTGCACTGCGTGGCGGTATCCGCACGGTCATCATTCCCGAAGAGAACCGCAAGGATCTGGCCGACATCCCGGCCAACGTCACCCGTGATCTGAAGATCGTGCCGGTGAAGTACATCGAAGAAGTGCTTGATCTGGCATTGGAGCGTCCGCTGGCACCGAAGAAGGCGCGCAAGAGTGCGCAGCGCGTCACGGTACGTAGCAAGGCGAAACCGAGTGGAAACGCGCGCGTCAAGCACTGACGCGCGTTGCCGAATGGCCTGAAACCCGCGTCGTTGCTGGCTTTCCAGCTTGCGTGGGGGTAGGGCCACTGGTATAAAAGCAGCACTCGCAAATGAGTGATCGCTGTTGGCGATCTCTGAATCGGCGAACCGTTTCCACATGGCGATCGCGCGCAGATGGCGTGCGGTTGCTTCCCTGTCGAATCCGCGGAACCCACCGCCAAAGGAGTTGTAGAGAATGAACAAGACCGAATTGATCGACGCCGTTGCTGAAGCTGCCGACCTGACCAAGGCCGAGTCCAGCCGCGCTGTCGATGCCGTCGTTGCTGCCATCACCAAGGCGCTGAAGGACGGCGATGCGGTCACCCTGGTTGGCTTCGGTACCTTCCAGGTCCGCGACCGTGCAGCCCGCACCGGCCGCAACCCGAAGACCGGCGACACCATCAAGATCGCTGCTTCGAAGAATCCGTCCTTCAAGGCTGGCAAGGCCCTTAAGGATGCTGTAAACTAAGCGGCTCGCTGGGGTGCTTAGCTCAGCGGTAGAGCGTCTCCTTTACACGGAGAGGGTCGGGGGTTCGAAACCCTCAGCACCCACCACAGCACCGCGGTAAAAGTTTGAGTGTGGAGCGGTAGTTCAGCTGGTTAGAATGCTGGCCTGTCACGCCGGAGGTCGCGGGTTCGAGTCCCGTCCGCTCCGCCACTTCAACGAGGCCTCCGGCCAAAAGCTGGAGGCTTTGTTTTCTCCCTGATCCTGATCGGGAAGAGAACACAAGCAGTACAACGCGGAGCGGTAGTTCAGCTGGTTAGAATGCTGGCCTGTCACGCCGGAGGTCGCGGGTTCGAGTCCCGTCCGCTCCGCCATTACATCGAGGCCCCCGGCCCAAAGCTGGGGGCCTTGTCTTCTCCCCGGCCTGTCCGGGACGAAGGCAGAAGGGTTGTCGCAAGCACGGAGCGGTAGTTCAGCTGGTTAGAATGCTGGCCTGTCACGCCGGAGGTCGCGGGTTCGAGTCCCGTCCGCTCCGCCATTGCGAAGTTCTTAAGTCCCCGTGAAAAAACTTTGAAAAAAGTGTTCATCGGGCTGGGTTTCCAGGGTGTCTTCGGATATACTGGGCGCCTGCAAAGTTTCAAGCGCGGAGCGGTAGTTCAGCTGGTTAGAATGCTGGCCTGTCACGCCGGAGGTCGCGGGTTCGAGTCCCGTCCGCTCCGCCAACTTTCAAAAGCCCTCGGCGAATGCCGGGGGCTTTTTCTTTGCGCGCATGTCGCCCTTGGCGTTTTTGGTCCCTGCGACGAAGCGGGTTACACTGCCGGGCTCGCCAATCAGGCCTTGTGATTCCTCACCATGCTGCAGAAACTCCGCGACAAGACCTCAGGCTGGATCGTCACCGTGATCCTGGGGCTGCTGATGATTCCGTTCCTGTTCGTGATCGACAACAGCTACCTGGGTGGCGTTGGCGCACAGAACGTGGCCAAGGTTTCCGCACCGCCGACCTGGTGGCGTTCCGCGCCGTCGTGGTGGCCGGTACGCATGCTGTGGCAGCACCATGAGATCAGCGCGCAGGATTTCCGCACCCGTTTCGAGCAGGAGCGCATGCGTGAGCGCCAGCAGCAGGGCGACAACTTCGACCCGCGCGCGTTCGAAAGCACCGAGAACAAGCTGGCGGTCCTGGATCAGCTGATCGACGAGCAGGTCGTGCGCCTGGTCGGCGAGCAGGCGGGTGTGGTGATTGGCGATGGCGCCGTGCGCGAGTACATCACGTCCATGCCGGCGTTCCAGGGGCCGGATGGCAAGTTCAACGAAAACAGCTACCGCCTGGCGCTGGCCGGCGGCAATCCTCCGCGTACTCCGACCCAGTTCCAGGAACTGGTGCGTGAGAGCCTGCAGCAGTCGGTGATTCCGGCCGGACTGCAGAACTCCGGTTTTGTCACCCAGGCCGAGACCGAACGCCTGTTGAAGCTGCTGGGCGAAACCCGTGATGTCGAGCTGGCTGCGCTGCCGCCGGTGCCGGCTGACACGGCCCCGGTGACCGATGCGCAGATCAAGCAGTGGTACGACAGCCATGGCAAGGATTTCCGCCAGGCCGAAACCGTTTCGCTGGAGTATGTCGAGGTCAACGGTGCCAACCTGCCGGCGCCGACGCCGGCCGACGAAGCCACCCTGCGCAAGCGCTACGAGGAAGAAAAGGCCAAGTTCACCTCTCCGGAGCAGCGCCAGGCCGCCCACATCCTGATTACCGGCGACGGTGCTGAGGCCAAGGCGAACAAGCTGGCGGCCGAGGCAAAGGCGGCCGGTGCCGACTTCGCAGCCCTGGCCAAGGCCAACTCCGAGGATCCAGGCTCCAAGGACCAGGGCGGTGACCTGGGCTGGGTGGAGCGTGGCGCGATGGTCAAGCCGTTTGAAGACGCCCTGTTCGCGGCCAAGGCCGGCGACGTGATCGGTCCGGTCAAGACCGAATACGGATACCACATCATCAAGGTGGCCGCGGTACGCGGCGGCGAAGGCAAGTCGTTCGAGGACGTGCGCGATACGCTGGCCGCCGAACAGCTCAAGGCCGACGGTGAGCGCGGTTTCAACGAGCTGGCCGGCCGTCTGGTCGATGCCATCAACAAGAGCCCGAGCGACCTGGCTGCCGCAGCCAAGGAAGTGGGGCTGCCGCTGCAGACCCTGGGACCGATCACCCGCGCTACCGCCAGCGGCATCGCCAGCGACCCGGCCGTGCTGCGCGCCGCGTTCTCGGACGTGCTGGTGCAGGACGGGACCGCCAGCGATCCGATCGCCCTGGGAGGCGCCACCAACCACAGCGTCGTGATCCGCGTCGCGGCCCACACGCCGGAGCAGGCGCTGCCGCTGGAGAAGGCCCGCGAGCAGGTGATCGCCGCGATCCGTGCCGACCGCCAGCGCCAGGCCAGCGACAAGGCGGCCGAAGCGCTGCTGGCCAAGTTGAAGGGCGGTGCCACCCTGCAGTCGCTGGCTGCCAGCGAAAAGCTGCAGCTGAGCCCGATGCCGGGCCTGCCGCGTGGCCAGCCGGTGCCGACCCCGGAAATCAACAGCGCGATCTTCAGCGCGCCGGTACCCACCGCAGGCAAGCCGACCTACGGCAAGGTCGACGTCAACGGCCGTGCGCTGGTGTTCGCGGTGAACAAGGTCAATCCGGGCGACATCAAGGACGTGACCGCCGAGCAGCAGAAGCAGCTGAAGGAACAGTTGAGCCAGATCGACGGCATGGCCGCAGCCAAGGCCTACATCGACGCGATGCGCAAGAAGTTCGTGGTGCAGACCACCGAAGCGAATCTGTAAGCCCACGGCGGGCAGAACGTAAAGGCCCGGCATTGCCGGGCCTTTTTCGTGGGCGGGTGCCCGGTAGCAGGAGGATCGCGCGGTGCTGCTGTGCGCCGGTCAGTCTTCCAGACGAAGCACCGCGCCCGGCTTGAGCACGCTGCTGCCACTCAGGCCATTCAGCGACAGCAGCGCCTTGACCGGCATGCCGTAGCGACGGGCAATGGTCCAGGCCGACTCGCCGTTGCGCACCGTATGCCGACGGCTGCGCGGACGGTCGACAGCGGCGGCGACGGTGCGGGCAACCTGCGGCGCTGGCGAGGCAGCGGGGGCAGAGGCGGGCGAAACCGAGGCCGCCAGCGCCGTCGTGCTGTCCACCACGTCGGCGGTCGCCGCTGCGACAGGGGCCAGCACCCGGGTGGTGCCCGTGGGGCGGCCACCGGCGGCCAGGGCGGGATTCAGGCGGGCGATGCGTGCCGGGTCCAGTGAGCGCTGGGCGGCCCACTGCTGGACGCTGGTGCCGGCCGGAAGGGCATGATCCTTCAGCACCGGCACGGTGCGGTCCAGCGAGGCCATGACGCCCGGCTGTTCTTCCACGTCTTCCAGCACGCACGCCAGGGCGTGAAGCTTCTCGACGTAGGCATAGGTGACCGGCGACAGTCCGGGCAGGGCCGATGGCGTGGCGTTCTGCGCATTCATGCCTGCCTTGCGCAGCGCCTGCAGCACGCGATATTCGCCAGCGTTGTAGGCCATGGTGGCCAGCCGCCAGTCGCCGCCGAACATGCCGTGCAGGGTTTTCAGGTAGCGCACCGCGGCCTGGGTCGAATCCACCGCCGACAGGCGGCCGTCGTAGCCGTTGGCCATCGGCACGCGATGGTTGCGGGCGGTGGTGGCGATGAACTGCCACAACCCGGTCGGTCCGCTGCCATTGCGGGCATTGGGCCGGTAGCCGCTTTCCACGAAGGGAATCAGCGCGAATTCGGTCGGCAGGTTGGCCTTGCGCAGTTCTTCGACCACATAGCCGAACAGGACCAGTGCATCGTCATCCTGGTTGGCCAGGCGCGAAGGGGCGTGCGCGAACTGCTTCTGCCAGCGCGGGCTGGTGGCCTCGGCGTCGCAGGTGGGTTCAGCCAGGCCATCGCGGAAGCTGGAGAAGATCTCCTGGCCATTGCGCACCGATGCAGGTGGCAGCGAAGAGGCGTCCAGGGGCAACGCAGCAGCGGCGGTGAGATTCTGGCCGATGCCAGCGCCCAGCGACTGCGCGCCTGCGGTTCCAGCCAGCCCCAGAGCGATGCCCAGGGCCAGCGGCAGACTTCGGCGCATCATGCGCGGAAGCCGTCTTTCCAATGCCGGAGACCGGCCATGACATCGACATCGTCAACGACGTCGCGCCCCAGGTGCGCCGACACCGCCGCGCGGATCGGCGCGGTGTGCACACGCAGGAACGGATTGCAGTCCAGTTCGTTGGCCAGGGTTACCGGCAGGGTGGAACGGTCATCGCGGCGCATGGCCAAAGCCTCCTCTTGGCGCTGCCGCAGGGCAGCGTTGGCGGGGTCGACATGCCGCGCGAAGACGGCATTTGACACGGTGTACTCATGGGCACAACAAAGCAGCAGTCGTGCAGGCAAGGTACCCAGCGTGCGCATCGATGCCAGCAGCTGGGACGGCGTACCTTCGAACAGGCGTCCACAGCCCAGGCTGAACAACGAATCTCCGCTGAAAAGATGTTCAGCAGTGTGAAACGCGATGTGGCTGCGGGTATGCCCGGGCACGGATAGTACGTGGAACGTCCGGCCCAGTGCCTGAACGCGTTCACCTTCGCCGACGCGTTCGGTGGCGGTGGTGATGCGTTCCTCCACCGGTGCGACCACCCGCGCGCCGGGAAAACGGGCACGCAGGGCCGGCACGCCACCGATGTGGTCGTCGTGATGGTGGGTCAGCAGGATGGTATCCACGCGCAGGCCCTGTTCGGCCAGCGCGAGCACCGGCGCGGCATCACCGGGATCGACGACGATGGCAGCGCCTTCATCATCGATCAGCACCCAGATGTAATTGTCCGCAAATGCGGGCAGGGCAGTCAGTCGCATAGAATTGGACCATGCCCGCGCTGCAGAGCACCCGTCAAGCGAGCCTGGCCCCGTGGTTCGACAGCGAGCCGGCGGCGGCCCTGCGCGTGCTGGAGCGGCAACTGCTGTTGCCACAGCTGTCGGTGCTGCCCGCACAGCCCTGGATGTGGATCGCGCCGAGCGCTGCCTGGCTGGAAGATGCGCAGCCGGGCGGGCGCGGCCTGCGCCTGTACCGCAATGGCGGCCGCTATGCCGGCGATGCGTGCTGCGGTCTGCCGCTGCCGCTGGCCACCGAAAGCGTCAATGCCATCGTGCTGCAGCACGTGACGGCCGCTGATGCCGACCAGCTGCTTGACGAGTGCGAGCGGGTGCTGATGCCCGGCGGCCATCTGTGGTTGAGCAGCCTTAATCCGTTCAGTCCGTTCCGCACCCACTGGCGCCAGCATGGCCTGACGGTGCGTACGCCGCAGCGGATCCGCCAGCTGCTGGGTCGTCACGGGCTGGACTGCGACGACATGCGCTACCTGGGCCCGCTCTGGCAGGGCGCCGGCAGTCGTGGCCGCGGGGGTTGGGCCCCGCTGCGCGCGGCCTGCCTGTTCCATGCCGAAAAACGTACGTTGGCCCTGCCCGGGCCGACACCGCTGCCGGTGCGCTGGCATGGCACCGTTGCTACCTGATTCTGGAGCTGTATTGAAAACCATCGAAATCCATACCGACGGATCCTGCCTCGGCAATCCCGGTCCCGGCGGCTGGGCCGCGTTGCTGCGCTACAAGGACCACGAGCGTGAACTGAGCGGCGGCGAAGCGCATACCACCAACAACCGGATGGAACTGATGGCGGCCATTTCCGGCCTGGAGGCGCTGACCGAGCCCTGCAACATCGTGCTGTTCACCGACTCCCAGTATGTGCGGCAGGGCCTGACCCAATGGATGCCGGGCTGGATCCGCAAGAACTGGAAGACCGCCGGCGGTGATCCGGTGAAGAACCGCGAGCTGTGGGAGCGGCTGCATGCGGCCACGCTGCGGCACCAGATCGACTGGCGCTGGGTGAAGGGGCATTCCGGCGATCCGGACAATGAACGCGTCGATACGCTGGCGCGCAATGCCGCCATCCAGATCCGCGATGCCAGCCCGGTAAACTGAGCCCATGCGTCAGATCATTCTCGATACCGAAACCACCGGCCTGGAGTGGAAGAAGGGCAACCGCATCGTCGAAATCGGCTGCGTGGAGCTGTTCAAGCGTCGCCCCACCGGCAACAACTATCACCAGTACATCAAGCCGGACTGTGAGTTCGAACAGGGCGCGCAGGAGGTCACCGGCCTGACCCTGGACTTCCTGGCCGACAAGCCCGAGTTCGCGCAGATCGCCGATGAGTTCCTGGCGTTCATCGACGGTGCCGAGCTGATCATCCATAACGCGGCATTCGACCTGGGCTTCCTCGACAACGAGCTGTCCCTGCTGGGGCCGCAGTACGGGAAGATCACTGATCGCTGCACCGTGATCGATACCCTGGCGATGGCGCGCGAGCGTTTCCCGGGCCAGCGCAACTCGCTGGACGCGCTGTGCAAGCGGCTGGGCGTGGACAATTCGCACCGTGCACTGCACGGCGGCCTGCTCGATGCGCAGATCCTGGGCGATGTCTACATCGCGCTGACGTCAGGGCAGGAAGAGATCGGCTTCGGTCTGGGCGAGGACGAGGCCGGCGCGGGTGGCGCGGTGCTGCAGGCGTTCGATGCTGCCAAGCTGCTGCCGCGTCCGCGCGTGGTCGCCACCGCATCGGAACGTGAAGCGCACGCCGCGCGACTGGAACGCCTGCGCAAGAAGGCCGGTCACGCGCTGTGGGACGGCCCGAAAGTGGAAGAGCCCGCCAGCGCGTAGACCCTCGGCGCAGGGCGCGCCTGCGGTCCGCTGGCTCAGTGGCAGCGGACCAGGATCACGCTGATGTTGTCGCGGCCGCCGCCATCAAGCGCGGCGGCGACGAGCGTATCCACGCATTCCTGTGCGCTGGCGTCGTCGAAGGCCAGCGTGCGGGCGATGCCACGATCATCGACTTCCTCGGTCAGGCCATCGCTGCACAGCAGCAGCTGCATGCCGGGACGAAGTTCGCCACGGGTGGTGGCCACGTTCAGGTGCGCCGGATCGGTCACACCCAGCGCCTGGGTGACCACATTGCGGTGCGGATGCGCGCGCGCCTGCTCCGCGGTCAGGTTGCCCTGCGTGACCAGTTCCTGCACCACGCTGTGATCCTGGCTGAGCTGGGCCAGCTGGCCGTCGCGCCACAGGTAGGCCCGGCTGTCACCGACCCAGGCCACTTCGTAGCGATTGCCCTGCACGCGCGCGGCGACCACGGTGGTGCCCATCGGCAGCGTATCGTTGCGTCGCCGCGAAGCGCGGATGATCTCTTCGTCGGCCGTGCGGATGGCCTGCTCCAGCGACGCGCCGCGGCGGATCTCGCGGACGATGGCTTCGCGCGCCAGCGCGCTGGCGACCTCGCCGCAGGCGTGCCCGCCCATGCCATCGGCCACCAGCCACACGCCCAGCTCGCTGTCACCGTAATAGGTGTCCTCGTTGAGCTCGCGGCGCAGGCCGGGATGGGTGAGATGTCCGAATTCGATCATGGTGTGCGGGGCGGAGTAGCGCGGGGGAGAGGGCATCATCACGGCGTGACCGGCATCCGGCAAGGCATGGCGGCAGGAAAATTGCGCCGCAGGCCCCAGGAGACTTGTCGGCAGCCTCACTTCCTCGTATGATGCGCGTCCCCGGTTCGCCGGGGACCACCCGGAGAGGTGGCAGAGTGGTTGAATGTACCTGACTCGAAATCAGGCAGGCGTTTATAGCGCCTCGGGGGTTCGAATCCCCCCCTCTCCGCCAGATGAAGAAGAAAGCCGCCCCCCGGGCGGCTTTTTTCGTTGTCCGGCTGGCCGCGCGCGTTGCGGGGCGGCAATGGATCTCCCCTCGGGGTGCTGCGGGTTAACATGTACGCATCACCTGCTGGAGCTCCCCCATGACTGCTGAAATCCTCGTTCCCGTGTCCTTTGGCGAACTGCTCGACAAGATTTCGATCCTGCAGATCAAGTCCGAGCGGATCAGCGACGAGGGCAAGCTGGCCAACGTGCGCAAGGAGCTGTCGGCGCTGGAGCAGACCTGGATGGCGCACCCGGCCGCGGTCAAGGACATCGCCAAGCTGCGCGGTGAACTCAAGGCCGTCAACGAGCAGTTGTGGGACATCGAGGACGACATCCGCCTGAAGGAGAAGGCGCAGGCGTTCGACCAGGGCTTCATCGACCTTGCACGCAGTGTGTATCTGCGCAACGACGAGCGTGCGCGCATCAAGAAGGCGATCAACCTGGCACTGGGCTCTGCCTACGTGGAAGAGAAGTCGTACCAGGATTACGCACAGCGCGGGTGAGATGGATCCGCCGGGCGTGGCCCGGCGCTACCGATGATCCATCGACTCAGGTGAGGTGGTCGGTCACGTAACGTTCGAAGGCGGCGATGCCGTCCTCGACCGTGATCAGTTCCATCACATCATCGAACTCGATCTTGGTGCCCCACTTGAGGTCGGCGGCCTGCTTGCCGAGATACTTGCGTGCGGCGTCGTCATAGCGGTCCACGCAATAGCGGCGATCCGAATACGGGCCGCTGCGGTGCGGGTTGCTGGCCGCGTGCAGGCCAAGCACCTTCGCTCCCATGGCATTGGCGATATGCATCGGTCCCGAATCGGGTGTCATCACCAGATTGGCGCGTGCCAGCAGCGCAGGCAGCTGCTTGAGCGTGTCCTTGCCGACCAGGTCCAGTGCCGGCGTGTGCAGCTGGGCCTGGATCGCGTCGGCCATGCTGCGTTCCAGTTCACTGCGGCCACCGCACAGCACCACCTGCCAGCCGCGCTGCGTGGCATGGTTGGCGACGGCCGCGTAGCGGTCGGCGTACCAGTTGCGGCGGACGTGGCTGGAGCAGGGCGAAATCATCAGTACCGGCCGGCCATCATCCTGCCACTGCGCCGCGGCCCACTCGAAGGCGGACTGCGGCACGGCCAGGTCCCAGCTCACGTCGGTCTGGTGCAGGCCCAGCGGCTCGCAGAAGCTGCCGATCGCATCCAGCACGTGGATGCCGGGGCGGTCCGGAATACGTTCGTTGATGAACAACCCATGCAGGTCCTTCGAGCGGCTGCGGTCGTATCCGATGCGGCGTTCGGCCGGGATGAACGCCGACAGCAGGTTCGCGCGGAAGGCCACCTGCATCTGCAGCAGCGCCTCGAAGCGCCCCGGTGGCAGCTGCTTGCGCAGCTCCTTGACGCCGGCCATGCCGCTCTTCTTGTCGTAGGCATGGAAGGTCACGCCCGGCAGACCCTCGAGCAGCTTCTGCCCGGCCTTGTCGATGATCCAGTGGATCGGCGTGTCCGGGCGTGCGGCCTGCAGCGTACGCACCAGGGGCACCACGTGGGTGACATCGCCGAGTGCGGACAGGCGCAGAAGGCACAAGGATGAGGACGCTGATGCCATGTGTTGTTAGACTCAAAGAAATGGTCGCATTCGACGCCAATGAAGCGCTGACGCCATGCCGCGAGGGTCGCGGCATCGGGGCCATTCTGTTCGACCGCGAGCGCCTGCGGCAAGCCGACATCGGCCTGTTCGCTCCCCAGCACTGGGGCAGCCGGGCCCGGCCGGTGGGCGAGGGGGGGCGTGGCAGCGCCTGGTTCGTCGACGCGCCGTTCGGCCCCAGCGTGCTGCGCCACTATCTGCGCGGTGGCCTGGTGGCCAGGATCAGCCACGACCAGTACCTGTGGCGGGGCGCCGACCGGACCCGCAGTTTTGCCGAGTTCCGGCTGATGCGGGCCCTGCGCGCGCTGAAGCTGCCGGTTCCCCGGCCGGTGGCGGCTTTCTACATGCGGCAGGGCATGCGCTACCGGGCGGCGATCCTGATGGAACGGATCGAAGGGGTGCGTTCGCTGGCCGACCGCGCGCTGGTTGCCGGACGTGGCGCGCCGTGGGAGGAGACCGGTCGGCTGATCGCCCGCTTCCACCGTGCCGGCCTGGACCATGCCGACCTCAACGCGCACAACATCCTGTTCGACAGCAACGGCCATGGCTGGCTGATCGACTTCGATCGTGGCGTCATCCGCATTCCAGCCACCGCCTGGCGGGAGCGCAACCTCAAGCGCCTGCTGCGCTCGTTGATCAAGCTGCGCGGCGAGCGCAGCGTAGAGGACGTGCAGAAGGACTACGCGCGGCTGCGCCGCGCCTATGACATGGCCTGGAACCGGGGCACCTGATGGACTGGTCGTTGCGTTTCCTCGGCGTCGGCAATGCGTCGGCGGTCGAGTTGGGATCACCGATGTCGGTGATCGAGCGCGAAGGGCGGCCGTGGTTGACGATCGACTGTGGCGGGGAAGGCCTGACCGCCTTCAAGGCGCACTACGGCCACATGCCGCAGGCGCTGTTCATCACGCATGTCCACCTGGACCATGTGGCCGGTTTCGAGCGGCTGTTCGTGGATACCTACTTCAACGCGCAGCGGCGTGGGAAGGTGCGCCTGTATGTGCCGGCCACCGTGGTGCCGCTGCTGCACAGGCGCATCGGCGATTACCCCAATGTGCTGGCCGAGGGCGGTGCCAACTTCTGGGATGCGTTCCAGCTGGTCGTGGTCGGCGACGCGTTCTGGCATGAAGGCGTGCGCCTGGAAGTATTCCCGGCACGCCACCACTGGCCGGAGACCGCCTATGGGCTGCGCCTGCAGGGCGCGCTGACCTGGAGCGGTGATACCCGGCCGATCCCGGAGATGCTGGCACGGTACGCCAGTGACAACGAGCTGATCGCCCACGACTGCGGCCTGCACGGCAATCCATCGCATACCGGGGTCGATGATCTGGAGCGCGAGTACAGCGCTGAGCTGCAGGCGCGGATGATGCTGTACCACTACGCCAGCGTGGCCGATGGTGCTGCGCTGGCCGCGCGCGGACACCGCGTGGCACAGCCAGGCCAGTGCGTGCCGTTGGCAACCCCGACCGCGCCGCACGTGCTGGCGCAGGATCCGCCGTGAATACCTCTGGCCAGCCTGCCGACGCGGCGCTGGCGGCCGAGCTGGAACATCTGGAACGCGCGCTGCACACCCCGCAGGTCCGTGGTGATCGCGCGCGGCTGTCGGAACTGCTGGATGAGGATTTCAGCGAGATCGGCAGCTCCGGCCAGTGCTACGGCCGTGCGGCTGCGCTGGCGGAGATTCCGCTGGAGCGGGCGCAGGTGCAGATCGAATCGGAGCAGTACGCCGTCTCGTTGCTGACACCAGACCTGGCCCAGGTGCGTTATCGCAGCCGCTACCACCTGGATGGCCAGCCGCAGCGCTGGGTGCTGCGCAGTTCGTTGTGGCGCAGGCATGGGCAGGGATGGCGGGTGGTATTCCATCAAGGGACGCCCGAAGCACGGTAGCGCCGGGCCACGCCCGGCGAGGGGGCCAACCAGGGTTGACCTCTTACCAGAGCGCGGCACTGCCAGAAAGGCGATGGCCCCGCCGGCTGACCTCGGCGCCCGCGTCGATCGATACCGTTGCTGCCTTCCGGCCCTGGCGGGGTTTTCGACCTAGCGTCGCGAGGGGCCGACGGGGCCACCATAGAGACGTTGGCCGCCCGGAGGCGGCCTGTTCACGGATCAGGGGAAGCAGCGCAGGGTGCGCCGGAGACCACAGCCGGACTGCACATCGGCTGGCCGATGGCAGGCGCGCATTCTAGCGCAGGCATGCGTATCGACGCCAGCGCCATGCGCTGAATCTGCTGTAACCCGCGGCGCGTATTCGCGGCCGGGCGGCGCGGGCGTTGCTAGAATCCCGGGCCAGGAGGAACGACCTCCCCCGCATCGGGAATCAATGACCAGGACGGCCTGGCCCTGCCAAGAGGAGGGCCGTCATGGCCTGGATCTATCTGTTGTTCGCTGGCCTGCTGGAAATCGTCTGGGCCGTGTCGATGAAGCAATCGGAAGGCTTCACCAGGCTCACTCCCACCCTGGTCACTCTCGCCGGCATGATCGCCAGTTTCTGGCTGCTGGCCGTGGCCATGCGCAGCCTGCCGCTGGGAACGGCTTACACGATCTGGACAGGCATCGGCGCGGTCGGTGCCTTCGTGGTCGGCATCGTGTTCCTGGGTGAACAGGTCAGCCCGATGCGGATCGGCGCGGCGGTGTTGATCGTGTCGGGGCTGGTGCTGATGAAGCTGTCCAGCAGTTGAGGCTGGGGGCAGTTTCCTGGACAACCGACTGCCCACCAAATAAAAAAGCCGCCCGATGGGCGGCTTTTTCATTCATCTGGCGGAGAGAGGGGGATTGTCGGGTGCATCCCTGCACCCGATCCCTGCGCGCGCTGCGCTTCGGGACCCGCCTTCGGCGGTCCGGATCTGCTCCTGCAGATCCGTCGAACCCCGGCGAGGCGTCTCACCCCGATGCTCTCCACCAGACAAATAAAAAAGCCGCCCGTTGGGCGGCTTTTTCATTCATCTGGCGGAGAGAGGGGGATTCGAACCCCCGAAGCGCGGTTTAGACGCTTACACACTTTCCAGGCGTGCTCCTTCAACCACTCGGACACCTCTCCGGATCCCTGCCATCGGCAAACGCCTCAGCAGGGGCGCAGATTCTAGCGGGCGGCGCGGCAGGACACAAGCACCCATTCAGGGCGCGTCGCAGGCGGAGGGGGATGGACAGGCGTGGCACAATGGAGCATCCGATGGAAGACGGTGGCCTGATGTCCTATCTCGTCCTTGCCCGCAAGTGGCGTCCGAAGCGTTTTGCCGAGCTGGTGGGCCAGGAACACGTGGTCCGTGCGCTCAGCAATGCGCTGGACAGTGGCCGGGTCCACCACGCGTTCCTGTTCACCGGTACCCGCGGTGTGGGCAAGACCACCATCGCGCGCATCTTCGCCAAGTCGCTGAACTGCGAGCAGGGCACCAGCGCCGATCCGTGCGGCCAGTGCCCGGCCTGCCTGGACATCGATGCCGGTCGTTACATCGACCTGCTGGAGATCGACGCCGCGTCCAATACCGGCGTGGATGACGTCCGCGAGGTGATCGAGAACGCGCAGTACATGCCCTCGCGCGGCAAGTACAAGGTCTACCTGATCGACGAAGTGCACATGCTCTCGAAGGCGGCGTTCAACGCGCTGCTGAAGACGCTGGAAGAGCCGCCGGAGCACGTCAAGTTCCTGCTGGCCACCACCGATCCGCAGAAGCTGCCGGTCACCGTGCTCAGCCGCTGCCTGCAGTTCAACCTCAAGCGCCTGGATGAGGACCAGATCCAGGGCCAGATGACCCGCATCCTGGCGGCCGAGGAAATCGAAGCCGACGGCAGTGCCATCGTGCAGCTGGCCAAGGCCGCCGACGGCAGTTTGCGCGACGGTCTGTCGCTGCTGGACCAGGCCATCGCCTACGCCGGTGGTGCGCTGCGCGACGATGTGGTGCGCACCATGCTGGGGACCGTCGATCGCACCCAGGTGGCAGCGATGCTCGATGCCCTCGCCGAAGGTGACGGGTCGCGCCTGTTGCAGGTGGTGGCGGCACTGGCGGAATTCTCGCCCGACTGGAGTGGCGTGCTGGAGGCCTTGGCCGAAGGCCTGCATCGCATCCAGGTGCAGCAGTTGGTACCCGGTGTTGCCGCCGCGGCTGAAGGCCTGGACGCGGCAGCGTTCGCCGGGCGGCTGCGTCCGGAGGTGGTGCAGCTCTGGTATCAGATGGCCCTGAACGGCCGTCGCGACCTGTCGCTGGCGCCGAGCCCGCGCGCGGGCTTTGAAATGGCCGTGCTGCGCATGCTGGCGTTCCGCCCGGCAGCGTCGGTGCCGCCGGTGCCGCGTTCGGTGGATGCCGCCGGCGGTGCCGCCGGGGGGCGATGCCCGGTGGTGGGGCGGGTGCTGGCAGCCAGGAAACGGCCCCGGTGGCCGCCGCTGCCGCGATCCCGGCCCGCGTGCCTGCGCAGACCGCCCCACGCGAACCCGACCCGGAGCCCGAGCCGGCGCCCGAACCCGAACCTGATCCGGCGCCTGAGCCGAAGCCGGTTCCGGTCGAAGAACCGGTGTCGCCGCCGCCGGTCAAGGCCGACGGCATCCCGGTGCCGGTGGCCGTCGATGATCTTCCGCCGTGGGCCACGGACGAGGCCGAGGCCCGCGACCAGGCACTGGCTGCGGATGTCGCCACGCCGGACGCGGCCATGGTCGCGCCCTGGCCTGAGGCGTCGCCCCCGGTCGCTGCATCGGCCGCGCCCGAGCGTCCGTTCCGTTCCGAGGGCATCGTCATCGCTCCACCTGCGCCCGTCGCGTCGGCGGAGACGGGCGCGCGGGCTGACATCGGCGAGCTGGCGACAGCGGAAGACTGGCTGGACCTGGTCGCCAACAGCGGCCTGAGCGGGCCTTCACGGCAGCTTGCGGCCAATGCCGCCTTCATCTCCTGCCGGCAGGGGACCTTGAAACTGGGGCTTTCGCCCGGATTTGAGTACCTGCGCTCGGAACGCGCGCTGGCCGCTCTTGGCGAAATGCTGGAAAAGGCCTTGGGGCACGCGCTGAAGATCGTGGTCGAGACCGTGGAAACCGAACACGTTCCGGCCGAGACCCTGCACCAGCGCGCCGATCGCCAGCGCGGCGAGCGGCAACAGGTGGCAGAGGCTGTTTTCATGGACGATCCGGAAGTGCAGGTGCTGATCCAGCAACACGGCGCCCGGATCGTTTCCGATTCCATCCGTTCTTTTGACGAGTAAGACACTATGCGCGGCAACATCGCCCAACTGATGCAGCAGGCCCAGAAGATGCAGGAGAACCTGCAGAAGGCCCAGGAAGAAATCGCCAGGATCGAAGTGACCGGCAGTGCCGGCGGTGGCATGGTCAGCGTGACGCTGACCGGTGCCAAGGAGTGCCGCAAGGTGCGCATCGACCCGTCGCTGGCCAGTGACCCGGAGATGCTGGAAGACCTGATCGCCGCAGCGTTCAACGATGCCTCCAACAAGATCGATGCCGAATCGAAGTCGAAGATGGGCTCGGCTACCGCCGGCATGCAGCTTCCGCCGGGCATGAAGCTGCCGTTCTGATCATCGGCGCGGCGCCCGCGTTGCCGGGTGCCGCGCACACCCACAAAGCCAGAAGCTGCCGTGTCCGCACCCCTGCTTGAACAATTGATCGACGCGCTGCGGGTGCTGCCTGGCGTGGGCCAGAAGACCGCGCAGCGCATGGCCTACCACCTGCTGGAACGCGAACGCGACGGCGGCCAGCGTCTGGCCGAGGTGTTGGCGCTGGCCGTAGAGCGCATCGGCCACTGCGCGCAGTGCCGCGATTTCAGTGAAACCGAACTGTGCCCGACCTGCGCCAACGGCAGCCGCGAGCGCAGCCAGCTGTGCGTGGTGGAATCGCCCGCCGACCGCCTTGCCATCGAGAATGCCACCGGCTTCCGGGGTGTCTACTTCGTGCTGCAGGGGCGTCTGTCGCCGCTCGACGGCATCGGTCCGCGCAACCTGGGCCTGGAGCAGCTGGAGCAGCGCCTTGGCGAAGGCGAAGTGCAGGAGCTGATCATCGCCACCAGCGCCACCGTCGAGGGAGAGGCCACCGCGCATTATCTGGCGCAGCTGGCGCGGGCCCGCCAGGTCCGGCCGAGCCGGTTGGCGCAGGGGCTGCCGCTGGGGGGCGAACTGGAATACGTGGATCGCGGCACGCTGTCGCACGCGTTCGGCACCCGCAGCGAATTCCGCGATTGACGGCCTGGCCCTTTGAAGGGCGGGGGTTGCCTACAATGCAGGCGACATTTCACCGAGGCCGACCATGAGCAACGAAACCCTTTTCAGCAGGATCATCCGTCGCGAGATTCCGGCCACCATCGTCTATGAAGACGAAGACGTGCTGGGCTTCAAGGACATCGCGCCGCAGGCGCCGGTGCACGTGCTGTTCATTCCGAAGAATGAAATCATTCCGACCCTGGACGACCTGCAGCCTTCGCAGGCGCACCTGATCGGCAAGCTGGCCCTGGCGGCGGCCGACTATGCGCGCCGCGAGGGCTTTGCCGAGCAGGGCTACCGCATCGTGATGAACTGCCGTGAGGATGCGGGGCAGACCGTGTTCCACATCCACATGCATCTGCTGGCCGGCGCGCCGCTGGGCCATTTCGGCGCGCCCGGGAAGTAAGCGCCCGCCGGTGCGATGCCGTGCAAGCAGAAGGCCGCCCGGTGGGCGGCCTTCTGCGTCATGCGTACCGGAGGGGTGTTACCACCAGCCCCAGCGGCCGTAGCCCCAGTACGGGCCATACGGGCCCGGGCCCCAGGGGCCATAGGGGTAGGGCACGACGTCGACCTGGCGCTGCTCCGGCCACAGGTAGATCACATCGGCCGACAGCTTCGGCAGGCGATAGTCGTACTCGCCGATGCGGGTGTTCTGGTAGCCGTCGATCTTGCCGATGAAGGTCACGTCACGGCCGGGCTCAAACACCGCCGGATCGTAGAAGCCGGAGCGGCAGGCGATGAAGCGGCCGTCGCTGGCATCGGACGAGGTGGTGTTCGGGCGGCCGGAGGCGTTGAGCGGGCGCGAGATCATCTGGAAGCAGGTCTCGCCCTGGCCGGGCTTGGTTTCGATGATGCGGCCGCCCCAGCGCACGGGCGTGCCGACCTGCTGGGTGGCGACTGAATCGCGCGGGGAGACCATGCTGAACTGTCCCTGCAGCGGCTTTGGGGCCGTGGCGCAGGCCGACAGGGCCAGCGTGGCCACAGCGGTGAGAAGGAACTTGGTGTTCATGGGGAGGCTCCGGAAGTCGGGCGATGCCTGCGCAGGTCCCGCAATAATGAAGCGAGGTCGGTGCAAGTTCCAGCGTAGCGCGCGTCGGCGAAACGCTGGCTGAGTGCCAGCAGGGCCGGATCGGGCCGGCACGCATGGACGCGACGGGCCCAGAGCAGTGCCGGCTCGTGCGGTTCGCGGGCCAGGCCGAGCCGGGCGTAGCGCCGGCCCAGGCGGTGCCAGGCGCGCAGCAGCGGGTCGCGTTCGCGCTCGCCCCGGGCCAGCAGCCATGCCATCCACAGCACGGCTGCCAACGCGGCCATCACGAAGCCTGACAGCAACTGTCCCGGCGCGATGTCGTCCAGACCCAGGGGCTTGAACAGCTGCTGCTGGCGGCGCGCATCGAAGGACAGCACCAGGTCGTTCCAGCCACGGCGCAGCCAGTCGCCCATCTGCCCCAACTGCAGCCAGCGCTGCTGCAGCGGATTGCCGGCGTCTGCCAGCAGGCGATCGTCGAGGGTGTCCAGGATGCGTTCGGGGGCGACGGCCGCCGTGGGATCGACCCGCACCCAGCCCCGTTGCGGCAGCCAGACCTCGGCCCAGGCGTGGGCATCCATCCGCCGCACAACCCAGTAGTCGCCCACCCGGTTGCGCGTGCCGCCGGCGAAGCCGGTCACCACGCGGGCCGGAATGCCTGCATTGCGCATCAGCACCACGAAGGCCGAACTGAAGTGCTCGCAGAAGCCTGCCTTGTAGCCGAACAGGAATTCATCGATGGGGTCGCGGCCGGCCACGGGCGTGTCCAGCGTGTAGGAGAAATCGGTGGTGATCCACTGCAGTGCGCGACGTACCACGGCCTCATCGTTGCTGCCCGCCTCCTGCCGCCACTGCCGGGCGAGGGTGGCGGTGCGTGGATTGAAGCCGGCCGGCAACTGCAGCGCTGCGCGTCGCAGGTAGGGGGGGAGCGCGCTGTCGAAGTGCTGCGGCGGCGCCGAGTGCAGGCGCCACCGGCTCAGCGCCGACAGCGTGCGGTCGCTGAGCAGGCTCATGTCCGCATCCAGCGTGCTGCCTTCCGGCGCACGGGTGGGCAGATCCAGTGCCACCAGCTGGCGGCGGTCGGTCGGTTCGTAGTCGATCTGGTAGTCCCAGCCGCGCGCACCGGCATCGACGATCGCGGGTGGGCGCTGCGTGCGGGCACGGTCACGGGTCCAGCGTCGGCCATCGAAGTCGGTCAACACCGGTCCTCGCCAGTAGCGCTGGTCCGGCTCGGGTACGGCGCCGAAGAACTGCACCCGCAGCGCAGGTGTGTCGTCGGCCATCAGGTCCAGCCACTGCCCCGGCTCCATGCTGTCGGACAGGCCCGGCGTGCTGACCGCGCGTTCGGGTACGCCCCACAGCGGCGTGGACAGACGCGGAAACAGCCAGAACGACGCCAGCGCCAGTGGCAGGCCCAGCGCCAGCAGCCGGCCGACGCCCTTCAGCTGGCCGCGCAACGGCAAGGCGTCGGCGTGGCCCTCGCCCTGTGCCAGGCGCTGCAGGGCCAGCAGTGCACAAAGGCCGGCCAGCGCCGCCAGCAGCGTGGTCAGCGGGCCCTGGTCCAGCAGGAAGGCGGCGAATGGCGAGAACAGCGCAAAGCCCAGCAGGCTGCGTGCATCGCGCAGGCTGCGCAGCTCGCTGGACTTGATTGCAAGCATCGCGGCGAGCAGTGCGCAGCCGGTATCGCGTCCGGGGCGGACCAGGCCCATCTGCCAGACGATGGCGGCCAGCATGCCCAGCACGAGCAGCAGGCGCACCGGCATCGGCAACACGCGTCGCCACGACAGCGCGGCCGTCAGCAGCGCAGCCAGCGCGATCACCGTGGCCAGCATCGGCGGCAACTGCAGCAGCAACGGCAGCAGCGCAAGCGCAGCGCTGGCCAGGGTCCAGGTGCGGGCGTTGCGGTCGAGCGTGGGCGCGGCGTCAGTCATGCGGCATCAGCGCCAACGCGCGCAGGCAGAGATGGTGATGGCTGGCGCCCTGTCCCGGCCCCAGTGGCGGATGCGAGGGCAGCAGCAGGGTGTAGCGGCGACCTCCGCGTTCGGCCATGTCGATCCAGCGCGCCAGGCGTGCGATGCGCGCTTCGGTCGGCAGTGGCGCCAGCGTGTGCCAGTCCAGCACGACCTCGATGCCGACCGGCTTTTCGTACTCACGGACCAGCAGGCTGTCGCGGCGCGCGGAGTGCTTCCAGGCAATGCTGCGTGGCGCGTCTCCGGCGCGGTAGGGGCGCAGCTGGTGCAGCTCTTCGCCGCTGGCGTGGGCGCGGGTGTGCAATGGATCGTTGCCGCGCTCCGGCAGCGCGGGGGCCAACGCTTCGGCCAGGGGATACACCAGCAATGGCTGTTCCGGCCACACCCACGACCACGCACGGACCAGGCCCAACGGTTGCGTGGTGGACAGGCGGATGCGCGACAGCTCCCGCCAGCCGCGACGTTCGCTGGGGACGTCCAGCTCCACTTCGCCGCGCCCCTGTGCCGGCAGCGAGGTCCAGGCCTGGCTGTCGCCCAGTTGCAGGTGCAGCCCCTGTCGTGGCCGCGGATCACGCAGCGACAGGTCCACGCGCAGCCGCAGCGGCTGGCCGGCAGGCACCGGCTCGGCGGAGATCGCATCGATCTGCACGCCCGACAACTGCAGGTGCGCGGCAATGGCGCTGGCGATTGCCGCCGCCGCCAGCAGCAACGCCAGCAGCAACGCGGGGTTGTTGTTGTAGTTCAGCGCACCCAGCAGCATCGCCGACAGCAGCGTGGCGACGAACAGGCCGAAGCGTGTAGGCAGCACGTAGATGCGGTGGCGGTTCAACCGCTGCGGCAGTGCTTCCGGCGCACGCGGGCGTGCCAGCAGCTGCAGCCGCGCCCAGCGCGAGGCCACGCTCAGTCCACCGTGACGGTCTGCAGGATCGCGCGTGCCAGCGCAGGCCCTGAGCTGGACTCGGCTTCGGCCACCAGTCGATGCCCCGCCACCGCCACGAACAGCGTCTGCACGTCTTCGGGAATGACATGGCTGCGGCCGAGCAGCAGCGCATGCGCCCGGGCTGCACGCAGCAGCGCCAGTCCGGCACGAGGCGACAGCCCTACGCGCACGCCTGCATGCTGGCGGCTGCGTGTCAGCAGGGCCTGCACGTAGTCGACCAGCGCGTCGCTGGCGTGGACCTGGCCTACGGCCTCACGCAATGCCCGCACCTGCACTTCGTCCAGTTTCGGCATCGCACGTGCGATCAGGTCGCGGCGATCGGTGCCGCGCAGCAGCTCGCGCTCGGCCTGCGGGCTGGGATAGCCCATCGCCAGCCGCAGCAGGAAACGGTCCAGCTGCGAGTCGGGCAAGGGGAACGTGCCCGACAGGTCCACCGGATTCTGGGTGGCGATCACGAAGAAGGGGTCCGGCAGCGCATGCGTCTGTCCATCCAGTGTCACCTGCTGTTCGGCCATGGCCTCCAGCAGCGCGCTCTGCGTGCGTGGTGGCGCGCGGTTGATTTCATCGGCCAGCAGCACATGGGTGAACACCGGGCCGGGATGGAACTGGAACTGGCGACTGCCTGCCTCATACACCGATACGCCAAGCACATCGGCCGGCAACAGGTCCGAGGTGAACTGCACGCGCTGGAAGCCCAGGCCCAGACTGCTGGCCAGCGCGTGGGCCAGCGTGGTCTTGCCGAGGCCGGGCAGGTCCTCGATCAGCAGATGTCCACCGGACAGCAGAGCGACGAAGGCGAGCCGCACTTCCGGAACCTTGCCCAGCACCAGCGCGTTGACCTGATCCTGGGCCTCCCGCAGGGACTGGCGCAGTTGATCGGTTAGCATGCTGGGACTGGGGGACGAAGCTGGCATGATCGTCTCTGATCTGGAATCTCCTCGATTATCCATAGAGCAATGCAGGGCGAACAGCGCGCACGGACGATTTTTCTCTGGTTATGGACGCTGGTCACAGCGGCCAAGCTGGTGGTGGCCGCGCGCCTGCCACTGTTCGTCGATGAAGCGTTCTACTGGCAGGAAGGCCAGCACCTGGCGGCGGCCTATTCCGATCTGCCGGGCCTGACCGCGTGGATGGCGCGGCTGGGCGTGGAGATCGGTGGTCATCACGTGCTGGCCCTGCGCCTGCCGTTCCTGGCGATAGGTGCGTTGCTGCCCTGGCTGGTTTCGCGCATCGCCACGCACTGGTTCGGTGCCGTGGCCGGTTGGCAGGCAGGCAGCCTTACTCTGCTGATGCCACTGTCGGCCACGCTGGGGCTGCTGGCGGTGCCGGACGTACCCATGGCGCTGGCGGCCGTGCTGTGCCTGCACGCGGGTGCGCGCCTGCTGCACAACGTGGACGCATCATCGGCGATGAAGCTGGCGTTGGGCCTGCTGATCGGTGCGCTCAGCCACTATCGCTTCATCGGCGTGATCGGCGTCGGCTTCATCGCGTTGCTGGCGTTGCCGCAGGGCCGGCGCATGCTGGCCGATCCGCGGGTCTGGGTCGCGCTGGCCATCGGTGTACTGGCCTGGTTGCCGTTGCTGGCGTGGAATGCGGACAACCACGATGCCGGGCTGAAGTTCCAGGTGGTCGAGCGCCATCCCTGGGCGTTCGAGTGGGGTGGGCTGTGGTTCCTGGTGATCCAGCCGATGCTGGTCACCCCCATCCTGTGCATCGCGATGTGGAAGGTGGCGCTGGCCGGCACGCGCAGCGGTGGTGGTGCGCGCGTGCAGTGGCGCTACTTCGGGCTGGTGGGCGGCGTATCGACGCTGGGCATCTTCCTGCTGGGGTTCTTCACCGATGTCGAGCGCATCAGTTTCCACTGGCCGCTGCCGGGCTACCTGGCGCTGCTGGTCGCGGTACCGGTGGTGCTCAATGGATGGCCGCGCTGGCTGCGCAGGACAGGGTGGTGGCTGGCAGGGCTGGGCATGGTGCTGGCGTTCGGCTACTACCTGATGGCATCCACGCCGGCACTGCGCGAGCAGATGGCCGGCAGCAAGTACTACCCGCGCAATTTCGCCGGCTGGGAGCCGTTGGCCACGGCGGTCCGCGAGGAACTGCAGCAGATGCCGGAAGGCACGCGTGTCCTGGCCGGCAACTTCAAGGTGGGGGCCGAGCTGGGCTTCCAGCTGGGCGATGGCGATATCGAAGTGTTGCCGCACCCGCTCAACGACAAGCATGGCCGCACGGCGCAGCTGGCGCAGTGGAACCTGGTGCATGCCGGTGAGCGCACCGCGCCCATGCTGCTGGTGCTGTCACCCAGCGACCAGCGGTACCGCGAGCTGCTGGACCGCTATCACGCGGTCTGCGAACAGGTGGGGCCGCTGCCGGCACCACGGATTGTCAGCAGTGACCACGGCTTCCAGCGCTTCCTGCTGTTCCGCCTGCCGGCGCAGCGCGCGCCGGGGCCCTGCGTGACGCCGGCGATGGCGTGGCTGGATGCGCCGTCCAATGGCGAGAAGGTGTCCGGCACGCTGGCGATCCGGGGCTGGGCCTTCAAGGATGGCGTCGGCCTGGCGCGCGTGGAGGTGCTGGTCGATGGCCGTTCGATCGGCGATGCACGCTACGGTCGCGAGTTCGACCTGCGCCCGGCCTGGCCGGACAGCACCGATCCGCAGCATCCGGCCGTGGGCTTCGATGCCAGCCTCGATACCTCCGTGCTGGCACCGGGCAAGCACTGGCTGGGCCTGCGCCTGTACGGCCACGACGGCAGCGTGGAAGCATGGCAGGAGCAGCCGTTCGTGGTGGAGAAGCGCTGAAGGCGCTACCCGGGGCTCAGGGCACCCGGAATCCGGCCCTGCGCAGCAGGCCGCACAGAGCGATCAGGGGCAGGCCGACCAGCGCAGTGGGATCGCGGCTGTCGATGGCTTCGAACAGGCTGATGCCCAGTCCTTCGCATTTGAAGCTGCCGGCACAGTCAAGGGGCTGCTCGGCAGCGACATAACGGGCGATTTCCGCGGCATCAAGATGACGGAAGCGCACTTCGGTCAGATCCAGCGCTGCGAAAGATTCTCCGTCCCGTGTGAGATTGAGGGCGGTGTGGAAGCGTACGGTGCGTCCGGCCATGGCCGCCAACTGCGCACAGGCGGCATCGACCGTGCCTGGCTTGCCCAGCGGCCGGCCTTCCAGATCGGCGACCTGGTCCGAGCCGATCACCCAGGCGCCCGGGTGGCGGGCGGCCACATCGGCCGCCTTGGCCGCGGCCAGGCGTACCGCCAGATCCAGCGGGGCTTCACCGCTCAACGGCGTTTCATCCACCTCCGGGCGCGCGCACTCGAACGGCAGGGCCAGCCGCTGCAGCAGTTCGCGGCGGTAACGGGAGGTGGAGGCCAGGACCAGGGTCATGCAACAATACCGGGGCAGGGTGCGGCAGTCTGGCCCGGCCTGACTGCCAGCGGCAAGCCTCATGTGGCGGGCATTTGACAGCCGCCTCCCGGATCCTTAGTATTCAGCGGCTTATGTCCGCGAACGTGCCCGAAACGCTGGATGCCTGGCGGATGGTTGTAGCGCGAAGGCGCTTCGACGGTCAGGTGTCCCTGGCTGAATTGACCCGCCTGCAGGGGTTGGTCGCAGATACCGACGGCGAGTGCGTGTACTCGCTTGAGTTCGGTCGCGACGACGTCTTGCGGGTATCCTATGTGGAACTGACCATCGACACCGCGCTGCCGCTGACCTGTCAGCGCAGCATGCAGCGATTCCTGTTGCCGGTGAAGGTGACCCAGAGGCTTGGCCTGATCCGCGACGAGGACGAGGAATCGTCCCTGCCGGAGGAATACGAGGCGTTGCTGGTGCCGGAAGATGGCCAGCTGCGTCCGCTGGACCTGGTCGAGGACGAACTGGTGCTGGCGGTGCCGGTGGTACCGCTGTCACCCGACGGTGAAGCAGTCGACAAGGACTGGGCACCGAGCGAAGAAGAAACGAAGAAGGCCAACCCGTTCGCGGCGTTGGCGGCGTTGAAGAAACAATAGCAGCCGGTTGTCGTCGGCGGCTGCGGCGAAAGCGAAAAGTGTGCTGGGCGCTGGCGTCCTGTGCGACGAAACGACGAAGCAAAACGAACCGAGTTTGGAGCAATCCCATGGCTGTCCAGAAATCCCGTGTTACCCCGTCCCGTCGCGGCCAGCGTCGTTCGCATGACGCCCTGAGCGCCAAGCAGCTGTCGACCGACCCGACCACCGGTGAAGTGCATCTGCGTCACCACATCACTGCCGACGGTTTCTACCGTGGCAAGAAGGTCATCCAGACCAAGACCTCGGCCGTCGAAGAAGATTGATGTGCCGGGAAGGCCGCTGCCCGACGGGCAGCGGCCTTTGCCTTCTTTCCCCGGGCGTGCCGGTGATCGGCGGCCCGCGCAACAGGAAACATGATGAGCAAGCGGATCTACTCGAGGATCGCGGGCACCGGCAGCTATTTGCCGGAAAAAGTCCTGACCAACGCCGACCTGGAAAAAATGGTCGAAACCTCGGACGAGTGGATCCAGACGCGCACCGGTATTCGTGAGCGGCACATTGCGGCCGAAGGCGAGACCACCAGCGATCTCGGCTACCAGGCTGCGCTGCGTGCGCTTGAAGCGGCGGGCATCGACGCTTCCCAGCTCGACATGATCGTGGTCGGCACGACCACGCCTGATCTGATTTTCCCGTCCACCGCGTGCCTCATCCAGGCCAAGCTCGGTGTGGCCGGTTGCCCCGCCTTCGACGTCAACGCGGCCTGCTCGGGCTTCGTGTTCGCGCTGAGCGTGGCCGACAAGTTCATCCGTTCCGGCGACTGCAGGCACGTGCTGGTGATCGGCGCGGAAACCCTGACCCGCATCGTCGACTGGAACGACCGCACCACCTGCGTGCTGTTCGGTGATGGTGCTGGCGCCGTCGTGCTCAAGGCCGACGAGGAAACCGGCATCCTCAGCACGCATCTGCACTCTGATGGCAGCAAGAAGGAACTGCTGTGGAATCCGGTCGGCGTTTCGGCCGGTTTCAAGGACGGCGCCAATGGCGGCGGCACCATCAACATGAAGGGCAACGACGTGTTCAAGTACGCCGTCAAGGCGCTGGACTCGGTCGTGGACGAGACCCTGGCCGCCAATGGCCTGGACAAGTCGGACCTGGACTGGCTGATCCCGCACCAGGCCAACCTGCGCATCATCGAAGCCACCGCCAAGCGGCTGGAAATGTCGATGGACCAGGTCGTGGTCACCGTCGACCAGCATGGCAACACCTCGTCCGGCTCGGTGCCGCTGGCGCTGGACGCTGCGGTCCGCTCGGGCCGCGTCGAGCGCGGTCAGCTGCTGCTGCTGGAAGCCTTTGGTGGCGGCTTCACGTGGGGTTCGGCCCTGTTGCGCTATTGATAGTGCAAGTTACGACAACGTGAAGTCTGTCGTTGCGGCCCTTCGGGGCCGTAACGCGTTTAAGGAGGTCCTGTCATGGTTGAGCCCATCGTCATCGACGGGCAGCGCGCCTGGCTGAAGCAGTACGGCAAGGGAAGCCGGGCCATGGCCCTGGGTCTGCTCAACTTCGTCGCCCACCGGTTCCAGCTGGACGCGCTGCGTCCGCCACCGCACCGGGGCGGTGACGCCGCACGCGAGGTCGAGGCCCGCCGCCTGGGTGAACTGCAGGCACAAGGGGTGAACGTGCCCGACGTGATCGGCAGCGGCCATGCCGCGCTGGTGATCGGGGACAACGGCAGCTCGTTCAACACCTGCCTGCGCGAGGCCGACGACGCCGGGCGGGACCGGCTGGTGATGGCCGCAATGCGGGCACTTGCCGAAGCACACAGCCGTGGCGCCTATTTCGGCCAGCCGCTGCCGCGCAATCTCACCTGGGATGGCGAGCGGGTCGGTTTCATCGACTTCGAGGAAGATCCGCTGGAAGTGATGGATCTGGCCGAAGCCCAGGCGCGCGACTGGCTGATGTTCGGCTATGGCGTGGCCAAGTACTACGCCGACCGGCCCGACTGCCTGCAGGCGATGATGGCCGAGGCGATCGGCACCGTGCAGGCGCCGGTACGCGAGCACGTGCACGCTGTGAGCGGCCGCCTGCAGCGCCTGGCCCGGGTCTGCATGAAGCTCGGACGCTCGGCGCGCACGCTGGCCCATTCGATCTTCATCGCGCACGGCGCCACCACCATGGGGGTGCTGATGGTGGTCGGGCTGTGCATGGACTTCTTTGCCGATGGCGAGCTGGACATTCTGCAGTTGTTCTGCTGATTGCATCCGCCGGGCATGGCCCGGCGCTACCGGAATCGTTCGCCGGGCATGGATCGGCGTTGCCGGGACCGTTCGCCGGCCCGGCATTGCCGGCGCGCTCCATACGCCCTGCATACGCGCACGTACAGACGACACGGCGGATTCACCCTTATCATGGCCCGCTTCGATTGCAACAAGCGGATGACCGCGTGACCGTATCCACCCTCGCTTTTGTCTTCCCCGGCCAGGGCTCGCAGTCTGTGGGCATGGTGGCCGAGCTGGCCGAGCTGCACCCGCAGGTGCGTGAGGCCTTCACCGAGGCATCCGATGGTGCCGGCGTCGACCTGTGGGCGCTGTCCCAGGGTGGCCCGGAGGAAATGCTCAACCGTACCGAATACACGCAGCCGGCCCTGCTGGCGGCGAGCATCGGCGTTTGGCGCGCCTGGAACGCCGTGGGTGGTCCGCGCCCGTCGGTGCTGGCCGGCCACAGCCTGGGCGAGTACACGGCGCTGGTCGCCGCTGGCGCGCTGAGCCTGCATGACGGTGCGCACCTGGTGCGCCTGCGCGGCCAGCTGATGCAGGACGCGGCTCCGGCCGGCGTGGGCGCCATGGCCGCCGTGCTCGGCGCCGAAGACCAGCTGGTGCTGGACGTCTGCGCCGAAGCAGCGGGCAGCCAGGTGGTGGTACCGGCCAACTTCAACTCGCCCGGCCAGATCGTGATCGGTGGCGATGCGGCAGCAGTCGACCGCGCGCTGGCGTTGCTGGCCGACAAGGGCGTGCGCAAGGCAGTGAAGCTGGCCGTCAGCGTGCCCTCGCATACCCCGTTGATGCGCGAGGCCGCCAACCGTCTGGCCGAAGTGATGGCCGGGCTGTCCTGGCAGGCTCCGCAGCTGCCGGTGGTACAGAACGTCGATGCCCAGGTGCACGACGGCGTGGATGCCATCCGCACCGCGCTGGTCCAGCAGCTGTACCAGCCGGTGCAGTGGACCGGTTGCGTGCAGGCCCTGGCCGCCCGTGGCATCACCCAGGTTGCCGAATGTGGCCCGGGCAAGGTGCTGACCGGCCTGGTCAAGCGCATCGACAAGGCCATCGACGGCCGTTCGCTGGCCACCCCGGGCGACTTTGAAAGCGCCCGCGAGGCATGGTCGGCCTGATCGCCCCTGTTCCTGCCGACCCTGCCAGTGGCCGCTGCACGCGGCGCGGGTGGGGCGGCTGCCCCCGTCTGAGGAAACCATCATGAGCAAGCCCCTGCAGGGTGAAATCGCACTGGTCACCGGCGCCAGCCGTGGCATCGGTGCCGCCATTGCCGATCTGCTGGCCGCCCAGGGCGCCACCGTCATCGGCACCGCCACCACCGAGTCCGGCGCTGCGGCGATCGGCGAGCGCCTGGCGGCCCACGGTGGTCACGGCCGCGCGCTGAACGTCACCGATGCCGCCGCACTGGACAGCGTGCTGGATGGCATCGCCAAGGAATTCGGCCCGATCTCGATCCTGGTCAACAACGCCGGCATCACCCGCGACAATCTGCTGATGCGCATGAAGGACGATGACTGGGCCTCGATCATCGACACCAACCTGACCAGCGTGTTCCGCACCAGCAAGGCGGTCATGCGCGGCATGATGAAGGCACGCAAGGGCCGCATCATCAACATCGCCTCGGTGGTGGGCGTGACCGGCAATGCCGGCCAGGCCAACTACGCGGCCGCCAAGGCCGGCATCATCGGCTTCAGCAAGTCGCTGGCCAAGGAGATCGGCTCGCGTGGCGTCACCGTCAACGTGGTCGCGCCGGGCTTCATCGACACCGACATGACCAAGGCACTGCCGGAAGAAGCGCGCACCGCGCTGATCAACGACATCGCCCTCGAACGCCTAGGTTCACCGGAAGACATCGCCCATGCGGTGGCCTTCCTGGCCAGCCCGGCTGCCGGCTACATCACCGGCGAAACCCTCCATGTGAACGGCGGCATGTACATGCCGTAAGCAAGGGGCGCACGGATTGCGCCGCAAGTGGTTGATCTGCGTGGATTTTTGCTGCAATGCAAGGGCGCGCCGGTTTCCACTACACTATCCCACGGCCATCGCCCTTGATGGCGACCACTTTTGAACCACAACTCCATCTGGAGCGAGATCCCATGAGCACCATCGAAGAACGCGTCAAGAAAATCGTCGTCGAACAGCTTGGCGTCAAGGAAGAAGAAGTCACCACCAGCGCATCGTTCGTCGATGACCTGGGCGCTGACTCGCTGGACACCGTCGAGCTGGTGATGGCGCTGGAAGAAGAATTCGAGTGCGAAATCCCGGACGAAGAAGCCGAGAAGATCAGCACCGTGCAGGCCGCCATCGACTACATCAAGGCCCACGTCAAGGCCTGATGTCAGACGGCAGTGCGCGTGCGGGCATCCGCCCGGCGCGCACCGCACCCCATGGGGCCGCTGTTGCGGCCCCGTGTGTTTGCGCATCACACCGAAGCAAACCGCGTTGCCCGAAAGCATCTTCGGGTCAGGAGAATCAGCAATGAAGCGTCGCGTCGTCGTAACCGGCCTGGGTATCGTCTCGCCGTTGGGCAATGATCTGGCCAGCAGCTGGGAAGGTATCACCCATGGTCGTTCGGGCATCGGTCCGCTGACCAACGTCGCCGATTCCTACCTGGAACGGTTCACCACCAAGATTGCAGGTGAGGTCAAGGGCTTCGACATCACCGCCGACAATGCACTGTTCGGCAAGTATCGGGTCAGCGGCAAGGATGCCAAGAAGATGGACCCGTTCATCCATTACGGCCTCGGTGCCTCGTTCATGGCCCTGCATGATTCGGGCCTGGAGATCACCGACGCCAATGCCGAGCGCATCGGCGCCATCGTCGGCGCCGGCATCGGCGGCCTGCTCGGCATCGAAGAGCAGACCATCGAATTCCACGAGGGCAAGAAGATCTCGCCCTTCTACGTGCCCAAGACCATCATCAACATGCTGCCGGGCCAGCTGAGCATCATCACCGGCCTGAAGGGCCCGTCGTTCTCGGCGGTTTCGGCCTGCGCCACCTCGAACCACTCGATCGGCACCGCCATGCGCATGATCCAGTACGGCGATGCGGACGTGATGGTGGTGGGCGGCGCCGAGCGCGGCTCCTCGCCGACCGCCGTGGGCGGCTTCTGCGCGATGAAGGCCATGTCCACCCGCAACGACGCACCGGAACAGGCCTCGCGCCCCTGGGACAAGGACCGCGACGGCTTCGTGCTGGGCGACGGTGCCGGCATCCTGATCCTGGAAGAGTACGAGCACGCCAAGGCCCGTGGCGCGAAGATCTATTGCGAGCTGGCCGGCTTCGGCGCCAGCTCCGACGCGTACCACATGACCGCGCCGAGCGAGAACGGCGAAGGCGCTGCCCGCTGCATGACCATGGCGTTGAAGGACGCTGGCCTGAATCCGGAACAGGTGGGTTACCTCAACGCACATGGCACCTCCACGCCGCTGGGCGACCTCGGCGAAACCATGGCGATGAAGACGGCCTTCGGCGACCACGCCTACAAGATGATGGTCAGCTCCACCAAGTCGATGACCGGCCACCTGCTCGGCGCGGCCGGCGGTGTGGAGGCGATCTTCTCGGTGATGGCGCTGCAGGACAACGTCATCCCGCCGACCATCAACCTGCATGAGCCGGGCGAAGGCTGTGACCTGGACTACGTCCCCAATGAAGCGCGCCAGGCCAAGGTCGACGTGGTGATGTCCAATGGCTTCGGCTTCGGCGGCACCAACGGCACGCTGATCTTCAAGCGCGTCTGACCGGGTTGTAGCGTCGGGCCGTGCTCGACCGGACGTGCTCCACGCACCAGGAAGCCGCCGCAAGGCGGCTTCCGTGTATCTGAATTCCCCTGCAGGCCACCATGACCCACGCCCCGCTGATCCACCCGCTGCCGCATCCGATCGATCTGCTGGCCCTGCAGCAGCAGGCGCCGGAACGTTTCCCGCTGCTGATGGAGTCCACCGCTTCCGGCACCGCGCAGGGGCGCTGGAGCCTGCTGTTGGCCGCACAGGGCGACACGCTGCGCCTGGATGCCGATGGTTGCGTGCGCGACCAGCAGGATACGGTGCAGCCCGGCAGCTTCCTGCAGGCGCTGGACCGCGCCTGGCAGCAGGCACGGCTGCCGCACGATGGCAGTCACAGCCTGCCGTTCCGCGGCGGCTGGGCCTTGATGCTCGACTACGAAGTGGCCAGCCAGATCGAGCCGGTGCTGCCGGCGCGTGCGCGCGATGATGGCCGGCCGACGGCACTGGCGCTGCGCTGCCCGGCGGCCGTGCTGCACGATCACCAGAACCACGCCAGCTTCGTCATCGCCGAAGCGGGCGAGCAGGCGCTGCTGGACTCGCTGGTGGCGCTGGCCGCGCAGGCGCTGCCGGAGGCGGGGCAGGGCTGGCAGCCGCCGCAGTCGGTCGGCGAAGACGCGCCGCAGCGCTTCACCGACGGCGTGCGCCGGGTGATCGACTACCTGCGCGCCGGCGATGTGTTCCAGGTGAACCTGTCGCGGCGCTGGAGCGCGCAGTTCGCCACGCCGGTCAGCCCGCAGGCCCTGTACGCACAGCTGCGCCGCGCCAACCCCGCACCGTTTGCCGGCCTGTTCAGTGCGTTTGGGCGGCACGTGGTCAGCTCCTCGCCGGAGCGGCTGGTATCGGTGCATGCCGGCCACGCGCAGACCCGGCCGATCGCGGGCACGCGCCCACGTTTCGAGGCTGACGATGATGCCGCGCGCATCCAGGAGCTGGTCGGGCACCCGAAGGAGCGCGCCGAGCACGTGATGCTGATTGACCTCGAGCGCAACGATCTGGGCCGCATCTGCCTGCCCGGCACCGTGGTGGTCGATGAATTGATGACGGTGGAGAGCTACGCCCATGTGCACCACATCGTCAGCAACGTCAGCGGCCATCTGCGCCCGGAGGTCACCCCCGGCGAAGTGATCGCCGCAACGTTCCCCGGCGGCACCATCACCGGCTGCCCGAAGGTGCGCTGCATGCAGATCATCAGCGAGCTGGAGCAGGTGCCGCGCGGTGCCTATACCGGGGCGTTCGGCTGGCTGAACCGCGATGGCGACCTGGACCTGAACATCCTGATCCGTACCGCCGAGGTGGACGGCCACGAGGTCAGTTTCCGCACCGGTGCCGGCATCGTGGTCGATTCGGACCCGGACAAGGAGCTGGACGAGACCCGCGCCAAAGCGCGTGGCCTGCTGCGCGCCCTGGGCCAGCAAGGGTAGGCGATCGCCCCCCGGCGGGCATGGCCCGGCGCTACCGATGCATCACCGCCGGGCCATGCCCGGCGAGCGAAGCGGGGTTGAGCGCCTCATCCGGCCATGACCCCACACCACCGGCACGGTATCCTGCACGACGGAATCGAGTTCTGAGGTAATCCATGGCGGGAGCCAAGCGCGGGTGTCTGTTCGTGGTAACGCTGCTGGTGGTGCTGATCGCGGTCGTGGCCGGCGCGGGCGCGTGGTTCTTCTACAAGCAGACCCAGTTCGCCGATGCCCGGATCTCCCCCTCCGCAGAGACCGTGGTGATCGCCAGCGGCGATGGCCTGAACACCGTGCTGCGCAAGCTGCGCGAGGCGGGCGTGGACGAAGGCCAGGACGCACAGTGGCAGCTGCTGGCACGCCAGCTCGACGCCGCCGGCAAGCTGAAGGTGGGTGAGTACGCGCTGGACAACCAGCTGACCCCGCGCGAGCTGCTGCTGCGCATGCGCGCCGGCAAGGTCCTGCAGCACCGCGTCACCATCATCGAAGGCTGGAACATCCGCCAGCTGCGCGCGGCGCTGAAGCGTGCCGATCCACTGCTGCACACCACCGATGATCTTGATGATGCGGCACTGATGCAGCGCCTGGGTTTCGGCGGCCAGCATCCGGAAGGCCGGTTCCTGCCGGAGACCTACATCTACCAGCGCGGTGACAGCGACGTGGATGTGCTCAAGCGTGCGCATGCGGCAATGGAAAAGGCGCTGGACGAGGCCTGGCAGAGCCGTGCACCGGACCTGCCGATCAACACGCCGTACGAGCTGCTGACGCTGGCATCGATCATCGAGAAGGAAACCGCGCTGGCCAGCGAGCGCCCGCAGATTGCCGGCGTGTTCATGCGCCGCCTGCAGATCGGCATGCGCCTGCAGACCGATCCCACCGTGATCTATGGCATCGGCGCGGCCTATGACGGCAACATCCGCCGCCGCGACCTGACCACCGATACGCCTTACAACACCTATACCCGTGCGGGCCTGACCCCGACCCCCATCGCCATGCCCAGCCGCGACGCCCTGATGGCCGCGGCACAGCCGGCAGCGGGGGATGCACTGTATTTCGTCGCCGTTGGCGATGGCAGTGGCGCGCACGTGTTCTCGTCCAGCCTGGACCAGCACAACGCTGCGGTAGCGCGCTACCTGCAGCAGCTGCGCCAGCAACGCACCCAGGAGACCCCGGCGCAATGAGTCCCGCGCTGCTACGCCACCCGCGTTTCGTCAGCCTGGAAGGCGGCGAAGGCGCCGGCAAGACCACTGCGATCAATGCCATCCGCGCGTGCCTGCGCCAGCATGGCCATGAGGTCGTGTTGACGCGTGAACCGGGTGGCACGCCGCTGGCCGAGCGCATCCGCAGCCTGATACTGAAGCCCGATGCCGAGATCGCCGCCGAGCCGCTCAGTGCCGAGGCCGAACTGCTGCTGGTGTTCGCCGCCCGCGCGCAGCACGTGCGGGAGGTGATCCAGCCGGCCCTGCAGCGCGGTGCCTACGTGCTGAGTGATCGCTTCACCGATTCCAGCTACGCCTACCAGGGAGGGGGCCGTGGCCTGGACCCGCAGTGGATTGCCGAGCTGGAGCGCCGTGCCGTTGGCCTGTTGCCGGGCCTGACCCTGCTGCTGGATGTGGACGTGGCGGTCGGTCGTGCGCGCGCCAATGGCCGCGACCTGTGGCCGGACCGCATCGAGAGCGAGCAGGACGATTTCTTCCAGCGCGTGCGTGAAGTGTTCCGCAGCCGCGCCCAGCAGGACCCACAGCGCTTCGCCGTGATCGACGCGGGCCAGGTGCAGGAACGCGTGGCCGCCGACGTGATCGCGCAGGTCGAGCGCTGGCTGCAGGAAGGAAAGGGCGCATGAGCACCTTCTCGCCCTGGCAGCAGCGCGCATTCGATCAGACCGTGGCCGCGCTCGACGCGGGCCGGCTGGGGCATGGCCTGTTGATCTGCGGCCCGGCCGGGCTGGGCAAGCGCGAGGTTGCACTGGCGCTGGCCGACCACGTGCTGGCGCAGGGCGATGCCGCGCACGCCACGCGCACCCGCCACCTGATCGCTGCCGGTACCCACCCGGACCTGCAGCTGGTGAGCTTCATTCCGAACAAGAGCGGCGACAAGCTGCGTACCGAGATCGTCATCGAGCAGGTGCGCGAGATCACCGACAAACTGGCATTGACCCCGCAGTACGGTGTGGCCCAGGTGGTGATCGTCGATCCGGCCGATGCGATCAACCGCTCCGCGGCCAATGCACTGCTCAAGACGCTGGAAGAACCGCAGCCCGGCCGCTACCTGTGGCTGATCAGCAGCGACCCGGCACGCCTGCCGCAGACCATCCGCAGCCGGTGCCAGCGCCTGGAGTTCAAGCTGCCGCCGCACGAGGAAGCGCTGGCCTGGTTGCAGCAGCAGGGCCACAGCGACGCCTCCGCACGCGAGGCGCTGGACGCCGCGCGCGGCCATCCCGGCCAGGCCGACAACTGGCTGCGCGAGGACGGGCTGAGCCTGCGCCGTGAGGTGGCCCGCGACCTGGAGCAGCTGGCCACCGGCAGGACCGGCGCGGTGGAGCTGGCGCAGAAATGGTGCGGTGATGACAACGCGGCGCTGCGCCTGCGCTTCGCCGCCGACCTGGCGCTGGCCCAGGCCAGCACGGACGCCTTGACCGCGCCGGAGCGATTGCACAAGCTGGCAGCCTGGTTCGACGCTGCCAACCGCACCCGCGACCTGCTGCGCACCACGGTGCGTGCAGACCTTGCGGTGGTCGAGTTGCTGCTGGCCTGGAACAAGGTGAACGAGCGGCCTGCCGCAAGGGGAAATCGATGAGTGCCAGCAACGCCCGCCAAGGCATCCTGTCCCTGGCCGTGAAGGACAAAGCCGCGCTGTACAGCGCGTACATGCCGTTCGTGAAGAATGGCGGCATTTTCGTGCCCACGCCCAAGCGCTACTTCCTCGGCGACGAGGTGTTCCTGCTGCTGACCCTGCCCGATTCCAGCGAGCGCCTGCCGGTGGCCGGCAAGGTGATCTGGGTGACCCCGGCAGGCGCGCAGGGCAACCGTACCGCAGGCATCGGCGTGCAGCTGGCAGACGGCGCTGAAGGGGAGGGCGTGCGCCACAAGATCGAGACCCAGCTGGCCGGCCTGACCAGCTCGGACAAGCCTACCCACACGATGTGAGGCAGCGCCGGGCCACGCCCGGCGGCACGCCTCGAAAACACACGTGAAGACGGATGTGAAAACTGTTGACGGCCTCTGAAAAGTTCCTATAATGAGCGGCTCAGCAACACACCGGGCGGTTAGCTCAGCGGTAGAGCATTGCCTTCACACGGCAAGGGTCACAGGTTCGATCCCTGTACCGCCCACCATGTTGCAGAACGAAAAAAGCCTCCAGCAATGGGGGCTTTTTTGCTATCTGATGATGCGTGCCAGCGTCGCTGCTGCGGCTGCCATCAGCCGTGCTGATCCAGCAGATCCCGCGCGATCATCGCCGTCGCATCCAACAGGTCGTGGCCGCTGCCGGCCTGCACCACCACCGCCAACAGACCACGGCCCACCTCGGCATTGCCGCTGGTCAGTTCCATCTCGCCTTCAAAGCACAGATCGGCCAGCCACTCGTGCGCCTGTTGAAGCCCGCGCTTGCGGGTGCGGCGAAACTCCGCCAGCAGCTTCGCCTGGCCCGCACCGTGCTCGCCGTCAGCGAGCAGGCCAATGGCGCCGCCGTGCGCAGCGCGCCACACCTCGGGCAAAGGCCGGCCGTGCTCATCCAGCATCTCGGGTGCAAACTGTGCGCAGTACATCTCGTAGCGTTTGCCTGCTGTGCTGGCCGGCACGATACCTGCCTCGGCAAGCAGGCGTTCGGCTTCGTCGAGCTGATTGAACTTCAGGCGCAGCAGAGCGGGGCGGCTCAGTTGTCGAGCCAGCGCGTGCTGGTTGGCGGCGAACCACACGGTCCAGCCCACGGTCGCGCGGCCCTCCAGTGCGGCCTTGAAGTAGTCCAGATGTTCGGCGTCCATTGCGGCCTCCTGCGTTCCCTGCGCGATTGTAGCGGGAGGGCATCCGGGCCGGTCAGTCAGCGCCGGAGAGGCAATGATTCGCCTCGCGCACCAGCTGTCGTGCGGCCACGATCAGTCCGTCGATATGGAAGGCGCCCAGCTGTTCGTCCGGGCCGCCTTCGTTGCGTGCACGATCGGCAGCCTGCAGCAGATCGAGCAATGCGGTAAGCCCAGACATCGAGCGGCGCAGCGAGGCGTGATTGCTGGCAACGAGGGTGAGGCTGTTGCACGGCTGTCCGTCATCGCCGTCGGCGCGGCTGATGGCATTGAGGTACGTGAAGAAGGCAGGCGACTGCACGGGCAGACTCTGTTCGTGCAAGGCGCACTCGATCTCGCGTGCGAGGTCCTCGGGCACGTCGGCGGCGATGTCGCCGATCAGGGCGTGCAGGCGGGGATGGACAGCGGTGCGGTTGGTCATGGCGAAACCCTCACTGGCGTGGGGCCACCTTCCGAAGCGAAGGTGGCGGACGGTGCGGGTTGGCGTACCAAGGCAAACAAACTTCAAGGGAGAAGAACGCCTGGCGGATCTTGCGATCCCCACGCACCGTCCGCCATTGACGGCAGTCGGTGCATTCTCTCAGCTGCGATTGATTTCGCAGGCCTTGAAGCTTGTTCGTTTATTCGAGACGCCAATCCCGGCCAAGGCAACTGCCCCGGCGCGGTGATCATCCGGCTGCGCAATCACATCGGTCTGTAAGGAAAATTCCCTTTCATGCCAATGCGGAGGAGGGAGATTTCGATCTGTGCGTCAGTGCACGGGCGCGCTGCGAGCAACGTCACTTCCGATGCGACGCGCTGCACGGGCTGTCGGTGCACTTCGCGACAACGCGGTACGCGCCGCGGGTTGTTTGCGTCACGCTGCGCACGATGCCCGGATCACTCGAGCAGCGTCGGGTCGGTGATATCCAGCAGCCCGGCATTCGCCATCCGCAGCTCAACCTGATGCACGCGCCTCAGATGTTCCGGGTTGCGCAGATCGAAGGGTTCGTCCAGCGCTACGATCATCGTTCCCTTGCCTTTCACGACCTCCATGGACGCCGCTTCAGGAATGAATTTCTTCGGCACGAGGTGGGGTACAAATCCCATCCAGCCCAGCCAGCGTCGATGGGGAAACAGTTGATGGAAGTGTGCGTAGGTTTCATATCCCTCTCCGTCCGGGAGTGGGGACGTAACGTCTGTCGCAACGAACACGGCGTCCAAACGGGTTGCAATGCTTCGGACGCAGGATCGAATGATTCCGGATGTGCCATCCGGACCAAACGCCTGGACGGGGGCGTTGATGCTCAGGGTAACCCTGCCGAACCACGGCCTGTAATCCAGCGTAGGACAGCCAGGTTGATCATGAGCTTTCTGGCTCAAGGCGGGAGTAATGGAAGCGCCGGCACCGCCTGAATTGGCCGCAGTTGGGTACTTTCTATGGTAGTAGGCGGCGTTCTCGGCGACTGCATCGATGAACCTTGTCTTGTCGCTTAGAGGTACCGGTCTGCCAGAGGAATCACGAAGCGCCCAGTTCTGGAAAAGGTGATGTATCTCGCCAAGCTCTTCGGTAAGTTGCAACAGTTGTCGATAGGCCGCCTCAGCACTCAGCACCTCCACCGGCACAGTTGTATCTATGAATGCGTTGTACATCTCGGGCATTGTGATTTTCTAGGGGGATGTTGGATCAACGCAGGTGCAAGTTCGCAGATCTCGTCCTTTCCGCATGATGCGGGATGCACGATCCTTCTCACCATTCCTTGTACTTCGGCTAATGCTCATCGCGACAGCAGCACAAGTGGCAGGTCAGCTACATTGCATTGTGCACGGATGCCCGAATCACTCGAGCAGCGTCGGATCGGTGATGTCCAGCAGCCCGGCATTCGCCATCCGCAGTTCAACCTGATGCACGCGCCTCAGATGTTCCGGGTTGCGCAGATCGAAGGGTTCGTCCAGCGCTACGATCATCGTTCCTTTGCCTTTCACGACCTCCATGGACGCCGCTTCAGGAATGAATTTCTTCGGCACGAGGTGGGGTACAAATCCCATCCAGCCCAGCCAGCGTCGATGGGGGAAGAGGCGATGATTGGCATAGTAGGTGTCATAGCCCTTGCCGGTTGGAAGGGGACATACAACGTCTGTAGCTACATGATCAGCAAGCATGGCGGTTGATAGCGCCGCAACGCACTGGCGTACCACCGAAGTGGCGCCTTCCGCAGAGAATGCTTCGATGGGCCTGAAGATCGTCATCGTCAGTCGTCCTGCCCATGGGTAATACTCGATGGAAGCCCTTCCAGGGGTTTTCCACTCCCTGGCGGTCATGGCAGTGGTGAGGTTGGCGCCCGCGCCACCGGCATCCGGATCATCAGGGAATTCCTGTCCGTCCTGCTCGGCATGGGACGCCAGCATCTGGACGAAGCGCTCTTCATCAGAATATGGAATTGCCCCATTCGAGCGTGAATGCTCAATCCAGCGGTGGAACGCAGGATGCACGTCCTGGAGCAATCGAACGAGCGGTTGGAGCCGGCCATAGACAGTTTGCGCGTCAAGCGTTTCAGTGGCGATCCACGCGTCTACGACAGTTCTGAACATGGGCGTCATGGTGAGTGCCTGCAGCAGAAGGAATCATCTTTGAACAGCCTGACCGCGATGTCGAAGCACTCGATCTCAAGGAAGTGCCATTCCAGCTTTGCAGGTCGGCCAAGCGCGAGAACATGTGCGCGCTGTCTATGAAACTGTCTGAGCCAGCTCTCCAGGATGGTGGGTCGAGTTCGATCAAGCTGGGCCCAGAAGCGCAACTCGCCATCATCTTCAAAGAACTGCTTGTAGTGGCCCTTGGTCTCTACCACAGTGCACTGAGCGCGCCAGAATCCATCACGTTTAGATATCGGACCTGTCACTTATGGCACTTCATGCAGCGGCTGATTGTGATCGCTTCTCCCGTTTCTGCTGGAGAAACAAGAGCTTTCCAGAAATTTGGGGTCGCGGGATTCAGTCAATGAGGGCAGGGACGTGGTCTGCGGGACGCTGCGTTGATGAGTTCAGAAACCTGCGAGAAGCGACATGCACCCTAGTAATCAGAGAACGAACGCGGAGCGGCAGGGAAGCTGAGAAGTGCGCCCTCCTGGGGGAGGAAATTGCAGGGCTCTGAACGGGACGCGCGTTCGCGCGACATTTCACACAGAAATCTAGCAGCCCGGCGCATCGTCTCCCAACCCTCCACCCGGGAGCCCCACCATGCCGCTCGCCCGCATCGATCTCCGCAAAGGCCAATCCGCCGACTACCTGCAGCGCGTCGGCGAGGCCATCTACCAGGCCATGCGCGCTGTCGGCGTGCCCGAGAACGACCGCTTCCAGATTTTCCAGGAGCACGACGCCGCCACCCTGGTCTACGACCCCAGTTACCTGGGTGTGCAGCGCTCCGACGATTTCATCTGCATCCAGATCACCTGGAACGAGGGCCGCACCCTGGAGCAGAAGAAGGCGCTGTACGCGGGCATTGCTGACGGCCTGCATTCGGCAGTGGGCATCCGCCGCGAGGACGTGTTCATCAATCTGGTGGAAGTGAAGAAGGAGAACTGGTCGTTCGGGCATGGCGTTGCCCAGTACGCGACGTGAGGCACCTGCGTCACCCTGTCGCAGGGGCAAAACCCTGAACGCGGTCCAAGGTTGCGGCGCCGCGCCGTAGAATGCCCGGGTGCACCGCCCCCGATTCCACCGCCGGTTCCAGGCCCTGGCATGGCTCGCCCTGCTGCTGGTGCTGCTTGCCCCGCTGGTGAGCCGCTGGGTGGCGCATGGCCGCGTGGCAGCGGCGGCGCCGGTGGCGGCGATGGATCATTCGCTGCATGCGCAGCACACGATGGAAGGCCATCACGACCATCATGCGATGGCGACGCCGCACGGTGAGGCCGCGAAGAATCCGCCCGCCGATCCACACGCCGACCATGAAATGGGCGTGGATTGCGATTACTGCCTGATCGCGGCGCGGTTGATCACCCTGCTGGTGGCGGCGTTCCTGCTGCTGGTGCCCTTGGCGCCGGTCTGCCGGGCGCGGCTGGGCGCTGTGCTGGCAGTGCCCGCGCGCCTGGCGGGAACCCTCGGGGCGCGGGGACCACCGGCGGCATTGGCGGGCTGAGCCGCGCGCGCGGCCGTGCATTCCCTCTGATGGAAGCCGCCAGGCATGGCCTGGCGCTACCGCGTGCGCTTTCCTTCCTGCTGCCCCGCGGTGCGGGGTGGCATTGCATGCCGTGAAAAAATGAAAAGACATCCGAAGCGCGTTGCCCTGCGTTGGGCGACGCTGCCGGCGCTGTGCGCCTGCGCCCTGCCTGTTGCACCTGCCCGTGCCGAAGCGGCGGGCCCGACCACCCTGGACACCGTACGCGTAGTCGATACCCGGCACGGTGCGCTGTCGGCCACCCCCGGCGCAGGTTCCGCGCTCGGCCTGAACGTGCTGCAGACACCTGCGGCGCTCACCGTGATCGACCGCGACCAGCTGGAGCAGCGCGGCGACAGCAACCTCAACGATGCGATCAGCCGCGCGGGTGCGATCAGCGCGATGCCGCATCCGGGCAACGGCCTCAGCGCGCTGTCCAGCCGGGGCTTCACTGATGGGGCGTCGGTGATGCGCCTGTACGATGGCCTGCGCCAGTACGGGGGCGTCGGCATCACGTTCCCGTTCGATACCTGGTCCATCGAGCGCATCGAAGTGCTGCGCGGGCCGGCCTCGGTGATCCACGGCGACGGTGCGATCGGCGGTGTGATCAACATCGTGCCGAAGAAGCCTTCGCGCGGTGCCGTCGAGAACGAGATCAGTGTGACGGTGGGCAGCGAGGACATCGCGCGCCTGGGCTTCGGCAGCGGTGGCGCGCTGACGCCCGAGCTGGCCTACCGGCTGGATGTGAGCGGCAACTACAGCGGCGGCTGGGTGGACCGTGGCCGCAACAGTGACGCGACTTTCTCCGGGGCATTGCTGTGGCAGCCGCGTACCGACCTGCAGCTGACGCTCACCCATGGGCAGGGCTACCAGCAGCCGATGCGCTACTTCGGCACGCCGCTGGTGGATGGCCGACAGTTGGACGCACTGCGCCACCGCAACTACAACGTGGAAGACAGTGACATCCGATTCCGTGACCGCTGGACGCAGCTCGATGCGCTGTGGACGCCGAACGCGAAGATGGAGTGGCGCACCCGCGTCTACCAGATCGACAGCCAGCGCGATTGGCGCAACGCCGAGGCCTATGTCTACAACCCGCGCACTGGCCTGATTGACCGCTCGGGCAACACCCAGATCACCCACAACCAGGACCAGACCGGGCTGACCTCGACGCTGCGCGTGCAGGGTGAGGTGGGCGGTCTTGCCAACAGTTTCGCGCTGGGGATGGATGCCAACCGTGCGCATTTCAAGCACACCAACAATACCTATGCCGGCAGTTCCGGTCCGGTCGATCCGTTCCATCCGGTGCCGGGGCAGTTTGCCAGCGATGCGCCGAACCTGCCGCGCTACCGCAACAGTGCCGAGCAGTACGCTCTGTTCGTGGAAGACCGGCTGGCCCTGAACGAGCGCTGGTCGGTACTGGGCGGGCTGCGCCACGACCGCGCGCGCATCGATCGTACCGATCTGATCAGCGGCCAGAAGGCATTCTCGAAGACCTACAGCAGCACCGGCTGGCGAGCAGGTACGGTATTCGCGCTGCAGCCGACGCTGAGCCTGTACGCGCAGTATTCGCAGGCGGCCGACCCGGTCAGCGGCCTGTTGATGATCAGCCCGGCCAACGGTGCCTTCGACCTGGCCAAGGGGCGTCAGGTCGAAGTCGGCCTGAAGCAGGCCTTCGACGGTGGCGAGTGGACGCTGGCGGCGTACCGGATCCGCAAGACCGGGCTGCTCAGCCGTGATCCGCTGCTCCCGGATCGTCGGGTGCAGGTGGGCGCGCAGACTTCGCGCGGAATCGAGGCGTCCTTGAACTGGAATTTCGCGCCGCAATGGACGCTCGATGCCAACGCGACGGTTCTGAAGGCCGAGTTCGAGGACTTCCTGGAAGCCACCGGTTCGCCGGCTGTGCTGGTCTCGCGCGATGGCAATGTGCCGCCGAACGTGGCAGAGCGGCTGGCCAATGTATGGGTGAGCTGGCAGTTCCTGCCCGACTGGAGCGCGGCCGCAGGTGTGCGTTACGTCGGCAAGCGTTACGCCGACAACGCCAACACCCTGGAGCTGCCGGGCTACAGCACCACCGATCTGGCGCTGACCTGGCAGGCGGCACCGCGCACGCGGGTGACAGCCCGTGTGTTCAACGTGTTCGACAAGGCGTACTACGCCACGGCGTACTACACCAGCACGCAGTGGCTGCTGGGTGCGGACCGCCGCGTCGAGTTCACCCTCGATCACCGCTTCTGAGGACGCACGCCATGTCGCTGCGATCCACTGCCAAGCGCTGGACCTACCTGGTGCACCGTTGGCTGGGCATCGGCGGATGCCTGCTGATGCTGCTGTGGTTCGTCAGCGGCATGGTGATGCTGTTCGTCGGCTACCCGAAGCTGACGCCCGGCGAGCGGCTGGCGGCGTTGCCGGTGCTGGGAGACGCGCATGGGCTGCTTGGACTGTCGGCGTTGCCAGCGGCCGTGCAGGCTGAGCCGGAAAGCGTGGCGCTGACCACGCTGCGCGGCGAGCCCGCCTATGTGGTGCGTAGTGGCAGCCACGTGGGAGCCTGGTCGGCGCGTACCGGGCAGGTCCTGCTGCCGGTATCGGCACAGCGCGCCGAAGCTTCGGCGGCGCAGTTTGCCGGCGGCCCGGCATTCGTGGGTGCGATGCGCGTGGATGAGGACCGCTGGACGCATTCGCGTGCGCTGGATGCGCATCGGCCGCTGTACCGGGTCGAGGTGGGCGGTGCGCGGCCGGGTGACCTGTATGTGTCTTCGCGCACCGGCGAGGTGGTGCTGGATGCACCGCATGTGCAGCAGCGCTGGAACTATGTGGGCGCTTGGCTGCACTGGCTGTACTTCCTGCGCATGCAGTCGGTGGACCCGGTGTGGACGTGGGTGGTGATCGTGCTGTCAGCACTGTGCACGGTGGCGGCGGTGAGCGGCATCGTGGTGGGGGTGTGGCGCTGGCGCTTCGCTGGCCACTATCGTTCCGGTGCGAAGACGCCGTACGTCGAGCCGTGGATGCGCTGGCATCATCTGATCGGTCTGGCGGCTGCGGCGTTCGTGTTCACCTGGATCTTCAGCGGGCTGATGTCGATGAATCCGCTGGGCGTATTCAGCAGTACGCGCGCGGCGATCAACACGGCGCAGTATCGCGGCGATGCGGTGGCAGTGAACGGCGCACTGGGCGAACCAGCAGCGCTGCTGGCTGCGGCCCATGATGGGCTGTTCATGCCGGTGGAGATCCAGTGGCGGCGCATCGGCGGTGAGCTGTTCGCGCTGTTGCTGGACGGGCAGGGCGATACGCGCATCGTATCCGCAGACGAAGGGCATCTCCGGATGATGCAGCTGCTGCCGGTGGCATGGCTGCAGCAGAAGGCGCAGGCGATGTCTGCCGCACCGATGCATCGGTTCGCGCTGCTGCATGCAGCGGATGCCTATTTCTATCCACGTGCGCCGGAGGCGATGAACGGCGCGGCGGTGCGCCGCTTCCCGGTGGCGGTGGCGGACTTCGGTGATGCCGAGGCGACGCGCGTCTACTTCGATCTGGCCAGCGGCGATCCACTGCTGACCCTGGGGCATCGTGAGCGTGTCGGGCGCTGGCTGTTCTACTTCCTGCACAGCTGGGACCTGTCGGCGATGCTGCGGCAGGAGACGGCCCGGCTGGGCGTGCTGCTGCTGTTGAGCACCGCCGGCACCGCGCTGTGCGCGACGGCTACGGTGATCGGTTATCGACGATTGCGGATGAAGGTCCGGCGTCGGCGCCGTTGATGCCGCGCGCTACACCCGCAGCCAGCGCGTGGACACCGCCACCAGCAGCAGCGCGATGGCCACACCGATGAATGCAGCGATCAGGCCGAAATGATTGGCGGCGAAGCCGATGAGTGCCGGGCCGGCAAGAATGCCGGCAAAGCCCAGCGTGGACACGGCGGTGATCGCCAGCGCGCCGGGCATGCGGGTCTGGTGGCCGGCCAGCGAGAACAGCGCCGGCGCGATGTTGGCGCAGCCGAGGCCGACCAGCACATAACCGGCCAGTGAGACCTGCCAGGGCGTGACAAGCGTCAGCACCAGCACGCCACTGGCCGCGAGCAGGCCACCGAACACGATGGCGCGTTCGCGTCCCACCCGCGCCACCAGTGCATCGCCGAGCAGGCGGGCCACGGTCATGGTCAGGGTGAAGATCACATAGCCGATGCCAGCCATGCGCGCATCGACGCTGCGCACGTCACTGAGAAAGACCGCGCTCCAGTCCAGCATCGCGCCTTCGCCGAGGAACGCGACGAAGGCCAGCACGCCGATGAACAGCACGATGCCGTGCGGCATGGCCAGCATCGGCGTGTCCTGCGGCATGCGCTCGCGGTGCCAGTACGACGCCGACAGCAGCATCGCCAGCAGCATCGCGGCCACGCCGATCAGCACCGATGCCAGCGGTGGCAGCTGCAGGGACAGCAGCACGGTCATCATTGCCGCGCCCAGGAAGCCGCCGATGCTGAAGAAGGCGTGGAAGCCGGACATCATCACACGTCGCGCTTCGCGCTCGACCGCCACGGCCTGCACGTTCATCGTGCAGTCCATCGCGCCTACCGCGGCACCGAACACGAACAGCACCAGGCCCAGCAGCCACGCTGAACCGGCCAGGGCCAGGCCCGGCACGGTGAGGCAGATCAACAGCGTACTGGCCACCATCACCCGGCGGCAGCCCAGCCGCGCGGCCAGAACGCCCGCCACTGGCATCGCCAGCAGCGAACCGGCACCCAGGCAGAGCAGCACCAGGCCGAGCGTGGCGTCGTTGAGGTCCGCGCGTGCCTTGGCGAACGGTACCAGCGTCGCCCACAGTGCCGTGGCGAAACCGGGAATGAAGAATGCAGCGCGGGTCGCGTGCTGTTCGGCACGCGCGCGGTAGGCAACGGACATGGGCGGTTCGGTCAGGGCGGGGTGGGGTGCACCGCAATACCGGCAGCGAGGAAGCGCGCTGCCAGTGCGGGCGGGGCTGATGTGGTCAGCACCAGGTCGTCGATCTCGTCGAGGCCGGCGATCTGCCAGTGGCCACGGGCACCGAGTTTTTCGGTGGTGGCGGCGACAATGACGCGGCTGCTGCAGGCCACCATGGCGCGCTTCAAGGTGGCTTCTTCGGCATCCATCGCCCACACACCCGTGTCGCCGTCCACCGCGCACGGGCCGGGCAGGTACACGTCGGCGCGCAGGCGCTGCACCTGGGCCAGTGCTTCAGCACCGACCGCCCCGCCGCCGCTGGCCAGGCGGCCGCCGATCAGCTGCACGGAAGTGCCTTCATGCACGCTGGCGGCGGTGGCGATCTGCGGCGCGTTGGTAATCACCGTCAGTGCCAGTTCGGGCGGCAACTGCTGGGCGATGGCCAGGTTGGTCGAACCGGCATCGAGCAGCACCACCTGGCCAGGTTGCAGCAGGGCACAGACGCGCGCGGCCAGTTCGGCCTTGTCGCCACGATCGCGGGTCAGGCGCTCGCGCAGCGGGCGCTCCTTCGGCGGCGGCAGCACGGCGCCGCCGTACACGCGCTGGCACAGGCCTTGGGCGGCCAGTTCACGCAGGTCGCGGCGGATCGAATCTTCGGAGACGGCATAGCGGCGCGCCAGTTCCGCAGCGATCACGCGGCCCTGCTGGCGCAGTTCTTCGAGGATCTGCCGGGTACGTTCGGCGGGGAGGGGGCTGGAATCGGCGTTCATGGGGTAAGTGTGCATATTCGTGCATGAACATGCAACAGCATGCATTCGGGTCGACGCACGGGAGCCCCTTCTCCCGGACGGCCCTGGAAAAGTGCGAGGTACGAGGCTTGGCCGGGCGAGCGCCGGCTCTGCAGGTTCATCACGCCGCGTAGGCGACCCAGCCCTTGAAGGTGAATCCGGCGTAGAACAGCTCGATGTCCTTGAAGCCTGCCTCCTGCAGCACCTCCACCTCCTGTTCAGGTGACAGCAGCGGCAGGCGCTCGGCGATGGCGGTGATCGCGCGCTGTGCATCCGCACGGGCAATGCCGGAGGCCTCGCCGAAGGCCGCGTAGCGCCTCAACCAGCGCAGCTTCGCCTCCGGCTCCTGCGGGACGCTGTGGTGGGCCACCACCAATGGCGCGCCCGGACGCAGCCGCCTGCGCAGTTCGCGCAGGGTATGCCGGCGCTGGTCGATATCGAGGAAGTGCAGGGTCAGCAGGCAGCTGGCGCCATCGAAGATCGTGGCCGGGGCATCCTCGATGTAGCCCTCCAGCAGCTCCACGTGGTTCATCCGTGTGTCGAGCGTTTCGCGGGCCAGCGCCAGCATCGGGCCGGCCGGATCGACTCCGAGCATGCGCCAGTGCGGGTGGGCGTCAGCGAAGGCCTTCAGCTCGAGGCCGCCACCGGCGCCGAGCACCAGCACGTGGCCGTGCTCGGGCACGTGCTCGGCCAGCAGCAGGTGGGCCATCTGTTGCAGACCGAGGAATCCAGGTACCTGCCGCAGCGGTCCCTCGTGATAGCGGGCCGCAGCCTGGGGATCGGAGAACGAAGGCATCCGGAGGCGACCTGCAGCAGGAGGGGAATTGTCACTGTAGCGCAGGCGTCAAGAGGTGCCGCCCAGTCCGCGATGCGGCTGCGGCGTGGTGCGCGCGCAGGGCTTCGCCGCCTGTCATCGTGGTGTCGTCGATGCCTCACGCCGGCTATGCAGGCCAGCGTCCACGCTTGATCGTCCCCGCCCCCACGGAGACCGACCATGTGGCTGCTTGATCATCTCTGGACTGCACGCCGGCCCGCGCCTCCGCCGCGCCCCGTTCAAGCAGAGTCCGCGCCACGCCGGCCCTGGCGCAAACGCCCCGCGCGGGCCGGCCGCAGCGGCATGGCGCCCTGGCAGAAGGTCACCGCGCCGACACGCCGTACCCGGCACTAGGCCGGGCGGTCGGCCGGATGGTTCACGCCATCGCTGACCGGGATCACGCCCAGCGCGAAGGGATCGATGCCCTCCAGGCAGGCGACGTTGTAGCCGTACTGGTCGGGGTTCGAACGCCGACGGTGGTGGGTGTAGATGCCGCACACATCGCAGAAGTAGTGCTCGGCCACATGCGTGTTGAACTGGTACAGCCGCAGATGGTCCCGCCCTCGCACCACCTGCAGCCCTGCGAGGGCGACGCTGGCGGCGATGGCGCCGCGGCGGCGGCACATCGAACAGTCGCAGCGGCGCGGGTCGACGATGCCGTCCGGCAGGTCCAGCAGCAGTTCGACCGTACCGCAATGACAGCGGGCGCTGTGCTGGGGTTGGACCGCAACACCGGCCACGGAGGTAATGCCCATCGATGCTCCTGGAAGAGGGAACGGTATGTGGAAAACGGCGTTGCAGACGGTGCACCCAGCAGCCTGAACGGGCCGTAGATGCCAGGGCGAACCCGCTTGTGGCTAACTATGCGCCCCCGGGACCACGACAGGACGCCAGTGAAAGCCGCAGGACGTTGGATGACAGGAAGTGTGATGGCACTGCTGGCACTGTGGGTGGCTGGCCTGCTGCTCTATCAGCTGCCGGGGCCGGGCTGGCTGGCGTCGGCCGTGGCGGTACTGTGGGTGCTGTCCGCCCTGTGGGCGTCCTGGCGGGTTGCCCGTGGCCATGGCACGCGACGGCTCGGCATGGCCTTCGGCGTGGCGCTGGCCCTGGCGCTGGGGTGGTGGATGCTGCTGACCCCGCGCCAGGATCGCGTCTGGGCCGATGACGTAGCGCAACGCCTGCACGTGGTCTCCTTCGATGGGCGGCATGTGGTGCTGGACAACGTGCGCGATTTCACCTGGCGCAGCGAAACCGACTATGACGCGCGCTGGGTGCGCCGCACGTACGACCTGGACCAGCTGCGTTCGGCCGACCTGGTGCTTTCGTACTGGATGGGGCCGGCGATCGCCCACACGCTGATCTCGTTCGGCTTCGACGATGGCCGCCATGTCGTGTTCTCGCTGGAGATCCGCAAGGAACGCGGGGAATCGTTCTCGGCACTGGGGGGATTCTTCCGCAAGTTCGAGATGACCCTGGTGGCCTCCGAAGAGACCGACATCATCCGCACGCGTACCAACGCGCGTGGCGAGGATGTCTATCTGTACCGCCTGCATGGCATGGACCGCGCACAGTTGAAGGAACTGTTCGCTGCCTACATCGCGCAGGCACGCGAGCTGGATGCAAAGCCCGGCTTCTACAACACGCTGACCAGCAACTGCACCACCATCGTCTTCGATCTGGCCAGGCATATCGCGCCGCGGTTGCCGCTGGACTACCGCCTGCTGCTGTCCGGCTATCTGGCCGAGTACGCGCAGGAGGTCGGGGCATTGACGCCGGGGGTGCCGTACGCAGTGCTGCATGCCAAGGGCCGGATCACCCAGCGCGCGCTGGACCTGGGTGACGGCGGCAACTTTTCCACCGTGATCCGCCAGGGCGTGCCCGGCACCGAGCAGGACCCGCAGTGATGCTCATGTCCATACTTTCCCGCTGGCAGCGCGTGCTGCCGGCGTCGCTGGCGATCTTCATGCTGCTGGCCGGCAGCGGCTGCGCGATGGTCACCGTCAAGCAGGTGAAATCCAGTGACTCGCTGGTCAACAAGCGTGCCGATGTGCTCAACACCGGCAGGCTCAGCCCGGCGGCCCGGGAAACGCTGAGTGCAGCCGGGCTGGATGAGTCGCAGTGCGAGAAGGACTTCGTGGTCTGTCGCAGCACGCTGTTGATGACCGACGATCTCAACGTCGAACAGCGGCTGTCCGCGTTGTCGGAGCTGTGGGTGAAGGCAGCGTTGGCGCTGACCCCGAAGAAGACGGCGGCGGGCGATCCACCGATGAGCGATGCCGCACTGGATGCATGGCTGGAAGCGGCGCGCTATGCCTACGCCTACCTGTTCTACAGCGGCCGTTCGCCGTCCGATCGGGCGTTCGAGGACCGGCAGACGCAGGTGCGCGACTACTACAACTATGCAGCCGAGAAGGCCGCGGTGGTTCTGTTCGTGCGGGCGCGCGCCGCCGCGCTCGCCGGCGAGGACTATACGAAGCCGATCACGGTCGGCAGCTGGTCGCTGGCCTCCAACTACCAGCAGCTGGCCCTGAAGAGCATTCCGGCGCAGCTGGTACCCGCTGGCACGGTCAGCTTCGTCGGCCTGCGCAGTACCTATCGACGCGACGGTTTCGGTGCGGAGCTGGTGATGGTGATGGACCCGCCGAAGCTGGTTGCTCCGGCGGTCTCCGCAGATGGCCCGAAGGCGGACGACGGGCAGGACGACGACAGCGATGCGCGTCGTGGTCGCCGCCATCGCCATGATGATGCGGTGCCGGAGTTCAGCGAGATGTCCTCGATCAACGTCACCGCGCTGCTGCGCTTCGAGGGCAGCACGCTGGAGGACGTGATGCGTACCCGCCGGGTCGAGCTGGACGCTTATTCGCCCGAAGCGACCGAGCGCATCACCCTGCACGGCGAGCAGGTGCCGCTGGCCGGCAACTTCACTGCCGCCTACGGCCTGTGGCTGGCGCAGAGTGGCTTCGCCCGGCAATCGCTGCGCACGCTGTTCGGCATGAGCGAGGGTATCGGTGAGCCGCACATCTACCTGATGCAGCCGTGGGATCCGAACCGCCGCATCATCTTCATGCTGCATGGCCTGGCCAGCAGCCCGGAAGCGTGGGTGAACCTGGCCAACGAGATCATGGGCGATCCCGAGCTGCGCCAGCAGTTCCAGGTGTGGCAGGTGTATTACCCGACCAACGCGCCGATCGCGCTGAACCGCTATGAGATCGCTACTGCATTCAACGACACGCTGAAGCATTTCGACCCGGATGGCAGCACGCGCGCCTCGAAGGACATGGTCTACATCGGTCACAGCATGGGCGGCGTGTTGGCCCGCCTGCTGGTGAGCGACTCGGGCGACGTGCTGTGGAACGACCTGCTGGCCAACTATGACCTGAAGGGTGAACGACTGAAGCGGGTGCAGAACAAGCTGGGCCCGCTGCTGCACTTCAAGGCGCAGCCGAATGTGGAACGGGCGATCTTCATCGCCGCCCCGCATCAGGGCACCGACATCGCCGGCAACAGGGTCGGCCGCCTGATCGGCCGTCTGGTGCGCCTGCCGCTGACCATCCTGGGCAAATTCGAGGATGTGTTCCTGGCGCTGGCGCAGGCCGAGCAGCAGGTTGACGGCACCGCCAAGCCGAAGATTCCCAACAGCATCGACAACCTCAAGGCCAGCGATCCGTTCGTGAAGGCGGCCGCACAGCTGCCGATCGAAGCGGGCCTGAAGTACCACTCGATCATCGCCCAGCGCAAACCGGAACTGCCGTTGGAGAAATCCGACGATGGGCTGGTGCCGTATTGGAGCGCGCACCTGCCGGGGGCGCTGTCGGAGAAGGTCATCATCTCCGGACACAGCGTGCAGGAATCGCCGCAGGCCGTGCTGGAGGTGCGCCGCATCCTGCACCGGGACATCGATGACGTGGACGCGGCGGCCACGCCATGACTGCACTGATCGCCGGGCCACGCCCGGCCGAATCAACCGGTGGCGTTACACCCGGCGTGCAATCAGCGTGGACAGCAGAGCCAGGCCCAGGGTGATCGCCAGGCACAGCACGTAGCCGATGTGCGGCCTGTCGTCCACGAACAGGGCAAACAGCGCGCCGGAGACGGCCAGTGCGGTGGTGACCGCCAGCGCCTCGCTCAACTGCAGCGCCGAGGTGTTGGCTCCCTGTTCGTGCGGTGCCGAAAGGGACAGGGTCAGTACCGAAAGACTGGCGTAGATCATGCCCATGCCGAAGCCGGTCAGCGTCCAGCCGATCAGAGCCACCGGCAGCGGTACCGTGCGGAACAGCACCGCCAGCGTGGCCGCGATACCGATCGCCATCAGCGGCGTTCCCGCGCGCAGCAGCTGCTGGCGTGACCAGCCATTGCGCTGGTGGCCCTGCAGCCACGACCCGGCGAACCAGCCCAATGCCCCCAGGCTCAACACCGCGCCGGCCCCGCTGGGTGACAGCCCGCGCTCGCGCTGCAGCAGCAGTGGCAGGTAGGCCTCGCAGGCGAAGAATGCCGCAGCGGCGATGCCGCGCAGGGCGATCACACTGGGCAGGCCGCGATGCACGCGCAAGGTGCCGGCGGGCAGCAGCCGCTGCACGCAGAACAGCAGCGCAAGCATCGCCACAGCGATGCACAGCACTGCCGCCATCCCTTGCTGCTGCCCGCCGAGATACAACAGCAGCGCTGCCAGCGACGCGCCGCTGGCCCAGCGCACCACCCGGCTGCGATTGCCGCTGTCGCCCGCAGGCGAGGGCTGCAGGCGTGACAGTGCAGGTCGCAGCAGCAATGCAGCGGGTAGCGCCAGCAGCGGCACGGCCAGGAACACCCACCGCCAGCCCAGGTGCTGCACGATGAGCCCGCTCGCAGCCGGGCCGATCATCGACGGCACCACCCAGCCAGCGGAGAATGCTGCGAACACCTTCGGCCGCAGCGGTTCGGGGTAGGTACGGCCGACCATCACATACAGCGAGACCGAGATCGCACCCGCGCCCAGGCCCTGCAGCAGCCGCCCGGCCACCAGTATCCCCATGTGCGTGGCCAGGCCGGCCAGCAGCAGGCCCAGTACGAAGCACGCCAGGCCCCACCACAGCGGCCGCGCGGGCCCGTGCCGGTCGGCCCAGAGGCCAGCGAGTGTCATGCCGATGACGCTGGTGGCGAGGGTCCCGCCGAAGGCCAGCGCGTACAGGCGGAGCCCGTCGAGTGCGGCGGCGACGGTGGGCATGGCTGCGGCCACCGCCAGCGCTTCGAAGGCGTGCAGCGAAACCAGGGCGACCATGCCGAGGGTGGTCGCACGATAGCGCGCGGAGAGGATGGAGGTTTCGGCAGGAGGGGCGGCGTCGGCAGCAGGTGGAGTCGGGGTCATGCGGAAAGTCTGGGAGGCCGCGCTTGTCATCCGGCGGCGAAGACCGCAGCATGACACCTGAACTATAGTTGAGGTCAAGCAATGGTGTCGCAGGAACTGAGTGTGGGTGAGGTGTCGCAGCGCAGCGGCGTGGCCGTATCCGCACTGCACTTCTATGAGCGCAAGGGCCTGATCAGCAGCCTGCGTACCTCGGGCAACCAGCGCCGCTTCAGCCGCGACGTGCTGCGCCGGCTGGCGGTGATACGCGTTGCACAGCGCGTGGGCATGCCGCTGGAGGCGGTGGCGCGTGCTTTCGAAAGCCTGCCGCAGGGCAGGGCACCGACCAAGGCCGACTGGGCCACGCTGTCCGCACGCTGGCGGACCGAGCTGGATGAGCGCATCCACATGCTGCAGCTGCTGCGTGACGAACTGACCGGGTGCATCGGTTGCGGCTGCCTGTCACTGAAGCGCTGCCGGCTGGCCAACCCAGAAGATGTCCTCGGGGAACGGGGTGACGGTCCGATGCGCTGGGGCTGAGGCCCCGGCACATCGGAGGGCACGCCAGGCTGGATCATGCATCACCAGACGGTGATCGTTTCACCGCTCAGGATGCCTTCCACCGCGCGCTGGTACGCCAGTGCCGCGCGCTGGGCGGTGACCGCTTCAAAGCCGGGGAAGTAGGGCGCGTAGGCATCCATTGATTCGACCAGCACATTCGGGCTGACGACATTGATGCGCAGCCCGCGGGGCAGCAGCTCCAGGGCCGCTGCGCGCACGAATCCTTCCAGCGCGGCGTTCACCGAGGTTGCATTGACGCCGTCGCGGATCGGCTGGGCACTGACGATGCCGCTGGTCAGGGTGATCGAGCCACCGGCGGTGAGGTGATGCTGGGCGGCCAGTGCCAGCCGTACCTGACCGAGCAGCTTGTCCTGCAGGCCGACGTTGAACCGTTCGGGCGTCATGTCACGCAGAGGACCAAAATGCAGTTTGCCTGCGGTGGAAATCACCGCATCGACCGCGCCGGTGCGGGCAAACAGTTCGTTGACGCTGGCATCGTCGGTCAGATCGACGCGCAGCGTGCCGCTGCTGCGCCCTGCGTCCAGGATCTGGTGCTGCTGACCGAGCTGGCGCGCGACGGCCTGGCCGAGCGTGCCGGTGGCGCCCACGAGAAGAATCTTCATGACGGTTCCTTGCTTGGGGGAGATGAAGCGCAGTCTGCGCCGTGACGACGCGGTTTGGTAAGCCGCGTATGATTTGCTGATTACTAATCAGGACTTAGCAATGGACATGCTGCGCTGCATGCAGGCCTTCGTCGCCGTGGCCGAGCGCGGGAGTTTCGCCGCTGCCGCCGAGCACCTGCAGGTGTCTGCGGTGATGGTGGGCAAGTACATCCAGCAGCTGGAAAGCCACCTCGGCACCGCGCTGTTGCAGCGGAACACGCGGCGGCAGCGCCTGACCGAAGCGGGTAGCGCCTATCTGGCCGGTTGCCGGCAGGTGCTGGAACAGGTGCAGCAGGCCGAGGCGGACGTGGCCGGCCTGCAGTTGCAGCCGCGCGGTGTGTTGCGGGTCAGTGCTCCCACCACCTGGGGCAGCTGCGTGCTGGCGCCCCGGTTGGCCGAACTGCTGCGTGCACAGCCGCTGCTGAACATCGAACTGGATCTGAGCAATCGGCGGGTGGACCTGATCGAAGACGGCTTCGACGCGGCGATCCGGGTCGGTCCGCTGCCCTCGGCGGACATCGTGGCGCGTCCGCTGCCTCCCTATGCGATGAGCCTGTGCGCAGCGCCGTCGTACCTTCGCCGTCGAGGCACGCCGCGGACGCCCGCGGATCTGCAGGGGCACGATTGCCTGAGCCACCTGGCGTGGCGTGGCGGGCACGGTTGGCAGCTGGCCAGTGGCGAGCATGTGGACTGGGAGGCACGGCTCACCAGCAATGACGGCTTCGCGCTGCGCGAGGCTGCCGTGGCGGGTGCCGGATTGATTCTGCAACCGACGGCGCTGCTGGCCACTGAGATCGCTGCGGGCCGGCTGAAACCGCTGCTGCGCGACCATCTGCCGGCGCCGCGGCCGATGCACCTGATCTATCTGCCGGACCGTCGCCCGCGCCCGCGCCTGCAGTGCTTCGTCGACTTCGTCATGACCACGTTGGGGCAATGAGCATCGGGGGAGATGGGGTCAGATCCCTTTGCCCCGGCAGAGGGATCTGACCCCAAGGAATCAGTCGTTTGCCGCTGACAGTTCCTGGCCGCGCACCTGTGCGGCGCGCAGCGCGGCATCCACCAGTGCCTCGAAGCCGCCGGCCTGGAAGCTTTCGATCGCAGCCTGGGTGGTGCCGTTGGGCGAGGTCACGCGGCGGCGCAGCTCGGCGGGACTTTCGCCCGCTTCATCGAGCATGCGTGAGGCGCCCAGCAGCGTCTGCACCACCAGCGTGCGTGCGGCGTCGGCGGGCAGACCCTGGGCGATGCCTGCCGCTTCCATCGCTTCGGCGAGCAGGAACACATAGGCCGGACCGCTGCCGGAGACAGCGGTGACCGAATCCATCAACGGCTCGCTGTCGATCCATACCGTGCGTCCAGCACTGGCCAGCAGGTGCTCGGCCTGGGCCCGCTGCGGTGCATCCACTGCCGGTGTTGCGTACAGGCCGGTGACGCCGGCACCGAGCAGCGCGGGCGTGTTGGGCATCGCGCGCACCACCGGCAACGTGCCGCCCAGCCAGCGCTGCAGCTGCGTGCTGGTGATGCCGGCGGCGATCGAGACCACCAGCGGTCGGTTGTCCTGCGCCAGCGGCTGCAGCGACTGGCAGACGTCGCGCAGTACCTGTGGCTTGACCGCCAGCAGCCAGGTCTGGCCCTGCGCGGCGGCCGCGCTGGCGCTGTCGTGGGTATGCACGCCGAAGTCGCTGGCAAGCGCATCGCGCACGGCGGCGACCGGCTCGGCCACGTGGATGCGCGTGGCAGGCACGCCCTGGCGGATCAGGCCGGCGATCAGGCTGCGTGCCATGTTGCCGCCGCCGATGAAGGTGATGGAATCTGCTGCCATGGAAGTCTCCTCGGAATGTCAGGCCGGCCGCGGACGGGCGCCGAACAGGGCGGTGCCGATGCGCACCAGGGTGGCGCCTTCGGCGATGGCCTCGGTGTAGTCGCTGCTCATGCCCATCGAAAGGGTATCGACCTGGGGGAAGCGGTCGGCCAGTGTCTGGAAAAGTGTGCGCATGCGCACGAATGCGTCGCGGCGGCGTTCCGCCTCCGGCCACGGCGCCGGGATCGCCATCAGACCCCGCAACCGCAGGCCAGGCTCGGCGGCGATGGCCTCGGCCAGGGCCTGGACGTCCTCTGGCGCGCAGCCGTGCTTGCTCGATTCATCATCGATGTTGACCTGGATCAGCACGTTCAGCGCTCCGCGCGCCGCCGGTCGATGGCGGGCCAGCGCAGTCACCAGCTTGGGACGGTCCACGCTCTGCACCCAGTCGAAATGCGTGGCCACCGCTTCGGCCTTGTTGGACTGCAGATGGCCGATCAGGTGCCATTCCAGGTCGAGGTGCTGCAGCGCCTGCATCTTGGCCAGCGCCTCCTGCACGTAGTTTTCGCCGAAGGCGCGCTGGCCCTGTGCAGCAAGGGCGGCCACGGCCTCGGCCGGTTGGGTCTTGGAGACCGCCAGCAGGCGCGGCGGCGCACGTCCGGCGGCCTCCGCCGCAGCGTGCAGGGTGCTCAGGATCTGGGGCAGGGCAGTGGCCACGTAACGCGTTCCAATCGATCAGGAGGCTATACTGCCGCCCGGGGAAAGATCCTTCCAGTCGAAGCCGTTATTGGGGAGTAGCCGCTCATGGATATCGCCGAGCTGTTGGCGTTTTCCGTAAAGAACAAAGCGTCCGACCTGCACCTGTCCGCAGGCCTGCCGCCGATGATCCGCGTGGACGGCGACGTTCGCCGCATCAACATCCCGGCACTGGACCACAAGCAGGTCCATGCGCTGGTGTACGACATCATGTCCGACAAGCAGCGCCGCGACTACGAGGAATTCCTCGAAGTGGACTTCTCGTTCGAGATCCCGTCGCTGGCACGTTTCCGCGTGAATGCGTTCAACCAGAACCGGGGTGCGGGCGCGGTGTTCCGTACCATTCCGTCGGAGGTTCTGACGCTGGAGGATCTGGCCTGCCCGCCGATCTTCCGCGAACTGATCCAGCAGCCGCAGGGCCTGATCCTGGTGACCGGCCCGACCGGTTCGGGCAAGTCGACCACGCTGGCCGCGATGATCGACTACATCAACAAGAGCGAATACGGCCACATCCTCACTGTCGAGGATCCGATCGAGTTCGTGCACACCTCGCAGAAGTGCCTGATCAACCAGCGCGAAGTACACCGTGATACGCATGGCTTCAACGAGGCACTGCGCTCGGCACTGCGAGAAGACCCGGACATCATCCTGGTCGGCGAACTGCGCGACCTGGAAACCATCCGCCTGGCACTGACCGCCGCGGAGACCGGCCACCTGGTGTTCGGCACCCTGCACACCAGTTCGGCGGCCAAGACCATCGACCGCATCATCGACGTGTTCCCGGCCGGCGAGAAGCCGATGGTGCGCTCGATGCTGTCCGAGTCGCTGCGCGCGGTGATCTCGCAGGCACTGTTGAAGAAGGTGGGCGGCGGCCGTACCGCAGCGTGGGAGATCATGGTGGGCACGCCGGCCATCCGCAATCTGATCCGCGAAGACAAGGTGGCGCAGATGTACTCGGCGATCCAGACCGGTCAGCAGCAGGGCATGATGACGCTCGACCAGCACCTGCAGGACCTGGTCAAGCGCAGCCTGATCACCCGCAACCAGGCGCGCGAGTACGCCAAGGACAAGCGACTGTTCGAGTAAGGCAAGGCAGAAGCGGGCCCCGGCGCGCGACCGCGCCGGCGACTCCGCGATGTTCCGACCATCGACTGAAGCCTGGCACATGCCTCCTGGGAGCCTGCCGTGAACACCACCGCCACCACCATCGATTTCACCTCCTTCCTCAAGCTGATGGCGCACCAGCGCGCCTCGGACCTGTTCATCACCGCGGGCATGCCGCCGGCGATGAAGGTCAATGGCAAGATCGCGCCGATCACGCAGACACCCCTGACGCCGCAGCAGAGCCGCGACCTGGTGCTGAACGTGATGACGCCGGCACAGCGCGAAGAGTTCGAGAAGACCCACGAATGCAACTTCGCCATCGGCCTGTCCGGTGTCGGCCGTTTCCGCGTGAGCTGCTTCTATCAGCGCAACCAGGTGGGCATGGTGCTGCGTCGCATCGAGACGCGCATCCCGACCGTGGAAGAACTGAGCCTGCCGCCGATCATCAAGACGCTGGCGATGACCAAGCGCGGCATCATCCTGTTCGTCGGTGCGACCGGCACCGGCAAGTCGACGTCGCTGGCAGCGATGATCGGTTATCGCAACCAGAATTCCACCGGCCACATCATCACCATCGAGGATCCGATCGAGTTCGTGCACAAGCACGAGGGCTGCATCATCACCCAGCGCGAAGTGGGCATCGATACCGACAGCTGGGAGGCCGCGCTGAAGAACACGCTGCGCCAGGCGCCGGACGTGATCATGATTGGTGAGGTGCGTACCCGCGAAGGCATGGACCACGCCATCGCCTTCGCCGAGACCGGCCACCTGGTGCTGGCGACTCTGCATGCCAACAACGCCAACCAGGCGATGGACCGCATCATCAACTTCTTCCCGGAAGACCGTCGCAACCAGCTGCTGATGGACCTCTCGCTGAACCTCAAGGGCGTAGTCGCCCAGCAGCTGGTGCCGTCCCCCGATGGCCGCTCGCGCAAGGTTGCGATGGAGATCCTGCTGGGCACGCCGCTGGTGCAGGACTACATCCGCGACGGCGAGATCCACAAGCTGAAGGAAGTGATGAAGGAATCGGTCCAGCTGGGCATGAAGACCTTCGACCAGAGCCTGTTCGAGCTGTACCAGGCCGGTGAGATCAGCTACGAGGATGCACTGCGGTACGCCGATTCGCAGAACGAAGTGCGGCTGCGCATCAAGCTGAGCCAGGGCGGTGACGCGCGCACCCTGTCGCAGGGCCTGGACGGCGTGGAAATCTCCGAGATCCGCTGAAGCAGCAGAGGACGGCAGCCGGGCGTCGCCCGGCGCCGCGGAAGATCACCGGGACGGCCGGATTCATGAAATCCAGTCATGACCGACTGCGGCGCAGCCGGTTCAATCCGATGGGGCCGCAGGCGTATCGTCAGCGCTCCCCCTCTGGAGCATGACAATGCAGACACGTGAACTCGGCCGCAGCGGCCTGAAGGTTTCCGCCCTCGGCCTGGGCTGCATGGGCCTGAGCCACAGCTACGGCAAGCCCGTGGAACTGGAGCAGGGCGTCGCGCTGCTGCACGCAGCCGTGGAGCGCGGGGTCACCTTCTTCGACACGGCCGAGGTGTATGGCCCGTACACCAACGAGGCCCTGCTGGGCAGGGCGCTGGCGCCGCATCGGGACCGGCTGGTGATCGCCACCAAGTTCGGTTTCAGGAATGCCCAGGCCGATACCGGGCTGGACAGCCGCCCGGAGAACATCCGTGCCGTGGCCGAAGCCAGCCTCAAGCGCCTGCGTACCGACCACATCGATCTGTTCTACCAGCACCGTGTCGATCCCAACGTGCCGATCGAGGACGTCGCCGGTACCGTGCGCGACCTGATTGCCGAAGGCAAGGTCGGCCACTTCGGGCTCTCCGAAGCGAGTGCCGCCACCGTGCGCCGCGCACATGCCGTGCAGCCGGTGGCTGCGGTGCAGAGCGAGTACTCGCTGTGGTGGCGCGAGCCGGAGCGCGAACTGCTGCCGACCCTGCAGGAGCTGGGCATCGGCTTCGTACCGTTCAGTCCGCTGGGCCGGGGCTTCCTGACCGGTACGATCAATGCAGAGACCACGTTCGAGGCCGACGATTTCCGCAACACCGTGCCGCGGTTTGCAGTCGAAGCGCGCCGGGCGAACCAGGCGCTGGTGGACCGGATCGGCGCCATTGCCGCCGCCCGCGGTGCCACCCCGGCACAGGTGGCATTGGCCTGGCTGCTGGCGCAGGCGGACTGGATCGTGCCGATTCCGGGTACCACCAAGGTGCATCGCCTGGAAGAGAACCTGGGAGCGGTGGACCTGCAGCTGTCGAGCGAAGAACGGCAGCGCATCGCGCAGGCGCTGGATGAAGTGTCGATCGTCGGCGAGCGCTACAACGCCCAGCGTGCGGCGCAGGTCAAGGGCTGATCGTGGTGGGTGCGGGCCTTGGGCCCGCACTCATCGGTCCATCATCGGCCCGCGCAGGGCATCGAGCACCGTGCGCATCGCCAGGGTCACGTGGTGGCGCGAGGGGTAGTACGCGTAGTAGCCATCGAACGGCGGGCACCAGTCGTCCAGCACCGATTGCAGGCGGCCATCGTCCAGCATCGGCAGGACCTGGTCTTCCGGCAGCCAGGCCAGCCCGCTGCCGGCCAGTGCTGCGCTGCGGGTCATGCCCATCGTGTTGAAGGTCCACTGCCCGCTCACGCGTACGCTCAGTTCGTGGCCATCCTGGCCGAAGTCCCATGGCATCAGTCCGCCATGGGTGGGCAGGCGCAGGGTGATGCAGTTGTGGCTGGCCAGGTCGTGCGGATGCGCGGGGGCGGCGTGCTGACGGAAATAACCCGGGGCACCGACCACACGCATCCGCAGCGGCGGGCTGATGGGCACGGCGATCATGTCGCGTGCCAGGCGCTCGCCGAGTCGGATGCCGATGTCATAGCGCTCGGCGACGATGTCGGCCAGGCCATAGTCGGTGGTCAATTCGATCTTCAGGTCGGGGAAGCGCTGCAGCAGGGGGGCCAGCCGTGGCCACGCCAGATACTCAGCGGCGTGGCCGGTGGCGTTGATGCGGATGGTCCCGGCGGGGCGGTCGCGGTACTCGGCCAACGCGGCCAGTTCGTGCTCGATCTCGGCCAGGCGTGGTGCCAGCGTGGCGAGCAGGCGGGCGCCAGCCTCCGTGGTGGAGACGCTGCGGGTGGTCCGGGTCAGCAGGCGCACCCCGAGCCGCTCTTCGAGGCCGCGCATGGCGTGGCTGAGCGCGGACTGGGAGACACCCAGCTGGGCGGCCGCGCGGGTGAAGCTGCCCTCGCGGGCGACGTGGACAAAGGCCTGCAGGTCGTTGAGGTTTTCGCGCGGCATGCGGGAATGATACGGCGCCGCTGCTGCCCGCTGCCGCGCAGGCTGATGCTTTCCGGGGAGCCCTCAGGCAGGGCGGCGCATCCAGCTGAACGATTTCATCTGCAACTGTCATGCGGATCGTGTCTAATACCGCCTCCCCCGCTGTCCCCCCACCCGCATGTCCCATCCTTCCCATGGCCCCGCGCCGTGCGACGACGCTGACGGCCACCTGGTCACCGCCGGTCCGTTGACTCCGCCGCCGGACAGCGCCGGTACCACCGCCGACGAGAAAGCGCTGCGCCACTCGGTGGCCGAGGACGTGCAGGGCATGGTGCTGGCGACGATGGTGGCCTCGCTGGGCCTGGCCATCTTTGCCAAGGGCGGGCTGATGATCGGCGGCATGGCCGGCATGGCCTTCCTGCTGCACTACTCCATGGGCTGGAACTTCGGGCTGGTGTTCGTGCTGGTCAATCTGCCCTTCTACTGGGTGGCGCTGCGGCGCATGGGCTGGGAGTTCACTCTGAAGACCTTTGCCGCGGTTACCGCCTGCGGCGTACTGACCGATCTGCTGCCGCACTGGATCGATTTCTCGCATATCCATCCGCTGTATTCGGCGATCGTCGGCGGCGCGCTGTCGGGGCTGGGCATCCTGTTCTTCATCCGCCACCGCGCCAGCCTGGGCGGCATCGGCATCCTGGCGGTCTACCTGCAGCGGACCCGTGGCTGGAGCGCCGGCAAGGTGCAGATGTCCTACGATGCCTGCCTGATGATCGCCGCGTTCTTCGTGCTTTCGCCGTCCAAGGTGATGTATTCGGCGATCGGCGCGGTGGTGCTCAGCCTGGTGCTGATGTTCAACCACCGGCCCGGCCGTTACATGGGCGTGTAAGCGCGCATTCCGCGTTCGCCGGGCATGGCCCGGCGCTACCGGAACCGGTACGTGGTAGCGCCGGGCCACGCCCGGCGGGTCCGGTTCAGCGGGCGACGGCCTGCAGCCAGGGCGGTGACAGCTTCAGCAGCCGCGCATGCACCGGGCAGTCTGCGGCGTGCGCACCCGGCAGGTAGCCCAGGCTCATCAGGAATTCGCCGGTGATCTCGCCGCCGGTGAAGCGGAAGGTCTTCTTGAACAGCTTCACCCAGTCAGCCTTGCTGCGTGGGTGATGCGCGTCCAGCCAGGCGGCGAAGCTGCCGTGGTCCGCACGCAGCTGCTGGATCACCTGTGCGTTGTGGATCGCGGCAAGCACCTTCAGGCGGTTGCGGATGATGCCCGGGTCCGAGAGCAGGCGCTCGATGTCCTGCTCGGCATAGGCCGCGACCCGGTCCACGTCGAAGGCATCGTAGGCTGCGCGGAATCCTTCCCGCTTCTTCAGGATGGTCTCCCAGCTCAGGCCGGCCTGGTTGATCTCCAGCACCAGCCGCTCGAACAGCTCGCGTTCGTCGCGCTGCGGGAAGCCGTACTCGTGCGCGTGGTAGTAGTCGTGCACCGGGTGGCCGGGGGCGATCAGGCAATATCCGGACAAGGCGAACTCCTGCGGTACGGGGTGGTCATTATGCGCGCCGTGACCGGCAGGTGCAGGCATCGGGGGCGGCCAGCGGCTAGAATGGCGGCATGCCCGCAACTCCCACTTCCCTTGCCGATCACCTGCTCGTCGCGCTGCCGTCGCTGCTCGACGCGACCTTTGCCCGCAGCGTCGCGCTGATCTGCCAGCACGACGAGAACGGGGCGATGGGCGTGCTGGTCAACCAGCCGTCCGAGTACACGCTGGGCGAGGTGCTGTCGCAGATGGACATCGCCACCAGCGATGGCGACCTGCAGGCGCGCATGGTGCTTAACGGCGGGCCGGTACATCCCGAGCGCGGGTTCGTCATCCACGACGATGCGCGGCCCTGGGATTCCAGCCTGACGGTGGGCGAAGGCCTGTACCTGACCACGTCGCGCGACATTCTCGAAGCAATGGCCCGCGGCGAAGGCCCGGCCAATGCCGTGGTGACCCTTGGCTGCGCCGGATGGGGCGCCGGGCAGCTGGAAAGCGAGCTTTCCGAGAACAGCTGGCTGACCGTGCCGGCCGACGCCGAACTGGTGTTCCAGCTGCCGCTGGAGCAGCGCTGGCAGGGCGCGGCCTCGCGCATCGGCGTGGATCTGTTCCGGCTCACCGATTACAGCGGCCATGTCTGAGCCGGCCGCCCTCCGTCGCGATGGCACCGTGCTCGGCTTCGATGTCGGCGCGCGACGGATCGGCGTGGCCATCGGCAGTGCCTTCGCCGCGCACGCGCGTGCCGTGGCCGTGGTCGACGTGCACGGCAACGGCCCGGACTGGGCGGCGATCGAACGCCTCATCAAGGAATGGAAGCCCGATGGCCTGGTGGTCGGCGATCCGCTGACGCTCGACGGCCAGGACCAACCCAACCGCAAGCGCGCGCAGGGCTTTGCCCGCCAGCTGCGGGAACGATTCAAGCTGCCGGTGGTGATGATCGACGAGCGCTCAAGCTCGGTGGAAGCCGCCCGCCGCTTCGCCGTCGAGCGCGCCGAAGGGCGCAAGCGCCGCCGTGATGCGGCCGCGCTTGATGCGGTGGCTGCGGCGGTGATCATCGACCGCTGGCTGTCCTCGCCGGACGACGCCACTCCCATTCCCTGACTGCACGATTCCCGCCATGACCGCCCAGCAACTCGATGCCTCCGGCCGCCTGCGCCACCTGCTGACTCTTGAGGGCCTGCCCCGCGACACCCTGCTGCAGCTGCTCGACCGCGCGGGGCAGATCCGCGACGCGGCGGTCGGCCGCGTCGGCAACAAGCGGCACGTGCTGGCCGGTTCCGCGGTGTGCACGCTGTTCTTCGAACCGTCCACCCGCACGCGCAGCTCGTTCCAGCTGGCCGCGCAGCGCCTGGGCGCCGACGTGCTGAACTTCGATGCGTCGACCTCGTCCACGCGCAAGGGCGAAACCGCCTGCGACACGCTGCGCAACCTGGAAGCGATGGGCGTGCGCGGTTTCGTGGTGCGCCATCCCGATGATGGTGCCGTGGCCGCCCTGGCCGAAGCGGCGGGCGAGGGCACCGCCCTCGTCAACGCCGGCGATGGGCGCAGTTCGCACCCCACCCAGGGCCTGCTGGACATGCTGACCCTGCGCCAGGCCAAGGGCCCGGATTTCTCGAAGCTGAAGGTGGTGATCGTCGGCGACGTGAAGCACTCGCGCGTGGCCCGCACCGACCTGCACGCACTGCGCACGTTGGGCGTGGGCGAGATCCGCGTGTGTGGCCCGCAGTCGCTGCTGCCGGACGACGAAACCCTGAAGGGCTGCGTGGTGGGCGAGGATTTCGACGCGATGCTGGAAGGGGTCGACGCACTGATGATGCTGCGCCTGCAGCGCGAGCGCATGGAAGAAGGGCTGGTGCCGTCGCTGGAGCAGTATCACGACCAGTACGGCCTGACCCGCGAACGCCTAGCCCGCGCCGGCAAGGACGCCGCGGTGCTGCACCCCGGCCCGATCAACCGCGGCGTGGAAGTGACCGGCGATGTGGCCGATGGCCCACAGTCGTGGGTGCTGCGCCAGGTCGCCAACGGCGTCGCCGTGCGCATGGCCGTGCTGGAAACCCTGCTGGGCTGAACCCCGCTCTGGCAGGTGCCAACCTTGGTTGGCATTGCTGTTGTGGTAGGTGCCAACCTTGGTTGGCACTAGCCCACCCCTGCGAAGGTGATTTCCCTATGTTCAGGGAACATGCGCCGGCCCATGCTCTTCTGCATGAACAGCACCCGCCTCCTGCTAGGCCGTCATTCCCGTGTCGGCCAGAGCTACATACTCACGACGAACGTGCATGGCCGGGCGGCACTGTTCGCCAATGAAGCCGTTGCGGTTGCCGCCATGCAGGAGTTCCAGCGTCTGGATCTGGAAGGTCTGACCCATTCGATCGCCTACGTGGTCATGCCGGATCACGTTCACTGGTTAATGCAGCTGCGCGCGGCATCGCTCGACGTTGTCATGAAGCGCTTCAAGTCGCGTACGGCCGTGCACGCAAACCGGGTACTGGGCAGGGTGGGGCGCTTCTGGCAGTCCTGCTATCACGATCATGCGATCCGCTCTGATGAATCGCTGTTCCGGCACGCAATGTATGTGATGGCGAATCCGATCAGGGCGGGGCTGGCAACGCAGCTGGGTGAGTACCCGCATGCGTGGTGTGAGTGGGAACTCGAAGGTTCCTGTGCCAAGGCGGAGTTCATGGGCGCGGACAGATAGTGCCAACCAAGGTTGGCACCCACCGGAACCTGCCTTCAACCCAGAGTGGCAACTACCAGGAGCTGCAACTCATCGCTTCTGCGCGAACAACCACGCCCACATTGCCGGGTCGGCGTAGGTGGCATCCCAGGCGTTGTGGTTACCTTGCGGATACTCGGTGTAGCGTACGTCGGCGGCGCCGGTGGCCTGGAACGCGGCGTGCAGGCGGCGGTCGTCGTCTGGTGGCACCACATCGTCAAGCGCACCATGGAAGATCCAGATCGGCGTGTGCCGCAGGCGCTGTGCAATCGCGGCATACGGATCGGCTTCGTTGGCGACCTGCTCCACGAACAGGGTCGGCCGCACCGCGCGGGGGGCCAGCACCGCGCCGCAGAGCGGCACGATCGCCGCGAAACGGCGCGGGTCATCCAGTGCGATGTTCCAGCTGCCGTAGCCGCCCATCGACATGCCGGTCAGGTACTGCCGGGCCGGGTCGGCACCGAACTCGGCGAGGGTGGCGTCGAGTGCGGCCAGGGCCACCCGGTTGTTGCGGCCGATCCATTCCTCGTGCCCGGGAACCTGTGGGAACACCACCAGCGCCGGGAAGTCGCGGTGGTCGCGCAGGTACGGGCCGAGCCCGGCGTGGGTCTGCTTCACGCCATCGCCGCCGCGCTCGCCAGAGCCGTGCAGGAACAGGATGACGGGCACATCGACCGGCGCGGCACCCTGCTGCGCCGGACCACGCGGCTGCAGGCCCGCGGGAATGAACACCTGGTAATAGGCCGTCCGGCCATCCACCTTCACCGCACGCGCCTCGAAGCGTCCGTGCGTCCGTTCGGCGGTGCTGGCGCAGCCTCCTGCCATCAGGACCAGCAGCAGCGGCAACCAGCGTGCAAGCAGACGAACCATGAGCGCGTTTCCTGATCTGGAATCGTTTTCATGGTAGTCCAGTCGCGCCTGGCCAGCATCGTGCAGCGCGTCACTCGGGCCGGGGGGCGCTGGCGACGATGTCCAGCTGCTCCTGCGCTTCAGCGTTGCCTTCGGCGGCGGCGGCCCGTACCTGTGCCAGATCCGGGTGCAGCACCACCAGCAGCGGGTTCTCGCACACCGGGCAGTCGTACTCGGTGGCGTCCTCGTCCAGCTCCATCACCATTGCCCGCGAACTGCCCTTCCATTCGCACGCGGCACAGGTATGCAGCTGGTCGCGCCAACCCGGCTGGAAGTAGTTTTCGATCGTGGTTGCCATGGGGTGTTCCAGTGGGAATGGACCCCGCGCCCCGACTGGGGGCAGGGCACAGGTCGGTCAGTGCAGCAGCACCAGGGTGGCCAGGCCGAGGAAGGTGAAGAAGCCCATCGAATCGGTCACGGCGGTCAGGAAAATACCGCTGGCCAAGGCCGGATCGAAGCCGAAACGTTTCAGGGTCAGCGGCACCAGCACACCGGCCAGCGCGGCGAACAGCAGGTTGAAGGTCAGCGCGATGGCGATCACCGCCGACAACCCCGGCGAATGGAACCAGGCCAGCACGATCAGGCCCAGCACGGAACCCAGCAACAGGCCGTTGAGCAGTGCCACCCGCACTTCCTTCCACAGCAGGGTGCGTGCATTGGATGCGCCCACCTGGCCCAGCGCCAGGCCGCGCACCATCAACGCCAGCACCTGCGTGCCTGCGTTGCCGCCGAGGCCGGCGACGATGGGCATGAGCACCGCCAGCGCCACCAGCTTGTCGATCGTGCCTTCGAAGTGACCGACCACGCTGGAGGCGAGGAAGGCGGTACACAGGTTCACCGACAGCCACATCAGGCGACGGCGCATCGCGCGCCACACCGGGCTGAACAGATCCTCGTCCTCGTCCAGGCCGGCGGCGCCCAGCGCCTGGTGCTCGGCCTGGCCACGGATGATGTCGACCACGTCATCGATGGTGATGCGGCCGACCAGAATGTTGTTGTCGTCCACCACCGGCGCGGAAATCCAGTCATGGTCGGAGAACTGGCGGGCGACCTCCTGGTCGCTCTCGCCGACATCGATCGCTGGCTGTTCGTCGTCGATCAACCGGTTGATCGGCGTGGTGTCTTCATGGGTGACCAGCGCTGCAAGCGAGACACGGCCAAGATACTGATGGCGGCGGCTGACCACGAACAGGTGGTCGGTATGGTCCGGAAGTTCGCCGCGCAGGCGCAGGTAGCGCAGCACCACGTCGACGTTGACGTCGGCGCGCACGGTCACCACGTCCGGGTTCATCAGGCGGCCAGCGCTGTCCTCGGGGTAGGACAGGACCTGCTCGAGGCGCTCGCGGTTCTCGCGGTCCATCGACTTGAGGACTTCGTCGATGACCGTGTCCGGCAGGTCCTCGACCAGATCGGCCAGGTCGTCAATGTCCAGGTCTTCGACCGCGGCGATGATCTCGTCCGGGTCCATGTCCGCGAGCAGGCTCTCGCGCACGTCGTCGCCGACGTGGACCAGCACCTCGCCGTCATCTTCCGGATCGACCAGGCCCCACACGACTTCGCGCTTTCCCGGCGGCAGCGATTCGAGCAGGTTGCCGATCTCGGCGGGGGCCAGAGTATTGACCAGGCGACGCACCGGTCCCAGCCGGCCACTGTCCAGTGCATCGGACAGCATCCGCAGTTGGCGCGCAGTCTTGTCGTGGCGTACAGCTTCAGCCATCGCAGCTCCCGCGGGATAAGAAAAGCCGCGATCCTGGCAAGGATGCGGCAACAACGGTGTTCAGCGCGTCATTATCGCAAGGGGATGTTTCAACGCATACCCCGGTGTCTGCGGCCAGCGGGGTCCATGAATTCCGCCGGGCATGGCCCGGCGCTACCGGGAAGGTACACGCGGTGGTGCGCCGGGCCATGCCCGGCGAGCGGGATGCACGGTGGTAGCGCCGGGCCACGCCCGGCGAGCGGGATGCATGCGATGGTAGCGCCGGGCCACGCCCGGCGAGCGGGATGCATGCGATGGTAGCGCCGGGCCACGCCCGGCGAGCGGGATGCATGCGATGGTAGCGCCGGGCACGCCCGGCGAGCGGAATGCACGCGGTGGTAGCGCCGGGCCATGCCCGGCGAGCGGAATGCACGCGGTGGTAGCGCCGGGCCATGCCCGGCGAGCGGAATGCACGCGGTGGTAGCGCCGGGCCACGCCCGGCGAGCGGAATGCACGGTGGTAGCGCCGGGCCATGCCCGGCGAGCGCGCAGCGCGGCCGTCAGGGCGTATCGGCCACCAGTGCCAGCCAGCGCTCGATGCCGCGACGGTCGCGCGCGGCCAGCAGCTTCGGAGCGCGGGCGCGCAGGGATGCCAGGTCGGCCTCGCGGATCGCGCGGCGGACTTCCAGCAGCGTGCCCGGATGCAGGCTGAACTCGGTCAGGCCCAGTGCCAGCAGCAGCGGCGCCATGCGTGCGTCCCCCGCGATCTCGCCGCACACCGCCACCGGCACACGATGGCGTGCGCCGGTCTCGATCACCATCTGCAGCAGGCGCAGCACCGCCGGGTGCAGCGGCGAGTAGAGTTCGCCCAGTGCCTCGTTGTTGCGGTCGGCCGCGAGCAGGTACTGCACCAGGTCATTGGTGCCGATCGACAGGAAGTCGACCAGGTCGATGAAGCTCTCCAGCGCCAGAGCAGCGGCGGGTACTTCGATCATCGCCCCCAGCGGCACGTGGTCGGCCACCATGTGCCCTTCCGCGCGCAGTTGTTCGGACAGCTTGAGCATGCGCCGGCGCACGGCCAGCAGCTCTTCGCGCGTGCTGATCATGGGCACCAGCACCCGCAGCTTGCCATAGGCCGAAGCACGCAGAATCGCCCGCAGCTGGGTGTCGGCCACTTTCGGCCGTGCCAGCGACAGGCGCACGCCCCGCAGGCCAAGCGCCGGGTTCTCTTCGTTGCTCAGGGTCAGGCCGGTACGATCCGCTTTGTCCGCACCCAGATCGAGGGTGCGGATGGTCACCGGCCGCCCGCTCATGCCCAGCGCGGCGTCGCGGTAGGTCCGGAACTGTTCTTCCTCGTCCGGCAGTTCGTTGCGCTGCAGGAACAGGAATTCCGTGCGGTACAGACCCAGTCCCTGCGCGCCGAGGGCGTGGGCCTGGGTTACGTCCTCCAGCGATTCGGCGTTGGCCAGCAGGGCGATGTCGACCTGGTCGCGGGTACGGCTGGGTTTGCTGCGCAGGCGCCCGAGCTCCCGCTGCTCGCGGGCGTGTTCCTTCAGCCGTGCGCGATAGTCACGCAGGTTGTCGGCCTGCGGGTTGACGGTGATGCTGCCGTCGGCGCCATCGACGATCAGCACGTCGCCATCGGCAACGCGGCTGAGCAGCTGCGGAACGTTGACGATCAGTGGCAGGTGCAGACTGCGGGCGAGGATGGCGCTGTGCGACAGCGCGCTGCCGGCGGCGGTGACGATGCCTACGACGCCCTGTGCCTGCAGCTGTGCCAGCTCGGACGGCGCGATGTTGTCGCAGACCAGGATCTCGCCGGCCAGCCCCTTCATCACCGGCGCACGCTCCGGCTGCAGGAAGGCGTGAATGCGGCCGATCACATGATCCAGATCGTCCATGCGGCTCTTCAGGTAGGCATCGTCCATGCCATCGAAGACCTTGGCCAGGCGGTCGCGCTGCAGGCGCAGGGCGTATCCGGCGCTGTACGGGCCGCTGCGGATCAGCTCATCCAGGCCGAACAGCAGCTCCGGGTCGTCCAGCAGCAGCGCGTGCAGATCGAGGAATTCGCCTACTTCCTGGTTCAGTGCGCCGTGCAGGCGCTGCCGAAGCTCATGCATCTCCGCGCGCGCGGCATCCACGGCGTGATGCAGGCGCGTCAGCTCGGTTTCGATCTGCTGCGGTGCCACGCGCTGTTCGGCAACGTCCAGCGCATGCGGCAGGCGCACGCGTGCACGCCCCATCGCCGAACCCCGCGCAGCGCCATGACCAGCCAGCAGCTGGACCGGCCGTTGGCCGGAAGGGAGCTGGCCGGCGCGGGCACGCGGCACGATCAGCTGTCCTCGTCGAAGCGGCGTTCGAACAGGTCGACCACCGCGTCCATCGCGGCGGCTTCGTCTTCGCCACTGATGCGCACGGTGACCGGGGTGCCCTGGCCGGCAGCGAGCAGCATCACGCCCATGATGCTCTTGGCGTTGATCTCGCGGCCCTTGGCAGCCATGGTCACGTTGCACCGGAACGGTGCCAGGGTCTGCACCAGCTTGGCGGTGGCCCGGGCATGCAGGCCCAGGCGGTTGCTGACGGTGAGTTCTCGTTCAAGCATCGTCGACTATCGCTCCATTACGGGTACCCGCCGCAGCGGTGGCGGGCAGTTGATCCAGTGCCTGTTCCGGATAATTCATCACCCGCAGCAACATCGGCAGGCTCAGCGCCGACACCCGGCGAACCGGGGTCCCCAGCCGGGCCAGCTGCCCAGCAAGGTTGGCGGGGCTGGCGCCGTACAGGTCGGTCAGGATCAGCACGCCTTCTCCACCATCTACCCGCCGCAGCGCGGCCGAGGCGAGGGGGAGCAGAGCATCCAGGTCTGCGTCGAACGGTACTTCGAAAGCTTCGGTCTTCAACGGCAGCTGCCGCAGGAGCCGGGTCGCCACGCCAAGCAGGGCGGCGCCGACCCCGGGATGTGTTACGAGGAGAATGCCACAGGTCATTACTGCACGTTAACAGGTCAAGGTGAATTGGCGATAGCCGCAGATGAGGGGCACTGTGTCCCGTATTCAGCGTCCCCCGCCTGCCGGCCCATGCCGCCTCTCCGCGGGGCGGTCGGGCGCACCCCGGCCGGGCCTCTCAATCCTGCTCGCGGTGATAGGTGGCCACGTCTTCCCAGCCCATTTCGCGGGCATGCCGGGCCATCCGTTCGGCCAGATAGACCGAGCGGTGCTTGCCGCCGGTGCAGCCGAAGGCCACGGTCACGTAGCTGCGGGTGCCGTCGCCCAGCTTCGGCAGCCAGGTGTCGAGAAACCCCATCAGCTGTGCGAGGTAGCACTGCACGTCCGGCTGGGCTTCCAGGTAGTCGCGCACGCCCGGCTCGCGGCCACTGAGCGCACGCAGCTCGGGATCCCAGTGCGGATTGGGCAGCACCCGCGCATCGAAGACGAAATCCGCTTCGGCCGGCACGCCACGCTTGTAGGCGAACGATTCGAACAGCAGCGACAGGCGGGTTGCATGGTCCAGCGTGAACTCGGTGATGATCCGGCGGCGCAGCTGGTGCACGTTGAGCGCGCTGGTGTCGATGATGGCGTCGGCCTCCTGGCGCAGCGGTGCGATCAGTTCGCGCTCGCGGGCGATCGCTTCCGGCAATGACAGACCGAGCTGGCTGAGTGGATGGCGGCGACGGGTGTCGGCATAGCGCTTGAGCACCGCCTCGTCGCTGGCTTCAAAGAACAGCACCTTGGTTTCCACGCCAGCATCGGTGGCCAGTTGCCGCCAGTTGGCCAGCTGGCTCAGATCGGCCTGGCCGCGCACGTCGATGCCGACCGCCAGCCGGCGCGGCGCGGCGCCGTCATGGTGGGCCAGCAGGCTGCGCACGAAGTCCGGCAGCAGCTGGATCGGCAGGTTGTCCGAGCAGTAGTAGTCCTGGTCCTCGAACGTCTTCAGGGCGACGGATTTACCCGAGCCGGACAGGCCGCTGACGATGATCAGGGTCGGGGCGGTGGGGGCAGCGGTGCTCATGGACAGACTCTTCGAAGGCCAGGGAAATCAGGGTGTTCGCCGTTCCAGCAGGTTGCTGTGGCGCGCGATGAACATCGCGGCCGGGTCGATGCCCTTGGTCCGCAGGATATGCAGGCGGGTGGCCGCCTCGGTCAGCACGGCCAGGTTGCGGCCGGGCATCACCGGCAGCGTGATCAGCGGCACGTCCAGGTCCAGCACATGGCGGGTACCGGAATCGCCGGTCAGGCGTTCGTAGCCATGCGGAGTGGGCTCGGTCATCGGCTTGGTTAGGTGGACGATCAGCCGAAGGTACTTGTTCTTCTTTACAGCCGTGTCGCCGAACATCTCGCGCACGTTCAGCACGCCCAGGCCGCGTACTTCCAGCAGGTCCTGCAGCAGTTCCGGGCAGGTGCCGTCGAGCACGTCCGGCGCGATCTGGGTGAATTCAGGTGCATCATCTGCCACCAGGCGGTGGCCACGGCTGAGCAGTTCCAGCGCCAGCTCGCTCTTGCCCGACCCGGCTTCGCCGGTGATCAGCACGCCGATGGAGTAGATCTCCATGAACACGCCGTGCAGGATCACGCGCGGCGCCAGCGTGCGTGCCAGGTGGTAGGAAAGATGATTGAGCAGTTCGTGGCCGCGCTTGGGAGATACCCACAGCGGCGTGCCCGACTCGTCGGCGGCCGCGCGCAGGTCTTCCGGACAGGGCTGGTTGCGGGTAATCACCAGCGCCAGCGGGTGCGACTGCATGAGCTTTTCGATCGTCTCCCAGCGCTGGCGCGGTTCCAGCGCGTCCAGCCAGGACAGTTCCTCGGTGCCCAGGATCTGCACCTTGTTGGGGTAGATCGCATTGAGGTAGCCCGCCAGCGAGGGCCGGCGGGAGACGGTGTTGCCGGCCTCGAGCTCGCGCTTCTCGCCGGATTTTCCCGCCACCCAGCGCAGGCCCAGGCGTTCGCGCTGCTGTTCGAACAGTTCGCGTGCGGTGATGCTGGTATTCATGCGGCACTCGCCGGGGGCGTGAGATCCAGGGCCTGACGCAGTGCCCGCGCGTCGCCGGCGGCGCGCAGCGCCTCGCGGATGGCGGGGGCGGAGAACAGTTCGGCCAGTTCGGACAGCAGCATCAGGTGCTGATGGGTGTAGTGGGCCGGAACGGCCATCGCGAACACCAGGTCGACCGGCTCGTCGCCCCCGAAGTCGACGGGGGTCTCCAGTCGCAGCAGGGCGCCGCGTGGGCGGTCCAGGGTCGGCGCGCGGCCATGCGGAATGGCGATGCCGCAACCGATCGCGGTGCTGCCCAGCGCCTCACGCTGGCACAGGTTCAGATAGATCTGTTCGGCATTGGCCTGGCGGCAGGCCAGCAACCCGGCCGCGGCCTTGAGGACGCTGTCGCGGTCGGTGGCCGTGCAGAGCTGGGTCTGCACGGCCGCCAGGAGGTCAGTCAGGGGCATGTCTGCGGGGAACGGTGGCGATCAGCCGCCATTGTCACCCACCGGCAGCGGTGCGTGCTGCTGTTTTTTCTCCTTGTGCTTGATCACCAGGCGGTCAAGCTTGTCCGCCAGCAGGTCGATCGCGGCATACATGGTCTGGCCGCCGGCCTCGGCGTGCAGGGTCTGGCCGGGAATGTTGAGGCTGGCGTCGACATGGTGTTCGGTCTTCTGCAGCTTGAGGGTCACCCGCGCTTCGCAGTGCTGGTCGAAGTGCTTTCCGATCCGGGCCAGCTTCTCCTCTACATAGGACTGCAGGGCCGGGGTGACTTCGACGTCTTTGCCAAACGTTTCGATGCGCATCGGGTTTCTCCTGTGTTCGGATGTGCCAATGAACCTCTCCGCCGGGCGCGGCGGTGCGTCAAGCGATTCTGACCCTTTCGTGCGAGGCGGAAATGTTCATGGCTTCACGATACTTCGCCACGGTGCGTCGCGCCACTGGAATTCCCGACGATTTGAGCAGGTCAGCCAGCTTGGCGTCAGAAAGGGGCTTGCGCGGGTTTTCGTCATCGATCAGGCGCCGGATCATTGCCTGGATGGCGGTGCTGGATGCCTCACCGCCGCCTTCGGTATCGATGCCCGACGCGAAGAAGGCGCGCAGCGGCAGGGTGCCGCGTGGGGTCCGGACATGCTTGCGGGCGATCGCCCGCGAAATGGTGGATTCGTGCAGGCCCAGTTCGGCGGCGATCTCACGCAGGGTGAGCGGGCGCAGTGCCTGTTCGCCGAACTCCAGGAAGCCGGACTGCTGCAGGATCAGGCAGCGCACCACCCGCAGCAGGGTCTCGCCACGCTGCTGCAGACCTTTCAGCAGCCAGCGCGCCTCCTGCAGCTGGGCGCGCAGGTAGCCGGCGTCGGCCTCACCGCAGCGGCGGATCATCTGTTCGTAACCGCGGTGGATGACCACCTTCGGCCCGGCATGGCCGGCCAGCGCGGCGCGCCACACGCCGTTCTGCCGCCAGACGACTACGTCCGGCACCACGTAGGTGTCCTGCGACAGCGGCGCGATCTGGGTGCCCGGGCGCGGGTCCAGCGACCGCAGCAGGGCCACGGCGGTCTCGACATCGGCCAGGGGCTGCCGGAGTTCGTGCGCCAGCCCAACCACGCCGCTGCGCGGCAGCCGCTCCAGCGGCCCGGCAGCGACCTGGCGTGCCAGGGCAAGGCCAGGTGTGTCGGCCGCCAGTACGTCCAGTTGCAGCTGCAGGCATTCGCCCAAGCTGCGTGCCGCTACTCCGACCGGATCGAAGCGCTGGATCTGGTGCAGTACGGTGAGGATCTCGTCCTCGCCGGCGTGGATCGCCGGCAGCAGGGTTTCGGCGATGGTGGACAGCGGTTCGCGCAGGTAGCCATCGTCGTCCAGGGCGTCGATCAGGGCAGCCCCGATGCTGCGGTCGCGTGCGGACAGATGCGACAGGTGCAGCTGCCACAGCAGGTGGTCGGCCAGGGTCTCGGTTTCGGCCACGCGTTCGGCCGCGCTGCCGCTGTCGTCATCGTCGTCGAAGCTGCCGCCGCTGCCGGCGGTGCTCCAGTCCGGTTCCGCCGTTGCCCAGTCGTCCTCCTGGCCGGCGTCGGCGCGTTCGGGCGGGGCGTCATCGCCGTTGCCATCGTCGCCGGCAGCGGCATCGCTCTCGTTGCCTTCGGCCCAGTCCAGCAGCGGATTGCTCTCCACCGCCTGGGCGATCTCCAGTTCCAGCTCGGTGCTGGACATCTGCAGCAGCTTGATCGCCTGCTGCAGCTGGGGCGTGAGCACCAGCTGCTGTCCCAACGATGTCTGCAGCCGAGTCTTCATGCCTGTGCCGAAGAGGGGGAATGGAACCCGGCAGCTGCGGTCACAGCTTGAACGAGTCCCCAAGGTAGACGCGACGTACGTCGGCATTGTCCAGGATCGATTCCGGCGAACCCTGGGCCAGTACGGTGCCCTCGGCGAGGATATACGCGCGGTCGCAGATTCCCAAGGTCTCGCGCACGTTGTGGTCGGTGATCAGCACACCGATGCCGCGCTGCTTGAGGTGGGTGACGATGCGCTGGATCTCGCCGACCGAGATCGGATCGACACCGGCAAACGGTTCGTCGAGCAGGATCAGCCGGGGTTGCGCCGCCAGCGCGCGGGCGATTTCGCAGCGGCGGCGCTCGCCGCCGGACAGGCTGGCGCCAAGCTGTTCGGACACATGGCCCAGCTGCAGTTCGTCCAGCAGGCTGCTCAACTCGCGCTCGCGGCCCGCCGAGTCCAGATCCTCGCGCAGTTCCAGCACCAGGCGGATGTTGTCGGCCACGGTCAGCTTGCGGAACACCGAAGGCTCCTGCGGCAGGTAGCCCACGCCCTGCTTGGCACGGGTGTACATCGGATCGCCGGTGATGTCCTTGCCATCGAGCACGATGCTGCCGGCATCGGCGGCAACCAGGCCGACGATCATGTAGAAGCAGGTGGTCTTGCCGGCACCGTTGGGGCCGAGCAGGCCTACCACTTCGCCCGCTTCGAGGGTGAGCCCGAAGTCCTTGACGACCTCACGTTGCTTATAGCGCTTGCGCAGGCCCTTGGCGACGAGCATTACTTCCGGCTCCCGGCCGGCTGCGCCGGCGTGGTGGTGGCGGCAGGCGCCTTGTTCTTGGGCGGGATAACCGTGCGCACGCGGCTGCCGTCGCCGCCGGAGTTCATCTCGCCGGTACGGGTGTTGTAGACCATGCGCTGGCCGGCGTTGGTGCCGCGCGCGCTGGTGACCTTGTAGTTGCCGGTGAGGGTGATGATCTCGGTCTTGATGTCGTAGTCGATGCGGTCGGCGAGCGCATCCATCCAGGTGCCGTCATCGAGCTGCTGCTTCAACTTCGCCTGCTTGCCGGTGAACACCACACGCACCGGCTCGCCGTCCTTGAGATAGATCTCCGCTTCGGACGAGCGCAGGTCCAGCGTGCCCTGGGTGATGATCACGCCCTGCGACAGCACGGTTTTGCCGTCGCCGGTGAGCATGCCGTTCTGTGCACCGGCATCGATGTTCATGGGCTCGTTGCGGTCGGTCGACTTCGCCTGCGCGAGGGCGGGGACAAGAAGACTGAGTGCGAGCATGGCTGCAAAGGGGATCTTCATCGGGGTCCGTTCTGCCGGTGGTGGCTGCCCGGTCAGGAGGGCAGCAGCGGGTGGGGGCTGCCGGCGCCGCGCCTGTCCAGGGACGTCGCGGGCCGGGCGGCGGAATCAGCGTCTGGGCGTGTAGCGACCCTTGGACTGGCTGAGGAAATGATACGTGTTGTTCTTCGAATCCACCTCGAACCCGACGCCGGACTGCTCCATGCCGGGGCGGGTCATGGTCACCAGGGCGTCGGTCCGGGCCCGGCTCTCCTTGGGGAACACGTCCAGGTGGTCGGTGCGGAAGGTGGTCGGCACGACGCCGGGGGCAGCCGGACTGTCACCCGCCACCTTGCCGCGCAGCTTCAGTTCGTCACCCTTGGCGCTCAGCCAGCCGGTCTCCGCGCGCAGTGTCCAGTGCCTGCCGTCCTTGTCGGGCATCTCGAACAGTGGCGTGGCGATGTTGATGGTCTGGTCGCCGCGCTGCCGCTCCAGCCGCGGCGCGCGCAGGGTGGTCGATTCCTTGCCCTGCTCGTCCAGGGCGACGATCTGGAAGTCGTGCAGGATGTAATCCACGCCGACTTCCTGGCCGCTCTGGGCCGGGCCCTTGTCGCGGTTGCGCAGCGCGGCCCAGCTGCTGAGCAGGGCCGCCAGCAGCAGGCCGATGCCGAGCACGGTGCGCCAGTTCACGGTCGGTGCGTTCATGCGCCATACCTCGCCAGGACCGACGCGACATGACCCTGCGCGGCCAGCAGAACGTCGCACAGCTCACGCGCCGCGCCGCGCCCGCCTTCGGAACGGGTCTGCCAGTGCACGCGTTCGGCGATCCACGGATGGGCATTGGCCGGCGCCACGGCCAGGCCGACCGCACCCAGGGGCGCCAGATCCGGCAGGTCATCGCCGAGGAAGGCGACCTGTTCCAGGCCGATGCCGCGCTGGGCACACAGGGCCCGCACGCTGGCCAGCTTGTCGCCCACGGCGATGTGGGTATCAATGCCGAGATCGGCACCGCGCCTGAGCGCGGACTGGCTGTTGCGCGCGGTGATCAGCACGGGGTGGATGCCGTGCTGCTGCAGCAGTTTCAGGCCCAGGCCATCCTGCACGAAATACGCCTTGCTCTCGTTGCCGTCCTGGTCGTAGTACAGCCGACCGTCGGTGAGGGTGCCGTCCACGTCGAAGCAGGCCATGCGGATCCGCGCCGCAGCGGCATGCAGGTGGGCGGGGAAGGCGGGCAGGGGGGACCAGGGCATCAGGACGTTGAACTCGATCAGGGCAGGTGTGGGGTTACAGACTGAATGGGGTCTACGGACTGTCGGTTAAACCACCCGGGCCCGCAACAGGTCATGAATGTTCAGGGCGCCGACGGCGCGGCCCTGGTCATCGACCACGATCAGGCCGTTGATCTGCTGGGTTTCCATCTGGCGGGCGGCCTCCACCGCCAACTGGTCGGCTCCGATGGTGCGGGGGTTGCGCGTCATCACATCGGCGATCTTTGCCGTGCGCACGTCCAGCGCACTGTCCAGTGCCCGGCGCAGGTCACCGTCAGTGAACAGGCCGATCAGCACGCCCTCGGCATCGACCACGGCGGTCATGCCCAGGCGCTTGCGGCTCATCTCCACCAGGGCCTCGCTGAGGCTGGCGCCGGCATCGACCCTGGGCAGATCGGCACCGGTATGCATGACGTCGGTGATATGCAGCAGCAGGCGACGGCCAAGGCTGCCGGCCGGATGCGAGCGGGCGAAATCGTCAGCGGTGAAGCCGCGCGCGTCCAGCAGGGCCACCGCCAGCGCGTCGCCCATCGCCAGCGAGGCGGTGGTGCTCGAGGTCGGAGCCAGCGCCAGCGGGCAGGCCTCGGCCGGCACGCTGACGTCCAGGTGAACGTCGGAGGCGGTCGCCAGGCTGGACTGCGGGCGGCCGGTCATGGAGATCAACACGTTGCCCTGGCGCTTGAGCACCGGCAGCAGCATCAGCACTTCGTCCGATTCGCCCGAATAGGACAGGGCCAGTACCACGTCGGCTTCGGTGATCATGCCCAGGTCGCCATGGCCGGCCTCGCCCGGGTGCACGTAGAACGCCGGGGTACCGGTGGACGCCAGGGTTGCGGCGATCTTGCGCGCCACATGGCCTGACTTGCCCATGCCGGTGGCGACCACCCGCCCGCGGCTGCCCAGGATCACCTGGCAGGCCTTCTGGAACGGCTCGCCCAGGCGCTCGGCGACCGCCTGCAGTGCCTGCTGCTCGATCTCGAACACGCGGCGGCCGCTGGCCACCAGGGCGGCCGGCTCGACGGAACGGGGGGCGGGAGGGACTCGGCCATGCGGACGCCACGCAGCGGAAGTAGAATGAGGGTTCATTTTATTAGGAAAGCCCGTTGGACGCCGACACCATCCGCAACCTGATCGAAACCGGCCTGCCTGGCGCCCGCGCCGATGTGCGGGGCGACGATGGCGTGCATTTCGAAGCGACCGTGGTCTGCGACGCCTTTGCCGGCAAGATGCCGCTGGCCCGCCACCGCATGGTCTATGCCACGCTGGGCGACCTGATGGGCGGCGCGATCCACGCGCTGGCGCTGAAAACCGTGACCCCGGCCGAAGCCGGCTGAACCGCAGAAGATCCCGAACCCCATGGCCAAGATCGTTGTGACCGGCGGCGCTGCGCTGCACGGTGAAGTGAGCATCTCCGGCGCCAAGAACGCCGTCCTCCCCATCCTCTGCGCGACCCTGCTGGCCGATGAGCCGGTGGAGATCACCAACGTGCCCCACCTGCACGATGTGGTCACCACGGTGAAGCTGCTGGGCGAACTGGGCGCCAAGGTCACCATCGACCAGGGCACGCTGTCGCGCGGCAGCGCGATCGTGGTCGACCCGCGTGCGGTGAACCAGCATGTGGCGCCGTACGAACTGGTCAAGACCATGCGTGCGTCGATCCTGGTGCTGGGTCCGCTGCTGGCCCGTTTCGGTGCGGCCGAAGTGTCGCTGCCCGGTGGCTGTGCCATCGGCTCGCGTCCGGTCGACCAGCACATCAAGGGCCTGCAGGCGCTTGGTGCCGACATCGTGGTCGAGAACGGATTCATCAAGGCTTCGGCCAAGCGCTTGAAGGGTGGCCACTTCACCTTCGACATGGTGAGCGTGACCGGGACCGAGAACGTGCTGATGGGCGCGGTGCTGGCCGAAGGCACCACCATCCTCGACAACTGCGCGATGGAGCCGGAGGTGACCGATCTGGCCCATTGCCTGATCGCTCTGGGTGCGAAGATCGAAGGCCTCGGCACCGCCCGCCTGGTGATCGAAGGCGTGGAGCGCCTCTCCGGTGGCCGTCATGAAGTGCTGCCCGACCGCATCGAGACAGGCACCTTCCTGGTGGCCGCCGCGATGACCGGCGGCAAGGTCACGGTCAACCGCGCACGTCCGAACACCATGGACGCGGTGCTGTCCAAGCTGGTCGAGGCGGGCGCCCGGATCGAGACCACCGAGGACAGCATCACCCTGGACATGCAGGGCAAGCGGCCGAAGGCGGTGAACCTGACCACCGCGCCGTATCCGGCATTCCCGACCGACATGCAGGCGCAGTTCATGGCGCTCAACTGCGTGGCCGACGGCGTTGGCGTGATCAACGAAACGATCTTCGAGAACCGTTTCATGCACGTCAACGAGCTGCTGCGCCTGGGCGCGGACATCCAGGTCGAAGGCCATACCGCGATCGTGCGTGGCAGCGAGCACCTGAGCGGCGCGCCGGTCATGGCCACCGACCTGCGTGCATCGGCATCGCTGATCCTGGCCGGCCTGATGGCCAGCGGCGATACCACCATCGATCGCATCTACCACCTCGATCGCGGCTACGAGAACATCGAAGAGAAGCTGTCTTCGCTCGGTGCCACCATCCGGCGCGTGCCATGATCCTTCGCGGAAAATTCAGCCCGCGTCGCAAGGCGCTGCTGGCGCTGGTGCTGATCGTGCTGGCGTGGCTGGGGTATGCCTGGTACGCCGATATCGCCATCACCCGCGGCATCGAGCAGAAGGACATGGACTGGAACGGTGACGGCACGGTATCGCGTGACGAGATCATCCAGTCGTTCTATGCCGTGTCGGTGAACGACAGCCAGGAAGGCAACCGCCATTGCCGCACCTTCGTCTGGCGCGGAAGCGGTGAGCAGATCCGGGTGGACTGCCGCACCGAGTTCAAACCGGCCGAAGAGAAGAAATGAAAAACGCCCGCGCAAGCGGGCGTTTTCCTTGTGCGGGGCCCGGGGTCAGAGCCCATCCCCGAGGGGATGGGATCCGACCCCGGCACTCAGTTCATCGATCGGATGGTCAGGTCCAGCGCGTCGCGGCCGCTTTCCCGCTGCAGCATGCGCGCCGGCACCGGAAACTCCGGCACGATCCAGGCGATCAGCTCCTTGTTGCCATCGGCACGCGACACCTTGGTCGCCTCGTAGCTCTTGCCGCCCACGGTGATCGATTCCTTGCCGATCACACGGTAGGTCATGTTCTTGATCCGGCCCTCGTCGACCATGCGGTAGGTCAACGGCTTGCCGGCTGCCAGGTCGCGGGCGATGGCCAGATTGATCAGCAGCGCATCCATGTCGCCGGCCTTCAGGGCGATCGGTCCGGCGCGGTCCGGCTTGATGTCGCCGGTCCAGGTGGCCTGGTTGCTGGCCCAGTTGTAGTTGGCCTGCACGTTGCGCTTCTTCACCAGCAGCGCCGAGCGGTCCTGGCTGCTGAGCGGACGCAGCTGGCCGCGCACTTCCTCGAACACGGTGCTCTGGCTCAGGTCGGCCAGCTGGTTTTTCACCTGCAGGCTGTAGCGCCACTTGTTGCTGCCTTCACTGGCCAGCGTCATGGTGCCGTTGGCCTGCATGCCCATGTAGCTGGCCAGATAGTCGGCCTTGAACGGCTCCAGGGCCATCGCCGGCAGGCTGGCCATCGACAGGGTGGCAGCGGCGATCCACGTCAGGGGGCGGGAGAGGGTGTTCATGCTCAGACTCCTTGGTATTCGATCAGGCGGAGATCGACGCGGTCTTCGCCATCTTCGCGTTGCAGGATGCGCACCGGGGTGGGGACACCGTTGGCGATCCAGAGAATGGTTTCGTTGTTGCCGCCGTTGCTGCGGTATACCCGCAGCGCGTTGTAGGACAGGTCGCCGACCTCGACGTTCTCGGTCTGCGGCGCGGCTTGGTAGTCGTGCTGGCGCACCTTGCCCATGTCGACGTAGCGGTAGTGCATGGCCACGCCCGGGCGGGCATCACGCATGATCGCCAGGTTGATCAGCAGGGCGCTCTGATCGCCGGCCTGCAGCGGAATGGGCTGCGCGCGATCCTTTTTCACATCGCCGGTCCACTGCGCGGTGCCGGCCTGCCAGTTATAGGTGCCGACGGCCTTCTTGCCCAGGAACAGGCCCTTGCGCACCGTGCTCTGGCTCAGCGGCGCATAGACGCCGCCGCGCTCCTCGAACACCGTGCTCTGCTCGATGTTCAGGCCGAGCACGCTGGCAAAGCCGCGGCGGCCCACCACCTGCATGTCCACCCGCCACTGGTTGCCGCCGGTATGGGTGACCTGCATGGTGGCATCGCCGGCTTCCTTGCCCTTGTAGAAGGCCTGGTAGGTAGCGGTGAACGGTTGCAGCGGCGGCGGTTCCCAGGCCAGCGCGGGCAGCATGGGCACGGCCGGTGCGGCTGGGGCCTGCGACGGAGCTGCCGGGTCGGCAGAGGGCTGTGCCTGGCCCCAGCCGACGCCAGGCAACACGGCAAGCGACAACAGCAGGGGCGTGCACAGCAGCGTCGTGGTCTTCATGGGGGACAGGGGCCGCAGGAGTGGGGCAGGATGCCAGCCCCGCAGTCAGCGGGGCGTGTGCAGAACGTTATCGGTTCAGGTTTCCGGCGGAATCTAGGGCCAGCGGCCTAAACAGGGGGTGACCGTCGAAGATCGCCTGTCCCTCCCGTTCAGCCAGCCGGCCATCGCACAGCAGCTGCAGGCTGGCGATCAGCAGCGGGTGTTCCACTGCCAGCACGCGCTCGGCAAGGCTCTGTGCGTCGTCGCCCGCCAGCACCGGCACGCGCGCCTGCGCAAGCACCGTACCCGCGTCGAGCTCCGGCACCACCAGATGCACGCTTGCGCCATGCTCGGCATCGCCGGCTTCCAGCGCCCGGGCGTGCGTATGCAGGCCCTTGTACAGCGGCAGCAGCGACGGGTGGATGTTGACCAGGCGACCGTTGAAGCGCTGCACGAAGCCAGCGCCGAGAATGCGCATGTAGCCGGCGCAGACGATCCAGTCCGGAGCGGAGGCGGCAACCGCGTCGCCCAGCGCCAGCTCGTAGGCGGCACGATCGCTGAATTCCTTCGGTGCATGCGCCCAGCGCCGGGAAGGATCGACCCGCTGCAGGGCCGCGGCATCGGGGCGGTCGGAGAACACGCCCACCACGTCGGCCGGCAGGCGGCCCGACGCGATGGCATCCAGGATGGCCTGCAGGTTGCTGCCGCGCCCGGAGGCGAGCACGGCGATGCGGCGGGGTGCGTTCATTACCGGCAACCCAGGCGGCTCAAATGCTTGCCGACGGAGTGTCGAACACGGCTTTCACCTGGGGGCGTAGCAGGGCGATCAGGGTGAACACCCCCAGCACCGTGCCCACCGGGGTGAACAGGCAGGACAGGCCCGCGACCACCAGGCACAGCACGTAACGGCGGCGCTGCGCCAGGCAGCGCCCGGCGTAGGCGACGAAGGCGCCCAGGGTGACGCCGCCCACCACGATCACGCTGCCGATGATGGTGAACATCCAGCCGAACATCCGCTGCTCGGCGGGCGATGAGGGCTGCCCCTCCGAGCTCAGCGGCAATGCCCCGGTCAGGGCGCTCACGCCCAGCACGATGTGGATGATGAAGATCAGCGAGAACAGTGCGATGAGCGCACCAACCACGTAGTGGCCGATGGACAGCGCCCGCAGATGGCTGGCGTCCTGCGGGCCGAATACGGGTGCCGTCAGCAGCGGCGGCGGCACCGGGTTCGAGGGGGATGGGGGCATTGCGTCCATGCGGGCTCCTCTGCAGGGGTCAGGCGATGCGGACGCGCTCGGCGCCTTCGGTGGTGACGACCTGGCCGATGGTCCAGTGATCCAGGCCCTGGGCCGTGACCGCGGCGGACACCGCCTCGACCTGGTCCGGCGCGACGATCAGCACGAAGCCGATGCCGCAGTTGAAGGTGCGCCACATTTCGCTGTCGGCGACCGCGCCTTCCTTCTGCAGCCACTGGAACACCGGCGGCAGCGTCCACGAGGCCGCCTGGATGTCCAGGCCGAGGCCGTCCGGGACCACCCGGATGATGTTCTCGGTCAGTCCGCCACCGGTGATGTGGGCCATGCCATGGATGGCATCGCCGTGCGACTTCAGCAGCGACAGGATCGGCTTGACGTACAACCGGGTCGGTGCCATCAGCGCGTCGACCAGCTTCACGCCGCCTTCCAGCTCAAGATCGGCCGGACGCCCGGCGCGGTCGTAGATGCGGCGGACCAGCGAGTAGCCGTTGGAGTGCGGGCCGGACGAGGCGATGCCGATCAGCACATCGCCGGCCGCCACGCTGGCGCCATCCTTCAGTTCGCTCTTTTCCACCGCGGCCACGGTGAAGCCGGCCAGATCGTACTCGCCCGGGGCATACATGTCGGGCATTTCAGCGGTCTCGCCGCCGATCAGTGCGCAGCCGGCCTCGGTGCAGCCGTTGGCGATGCCGCCCACGACCGCCGCGGCGGTATCCACGTCCAGCTTGCCGGTGGCGAAGTAGTCCAGGAAGAACAGCGGCTCGGCGCCCTGCACCAGCACGTCGTTCACGCACATCGCGACCAGATCGATGCCGATCGTATCGTGGCGGTTCAGCTGGTGGGCCAGCTTCAGCTTGGTGCCGACACCGTCGGTACCCGACACCAGCACCGGTTCGCGGTACTTGTTGGACAGGTCGAACAGGGCGCCGAAACCGCCCAGGCCGCCCATCACTTCCGGACGGAAGCTGCGCTTGACCAGGGGCTTGATCCGCTCGACCAGCTCGTTGCCGGCGTCGATGTCGACGCCCGCGTCACGGTAGGTGAGGGGGGAGGGGGCGGAAGACGGGGTGTTGGTCACGGGCGTCGGCGCTGGCAGGGGTTGAACGGGCGATTTTAACAGGCCGCATTGGCGCACAGGCCGTATTCGGGCAACAATTCCCCCCGGATACGTCGAGCCAATGGATGTCCTGATGCGCCGCAGCCTGATTCTCACCCTGCTTCTTGCGTTGAGCCTGCCGGTGGCCACGATGGCCCAGAGCGGCCTGCGCACCGAGGGGGATGTCGCCACCGCCAGTGGGGCCTACGAGGCCGAAGTGCCGGTCAACAGCCAGGCCGAGGCCGACCGCAATGGCGGGCTGGCACGCGCCCTGAGCGTAGTGCTGGGCAAGCTGTCGGGCGACCGCAGCGTGATGTCCCGGCCCGGCGTGGTGCAGGCCCTGCGCAATGCCAAGGATTACGTGGCCAGCTACGACTACAAGCAGGACCAGAGCGTCAGCGCCAGCGGTGCGCCCAGTTTCCGCACCCTGCTGGTGGCCCGTTTCCGCGAGGATGACGTCGATTCGCTGGTCGCCGCGCTGGGCCTGCCGCTGTGGCCGCAGCCCCGACCGAAGCCGGTGCTGTGGCTGGCCGTCGATGACGGCAGCGGCCCGCGCCTGGTCAGCGTGCAGCAGGCCAATGCCGCGCGCCCGCTGCTGAACCGCGCCATCGAGCGCGGCTACAAGCTGGGCCTGCCCAGTGGGGGCGCTGCCGAACAGGCGCTGGCCGGTGCCATCTGGCGCCAGGACAGCGCCGCCGTGGCCCGGGCCTCTTCGCGCTACTCGCCGCCGATGCAGCTGATCGGCAAGCTCTACCGTGCCAATGGCGGCTGGCAGGCGGACTGGGTGTTCGTCGACGATGGCCGTGAACTGAACAGATGGACCAGCAAGGACGCCAACGCCATGCGCGCGATGGCCGCGGGCGCCGATGGGGCGGCCGACGCGCTGGTCAAGCGTTATGCCAAGGCAGGTGTAGCCACCGGCCAGGCGGGCAGCTACCGGGTGGTGGTCACCGGCATCAACAGTGCCGATGACTACCTGCGACTGGCCGCAGGCCTGCGCGACGTGCCGGTGGTGCGCAATGTCACTCCGCTGCACGCCAGCGCGGGCCGGCTGGAGCTGACCGTGGAAATGACCACCGGCCTGGCCGGCTTCAACCGCATGCTGGGTGACAGCGGCGTGCTGGTTCCGAACGCCCCGCTGCCTGCCCTTCCGACACCGATCGATGACACCACCGGCGTGCCGGTGCAGGCGCCGGTCAGCAACGAGTACCGACTGCGATGACCCTGACGCCGGAAGCTGAAATCGCGCAGTTCCTGCGCCGGGTCAAATACATCCTGCTTGCCGGCCTGATCGGCTGGATCGTGTGGCTGCTGGCGCCGATCCTGACGCCGTTCGTGCTGGCGCTGGCGCTGGCCTGGCTGGGTGATCCGCTGGTGGACCGCATCGAGGCCACCGGGCGCTCGCGCATGACCGGCGTGGTGCTGGTGTTCGTGGCCATGGTGCTGGTGATCGTCGCCGCGCTGCTGGTGCTGGTGCCGATGATCGAAAAGCAGATCACCACCCTGGTGGCGGCCGTGCCGCAGGCGCAGGCCTGGCTGATGCAGACCGGCATTCCGTGGTTCGAGCAGAAGACCGGCCTGGAGGTGATGCAGTGGCTGGACCCGGATCGCCTGATCGAATGGGTGCGCAGCCATTGGCAGCAGGCGGGCGGCTTCGCCAAGACCTTCATGGGATATGTCTCGCGCTCGGGCTTCACGATGGTGACCTGGGTGGTCAACATCCTGCTGCTGCCGATCCTGGCGTTCTACTTCCTGCGCGACTGGGACAAGCTGGTGGAGCGGGTCGCCTCGGTCATTCCGCGCAACCACATCGGCACCATCACGGCGCTGGCGCGCGAATCCAACGAGGTGCTGGGCGCCTTCATCCGCGGCCAGTTCCTGGTGATGCTGGCGCTGGGCGTGATCTATGCGGGCGGCCTGTCGCTGGTGGGGCTGAAGCTGGGGCTGCTGATCGGCATGATCGCGGGCCTGATCAGCTTCATTCCGTACCTGGGCGCGACCACCGGCATCCTGATGGCGATCATCGCCGCGCTGGTGCAGGCGCAGGGCTTCGACCTGAAACTGCTGATACTGGTCGGCGTGGTGTTCACGGTCGGCCAGTTGCTGGAGAGTTATGTACTGACGCCGCGCATCGTCGGCGACAAGATCGGCCTGCATCCGGTGGCGGTGATCTTCGCGGTGATGGCAGGCGGCCAGCTGTTCGGCTTCCTCGGCATGCTGCTGGCGCTGCCGGTGGCTGCCGTGTCCAACGTGCTGCTGCGCTATGCGCACCAGCGCTATCGGCAGAGCGATCTTTACGCGGGTGAGAAATCGGCGATCGTGCTTGACGGTGTGGTCGAGCCGCCCCACATCATCCTCGACACGAACGACAAGGGCCCCGACCTGAAGTGATGGGTGTGCCGCAATTGCCGCTGGCCCTGCACTACCCGCGGGACCAGCGCCTGGAGACCTTCATCGGCGCACCGGATGGTGCGCTGGCGCAGCTGCGCGCGATCGCGGTCGGTGCCAGCCACGACTGGGTCTACCTGGAAGGCGCGGCAGGCACGGGCAAGACGCATCAGGCGCTGGCGATGTGTTCCAGCGCCGAGCAGGCCGGGCGGCTGCCGACCTATGTGCCGCTGGCCAGTGCGGCCGGCCGTGTGCGGGCAGCGCTGGAGGGGCTGGAGGCGCGCGAGCTGGTCGCGCTGGACGGACTGGACGAGATTGCCGGCAACCGTGAGGACGAGATTGCCCTGTTCGATTTCCATAACCGTGCGCGCGCTGCCGGCGTGACCGTGCTCTACACGGCGCAGAAGGCGCCGGGCGAACTCGGACTGGTGCTGCCGGACCTGCGCTCGCGGCTGGGCCAGTGCGTGCGGGTGCTGCTGCAGCCGCTGGACGAGGAAGGACGCGCGGCGGTGCTGCGCGAGCGCGCGCTGCGACGGGGGCTGGCCATCGACGAGGCCGCGATCGAGTGGCTGCTGTCGCACACCGGGCGCGAGCTGGGCGGGCTGATCACGCTGCTGGACTGGCTGGACCGCGAATCGCTGGCGGCCAAGCGTCGGATCACCGTGCCGTTCCTGCGCCAGGTGCTGGAAGAAGGCCGCCCTCGCTACTGAGGTTGGGGTTTGTTTTGCAGGGCTGCCGCCCTGCACCCGCCGAAGCCAGTGCCGAAGCCGGAGCAACGTCAACGTCAAACGCTGGCTTCCTCAGGGGAGGCGGGGTGGCTCAGGTTGCGGGGGACGGCGCAAGTACGTCCATGTAGCCTCGGTCGCGCCATCCATGGCGCTCACGCCCCCGCAACCTGAGCCACCCCGCCTTCGACAGGTTCCCGCAATCTGCCGGGATTGCGTACTGCACTGCTGTTGGTGGGTGTCGACCTTGGTCGACACGGTAGAGCCACGCTACGCGTGGATGCGCTTTCGCTTCGTGAGCGAAGCAACCTGCTTCTGCTTTTCTTTACTCTCTTCCGTGGCTGGACGCGCACGGAAACTGTCAGCCGCCCGGCCAGGCACGGCTTTGATTGGAGCGACCAACCACGAGGGGCTCAGCCGTTCGCGGCCAACTCAACATCCAGCGCGCGCAGGCGATCCACCGTGCCGACGTCGGTCCAGCGCCCGCGATGGTGCTGCCCCGTCATCAACCCCTGCGCCATGAAGTGCTTCTGCAGTGGCACCACCGAGAACTTCGGCGGCAGCCGCTCGCTGCCCGGCGCATCACCAATCACCGTGCGCCAGTCGGCCACGATTGAAGGGCGGTACACGCCGATGCCGGCATAGGTCAGGCACGGTCCTTCGCGGTCATGGTGCAGCAGGCCCTGTGTGTCCAGCCGGTAATCACCGTGCGGATGCTGCGTGGGGTTGTCGACCAGCACCAGATGCGCCTGGCCCCGCGGCTCGCGCGGTAGTGTGGCGAAATCGAAATCGGTCCAGATGTCGCCGTTGACCACCAGGAACGGATCCTCACCCAGTGCCGGCAGAGCATTGAGAATGCCTCCGCCGGTCTCCAGCGGGGTATCGCCTTCATGCATGAAGTGCAGGCGCACACCCCATCGGCTGCCATCGCCGAGCATCGCCGGGAATTGTTCCGCCAGCCACGCGGTATTGACCACGATATCGCGCACGCCGCAGGCGGCCAGGCGCTCCAGGTGCCAGACGATCAGCGGCTTGCCGGCCACTGCGAGCAGCGGCTTGGGTGTGTGCAGGGTCAGCGGGCGCATACGCTCGCCCAGACCGGCGGCGAAGATCAGCGCCTTCATCGGGCCATGCGCATCGGTGCGCCGAGCTCGGCCAGCGCCGGCTTGATGCGTGTGTCCAGCAGCTGCCGCAGGGGGGTCAGCTCGCGGTAGCGCGGCAGTACTTCGTCCAGATAGGTGATGAAGCGCGGCGCATCGTCCAGGTAATGACCCTTGTTGTCCCGATAACGCAGGCGGCAGAACAGGCCCAGGATCTTCACGTGGCGCTGGATGCCCATCCAGTCCGCGTCACGCAGGAAGGTCGCACGGTCGGGCACCGGCAGGCCCGCAGCGTGCGCGCGCGCGTGGTACTGCGCGAGCCACTCGTCCACACGCTGCAGCGGCCAGCTCAGGAACGCGTCCTTGAACAGGCTCACGGCATCGTAGGCGATCGGGCCCCGCACCAGATCCTGGAAATCCAGCACGGCCGGACCGTCGGCAACGGGCATCAGATTGCGCGGCATGTAGTCGCGGTGGGTCATCAGCTGCGCCTGGCCCAGTGCGTTGTCCATCAACCGGCGATGGACCAGCTGCAGGCCCTCGACCTCGCCGCAGTCCAGCTGCAGGTTGAGATGGCGCTGCAGGAACCATTCGTCGAACAGGCCGGCATCACGCTGCAGCAGGGCTTCGCCGAACTGGCCGAAGTCGGCCGGCACCGGGATCGCCTGCAGGCGCAGCAGCTGATCGATGGCGCGGCCGAACCATTCGTCGGCGTTGCGCTCGTCGAGGATTCTCGCCAGGGTCGGACCGCCGAGATCCTCCAGCAGCAGGAAGCCGGCGTCCAGATCCTGCGCAAGCAGGGCCGGCACACGCAGGCCATGGTCGTGCAGCAGGCCGCGCATGCGCAGCCAGGGGCGGGGGTCTTCCAGTCCCGGCGGAGCATCCATCACGATGTGGCTGCCGCGTGTACCGGTGACGCGCCAGTAGCTGCGCATGCCCGCATCGACCGACGCACGTTCAACCACGGCCTGTGCATCGCCAAGCTGGATACGGGCCCACTGCAGTCGCTGCGCGCTGCGCTGGGGATCGGAGGCGGGTTCGGTCATGCGGGCATATCCGGGCGCGCGGGGCGCGCCGACGTCGGGGACAGGAGGGAAAGGTGGGGCCGTTTCAGCGGCGACCGCTGAACAGGCGCAGGATCGCCAGCACGGCCACCGCGCCGACCACGGCACCGAGGAATCCAGCCGGTTCGCCTGGGGCGTACCAGCCCATGTACTGACCAAACCAGCCGGCCAGCAGGGCACCGAGGATGCCCAGCACGATGGTCAGCAGGCAGCCCATGCGGTTGTTGCCCGGCATGACGAAGCGCCCGAGCAGGCCGACGAAGAAGCCGACCAGCAGGATGTACAGCCAGCTGCTGCTGCCGAACAGACCATTCATGCGTGTGCGTTCCGCTTGAGAAGAACGCAGCCTAGCAAGGCCGGGCTGCGTCCGTCACGGTGTGCCGGATCAGCAGCAGCCGTGGTCGCCATGGCGCGTGCCGCTGTCGGCGGCCACCGGCGAACCACTGGTCTCGCCACGCAGGCTGGCGGCGTAGTGCTCGCTGATCACCTTGGACACGCAGGCGGTGACCTTCTTGCCCATCGGAATGTGCAGGAACTCGTTCGGGCCATGCGCGTTCGAGTGCGGGCCAAGCACGCCGGTGATCATGAACTGGGCACCGGGGAACTTCTCGCCCAGCATGCCCATGAACGGAATCGAGCCGCCTTCGCCCATGTACATCGCCGGCTTGCCGAAGAAGGTCTGGCTGGCTTCGTCGATGGCCTTGGTCAGCCACGGCGCCATGGCCGGGGCATTCCAGCCGGTGGAGGCCTTTTCCAGATCCAGGGTGACCTGCGCGCCGTTCGGAGGATCGCGCAGCAGCGCTTCTTTCAGCAGCTCGCCGCAGGTCTTGCCATCGGCGGTGGGCGGCAGGCGCAGCGACAGCTTCACCGAGGTCTGCGGGCGCAGCACGTTGCCGGCCGATTCCAGCGGCGGCATGCCGCCGATTCCGGTGACCGACAACGCCGGGCGCCAGGTGCGGTTGAGCACCAGCTCGGTGAGGTCTTCGTTCATCGGGCGCAGGCCATCGACCAGCGGGAACTTCTCGAAGATGGCCGTATCGACCACTTCGGCGGCACGCTTGGCCTGTTCCTGGCGCTCGGCCGGGATTTCCACGTTCATGCCGTCGATCAGGATGCGGCCGGTGTCCTGGTCCTCGATGCGCGACAGCAGCTGGCGCAGCAGGCGGAAGCTGGACGGCACCACGCCGGAGGCATCGCCGGAATGCACGCCTTCGTTGAGCACCTTGACGGTGAAGTTGCCCCCGGTGAGGCCGCGCAGCGACGTGGTGCACCACAGCTGGTCGTAGTTGGCGCAGCCCGAATCCAGGCAGACCACCAGCGACGGCTTGCCGATGCGGTCGGCCAGATGGTCCACGTAGGCGGGCAGGTCGTAACTGCCGGACTCTTCACAGGCTTCGATCAGGACCACGCAGCGCGCGTGCGGCAGGCCCTGGGCCTGCAGGGCCAGCACGGCGGCCAGCGAACCGAAGATCGCGTAGCCATCGTCGGCGCCGCCGCGGCCATAGAGCTTGTCGCCACGCAGGACCGGGGTCCACGGGCCCAGGTCGTCGTCCCAGCCGGTCATTTCCGGCTGCTTGTCCAGGTGCCCGTAGAGCAGGATGGTGTCGTCGCCGGTTTCACTGCCGGTGGCGGGAATTTCCAGAAGAATCAGCGGGGTACGGCCTTCCAGGCGGACCACTTCGACCTTCAGGCCCGGCAGCTCCTGTGCCTTGGCCCAGGTCTCCATCAGGGTGACCGCCTGTTCCATGTAGCCGTTCTGCACCCAATTGGCGTCGAACATCGGCGACTTGTTGGGAATGCGGATGTAGTCGACCAACTGCGGGACGATTTCGCTGTCCCACTTGTCATTCACGAATTGGCCGAGCTTGGCGCTGTCCATCTGAAACTCCGGTTGCATGGCTGATCCAGCCATTCTACGCCTGCGCCGGGGGTAGGGTTTTTCCTACATCACGTCGGGTATTTGGCTGGCTTTTAGAAATCCACGAAACCGATAGTCTGTGTGTATGTGGTGACGGACACTGTTCCTACCGACGGGATTGCCGGTCGGGGCGGCCAGAACCACAAGGAGTTATACGTCGTGCCTTGGTTAGTCGTGTTGAGGGCACTGGTACTGGCAATGGGGATCGCAGGGGCGCATGCCGCCGAACCGATCGACATCAACCGGGCCGATGTCCAGGCGCTGCAGCAGGGATTGACGATGGTCGGAGCCAGGAAGGCTGCGGCGATCGTCGAGCACCGGCGCAGACACGGGCCCTTCAAGCGCGTCGAGGATCTGACGCAGGTGAAGGGGATAGGGACAGTGATCGTCGAACGGAATCGACAGCGGATCACCGTAGGCGACAGGCTGTTGCCCGCGGATCCGGTACCCGGATCGGTACCGGTGCGGACCGTACCAAGGCGTTGACAACAGGAATCGTCGGGACCCGCAGGAGGCCGGTCCACCGGGCACCGCCAGGGAGGCTGTGTTCACCGACCGTCGCAGGATGCGGCACCAATCACCAGGACGGTGGCATCACAGACCTGTGGAAGGGGCTGAGATACAAGCAGGACAGACGCGGCCGCGTGCAGGATGCAACGCCACCCCCACTTCGCAGGACGCGCGGGGGAGGCAGCAGGCCGACAAGGACGTGACGATTGCCCGGTACGACACAGGGTTGTGTCGCCGGGCATTCTCTTTTGGCGCGTTCGCTACGGCGCGATGGTGTACGGTGACCGCTTCGCATGGAATGGAACCTCCGCTGGATGCGTCTGCACCGTCCGTCCCTGATGCTCTCCCTTGTCCTGGCACTGCCGCTGACCGTGCAGGCCGGGCCGCCGTCTTCGCACTCGACCGACCCGTCCGGGCCGGTGGCCGCCGAACGCGGGCCTACTGATCTCAAGCCGGGCGAATTCCTCTGGCATCCGGAGATTTCCCCGGCCGGCCCGATCGTGCTGGTCGTCAGTCTGGACGAGCAGCGCGCCTACGTGTATCGCAACGGGATCGCCATCGGGCTGACCACGATCAGTTCGGGCAAGGCGGGACACGAGACGCCGACCGGGGTGTTCACGATCCTGCAGAAGGACAAGGACCACCGCTCCAACCTCTATAACAGCGCACCGATGCCGTACATGCAGCGGCTGACCTGGGACGGCATCGCCCTGCATGGCGGCAGCCTGCCGGGGCATCCGGCCTCGCACGGCTGCGTACGGCTGCCGCAGGCATTCGCGCAGAAGCTGTTCAGCGAGACCCGGCGCGGCGATACGGTAGTGGTGGCCGATGCCAAGAGCGCGCCGATGACGTTGGCCTATCCCGCCGTACTGGCGCCGGTCAACGCGCGCGGCGAGGCCCTGCCCGAGACCGGCGACGGCAGTGTGGCGGCGGCCTGGTGGAACGACAGCGCGGCGCCGGCCGGGCAGGTCGGCATCCTGGTCAGCCTGCACGACCAGCGGCTGTACGTCCTGCGCGACGGCGTGATGATTGGCGAATCGCCGCTCAAAGCCGACGCGCTGCCAGCCTTCCAGGGCACCACGCTGTTCGTGATGGGGCAGGGCTACAGCGATGTTCCCAGCCCGCTCGATGCGAAGCAGCGCTTGCATCAATGGACGGCCTATCCGTTGCTGGGCCAGGACCGTGCGCAGGCGACCCCGGACCTGTTGGCCACGCCGTCGCTGCCATTGGCGCTGCCGGCCGATTTCGCCCGGCAGCTGTACCAGGTGCTGGTGCCGGGCACGACGCTGCTGGTGACCTCGCTGCCCGCCGTGCGCCCAAGCCCGGCTGAATCCGGCCTGCAGCCGGTCTTGGAATCCGAGCCGGCAGGGTCCACTCTCACAGGCAACTGAGTCCTGTGTCCCGTCCATGACCGCATCCCGCCTGTGCCGGCTGGCCACGCTTGGCCTGCTTGCAACCTCGGCCAGCGCACCCGCGTTGGCGCAGACGCCCGCCATCGCGACCCGTGCCGAGGATCTGGCCGCCCTGCTGGCACGTACCGCGCCGAAGGCCGATCGCCATGTGCTGCAGCTGGCGGCGCAGGCCATGCGCTGCGCCCTGTTGCGACCGGAGCTGGGCATCAGCGGCGAACGCCTGAGCGTGATCGACTATTCGCGGCCCTCCACCGAGCCGCGCCTGTGGGTGTTCGACCTGGCGCACCAGCGGCTGTTGTTCGAGGAATGGGTGGCGCACGGCCGCAACAGTGGTGAGAACCGGACCGAGCATTTTTCCAATCGCGACGGCAGTTACATGTCCAGCCTCGGTGTGTTCACCGCGCAGGAAACCTACATGGGCGGCAACGGCTACTCATTGCGGCTGGCCGGGCTGGAACCGGGCTTCAACGACCGCGCGCGCGAGCGTGCGATCGTCATCCATGGCGCCCCCTACGTGAATCCGGCGACCGCCCAGCTGCAGGGTCGGCTGGGCCGCAGCCTGGGGTGTCCGGCGGTGCGGCTGTCGGTGGCCAGGCCGCTGATCGACGCGTTGCGTGGTGGCACGATGGTGTTCGCCTATTACCCCGACCAGGACTGGCTGAAGCATTCGCAGCTGCTGGGTGGCCAGTGCGGCGCGCAGGGTACGGTCGCCACGCGCTGATGCGCGATTGCACGTGGCGTGGTGCAATGCAGGCATGGATATCGATGCGCTGCTGAAGACTCCGAGCCAGGTGATTGCCCGCCTGGATTACCGCCGCGAACGCTGGCGCAATGGCCTGGGCTGGACCCGCGAAATCCTGCGGCTGCCGGCGCACGGGGACGACTGGGCCCTGCGCCTGTCCGTGGCGGAGATCGAGCAGGATGCCGCGTTCTCCGCATTTCCGGGCGTGGAGCGCGAACTGGTACTGCTGCAGGGCAACGGTGTGCGCCTGCGCTTCGCCGATGGCCGGGTGGCGGAGGTGCTGCCGCCGCATGGTCGCGTGCGCTTTGCCGGCGAGGAGGCACTGCACGGCGAACTGGTCGATGGCACCACCCATGATTTCAACCTGATGTGGAAGCGCGGGCAGTTGCACGCCGAGCTGCTGCACCGGCCGCTGGTGGGGTCGATGTTCTTCTTCTGCGAGCCAGGCGTGGCCTGGGCGCTGCACCTGCTGGCGGGTGAGGCCGGCTTTGCCGAGGACAGTGGCTTGCCGCCGATGCAGGCAGGCGACACTGCATGGCTGGCGGCCGGCGAGCGCCAGCGGCATGCGCTGCAGGGCAGTGGCGAGCTGCTGGCGATACGGGTGAGCGCCGCGGACTGATGATTCGCATGCGCCGATGGGCATCATCCGCGCATGCGCTGGGCGCTGCCTGGGCTAATACACATCACGGCGGTAACGGCCGGCCAGCAGCAGTGCCTCCTTGCCGTCGGTACCCAGCACCTGCTCGATGACCGCATCCACGGCTGGCGCCATGCCCTGCAGGCTGCCGCAGACCAGGATCGTGGCACCTTCATCGACCCATTGCCGCAGCGTTGCCGCCTCCGCCAGCAGGCGGTCCTGCACGTAGCGGTGGCTGCCGCCGTCACGGCTGAACACCGTATCCAGACGCTGCAGCGTGCCGGCCGCCAGCATCGCCCGCAGTTCGTCACCGAAATGGAAGTCGTGCGCGGCCGAGCGCTCGCCGAACAGCAGCCAGGTGCGGTGCGCGCCGACGGCCGCGCGCTCATGCAGGTGTGCACGCAGGCCGGCGATGCCCGTGCCATTGCCGATCAGCAGCAGCGGCGCCGCAACGGCGGCACCGTGGAAGTTGTCGTTGCGGCGCAGGCGCAGTTGTACCGGCTCGCCGATGACGGCGTGGTCGCACAGCCAGGCACTGCCGATGCCGGGCGTGCCATCGGCACGCAGCTGCCGGCGCACCAGCAGTTCCACCGCACCATCGTCCATCACCGAAGCGATGGAGTACTCACGATGCGGCAGCGGCTGCAGGGCCGCCAGCAGGGCGGGCAGATCAC